>CAJODQ010000007.1 GCA_905233345.1 uncultured Bacteroidales bacterium
ATCATTGATTTTGATATTTGCTTCAAAGCAAATCAAAACCCCGTCAAATGGACCATTTTTCAATTACAACACTGGGGGAAAATTGAATTACTATCTACACCATAGGGGTATGGGTATGGTATATTGGGGGTTGAGGTATCGGCAAAATAGCGTTGGAAGGTTTCGCCCCTTTTTACAGGCATTTTAGCATATTTTGCTTTTTTGCTGTTGCAAGTTTCGGGTTTTTGTTTACCTTTGTCCTATCATAATGGCTGACAATAATTGTAGGCAACCATTTGAGCAGACATCTATCCACTAAATGGGTGTCTGCTTTATTTTCCAAAGCGAACAACCCTAACCGAGGGGAAGTGCTCAAACAAGGGAGTGAAGTTCTTACGGCCTACAATTATTCATTATGAGAAAAAGAACTTTTCACCAATTTGTTTGCATCTCCGTTAGAGTGGAGGTGAAACGTGTTGTCAAGGTGAAAGCGTACAAACGCATTCGCCGTGGCAAAGTAGAAAAGGTTAGGACACACTACCGCAAGTATTAGTGGTACTTGTGACGGGGTAGACTAACTTGGGGTTTCAGCCATTTCTCGTTATCGTCAATGAACTGAACCACCTTTCGGAAGTCCCTCCAAAGGTTCAATAATTCGACTTTAAGGGGAGCCCACAAACAAAAAGCATCCGTTGAAATGGCGGATGCTTTTTTTGTGGCCTATCGGCGAATCGCCCTATTCGCCGCTGGGGCTTTTGAAGAGTTCTTTGAAGAACGTGCCGAGGTCTTCGATGAAGCTCGGGAACTGCTCGAAGAATTCATTGATGGAATCAACGACGCTGCTGATACCCGATTTCGTAACGAGGGCATAATACTTGGCGATGGCGTCGCGGATCTGCTTCTGTTCTTCCTCGGTGTAGGAACTCTTGTTATTATCGAATTCCTTCACCATTTTCTCAAACTGTTCGTTGGCCTTGTTCCAGTCGTCTTCCGAGTAGGAGGCGCAATTCTTCTCCACGTCGTTGACGAAGTCATCGAAACGCGTTGCGAGCGACTTGGTGCAAGCGGCGAGCAGCAGGATGGCAGCTGCGGCCATCAGCGTGATTTGAAATACTTTTTTCATAGTGTTACTATTAAATGATTGGTTAACAATTGTTTTCATTCCCAGCATTCCAGTTTCAGCTCCGGCATGGCGTCACGGTGAAAGACAGGGTCCTTGCCGGCTTTTTTCTGGGCGCAATAGTCGTTGAGCAGTCGAAAGACATATTTGCTCAGCCGAAGGATCGCGTAAAGGTTGCAGGCCGTCAGAAGCGCCATGCACAAGTCGCCCAGGCTCCAGACCAGGTCGAGGCTGGCCAGCGCGCCGAATAGTACCATCACGCCGCCGGACAGCAGTCGGTAGACTGTCATTACCCATTTCTTTTTCGTCAGGAAATGGATGTTGGCCGCGCCGTAGTAATAATTGCCGATGATGCTCGAATAGGCGAAGAGCAGGATGGCCGCCGCCACGAAGATGGTGCCGAAGCGTCCCACTTCCGCCTCCAGCGCTGCTTGCGTCAGGGCGATGCCACCCGGGCCGGCCTGTGCGTCAACACCGCTGAACAGGATGATGAAGGCCGTGCAGCTGCACACCACCAGCGTGTCGGTAAACACACCGAGCGCTTGGATGAGCCCCTGCTTCACGGGGTGGCTGGTGCTAGCCGTGGCCGCCACGTTCGGGGCGGAGCCCTCGCCGGCTTCGTTGGAGAAGAGGCCGCGCTTGATACCGGTCATCAGCGTGGCAGCAATGCCGCCGCCCGCGATCTGGGTGATTCCGAACGCATCCTTGAAAATAAGGGTAAAGACCTGCGGAATCAGGTCGAGGTGCCGGCAGATGACGAACAATGCGAGGATCAGGTAGCCGAGGGCCATGATGGGCACGATGACGCTGCTGACCTTGGCGATGCGGTGGATTCCGCCGAAAATCACCACCAGCGAAATGAGGACCAACACCAAACCGACGACCACTGGATTGAAACCAAAGGCGACGTTGAGCGCCGTGCAGATGGTATTGCTCTGGATAGAGTTGTACGACAAGCCAAAGGTGATGGAGATCAGGATGGCGAAGAGGGCGGCAAGCCAGGGCTGCTTCAAGCCTTGGAGGATATAGTAGGCAGGTCCGCCGATGAACGAATGGCGGTGTTTCTTTTTGAAAAGCTGGGCCAAGGTCGATTCCACGAAAGCCGATGCCGAACCCAGCAGGGCGATGATCCACATCCAGAACACGGCGCCCGGACCGCCGATGGTGATGGCGGTCGCCACGCCCGCCAAGTTACCGGTTCCCACCCGGGTGGCCACCGAAACGGCGAAAGCCTGGAACGAAGAAATGTGCTTTTCTCCATCGTGCTTGCCGGTGGAATCGCCCAGCAGGCGGAACATCTCGCCGATCATCCGGAATTGTACGCCACGCGTCTTCAGGGTAAAGTACAGCGCGCAACCAATCAGCACGGCAACCAGGATGTAGGTCCAGAGAAAGTCGTTGGAAGCCGTTATGATGCGATTCAACCAGCTGTCAGCAGAGAAGATATCGGGCATGGCGTTTTTTAGAAAACGCGTAAAAATACGAAATCGTTTCGGTTTTTGAACGCCAAATCCGATAAATGCAAAAAAATTGGCGCATATCATCCGCATGTAATCGTATATGTTGATTACATGGTGCCATCGTATCTATCTGATTATCAGATAGCATTGTTCAAAATGATTACATGCCGGTGAAAAAGTTGTAAAAACAAAAAAAGCATCCGTCGAAATGGCGGATGCTTTTTTTGTAGACTCATCTCCTGATTAACAGTCAGGTGTAATGACCATCTCGCAGGCGGCGCAGTCGAAGTGGAGGCGAAGGCGGTTCTTCTGATTGACGAGGAAAAGGGGAGACCCCGGGTCGGGGCCCGGGGTGACGCTCGTCATGCCGGGCTTGACCCGGCATCTCGGACACATCCCCAGCTCCCAGCGGATGCAGTAGCGGCTGCGGAGGAGTTCGGCGGGGATGCCGAGGGTCGAACGGTTGAGGGCGGCTGCGCCGGGACGGGACGTATGCGCCATGTCCGGGCGCGGCCGGGTCTCGAGGCGCTCCTGCAGGGCTTCCGCCAGATCGCGGCGAATGCCGTTCAAGAAGGCGGCGGAATAGAAGCGCACGGGATCAGCCTCCAGCGAACGGATCGCAAACGCAAACGGTCCCGTGTGTTTGCCCAGCTGGCGGCGCAGGCCTTCCAGCGCCACATCGGACTTGTCGGCCAGCGGGGCCGCATCGGTGAAGCGCTGCTCCACAGAAACACCCTGCGAAGAAGCTGTAACTACGGTCTGGCCATCGCGGGAGTGCCAGTCAAGCGCCACGTCGAGCACCCGCCGGGGCATATTCTTTTCGAGTTCCCGCTCGAAACGGATATCCAGGTTGCGGTAGACCCGCATGCCGGGCGTCAGCCCGGTCTTATCGCGCAAGGTCACGCGTCGGCCTTCGGCCAGTTCCACCCGCGCGCCCGTTACTGCATCGCCCTTCCCCACAAACGACAGACCGTCGCCATTGGCCAGCGGCTTGCTGCCGGAAATCTCCACCACACGACCACGCACGGCCAAAATCTCGCCGAGGGGTTCGCCGAGCGCCTTGGCCGCATCTTCGCTGCGCATCTTTGCGCGCGGGCGCCGGTCCGGGCCGGCATCCACGAAAGCCGTGGTCCAGCCCCGGGTAAAAGTCCGGTCGGGATCGGGCGTGAAACCGCCCTCCAGCCGTCCGGCTGATGCCGCCGCATAGTCCGGATGCGACGCCAGGAATGCGTCGATCACCCCGCGGTAGTGCCGCACCACATTCTTCACATAGGAAGCATTCTTCAGCCGGCCCTCGATCTTGAAAGAACTGATCCCGGCCGCCACCAGGTCGGGAAGAAGGCCGTCAAGCCGCAGGTCGCGGGGCGAGAGCAGCGGCTGATCGCGGACGAGCACCCGGCCTTCGGCATCAACCAGGTCGTAGCGCGAACGGCAGGCCTGTGCGCAGACACCGCGGTTGGCGCTCCGGCCGGTGAGCTGCTGGCTCAGGTAGCATTCCCCGCTGTAACCCACACAGATGGCACCGTGGATGAAAAACTCCAGCTCGCATGAAACGGCGGCGCGAATGGCGCGGATCTGATCCAACGTGAGCTGCCGCTCGAGCACCAGGCGCGAGAAGCCCAGTGATTCAAGCTCCTGCGCACGTTCGGGCGTGCGGATGGCCGTCTGCGTGGAGGCGTGCAGTTCCACGGGCGGCAGCGGCCCTTCGAGCAGCCGCAGGTCTTGGACGATAAACACGTCGACACCCGCGTCATAGAGGTCCTGCACCAACTGACGGGCCTGGACGAGCTCCGGGTCCTCGAGCAGCGTGTTGACCGTAGCGTGGACCTTGGCGCCATACAGGTGCGCGTGGCGGCACAGCCGGGCGATTTCATCGATCGGGTTGCCCGCCGCCGCACGGGCGCCAAACGCAGGCCCCGCAATATAAACGGCATCGGCACCACAGTCGATGGCTGCGATGCCGATATCCGTGTTTCTCGCGGGCGCGAGAAGTTCCAGTTTCTTTAGTTGCACTTCAGCGTGGTGATCTGATAGCGGGCAGCCTCACCCCATTTGGGGTCCTGGGAGATCTGTTTGAAGTAGCCGCAAGCCTTGGCATTGTCGCCGGCACCCACGAGGGCGGTACCGAGCTGATAAGTGATCTGGGCCTTGTCGGCGGCGTTGGGGCTCATCGAGAGATAAGCTTCGAAAGCGTCGGCGGCCACTTTGTTCTGCTTGAGCGAGAGGGCGCTGATACCGATGATCTTCTCAGCGTTGGCGTTATCGACATATTCGGTCGACTTCTGGGCGTTCTCCAACGCGCCCTTCATATCTTTGGCTTTCTGGCAGGCGACGGCTTTCTTCACATAGAGGTTGGAGAGCTGCTTGGCAGCGGCTTCTTCCTGACCGTTCTCGGAAGCGAGCTCGAAGGCCTTGATGGCATCGTCGGCTTTGCCCTGGGCGGCGAGGGCCTGGCCCTTGCGCAGGTGTGCCTGGCCGTTGGTCGGATCAGCGTCGATCACTTTCTGGTAGCCGGCCACAGCAGCTTCATAGTCCTTGGCGTTGAGTGCCTGGTTGGCATCGGCCATCAGGATCTGAGGGATCAGGCCTTTGGCCTCTTCCACGACTTCGGCGTCACCGAAGGCTTCCCCTTTCTCAATGGCTTTCTGGAACTGGGCGACCGCCTCGTCCATCTTCTTCTCGTTTACGAATTCCTTACCGAGGGAGATATAGAGTTTCGGGAGGATGCCTTTGCACTGCCCGGCGATTTCGGCACCTTCGTCTCCGAGCTTGCCGGCCATGTCGAGGGCCTGCTCAAACAGCGTGATAGCCTCAGCCTTATTGTTGTCGATAGCGGCAGCAGCGTTGTTGTAAATTTCTGTAGCTTTCTCCAAATCCTGAGCTGCAGCGATGCCCAACGTACAGAGGGCGACCAAGAGGGTAACGAAAATCTTTTTCATCGTTTATCAGTTTTTGTTTGTATTGTCGAGTTGGTGTCTATGCATAAAGGCTGCCAAAATTATCAACTATTGCGTAAATTTGCAAAACTTTTTATCATGAAAGTCCCAACCATCCTCCAGATCGGTGACATCCTGGTATCGTCTGAAGTGCTTACAGAGCACTTTTGCTGCGATTATGCCGTCTGTCGCGGCGCATGTTGCATCATCGGCGACAGCGGGGCTCCGCTGCAGGAGAGCGAGACGGAATTGCTGGAGCGGCACTACCCGCAGTTCGAGGGATGGATGAGTTCCGCGGGGCGCGAAAAGATCGCGGAAACAGGCTTTTTCGAGGTGGATCGCGACGGCGACCTGGTGACGCCCCTGCTGCACGGCGGCGAAGAGTGTGCCTACACCTGCTTCGAAGACGCAGGCTGCTTCTGCGCCATCGAGCGGGCCCACTGCGCGGGACGCTGCCCCTGGGTCAAACCCATCTCCTGCCGCCTCTACCCCATCCGGGCCTCGGTGCTCCGCAACGGCCTGACCGCCCTCAACCTCCACCGCTGGGATATCTGCCAGTGCGCTTTCGAAAAGGGAAAAAAAGAGAAGGTTCCCGTCTATCAATTCTTACGGGAACCCCTCATCGACGCTTATGGCGCCGCTTTCTTCGATGAACTCTGTGCCGTCGCCCGCCAGCTGGCCGAAGACAGCTAGACGGCGCGGTCCAGAATCATCTGGGCGGTTTCGAGGTCTTCTTCGTTGACCATCAGCTGTATACCGTGGCGGCCCATCTGGACGCCCGGATACGGGCTGCTGACATTCATGATGACGGACTGGATGCCTTCGCTTGCGAGACGGCCCTTGGCGATCTCGGCATCATACACATTGTTGAATTCTGCAGCGACTTTCATGGCTGTATCGGTTTTTGTTATGCTTCTTCCTGTTCGCGGCTTTCCTGGCGGACACGGTGGTTGATCAGACTGAGTATCCGCAGCAGGTCCTTGCGGTAGCCTTCGACGATCACGGGGTTGTCGGCGGTGGAGAAAGTCACGCGGTCCTCATACATGCGCGTCAGACGGGCATAGGCGCTGCGCTTGACGTAGGTCACGCAGTTGGGTTCCTTCGTCTCCGGCACATAATCCAGCGACTGCATCACCTCATCGATCATTTCGGCATAGTTTGTGAACGGGCCGTTGAGGTACAGTTCTTTTTTCTGGAAACTCAGGTAAGGATACAGCGCGGCGACAGCCACGAAAAACAGCATGATCTTGGGCAGCGAGCCTTCCTTGAAGAGATCGACGAAGCTCAGACCGGCAGCTTTCTGGCTGGAAAAGAGGTAGATGATACCGACCATCAAGACAAAGATGATGGCGAAATAGATCAGGTATTTGAGCGCACGGATCAGGTATCTCATGGGGATTAAGATTGGTTATCTTTACAAAAATATATATTTTTGCACAAACTTAAGAAAAAAGTACAGCGATGGAAGAACTTGATGAAGAGATGATCCAGTTTGAAAAAGATCATCCGAGCAAAAAAAGTGGAAATGGCAGTGCCGGCAATTCGATGCGCACGGTAGCCATCGTCCTCGGCGCCGTCGCCGCGGCCCTGCTGGTTGTTCTGGGCGTGATGATGGTCAAGAAGAACGCACTGGTGAAAGACCTCAATATCGACAAGCAGAACCTGACGAACGAACTGATTGCCCTCCATGGCGACTACGAAGCCCTGAGCACAAACAACGCCGCGCTCAATGACTCCCTCAACGTCGAAAAAGTGAAGGTGGAACAGCTGATCGAGCGGCTCCAGAAGACGGAGGCCACCAACCGGGCCAAGATCCGCCAGTACGAGCAGGAACTTGGCACCCTCCGTTCCATCATGAAAGGATACATCCGGCAGATCGACTCGCTCAACACACTCAACACCTCCCTGCGGAACGAGGCTTCGGCCGCCCGCCGCGAGGCTCAGGAGAGCAAGCGCCAGTATGAAGACCTGCGCTCCACCACCGACGAGCTCTCGAAGATCGCTTCGGCCGGCGCCGTGGTGAAGGGCCGTGGTTTCAACCTGGTCGCCATCAACGAGTCGAACAAGGTCACCGACCGCAGCAGCCGCGCCCGCAAGCTCCGCGCCTGCATGAGCCTGATTGAAAACAGCATCGCCGAACGCGGCTGGCGCACGGTCTACATCCGTGTCAAGGGTCCCGACGATATCCTGATGACCGACGACACGGGCAAAGTCTTTGTCTGCGACGGCGAACAGATGATCTACTCGGCGCTTCGTGAAGTGGACTACCAGGGCGAGGAAGTGGAAATCTGCATCTACTTCGCCTCTTCAGAATCCTTCGCGAAAGGCAAGTACACGGTTGAGTTCTATACCGACGAGACCAAACTCGGCACCGCTGAGACGATCCTGAAATAGCCCTATGCCGGGGCTCTACGTCCACTTCCCCTTCTGCGCGTCGAAGTGCGTCTACTGCGACTTTTACGCACGCGTGAGAAAAGATTGGAAGCCCTACGTGGAAGCCCTTGTGCAGGAAATCCGCGAACGTGCGGCAGAACTGAACGTCCCCCCGACGACACTCTATTTCGGCGGGGGGACGCCTTCTTTGCTGCCCCCAGCGCTGCTGACCCGGGTGGCCGATGCCTGCCGCGCAACGTTTGGCGTGCAGGCTTTCGAAGAGTTTACCGTGGAAGTCAATCCCGACGACGTGACACCATCGCTCGCGGCTGCGCTGCAGGAGATGGGCGTCAGCCGGGTGAGCATGGGTGTGCAGTCTTTCGACGACGACCAACTGCGCTGGATGCGGCGGCGGCACACGGCCGCGCAGGCCGAGGCGGCCTGTGCGACGCTGCGCCGCGCCGGCTGCGACAATCTGTCTCTCGACCTGATCTTCGGTTTCGAGGGGCTCGGTGACGTCGACTGGCTCGCTTCGGTCGACCGGGGGTTGGCCCTGCAGCCCGAACACATCTCCTGCTACCAGATGATGGGCCGTTGGGCCGACGGTGACGAGGAGCGCTGCCGACGGCAATACACGCTGCTGCAGGAGCGGCTTGCCGCAGCGGGCTTCGTGCAATACGAGATCTCGAATTATGCCCGGCCGGGGCGGGAATCCCGGCACAACAGTGCCTATTGGTCACGCGAGCCCTATCTGGGCTTCGGGGCCGGCGCCCATTCCTTCGACGGTAACCGCCAGCGCCGCTGGAACACCCCCGACATCGACGCCTACGTCGCATCCCGGCCCTTCGGCACGGAAACCCTCTCCGACCAGGAGGTTTACGAAGAAAAACTCATGCTGGGCCTGCGCACAGTCAAAGGCCTTTCCAGGGCTTCCCTGACGCCGTGGGAGCAGACGCTATTGGCACAAAAAGAACCGGTCCTGGAGCAATTGTCCAAGACCGGTAAGTTGGTTGTCGAAGGATGTTTCCTGCGGATTCCGGCGGCCGAGCTCTATGTCTCCGACAGCATCATCCGCGAACTCTTTCCGGACTAGCAGCAGCCGTTGGCCTTGCAGTAGGCGGTGATTGCGATGACGATGAAGCCCAGGATGATGATGGTCACATAGGCGCCGCAGATCACTTTCCAGCGTTTCATCCAGATGTTGTTGTTCCAGCCGACGGTCTGGAGGGCGCTCCAGAAGCCGTGGGTCAGGTGGAACCACAGGGCGATGAACCACACGATGTAGAGCAGGGTGATCCACCAGCGGCCGAAGGTCAGACGCATCAGTTCATACGGGTCGCCCTCGGGACCGCCGATCCAGTTCTGCAGCTGCATCTTGGCCCAGAAGTCCGTCAGGTGCAGGAAGATGCCCACCAGGACAATCACGCCCAGGACAAACATATTCCGGGAAGACCAGGAGTCCGTCTTCGCTTTGTTGGAAACCTCATAGCGCTGATCGCCGCGTGCCTTCATGTTGCCGATGGTCAGGATGATGGCGTAAACGATGTGGACGAGGAAGCCGGCGGCCAGGACAGGGACCATGATGTTGACGATACCCAGCGACATGAAATCGCAGACGCCCTTGAAGACCACATTGTCGGAGTCGAACACATAAGTCAGGTTCAGACACATGTGCAAGGTCAGAAAGAGGATGAGGAACAGACCGCTGATGCTCATCAGCAGTTTCTTTCCGATAGAAGACTTGAATATGCTTGCCATAGTTTGCGTTTATTATTTTTTCGTGATGATTGACGCATTAATTATGCAAAGATAATCTGAAACTTGATAAAATCATAATAAATGGCTATTTTTGTTTCATGAAATACCGTAGAATTCTCCTCAAACTTAGTGGTGAGGCCATCGGTGGCCCGGATGGCATCGGCCTCAATGAGCATGTTATGGAAGCCTACGCCCGGCAGATCGCCGCGGTGGTCAAGCAAGGCGCCCAGGTAGCCATCGTCATTGGCGGCGGCAACATCTTCCGCGGCCTGAGTGGCACCCAGCGCGGCTTCGACCGCGTCCGGGGCGACCAGATGGGCATGCTCGCCACAGTCATCAACAGCATCGGCCTTTCCCTTGCGCTGCGCAACGCAGGCCTGAAGGCGGAAGTTTTCACCTCCACCCCGATGCGCCCGATGGCCAAATATTACATGCGCGACGAAGTCAACGAATACCTGGAGAACGGGGGCGTGGCCCTGATCGCCGGCGGCACCGGCAACCCCTTCTTCACCACCGATTCCGCCGCCGCGCTGCGCGCCTGCGAGCTCCGCTGCGACGCCCTGCTCAAAGGCACGAAAGTTGATGGCGTGTACGACGCCGATCCCGTGAAGCACCCCGAAGCCAAACGCTACGAGACACTTACCTTCGACAAGGCGATTGCCGACAACCTCAAGGTGATGGACCAGACGGCCTTCACCCTCTGTAAGGAAAACGGCATGCCGATCATCGTCTTCAACATGAACGACGAAGGTATGCTCGAAAAAGTAGTGGCCGGCAACGGACGCTGCACCGTACTCAGCAACAAATAAATGACTAGCGATATGATTGAAAAAGCAAAAGCCGTGATCGCCGCCGCGAAAGACAAGATGCAGAGCGCCGTCACCTATTTGGACGAAGATCTCAAAACCTACCGGGCCGGCAAGGCCAACCCGGCGGTCTTCGACAGTGTCGTGGTCAACTATTACGGGACCATGACCCCCATCCCGCAAGTGGCCAGCATCAGCACGCCCGATGCGAAGACCATGCTCATCCAGCCGTGGGACCGCAACCTCATCCACCCCGTGGAGAAGGCCATCATGGACGCCAACCTGGGCTTCACGCCCCAGAACAACGGCGAAGTGATCCGTATCAACATCCCGGCCCTCACCGAGGATCGCCGCAAAGAGTTGGTGAAGAAGGCCCGTACGGCCGGTGAGAACGCCAAAGTCGGTGTGCGCAACGCCCGTCGCGACGCCATCGAGAGCCTCAAGAAACTCCAGAAAGAAGGCCTCCCCGAAGACACGGAGAAAGACTTCGAGGATGAAGTGCAGAAATGCACCGACAACTTCATCAAGAAGGTCGAAGACATCCTTTCCGCCAAGGAAAAAGAGGTGATGACCGTCTAGGAAAGATCCCTCGACTTCGCTCGGGATGACAAAGGAGTGATGCTCGGGCTTACAAAAAGATGATACCCGAAGAGGCTAGATCTCTCCGGGTATTATGATATTTAACGTTGCCTGGAGCTTGTCGGAGGCGCGGATCGGGCGAGAAGACTTGGGATTGCGGATGCGGTAGACGACCACGGCCTTGGAGAGATTGTCCGTGGCGGCGGTGGCGGCCACGATCTCCTGCCGGATGGCGGTCGTGCTCTCGGCCGCGAACGTCTGGGTCATGGGACGGGAAAGGGCCCGGCCCGTGTCGTCCATCAATGTGAGCGTCATGTCGACGTCGAGCGGCAGTGTATTGACCACTTCCCCCTGCAGCCTCAGCGGCTGCGCCTTAAGGGCCGCGCCGACTTTCGCCGGCACCGACAGGGTGTCGGACAGGCTCAGGTCGAAGGTACCGGCCGGTACAAACGGCATCACCACCGTGGGCGTCAGCGTCACCTGGTTGTCCTGCTCCATATAGACGGTGCAGGATTGGTCCTCCAGCGTGGCGGCAGAGGTCAGGAAGACGAACTCATCGGGCACACGGGCGAAGAGCGGTGACAGGTCTCCCGCTTCCTGCAACTGGAAGACCGAGGAGGTGGTGCTGCCCGGCGCCGCGACCGCCAGCGGCATCCGCAGGCCGGGCAGTTCGGCGATGGCCCGACGGCCCTTGCGCGAAGTCAGGTCAACCAAGGCCTGGGCGGGCACGGACAGATTGGATGTCATGTCGAGTTGTACCGCGGACCCGCTGGCATCGAGATCCAGCGCAGAGAGGTTCGCAGGCAACTTCAGCGAGCCGGTCACGGATTTGGTCTGATAAGCGAAACGGCCGGTGACGCCCTTGCACTTGACATCGAGCAGCACGACGGTGACGTTGAGCAGGAGGTCGGCGGGAGCGGCGGCCAGCCGGTCTTTCGTGGTTTTAAGACCTTCCATGGTCACTGATCCGCTCAGGCCGACGCGGGCGTCAAGCTTGAGGGTATGCCGGACGGGATCGAAATTGTCGGGGTCGAAAGGCACGCCGTCGAGGTGGAAAACCTTGGTGGCCGTGTAGCCGTTTTCGGGGGTCAGCGGCGCGTCGAAATGCAGGATGCCGTCCACCGCCTCGGGGCTGTTGAAAAAGGCCCGCATATCAACAGAGAACTCAGGAATGACAGCCCCTTCCGTGAAATAGGGATTGGTGACCGACAGCGTGACATCGAAATGCGAGCTTTCCGTCAACAGGATGTCTTCCAGCGCGATGACCTCGTCCGGAAGCGCCGCCAGATAGATGGACATTCCCTTAGAACGGTAACCCAGGTCGATGTTGGCGGGCAGGAGCGTGGCTAGATCGACCGTCTCACCAGCGTCCGCCGGCACAGCCGGATTGGGGCTCAGATAGAAATCGTAACCGATGCGATAATTGAGATAACGTTTGAACGGCCGCTCTGCATCAAAATCTTTCAGGATATCAAAACCCAGGGTGAACGGTGCATCCGTGCAGCGGAAAGCGAGTCCGTCGCCCTGCTGCACCAACAAGGGCCGCAGGTCCTCGGCGACCAGGCTCTCGCCGGTAATGCCGGCGGTCTGTCCCAGCGAGACTGTTTCGTCGGGCCTTGGGACCGGAATGAGTTCGGTTTCAGGTTTCGGGCAGGCCGTCAGCAGCACGAAGGCCGCCGCGAAGGCCAGGAGATGGAAGAGCGATTTCATTGTTCAACGCGTTAATTGGGTAAAGATACGAAAAATTCCGCATAGGAAGAAATTGCCGCATCTGCGAAAAAATATGTATCTTTGAGGGATTATGCGCTTTTCGGAATTGATCGGCAATACGGAGCTCCGGCAACAGCTGGTGCGGATGGTCCGCGGCAACCGCCTCGGCCATGCCATCCTCTTTGTGGAAGAGGACGGCGGGGGTGGCTTTGCTTTCGCCCTGGCCCTGGCACAGTTCGTCAATTGCCGGGAACCCCAGGAGGAAGATTCCTGCGGCGTATGCCCTTCGTGCCACAAATACCAGAAGCTCATCCACCCCGACCTGCACTTCGTCTTCCCGGTGAGCGGCAGCACCCAGCTGAGCGAAAGCGAGAAGAAAGCGCCCGTGTCGGACTACTTCCTGCCCGCCTTCCGTGAGCTGGCGCTGGCCAACCCCTACTTCACCGAGCAGGAACTCTACGACGCCATCGGCCTGGAGAACAAGAGCGGGCTGATCAGCGTGCACGAGTCGCGGCGCATTTTCGAAAAGCTGTCGCTCCGGGCAGCCGAAGGCAGTTGGAAAACCATGATCATCTACCTGCCGGAAAAGATGAACCTCGATGCGGCCAACAAACTGTTGAAACTGCTCGAGGAGCCGCCGGCCGGCACCCTCTTCCTGCTGGTTTCCCACCAGCCGGAACGGCTGCTGACGACCATCCGCTCGCGCTGCCAGGCCATCTCCCTGAAACCCCTCACCCGCGAGGAGCGGCGCCGCACAGCCGGCGGGCGCGACAGCGACAACGCCGAATACCGCGAAATCGCCAAGTCGCTGCTCGAAGCCGGCCTGGCCAAACACATCATCGACACCTTCCCCCAATGGGAGATGCTCGCCGACCTGGGTCGGGAGAAGCAGCGGGAATGGTGCCTGTACATGGAACAATACATCCGCAAAATATACCTGGTTGCCAGCGGGCTGGACAGTCTGGCCGACCTTTCCGAACAGGAAGAGGCCACCATCCGCGGCTTTGCCGCCCGCATCAAGCCCAGTTTCTACGAGAAGGCCTTCGGCGCCGTCGACGCGGCCCTCGCCGCCGTGGCGAGCAACGTCAACCCGAAGCTGACCTTCTGTGACCTGAGCAACCGGCTCTTACTAGCTTTATAGCCCCATGGAAGACATTACCCTCAAAGAAAAAGGATCCACCCAATATGATTGCTCCCGCGGCTGCGAAGTGGAGCGTACGCCCATCGGCGAGCTGAAGGTGCGCTACAACATGCGCTGCTGCAAGCTCAGCAGCTACGACTGGATGGAAGGCATCCACCAGAGCCGCTACAGCGACCTCTACGAAGTGCGCTTCAAGAACACCCGCAAGGTGTTTTTCCGCAACACCTCGGGCCAGATCATCAAGGCGGGCGACCTCGTGGTCGTGGAAGCCCAGAACGGGCACGACCTGGGCATCGTCACGCTCGAAGGACCCGTAGTCCTCGAGCAGCTGGCCCGCCACCGCATCGACCCCGAAACCTACGAATTCCGCCGCATCTACCGCAAGGCCAAGATCCTCGACATCGAGCGCTGGCAGGAAGCCATCTCCCGCGAGCAGAAGACCATGATCCGCTCGCGCCAGCTGGCCGCCCGCCTCGGTCTCGACATGAAAATCGGGGACGTGGAATTCCAGGGCGACGGCACCAAGGCCATCTTCTACTACATCGCCGACGAGCGCGTGGACTTCCGCCAGCTCATCAAGGACTTCGCCGAAGAGTTCCACATCCGCGTGGAGATGAAGCAGATCGGTGCCCGCCAGGAAGCCGGCCTGATCGGCGGCCTCGGCGTCTGCGGCCGTGCCCTCTGCTGTTCCAACTACATGTCGGACTTCCAGTCGATCACCACGCAGGCGGCCCGCTGCCAGGACCTCTCGCTCAATCCGCAGAAACTGGCCGGCCAGTGCAGCAAGCTCAAATGCTGCATCAACTACGAAGCCTCCACCTACGTGGATGCCCAGAAACAGCTTCCCGACATGCGCGGCCCCATTGAACTCGAAGACGGTCCGGCCTGGCTCATGAAGACCGACATCCTGCGCGGCATCATGTACTTCTCCTACGAGCAGGGTAGCCTGGCAAACCTCTATCCCCTTTCAGCCAAGCAGGTCCGCGAAATCCTGGCGGAGAACCGCCAGGGCAACAAGCCGGCCTCGCTGCAGGAAAGCGGCCCGGCCGTCCAGAGCGAATTCATCAGCGCCGTGGGCGACGACAGCATCACCCGCTTCGACGAGCAGAAAAAGCGCAAGGGCGGCAACAACCGCCGGCGCGGCGGCCGCAACAACGGCAACCGGAACAACGAGAACCGCAACGAGAACCGCAACGAAAACCGGAACAACGCCGGTGATCGAAACAACAACGGCGGCGAACGGCGGCGCGACAACCGGCCGCGGCGCGGCAACGACAATCATCCGAACGGCAACACCGGCAATAGTGGCAACAATGGGAAGCAGGCGTAAACATCCGCTGCTGACCCTGTTGCTCCTCGCGCTCCTGCCGGCCCTGCTGACCGGTGCCTGCAGCAAGCCCGCGGGCAATTCCCGCTTCATTGCTGCCCAACAAGCCCGCAGTGAAGGCGGCGTCTACCGCTTCGACGTCCACTTTGACGATACCACGGCCCTGTATACCCTGGAACTGGCGGCACGCCTGGTCGCCAGCCAGCTTCCCGGCGAAACCCTGAGCCTGAATATCCGCATCGTGGATCCCGCGGGAAACTACAGCATCGAACGCGTGGATCTTCCGCTGGCGGAAGGCCCGGGCATCCGCCTGACCCATGGCGGCGGCACGGTGGTCGACGGCAGCTGGCCCTGGCGCGACTTCCCGGCAAGCGGTGGCGTCTGGCACTTCCTGATCCAGCCCGCCGACCCGGCACAGGCCAGAGCCCTGCAGGGCCTGGGCTTCTCTTACGAACTGAACGAAACCTGCAACGATGGGAAAAGGTAAACTGAGAAAATTCCGGGAGAACGAGACCTTCTCCTGCCTGGTGCAGCCCGCCACCGAAGAATTGCTCGGGCGCGACCATCCCCTGAAGGGGCACTGGAAATCCGAGATGTTCCACAACGACCACCCCATCGTCCTCGAGCTGGGGTGCGGCAAGGGCGAATACACCATCGCGCTGGCGGAACGCTTCCCCGACAAGAACTATATTGGCATTGACATCAAGGGCGCCCGGCTCTGGAAGGGTGCCAAATACGCCACCCTCAACCAATTGGGCAACGTGGCCTTCATCCGCACGCGCATCGAGTTCATCGAGTCGCTCTTCGGCCCGGGCGAGATCGACGAGATATGGATTACCTTCGCAGACCCGCAGGAGCGCAAGCCCCGCAAACGCCTCACCCACCCCCGCTTCCTGGAAAGCTACCGGCGCATGCTTGCCCCGGGCGGGATCATCCACCTGAAGACCGACAGCCGCCTGCTGCACCACTTCACCCTCGAAACCGCGCGCTGCAACGGCCTGACGGTGCTCGAGAACAACGAAGACATCTACGGCACGGGGCGCGCCGACGAGCTGCTCAGCATCCAGACTTTCTACGAGAAGAACTTCCTGGCACAGGGCATCCCCATCACCTATCTGGCGTTCCGGCTCAACAGCGACGCGACCCTGGTCGAACCCGAGTGGGACCAGGAACCTTACGAACAGACCTACAAGACGCTTACGCGGTCCTGACGGCCATCAGTCCGGCCATTTTTTCGAGATAGTTTTTAGCCTCGGACGCCGGAAGTGGCGCGAGGGCTTCGGTGGCCTGGCGGATCTCCTCCTCCAGGACCCGGCGCGCATCGGACAGCGCGTCGTATTGCCGCACGAGCGAGAAGATCTCCTCGACCAGTTCGGCGTCGGGTTTCCGCATGCGGCGGCGGAGCTTGCGCGCGAGGGCGGCGGGAACTTTCGCCAGCAGGCAGAGCAGCGGCAGGGTGATCTTCTTTTCCATGATATCCTGCCCGGTGGGCTTGCCAATGGCCAGCTCCGGCGAATAGTCGAGGATGTCATCCATCATCTGGAAGGCCTGGCCAATGTGGCAGGCGTAGCTGCGGCAGGCGGCGATCTCCGCCTCCCCGGCCCCGGCACTATAAGCCGCACTCACCATGGCCGCCTCGAAGAGCGAGGTGGTCTTGCAATAAATGATCCGGCGGTAGTCTTCTTCGGTGGTGTCGCCTTTTTCGGCACGTTCGAGCTGCAGCATCTCGCCCCGGGCCAGGTCGCCCAGGCACTTCGAGAAAGCGTGCAGCACCCGCTTGTCGGGATGGTCGATGATCAGGTCCATGGCCCGGGAAAGCCAGAAATCCCCGACCAGCACGGCGGTAGAGGGCGTGTAGAGTGCCATCACGGTGGGGGCGCCACGACGGACGGTCGACTCGTCGGCCACGTCGTCGTGCAGGAGCGTGGCCGTGTGCAGCAACTCGGACGCCGCCGCACAAGAAACAACGCGCTCATCGCACGGGGCCCCGAGGGCTTGTGCGATGAGCAGCGTAAAGGTAGGGCGAAGCTTCTTGCCCCCGTGCTCCAGGATGAAGCGGTTCACCTTTTCGAGCAACGGGATATCGGTCCGGAGACTTTCGGCGAAGCAGCGCTGGAAATCCGTCCAGGCCGGGCCCAGAAACTTTTGGACTTCCTTGTACAAGGTTAGAATCTCAGTGCGATGGAGATTTCGAAAGTACGGATGTGACCCGAGATATCATCGAAGTGCGACATGGCGTCCTGTGCACTCTTGACATCAGCCAAGGTACCAAAGTTCCAGTTGAACTTGCCAGCGATCTGAAGCTTCCAGATCTCGACACCCAGACCGGCACCGACACCCCACTCAAAATGCTTGAGGGCTTTAACATCGGTCTCGGAGATATTCTTGCCGCTCGGTTTGAAGCGATAACCCAAGAACGGGCTGCCGAAAATGAAGGGACGGGCGATCAGCAAATCGGGACCCCACTGGACATTGAGGGGAATTTCCAGGCTGGACAGCCGGAGATCGGCACCATCCGAGAATTTCAGGCCGGACACCTTGTAAAGCAGTTCCGGCTGGAACGAGAAACCGTGCGAAGGTTCGGTCTGGAAGCCGATACCGGCATGCCAACCAGAACGACCGGCTTTCAGGTCTTTCACCGTCACGCTGCTACTGCTGGAGTAGTTGTAACCAGCCTTGACGATAAAGCCCTGCGCATTGGCCAGAATGCCGAAGCACAGGATGCTGACGATCAACAGAGTAAGTTTTTTCATATTCGTTCGTTTTAGATAATTGCTTCGATTTTCTTTTCGATTTCGGCCTGCGGGACGGCGCCCACCAGGCGGTCGACCAGTTCGCCGTTCTTGAAGAAGAGCAGCGTGGGGATGTTGCGGATGCCGAATTTCATGGGGATGTCGGCGCTCTCGTCCACATTGCATTTGACCACGTTCATCTTGCCTTCATATTTCTCGGCCAGTTTGTCCACCACGGGAGAAAGCATGCGGCAGGGACCGCACCAGGTGGCCCAGAAATCCACGAGCACGGGCAGGGAGCCCTGTTCGACGATCTCGGAGAAATTGGAATCAGTTAATGCTTGTGCCATATTCTTATTGTCTATTTGCGTTAAATCTGGGTAAAGATACAATTTTTTTCGGAATGTCAGACGGTTTGCTCGATATTCCAGACGAAGGCGCGGACGCCCACCGCCTTGTTGCGCGCGTCGAGCTTGCGCACCGTCAGCAGCAGTTCGTCCACCTTCTCGTCGGGCACCACCGTGATGATGGCGGAGTTCATTTCCGGCCAGGTGTGGGTGCCGCGGCGGGGCTCGCCGTCGACGGAGCCACAGCCCTGCACCTGCTCAAAAAAGGTAAAACCTCTGATTTCCAACACTTCCAGCATATACTCCACGCGCGTGGTGAAGGCCTGGTTGAATACAATCATTACACTTTTCATCGCGTTTCCTCCTGATCGGGATTCAAATTCATGAAAATAAACTCTTTGCGGCGCTTCTCCTCCTTGTTGCGCTCACCGCTGCGGGACATCAGGCCATAGACCACCGGCACGATGATCAGCGTGATGAAGGTCGAAACCAACAGACCACCGATCACCACGATACCCAGCGGACGCCACATTTCGGAACCCTCACCGTGGCTCAAGGCCATCGGGAGCATACCGAGCAGGGTCGTGAAGGCCGTCATGAGCACCGGGCGCAGACGCGAGGCACCCGAGAGGGCAATGGCGTCGTTGAGCTTGTAGCCGCGGTCGCGCATCAGGTTGATGTAGTCCACCAGCACGATACCGTTCTTCACCACGATACCGATGAGCATCACGATACCCAGCGCGCCGATCATGTCGAGTGTCGTGCCCGTGATCCAGAGGGCCAGCACCACGCCTGAGAGGGCGAACGGAATGGCCAGCATGATCACGGCGGGCTTGCTGAGGCTTTCGAACTGCGAGGCCATCACGATATAGACGAGCAGGATGATGAGCAGACCCAGCGTCAGGATGTCGCTGAAAGACTTCTGCTGGTCTTCGTAGTCACCGGCCAGGATCACCGAGACGCCCGAAGGTGCCCTGTGCTGGTCCACCTGCACCTGGATATCACGCGCCAGCTCGCCCAGCGAGGTCTTGTACGGCAGGGCCGTCACACGGACATAGCGCTGGCGGCTCTTGCGCTCGATGGTCTGGGGGGCCCAGTACTCCTCGATCGAGGCGATTTCGCTCAGTTTGATGCGGTAGCCCGTCGCGGTCGGGATGGTGAGGTCGAGAATGTCGTTGATGGAGTTGCGGTCCTCTTCCTTGAGGCGGACCACAATGTTGTATTCATCGCCGTCTTCTTTCAGGAAACCGGCCGTATAGCCGGCCACACGGTTGCGCACATACTGCGACACAGTGGCGGTATTCAGGCCGTACATGGCGGCTTTCTCCTTGTCGACCACGAGCTTCAGCTCGGGACGGTCCTTGTCGCGGGTCACGCGCACGTTGCGGGCGCCCGGCACATTGTCGATGATCGCCTGGCGGATCTCCTGGGCATAGAGGCTCGTCTCGTCGAAGTCGTAGCCGTAGATCTCCACGTCGACCGTGGAGGCACCGCCACCGCCCATACCGCCGGAGGCCATGCACTGATACTCAATGATCTGGGGATACTTGGACAGCTCCTGACGGATGACTTCGGCAATCTCGTCGATGGTGCGTTTACGCTCATATTTCTTGGTGCAGACCACCGTCATCGAGATCTTGTAATTGGTATTGGAGGAGAAGAGGGCGCTGATGGAGCTCTCGTCGTTGGAACCGGCGGAGGTCGAGATGCGCTTGACTTCGGGCACCAGTTCCATGATGCGGCCTTCCAGCACGCGGGCCAGGGCGGCCGTCTGCTCGATGCGCGTACCCGGCTGCACTTCCACGGTCACGCTGAGGCGGCCGTTGTCGCTGGTCTGCATGAAGTCTGTACCGATCTTGCCGGCAATCAGCGGAAGGAGCGTCAGTCCGAAGAAGATCACGGCGACGACGATGGTGACCAGCTTGTGACGCAGGCACCAGCTCAGCAGTCGCGCATAGGCCTTGTCCACCTTGTCGAGGACGCCTTTCACGATAAAGCGGTCATACCAGCCCGTCTTCTGTCCCTCGTCAATGAGATGTCCTTTCTCGTCGATTTCCACCTTGTTGGCCTTCAGCAGCTTCGAGCAAAGCATCGGGATCAGCGAGATGGCCACCAGCGTCGAAGTACAGACCACGATGGTCACGATCCAGCCCAATTCCTTGAAGAGGATGCCGGCCATGCCGGTGAGCATGGTCAGGGGGATGAACACCGCCGCGATGACGAGCGTCGTCGCGATGACGGAGGTCCACACCTCGTTGGTCGCGTAGATAGCCGCTTCGTGCGGCGAACTGCCGCGGTCGATGTGCTTGGAGATATTTTCCAGCACCACGATGGCGTCGTCGACCACCATACCGATGGCCACGGTCAGTGCGGACAGGGAGATGATGTTGAGCGAACTGCCGACCATCAGCAGGTAGATGAAGGCCACGATCAAGGCGATCGGGATGGTAATGCCGATGATCAGGGTCGCGCGCCACTTGCCCAGGAAGAAGAAGACCACCAGCACCACGAAGAGCAAGGCGTAGAGGATGGATTCCTCCAGCGAGCCGATGGCGTTTTCAATTTCTTCAGACGAGTCGTAGATCATCTTGATCTCGACGTCGGAAGGCAAGGTTTTCTCGATCTTGGCGAGTTCCTTGCGCACGTCCTTACAGACCTGCACGGTATTGGAGCCCGATTTCTTGGCAATGATCAGACGGACGGCATCCTTGCTGTCCACCTTCTCGTCGAGCGAGAGGTCTTTGATGGTATCGCGAACGGCGGCCAGGTCGCGGACGAACACTTTCTGGCCCTGCGGCGAGGTGAACACCACGATATCGGAGATCTCGGCGCTCTGGCCGTACTCGCCGCGCACCTGCATCTGGTACTGTTCCTTGTTCATCTTCACCGTACCGCTCGAGAGGTTCAGGTTGTTCACGCTGATGGCGTTCGCCACCTGCTCGAGGGTCAGGCCGAAGCCGTCGAGCTTGGCCTGGTCGATGTCGATATAGACATAGCGGTCGGGGGCGCCGGACACCGACACGGAGCCGATGCCCTTGATGCGGTTGAGCTGCGGCACCACCTCGTCGTTCATGATCTTCTCCAGGCCGGGATAGCTTTCCTTGGCCATCACGGAATACTGGAGGATCGGCATCAGGCTCGAATTGAGCTTGAACATCACGGGGCTGGAGCAACCGTCAGGCAGGTTGCTCTTGACCATGTCGATGTACGATCGTATGTCGTTGGCCGCCTCATCGAGGTTGGCCCCCCACTCCATCTCCAGGGAGACAACCGACATGTTGTCGCGCGAGGAGGAGGTCAGTTCCTTCAGGCCGTCGACCGACGTGAGGCTGTTCTCGATGATCTTGGTCACATTGGTTTCGATCTCGCTGGCGGAAGCGCCGGCATAGGTGGTCATCACCGTGATGTACGGCGGTTCCATCTCCGGGAACTGGTCGATCGGCAGCCGCAGGAGCGAGAACACGCCGATGACGATGACCGCCACAAAGATCAGCGCCGTGGTGACCGGTTTGTTGATCGCTGATTTGTAGATGCTCATCGTTTAGTTCTCCTTGATTACGTTCAACTTCGAGCCGTCGACCAGTTTACCCTGGCCCACCGTCACGAGGTGGTCGCCTTCCTGCAGTTCGTCGCTGATGACTTCGATCTTGTCGTCGAAACGCTGGCCGAGCTTCACGAACACGCGTTTGGCTACGCCACCCTCATCGATGAAGACATAGCGGTCGTTCGAGCCGGTGAGCTTCAGCACGGCCTGGTAGGGCACCACAAGGGCGCGGTCCATGCCCACGGACATGCGGGTCTTGGCATACATACCCGGACGCAGCTTCAGGCTCTTGTTTGGAATCCGCAGCTTGGCGGGGAAGGTGTGCGAGGTCGGTTCGATGGCCGGATAGACGATGTCAATCGTGGCAGGGAACTCTTCGCCGGGATAGATGTCCGTCCGGATCATGACCGGCATGCCTTTCTTGATATGCGGGAAATAGTTCTCCGGGATGGGAATCAGGGCCTTCAGGAGATAGATCTGCGTCAGCTCCAGGATGGGCTGTCCGCTGTACAACTCACCGTCCTCATAGTTCTTGGCCGTGATCACACCGGAAAAAGGCGCGCGGACGAAGGTGTTCTTCTCCAGGAAATCGAGCGACTCCTTGGTCTGCTCGTAGCTCAGCTTCGTCTGGTCGTAGGTCTGCTGCGACACAGCGCCGCTCTCACGGAGCGTTTCCATGCGCTGCAGTTCCACACCCAGGTTGGCGTACGTCAGTTTCGTGGTGTTGTACTGGTTCTGGTCCATCCGGACGAGCATCGCGCCGGCTGCCACCTCGGTGGCCACATCGGCGTAGATGTGCTCGATGATGCCTGTGACGGACGGGGAAATCTTGACCGACTGCCAACTTTCCAGCGTGGTGGAGAATTCGAGTTCACGTGAGATGTCGGACATGACGATCGTGGTGGTTTCCACGAGTTCCACGCGATCTTCCATCTTCTGCTCGGTTTGCTTGCCGCCGCACGCGGTGGCAAGGACGGCCAGGGCCGCCACTAAGAGGATACTGCTTCTTTTCATATGGTTCATTTCTATTTATTCAGGAGTTGTTCGAGGGCTACCTGCGCATCGATGATATCAAACAGGGCCTGCACATAGTTGCTTTGCGCGGTGAGAAGGTTCGTGCCGGAATTGGTCACGTCGAGGCTGGACGCCACGCCTTGCTCGTATTTCTTGGAGATGTTGTCGAACACGCGCTGGGCCACATCCACGTTCTGTTTCTGGATGTCGTATTTCTCGAGGGCGCTGCGCAGGTTGTAGACCAGCTGGTGGTGCTGCACATACAGGGCAAGTTCGGTATCCGCCAGGGTATTGAGCTGTTTCTGGTAGTTCAGGCGCACTTCTTTCATGTTGGCAGTCATCTTGCCGGAGGTGAAGATCGGGATATTAAGCTGGGCGCCGATCATGTTCGGCGGGGTCATGTTCATCGTAGGCTCGTCGCTGAAGTTGTGGCGGCCACTGTACTGGTGGTAGATACTGAACGTGGGTCCGTTCGTCCAGCCGGTCAGGGCAATCTGCTTGCGGGTCAGCTCGGTGTTCTGTTTCAGGAGCTGGTAGTCGTAGTTCCGTTCGATGTCGAACGGCTCGTCGAGCAGGCTCGAGGCGGCGCTGAGGTTCAGCAAGTCATCGAGACTCTGCGTCAACACGATCTGAGCTCTTTCCTCCAGGCAGAGCTGGAGTCGCAGCGAGTTATGGACCATCTCCAGCGCGCGCTGGGTGATGTTGATGGAATTGGCCATCGTGGCCACCTGCACCAGCAGCTGATCGGCGTTGGTCTGCTCAGCCACACCCACGTCCACGGATTTCTGGGTCATCTCGTAGAGTTTCTGCATGCTCTCCAGGTTCTGCTCGAGCAGATGAAGGGTCTGTTCGGTCACCAGGGCCGAGAAATAGAGGGTCTCGACCTGGTTGGCGATTTCTTTCTCGGATTTCTCGAGGGTGATGTCGGCCATCTTCCGCGATATGTCGGCAATGCTCAGCGACACGATCTGGGCGCCACTCAGCGAGATGTTGGTCGTGAGGTTGAAGGTGGCGTAGGGCGGCATGGACAGCTGCATCTGGCCGAGATCCATCTTGTAGCCCATCATGTTGGAATAGGAAGTGGCCGCTGTCACCTGGGGCAGCATGCCGGCGATCGTCTTCCATTTGGTGGCCTGTGCTTTCCGGATGTCAAGCGAGGCGTTCGCGAGGGTCCGGTTGTGCTCAATGGCGTATTGCTGGGCTTCGTCGAGGGTAAACGAGATCTTTACGGGACCGTCCTGTGCGAAGGCGCTGGCTGCGACCAGCAGGGCAAGCACGAACAGTCCTGTTTTTTGCATGATATTTCTCATTTCTAGGATATTTTACAGCGTATGAAGGCGCAAAAATACTACAAAAATCGCACCACGCAAAAATAAGCTACGCTCCATGGCTCTGGTTTTCGTTCAGCTCGCGAAAAAATGCTCGCTGAGCCGAAAACCACCCGCCATTACGCTCCGCTTGCGCCAGGCACGATTGGGAAATTGCTTCGAAGACCCTAGCCACCCGCGGCTGATAGCGGGAGGGGCCCATGCGAAGCATGGGAGGGAGACGCGAAGCGTCGGTCTGAGAAGCAATTCCCAGAGCGCCCAAGCAAGCAAATAGTCTGTCGTTATTCTTTGTAAAGGCCTTCGCGGGAGAGGAGATGGTCGAGGTTGGCAAGGCCGTACATGACGACAGCGGTGACAACGGCGGAGTGCTCCATGTATTCGGGGATCGCCTTGTTGAAGATGTCACGCTCGGTGTGCCAAATCTCGCGGTACTCGAAGTTGTATCCCTTCGGGTCGGTCTCGCGGAAGGAGATAGCAGGGACGCCATTCATCGTGAAGTAGGCATGGTCGCTGCCGCCGGCGCGGGTCGGACGGGCCTGCGGCGGGCCCTGGCGCTTTTCGACGGTGAACGGGAAGTCCGGATTGATGTTGTTGACCGGCTTGCAGACCTCTACGAAGTCGTCGTACATGGCCGGAGGAACCGTGATGCTGGTGGCGCAGAGCGGGCCGCCGTCGCGGTTGAAATAGTTCGAGATCTTGTCGAGCGGCACGGTCTTGTTTTCCACGAAATACTTCGAGCCCAGCAGGCCGAACTCCTCGCCCGTCCAGATGCAGAAGAGCATCGTGCGCTTGGGCTTGGCACCGGCAGCCGCCAGCAGGCGCGCCGCCTCCATGGTCACCGACGTGCCGTTGCCGTCGTCGATGGCGCCCGTTCCGATGTCATAGGCGTCGAGATGGCCGCCGGCCAGCACGTATTCCTTCGGATACTTGCTGCCGCGCAGGATGCCGATGATATTGTGGTATTTCACCGGTCCGCGGTAGAAATGGTTGCGGATCTCGAATTCAAGCTGGAAGATGTCCTTGCGCTGCACCTTCTCCTTGATCACCTTGAACTGCGCTTCGTCGAGGCAGATGTCGCACACGCGCGGCAGGTTCTCCATCGTGATGTTATAGCAGTTCGCGCGGTCGTACATCACCTGGAGGGGCACCTTCGCGGAACGGATGAAGCCCAGTACGCCCGCATCCACCATCTCACGGTAGAACAGCGCCGGCGCGCTCTCATATTCCTTCAGGGGCTTGGGCTCCGCATCGCGGTTTTCGAAATTCCAGCGGCGGATCTCGTTGTTCTCCTTGTCAATTTCTTCGTTTTTCGCAATAACCTTGGCGCGATTCTCGTCGGCAGCCGCTGACCAGTCGATGGCCATGCCGTTCGATTCGGCGTCCAGCAGCACCCAGGCGCCCTTCAGCGCGCCCTTCATGCGGTCGAGGTCGCGGCGAGTCTTGGGCTCCAGCAGCACATGGCCGGTCTGTTTGCCCCGGGTGCCCGCCGTGTAGGACGGCGTGCCGAAATGCAGCACCATGCCATCTTCACTCAGCATGCGCCCGAACCAGGGACCGCGGTTGAAACCCACGTTGATCTGGCCGGCTTCCTGCACCATCACCTCGAGGCCCCACGATTCAAACTGCTCTTTCACCCAGGCCTCGGCCTCCGTCAGGGCGGCGGAGCCGATGAGGCGACCGCCGATCACGTTGGCCAGGAAGTCGTCGTGCTCCATGGTCCGGTTGTCGGTGGTGCCGATTTCAATGATTTTCTTGACGGTCTTGTCCTGTGCGGAAAGGGACAAAGAAAAACTGATAGCCAGAAGGGCTGTCAGCATATACATCAGACTTTTTTTCATAGGGCAATTGCTTTTACCCTACAAAAGTATGAAAAAAAACGGCTCGTGGTGCCCGGTGCCTACATGCGCTCGTACACGAAATCGTAGAGCGCTTCGAAAGTGAGGATGTGCGTGACTTCCACGCCTTTGAGCTTGACGCCCGTCTGGGCTTCGATCAGGGCGATCAGGTCGACCAGGCTCAGGCTGTCGAGGTCGAGGGTCTCCTTGATGGGAGCCTCGGGAGCGAGTTTCTCCTCCTCCAGCTCGAATTCCTCGGCGATGGCTGCACGCAGCTTATCGATCATTTCTTGTTTTTCCATGCTATAGGATATTTTTCAATTTCGTAAATAAGGCCGCCCGCTTCTCTTTCAGGGCTGCGGCGCGCTTGCCAGCCTTCAGGTAGCGGAAATCAGCCCGCAGGCGCAGCGCCAGGCGGGTCCAGTACCACTCGAAGATGCAGAGGAAGGGCAGCGCGAAGCCGTGGATCAGCGAACAGGCGCCCAGCCAGTGCCATTCCACCAGAACGGTGATCAGGAAGCTCAACGGGAGAATCACCAGCACGTCGACAGGCAGCACGAAGGTGCCTTCGAACATGTTGTCTTCCATCTTGTTGGCAAAATGTTTCGGAATGTACCAGCAAAGCACGGAGGGCCAGATGGCAACGGCTGCCAGCGGCAGGGTCAGCAGCAGGAGCAGGGCTTCGCCGATGACACTCAGCACGCCGGGCTTCTTTTCGAACTGCCGGTCTTCCAGGCCCAGCGACTGCATGGTCTCGCGCACGTCGCGGATTTCCTCGAACGGGACTTCGTGCGCAGCGATCCGCGCCACCAGTTCCTTGTCGGCTTCCAGTTTCTCGGGCAGCAGTTCCGGATTTTTGTCCAGCGAACGGGCGAAATCCTGGCCGAAAGCGCTCTCGCGCAGGTAGTCGATCTCGTCGTAGTGCGCCCGGTCCTGGATGTCGAGCATCATTTCGCGAATGCGGGCCTTCACCTCTTCATTGACCTGGCGCCAGGCCGTGCGGGGATGCGATTTGTAAAGCTCGTAGTACGGCTTGAGGGACACGGGCTTGCCAAAGCGCACCAGCATGTCGTTGCGGATGCCGTGGTATTTCGAGTAGTGGTTGCACGAAGGCAGGATGAAGATCTCCTTCTCGAAGTTCGCGTGCTCGGCCGCCTCGAAGCCCATGCGCAGGTAGCCCTGCGAGAAGAAGCCCAGCCAGTGGCCGGTCTGATGGCCGGCTTCGGGATAGAGCAGGATGCTGTGGCCGTCGAGCAGGTCTTTCTCGGTGAGCTGGAAAGTCTCCTGGTTGCGCGACAGCTGCTCTTCGCCCTGGTACATCATCCGGAAAGCGGGGCGCAGGCCCACCCAGAGGATGAACTTCGTGAAGGGCGGGGTGATCGTGAAGGCGTCAGCCCGGGCGATGAAACGCATCTTGCGGTCGTTGACGGCCAGCAGCACGCCCAGCGCGTCGTTCAGGCAGTTCTGGTGATCCGATACCATCAGCATGGGCGTACCGTCTTCCGGGATGTTCTCCACGTCCAGGCTGTAGTAGCGACGGTAATAGAAGCCATTGATCATCAGGCGGAAGTACGCCTTGACCAACTTATAGGGCAATGATATCTTTTCCTTCACTTCTTTTGGGCAAAAAGTCCCGCAAAGGTAATCATTTTCTTTTTACCTTTTAAAAATACGCGCTTGCAAAAAAATGTCCACCTGCGTCAATTTACGATTTTACACAACCTGATCCATTATATTTTACTCATTTTAACACAATTAGTCCCCAAGTTTTTACGATCCTTTACAACCACAAACAGAATCCTTCCGAACTTTGCATACGCAATTCCAGGAAGTATGCAAAACATCGAACATATCCTCGACACCATCCGCACCGAAGTAGAAGAACGCCGCGCGTACCTGGACCCCAACCTGACGCTCGCCTCCCTCGCCGACCGGTGCCAGACCAACCGCACCTACGCATCGAAGGCCCTGAAAGAATTCGGCGGCTTCTTCGTCTACATCACCCACTGCCGACTGGCCTACGCCGAAACCTGGCACAAAAACCATCCCGACGCCACCGTCGACCAGATGGCCCACGCCGCTGGCTTCGGCACCCGCCAGTCCTATTACAATGCCATCAAACATTTATAAATAGCCATGACCCTCAAAAGACCCTACGAAACGCCAATGGCGAAAGCGATAGAATTGAAATATCAAGGCTTCCTCTGCACCAGCGAAACAGATAACGCAACAGATGTCGAAGGCTTCACCTGGATTACACTTCCGTAACGACTTAAGCAACGTATCATGAATAAAAATATCCTCATGCTGATGGCCGCAGGGCTGTTCTGCCTCGCCGCTTGCAACGATATACTTGAAGTACAAGAAATCACCCAGCCGGAAGAACCCACTAGTTCCGGCAAGATGATTACGGAAACCATTACGGCAAAAGTTGATTTTGGCGGCACGAAAGCTGGCATCGGAGCAGACGGAACCTTCTCCTGGACCCAAGGGGATCTTGTCGCTATACATGTGTATAACGAAAACTCTTCTCCCGCATACAAATATGTTGTCAGCAGCGGCGCCTCCGCGTTTGGGGATAGTGCTTCGTTCGCAGTTTCTTACGAAGCGCCCTATGCCCGAAACGCGTTTGCCGTATATCCCAGTTCCATCGTTCCCAACACCGCTACTGGTGGGTTATACGGAATCGGTCATCCGTTGGATCTGGTGATGCCCGCTTCTTACGCCCTTGACAGCATTTCCGGTGAAAAATCGCCCTGCCCGATGATTGCAACAAACAATCCCAACAGCCCAAAATGGAGATTCAAGCAATTGTGTGGTCTACTGCGCCTTACTGTGTCCGGCATTCCTTCTACAGCCAGCTATTTGAAACTATATTTCAATGGAGTGGCTGTGAGCGGGGATTTCCAAGTCGCCGTCAGTGGGACTGACGTTGTCCCCGGAACATCAACGCTCAAATTGAAAGAATCTGCCCGCGACCAAGATCAATATATTACGATAACCGATTTACCGGCAAGCGTCGGCACCGTGACCTTTAACATTCCGCTTCCCACCACAGAAAGCGTCAGTTATCAGGACATCGTCGTCTCCGCCTGGGATGCGAGTGATCACGCGCTGAAGGCGGAAATCATTCCGTTCACGCACTCCGTCGCCAGAGCGCAAGGCATAAAAATGTCCATTTCGCTGACAAGCTACGCATTCTACCGTGGCACGTCTGGTAATACTCCGCTTTACTGCCTTATCGCTCCCGGTAACCTGAAATACAGCAACGGTACATTCAGTTTCCATACAAATCAGTATGATCGTTGCTTTACAACGGATGTTTATGATGGGAGTGACGCACAAAAAGCAGAGCGCACGGCAAACTACACTTCGAGCGGAACATTTGACCTATTTGGTTTTGGAACCTCGGGGTACAATTACTGTTACGCTTGGCTTCAGGATAACGATGACAGTAAATATGCTCCCGGCCATCTTTCCACTTCCACTTATTCGCAATATGATTGGGGAATATATAATCCTATCGGGAGCTATTCCAAAAAA
Organism: uncultured Bacteroidales bacterium; assembly: GCA_905233345.1. GTDB lineage: Bacteria > Bacteroidota > Bacteroidia > Bacteroidales > UBA932 > Cacconaster. Next base: position 29,533 of record CAJODQ010000007.1, read on the forward strand.
ATATGGTGTACGCCCACGCATGATGAAATGAATGCGCTGAGATGGGGAGGCGCAACGGTCGTTGGCATTAAAGGCAGAATAATCATTCCCGAATTATTCGTTGATCCCATGAAAAACAATGGGAGCGATGCATTCATAGAGTATATAAACAATAACTGCTCTTCAAGCCCAGATACTAATGTTTATGATGCTGATGGCTGGGCAGCCATGGAGAATGCAGGGGTCGCGTTCCTTCCGTTCACGGGGGAGGATGTATATAGCCATTATATCAATAAACAAGGGGATTATTGGACAGCGACGTCGTATAGCAATAATTCAGCATATTTATATAGAGTCGGTTCTGTCGACGACGATCACCATACCAATCGCCATAAAAGCAAAGCCGTCCGCCTTATCCACCGCTTGAGATAACCGCTTCTCACTTGTATGCGCTGCAACGTACACACCTGACCAATAACCACTTATGCAAACACCTCCCCTTCGCCACGAAAGGGAGGTGTTTCTATAAACTCCTGATCTCCAGTTGCGTCCGTTGCAGCGGCTGATGATACCTTATTTGAGCGACGGCATGGATTCACGGGTGAACACCCTTGACGAGGACATCAGGGATTTCCAATAAGCGTCCGTATTGAGGGAATAGGACTCCAGGTCCCAGGCCATAAACCAGTTCCAGCTTTCTCCGGCAGAAAGGCACTTGGCGGGGTCCGGAATATTACCGCATTCACTTACCGTCACCAACTTGTGCCCGCCGGAAAGCGCCACGGCGGCCTTGTACTGCCGCTCTTTTGCATCCGTATCATCGGCATAAATATCCACGCCCACGATGTCTACCTCGTCATTGCCCGGATACCACGAGGCATAATCTTTCTCTGCCCCCACGGTAGCGTCCAGCGTCCATACCCAAATCAGGTTGTCCAGTCCGTACTCCCCTTCCAGTTTGTCCCGAAGGAGTTTCCAGAGCCGCTTGCAGGCATCGGCTCCGCCGCGGCCCCACCAGAACCAGGCGCCGTTGGAGCCATACACATTGTAATTGCCGGCCGCTTCGTGCAGCGGGCGCCAGAGGACGGGAATACCCGCATCCTTCAGCAGTTTCAGGTAGCCAGCGACCTTTTCGATGTCCTGAAGAAGAAAATCGTTCTCCCAGGTGCCGGAGGCAAGGGCGTTCGTTATGCTGAAGTTGGTCTTGTCGCTGTAAAAACCGTAACCGTCGAAATTGCCCGCCTTTCCCTTTTCCCAGGCATCCTTGGAAGTGGGCACGTTCCAGTGCCACATAAAAGAGACCAGGCCATTCTTTTCCCACTGTTCCTTCGCGGCGGAAATGTCTCCGTAATTCACCTGCCAGCTCCAGCTCTCCGGAGTAGGAGAATACTGCAGGTAAATGTAATCATAGCCCGCCAGGGCAGGATGCTTACCCGTCTTTGTAAACACCTGGTTCACACGGTCGTTGTTGTTGGCCGTCCCGCCGGACTGCACGCCGCTGAGCATCTTCTTCCCGGCTTGCTCCCTGAGGAAATCATACACCTTGACAGCCTGCTGGCTGGCCTTGGCATTCGTCAGTTTCGCATCTGTTTCATCGGGCGTTTCCGGCATTTCGGCCGCAGCCTGTTTCACCTGGAGCATGGCCGACGTAGCGCCCGTGGCCTTGAAAGTAAGCGTAGCCTCCCGCGTCTCATAGTTAGGGTTGGCAGCCACCGTCATCGTCATTGTGACGGTGTAATCTTTGAAGGTGCCGGCCGTTACCGTCACCCAGGAAGGTTTCTCCACCTGGGGAACAAAAGGCGACTTGACGGTAATGTCAAAGCTGCCGCCGGCCGCTGTCGCCTCAACAGACGTAAGACTGAGGGTAATGGTCGTGGGCACCTTGGGCGTGGGATCCGGTGTCGGTTCAGGGCTGTCATTTTCTACGCAGCCCCCTAAAAGAGCCAGGATAACAAAGGATGCTATGAGGTGGAATCTTTTCATCATTGAGAATGGACAACTGAACAAATATACACAAAATTGATAGCCCTTCCTATTTCCATAGATAGAAATCTTTGTGCAAGTAGTATCTTTGTAGGGTGAAAATCGATATTGCGTTATGTCAGAATTCATCATACGCCCGGCTGAACCTCGCGACCTGGAAGCAGTGAATACGCTCCTGGGGCAGGTCCTGGCCGTGCATCATGCCGCCAGGCCGGACCTGTTCCGCCCGGTAGGGAAAAAATACACGGACGAAGAACTGCTGGCCATCTTTGAAAACCCGGATACGCCGGTCTTTGTATACGAGAGAGAAGGAGCCGTACTGGGATATGCTTTCTGCGTCATTCAGTACCAGGATAGCGGAGCGCTGAAGCCGCGTACAACGCTGTATCTGGATGATTTATGCGTTCTCGAGTCGGCCCGCGGCCTACATATCGGCACTACGCTGTTCGACTATGTGAAGGCGTTTGCAAAGAAGAAAGGATGCCACAACATCACCCTTCATGTCTGGGAAGGCAACCCTGGTGCAATAGCATTCTATCGGGCCCAGGGGATGATGCCGCAATATACCTCCATGGAACTGTTGTGCGAAAAACAATCCTGATATGAACCGTATTACGACAATCTCGCTTAAGATTCTGAAATGGGTGGGGATCAGCATCCTTTCGCTCATCGTGCTCTTTTTTCTCACCAGATGGATTGGCCAGGGCGTAAACAAGCGTACTCCCAGCGGTGGTATCAACAAGTCGATGTATGTCGACATCAACGGGTCAAAGCAGTGGATAAGCATCTACGGACAGGATAAGGGTAATCCCGTCCTGCTCTATTTACATGGCGGCCCCGGAGCAGCCACGAGTCTTTATGATTATGCTTTTACGCGGAAGTGGAGCGATGTCTATACCGTCGTCACCTGGGATCAGCGCGGATGTGGAAAGAGTTATGACAAGTCTCATCCTGAGACTATCACGGCCGACATGATGATGCTAGATGGAAAGGCATTGACCGAGTTCCTGCGCGACTACTTGCAAGTCGAAAGGATTACGCTTCTCGGGCATTCCTGGGGTTCGTATTTCGGCGCCAATCTGGCGCTCGCCCACCCTGAATACTATGAGGCCTTTATCGGCGCAGGACAGTTCATCGATATGGACGAGAATGAACGCAGGCTGTACGACGCCGCAATGACCTGGTCGGAAAACGATCCGGAAGGCCGCGAGATGGTGGAGAAATGGGGAGCGACCCTAAATTCGGAAGAGGAGGATGTGTATTTGAGAAGCAAAATCATGGAACGATACGGCTATGGAATGATGAAGGACGGAACGGATTATTCTATTGTCGCCGCCGTGCTCTTCAATCCATATTATTCGTTAAAGGATATTATTGATTACCTGAAACGCGAACCATTGAGTTCGGAATACAAGTCTTTTTTCCTCTCAGACGGATTTCTTGAAATGTCTCTCATGGGTAGGTATGATTACGCCGTGCCCTATTATAACATCAACGGAGACATGGACTATCAGACCAATTACTCGCTTGCCTGCGAATACTTCGAACAGGTAAACGCTCCCAAGAAGCAGATGTTCGTGATGAAGGACGCCACCCACGGCCTTCTTGAATCTCGTTCAGAAGAGTTCTCCGGTTATCTCCACCAGATACATTAATTGCTACCTTTTCAGGAAATGAGAACAGGTATTATCGTTATCTTGCTTGGAGCCATGCTGGGTGTAGCCTATGTCACGTGGCACCTGTGGCGCATCACGCCGGGCGGCTGGGTAGCCAAACTGGTGGTTGCATTGTTATTCCTTCTCTGGATGGCTGCCGCATTCGCCAGTATGCTGCTACGCGAAAAGGCTTCCCTTTCAACCATCACCACCCTCTACGAGCTGGGGCATCCCTGGATGATTGCATTCCTGTACCTGCTGATTGTTTTCATTCTGGCCGATATCGGGGTTCTTGTCCGACTCGTTCCTAAAGACTGGCTCATCAGCAATGCCGTTACAATGGCCAGTATCCTGGGCGTGATTGCCGTCGTGCTCACAGCCGGCGGCATCCATTATCGGCACAAGTACCGTGAAGAACTAACTGTGTATACAGACAAACCGCTGGAGAAGCCGCTTACTGTCGTTCTGGCAAGCGACCTCCATATCGGCTATAGCAACAGGAAGGCTGAACTGGGCCGCTGGATTGACCTGATCAACGCCGAGCATCCGGACATCGTGCTGTTCTGCGGCGATATTGTGGATATCCAGCTCCGGCCCCTCGTAGAAGGTAATTTTGCCGAGGAGTTCCACCGCCTGACGGCTCCGGCTTTCGCCGTGTTAGGTAATCACGAATATATCGGAGGTGAAGGGGATGCGGAACGTTTCCTGAAAGATGCAGGCCTCGGCCTGTTGCGGGATTCCGTGGTTCAGTTGATGGGAATTACTATAATCGGCAGGGATGATAGAAGCAATCCCGATCGGAAGCCGCTCTCGGAGTTGGCGGATTCACTGCAGGGCTTCAGTATTCTGCTGGACCATCAACCCTATCATTTGGAAGAAGCCGAGAGCAACGGAATTGACTTCCAGTTCAGCGGTCATACGCACCGCGGGCAGGTATGGCCCATCAGCTGGCTGACGGATGCCCTGTATGAAAAGTCCTGGGGACATCTCCAGCGCGGCCATACGCAGTATTATGTGAGTTCTGGCCTGGGCATCTGGGGGCCAAAAATCCGTATCGGCACTCGGTCAGAGTATTTGGTGCTGCACATCGAATCCCAATAAATCAAGGAGTGACGGTAGGGGTCCACAAAGAGGGACATTTCCGTCAAATAAGGCCGATTTTGATGGTAGCGGTCCAAAGAATGGGACGTTTCCCGCACTAGAAATAATTCTATTGGTTTCAACTCGGCCGGCCAGAAGCCGAGGTACTAGGAAGCGGCATCAGCCGCTAGCGGAGGCCGTTGCGGCGGACTGTGCGATAGCAGGCCGGAGCGGCAGGGTTTACTCCCGATGGTCCTGCTCTCGCCTACGGCTCGGGTGGGGCAGAGCCCCAGTAGACACAGGTGCCGTAAGGCACAAGAAAGGCCGCGCTATTGCGCAGCCTTTCTTGTGCCTCGGGCGGGACTCGAACCCGCACGGCCGTTTCGGGCCAAGGGATTTTAAGTCCCTCGTGTCTACCATTCCACCACCAAGGCGGTAGGGGCCGGGTGTGGGCCCCAGGGGATAAAAAGGGGAGGGACGGACCCTCCCCTTTTCGATTTCAGTGCTTCAGCGGATTATTTGTTGAAGAACTTGTTGTTGAGGACGACTTTGCGGAGCTCGTTGGTGTTGGTCTCGCGGAGCTTCTGGTCGGTCACCTTCTCGAGGCAAGCCTTGGCGTTCTCGGCATCGCCCTTGGCGAGGTAGCAGGCAGCGAGGTTGTTGTAAACTTCCTCGGAGTCACCGGCCTTCTTGTAGAGCTCGATGGCCTCGTCGATGTTACCTTCAGCGTATTCACGGGCGGCGGCCACAGCGGCGACGCGGGTGTCGTTCGGATAGAGCTTCACAGCCTTCTCGGCAGCTTCGATCGGAGCGCCGTCCTGGATCCAGAGCACGTACTCGTCAGCGGAGACATTGGCCGGATCAGCCTTGTAGAGCGCCTGGACATCGGACTTGTTGTAGCCCTTGTTCTGGAAGGTCACGACTGCTTCAGCGAAACGGCTGCGCGGGTACACAGCGTCGAAAATCTTCTTGTACGGCTTGCCACCGTCGATCTTCTTGATGGCAGCTTCGCGTTTGTCGAGGTCGCCGTTGGCAGCGATGGCATCCTGGATGGCAGCACGGTTGGCAGCCACGACCGGCTCGTCGGTGTTGTCGACATAGTCGATGATGGAATCCCAGTACTCACCATTGCCCTTCACGCTGTAGACATCCTGCGGGAAGTTGTACTTGTCGGAGATGATGCCCTTGACCGTCTTGGCGCGGTTGATGGAGAGGTTCTGGTTGTAAGGAACGGTAGCTTCCGGGGAAGCCCAGCCTTCGATGGCGACGGACGTCACGGCGAAGTTACCGCGATCCAGCGTATTGAGGAGCTCGAGGGCCTCAGCGTTCTCGAGATAGTTGTCGACAGCCTTGGTCACGTTGACCGGGTAGAACAGTTTGGTGCGGAGCACGCGGGTACCTTCCATCTTGGCAACAACCGGGATCGGGGCGATCACAGGATCAACCACGAGCGGCTCGCTGAGGTACGGGATGTCGCAGATGTACTCTTCGCCCGGATAGTTCTCGATGCAGTTCGGCTTGTAGGTCACCTTCTGGGTCGTGGTGTAGAAAGCGGCGCCATTGTCCATCCAGTCCTCGTAGGGAACCTGGGTGCAGGTCTTCACGTGGAGCGCTTCGCCTTCCTTCACCTTGAAGAAGCGGACGCTATTGGGGTCGCAGACACCGTAGCAAACGCGCTGCAGCCACTCTTCGTTGATCTTGCGGGACTCGCCGTTGACCACGATCATTTCAATCACTTTCTTGTTGCCGTTCTCGTCACGCACAACCGGGGTGATGAGGAGGGAGGAGCACTCGTCCATCGCATCGGCGGCCACATCAACATTGTAGCAAGCGATGAGCGCCGTTCCTTCGGCGTTCGGAGCCAAATCGGTAATGGTGACAGTCACCTTGCCGTTGCCGACTTTGTAAGAGTTGTCCACTGCAGAAGCAGTAAATGTTGCAACGAGCATCAATGCTACAGCTGCGAACAATGTACTCAATTTTTTCATACTTTTTGTTTATTTAGTTAATTATTAAATACTTATAGTGGTACGCTTTCGTCCTAACATAATTAGCAACCCCAAAGTTAAGCATCTTTTTCGGGAATTCAAACTTTGAAAGTGAAGTTTTTATGGGTTGTATGGTATTTCTTTTATCTTTGTAGAAAAATTTAACCCCATGTTACGAAAGATCCGCATCACGGCAGCCGTGCTGTTTTTTGCCCTCATCACGCTGCTGTTCCTCGACTTTACCGGAGCGATGCACACCTGGTTCGGCTGGATGGCCAACATCCAGCTCCTGCCCGCCGTCCTGGCGCTGAACCTGGGCGTGATCATCGCCCTGGCACTCCTGACCCTGCTCTTCGGGCGCGTGTACTGCTCCGTCATCTGCCCCCTGGGCGTCCTGCAGGACATCATCTCCTGGTTCAGCGGCAAGCGCAAAGGCAAAAAGAACCGCTTCACCTTTAAAAAAGAGAACAAGTGGCTCCGCTACGGCGTGCTGGTGATCTTCATCGTGCTGATGGTGGCTGGCGCGAACGCCGTGGCCATCCTCATCGCGCCATACAGCGCCTACGGCCGCATCGCCAGCGCCCTGTTCGCACCCCTGTACGGCTGGTGCAACAACCTGCTGGCCAGCATCTCCGAGCACTTCGGCAGCTATGCCTTCTACCCCACGGAAGTCTATCTGAAGAGCCTGCCCGTACTGATCGTGGCCGCCGTGACGCTGGTGGTGCTGGTTATCCTCGCCTGGAAAGGCGGCCGCACCTGGTGCAACAACATCTGCCCCGTCGGCACTGTCCTGGGCCTCCTCTCCCGCTTCTCCCTCTTCCGCCCGGTCATCAACACCGACAAATGCGTAAACTGCGGCCTGTGTGGCAAACGCTGCAAAGCCTCGTGCATCGACACGAAGAACCACCGGATCGACTACAGCCGCTGCGTGGCCTGCTTCGACTGCCTGGAGAATTGCAATAGCGGAGCGATCAAGTATACGTTTGCCTATGGCAAGGAGATTCCGGGTCAAGCCCGGAATGACGGGAAAGAGGTCGGGCATGATGGTAAAAGAAGCGACGTGAGCGGCAGACGGGCATTTCTCGTCGGCACCGCATTGGTGGCAGGCGCCGTGACCGTCGAAGCCAAGAAGAAAAAGCTGGCCGAAGGCGTCGCCCGACTTGAAGATAAACAGGTGCCGCCGCGGACCGTGACCCCCGTCCCCGCCGGCGCCATCTCCCGCAAACATTTCTACCAGCACTGCACCGCATGCCAGCTCTGCGTGAGCGCCTGCCCCAATAACGTGCTGCGGCCCTCCGCCCGCCTGGCCACCCTCATGCAGCCCGAGATGCATTTCGACCAGGGCTACTGCCGCATTGAGTGCAACCGCTGCACCCAGGTCTGCCCCGCCGACGCCATCCGGCCCGTCGACAGCATCGCCGACAAGAGCGCCATCCAGATCGGCCACGCCGTTGTCATCCCCGAAAACTGCGTCGTCAACCGCGACGGCGTGCATTGCGGCAACTGCGCCCGCCACTGCCCCACCGGCGCCATCACCATGGTCGCCAGCGAGACGAACCCCAAACTCCGCCTGCCCGCCGTCAACCCCGAACAGTGCATCGGCTGCGGCGCCTGCGAACACCACTGCCCGGCCCGCCCGGTCAGCGCCATCTATGTCGAAGGACACGAAGTCCACAAAGAAAGATAAGCCCATGGAAAGACGTGATTTTCTCAAGATAGCCGGCGCCGCTGCCGCAACCGCCGCAGCTGCCGCCTGCACCCCCGGCGCCAAGAATGCCACGGCCACCCAGAAAGAGCCTGGCACCATGACCTACCGCAAGAGCCCGCAGGGCGAAGATGTGTCCCTGCTCGGATACGGCTGCATGCGCTGGCCCACCACCACCGACGCCGAAGGCAAGACCATCATCGACCAGGAACAGGTCAACGCGCTTGTGGACTACGCCATCGAACACGGCATCACCTACTTCGACACCGCTCCCGTCTACGGCCAGGGCGAATCGGAGCGCGTGACCGGCATCGCGCTGAGCCGCCACCCGCGCAGCAGCTGGACCATCGCCACCAAACTCTCGAACCAGCGCGGCGACTTCTCGCGCGAATACGCCCTCAACATGTACCGGCACTCCTTCGAGATGCTGCAGGTCGACTACCTCGACTACTATCTGCTGCACTCCGTGGGCGGCACGTCCGGCAACATGGGTTGCATGGAAGTGCTGCAGAAGCGCTTCTTCGACAACGGTGTGCTTGACTTCCTCCTCAAGGAGCGCGAGGCGGGCCGCATCCGCAACCTAGGCTTCTCGTTCCACGGCGACCAGCAAGTATTCGACTACCTGCTCTCGCAGCACGACAAATACCACTGGGACTTCGTCCAGATCCAGATGAACTATGTGGACTGGAACCACGCCCACACCCTTTCCGCCCGCAACGTCAACGCCGCCTACCTCTATGGCGAGCTCGACAAGCGCGGCATCCCCGTGGTCATCATGGAGCCCCTGCTTGGCGGGCGGCTGGCCAAGCTCCCGACCTATGCGGCGGACCAGCTGCTGGCCCGCGATCCCGGATCTTCGCTCGCATCCTGGGCCTTCCGCTTCTGCGGCACCATGCCCCGCGTGCTGACCGCCCTCAGCGGCATGACCTACAAGGAGCACCTGGTCGACAACCTCCGCACCTTCTGCCCGCTGGAGCCCCTGACGGACAGCGATCTGGAGTTGCTCGAAAAAATCGCTGAAGATTACGTGAAATTCCCGCTCATCCCCTGCACCGACTGCAAGTACTGCATGCCCTGCCCCTACGGTGTGGACATCCCCGGCGTCTTCTCCCACTACAACAAGTGCGTCAACGAGGGCTTGCTGGAGGAAGACCGGCAGAGCCCGGCCTACCGCAAGGCGCGGCGCGCATACCTCGTGTCGCTTGACCGGAACCTCGACAAGATGCGCCAGGCCCACCATTGCATCGGTTGCGCCCAGTGTGTAGACGCCTGCCCGCAGCGTATCGGAATTCCGGGACAGATGCGCCGCATCGAGAACTATACCGAGGAATTAAAGCGCGACACATCCCGCCTGTAGCATGGCAGCCATCATTTTCGATTTCGACGGCACGCTGGCCGACACCGTGCACGGCATCCTGGCCACGGCGCAGGAAACCCTGCGGCGCATGGGCAGGGGGCCGGCCGACGAAGCGGCGCTGGCGGCGACCATCGGCCTGCCGCTGCGCTGCAATTTCACCCAGGGCGTCGGCCTGAGCGAAGAAGAGGCCGACCAGGCGGTCGCCATCTACCGGGATATTTTCGACACGGTGGCGCCGCCGCTCGTCAGCAGTTTCCCGGGGGTGGAAGAGACGCTCCGCACGCTGCATGAACGCGGCATTCCCATGGCGGTGGCCACATCGCGCGGGCGGCACTCGCTGCTCATTCTGATGCAGCAGCTCGGGCTGGACGCGTACATTCCGCCGGAGCATTGTTTCGCCGTGGACTCGGTGGCCCGGCCCAAGCCGGCGCCCGACATGGTCTACCTGATCCTGGCAAAACTCGGCGTCCGGCCCGAAGAGACGCTGGTGGTGGGCGACACAACTTTCGATATCGAAATGGGCCGCAACGCCGGCTGCCACACCTGCGGTGTCTCTTACGGAAACCAAAGCGCCGACACACTGGCCGGCGCTTCTCCTGATTATATCATCGACGATTTGCGGAAGCTACTGTAGCATCGCGGCGGCGAGGGCCTCAAGTTTCGGGAGGTCTTCGGCGTGCATGCGGCTGCGGATGGTCACCATGGGCTCGACGAGGGTGATGTCCTTCATGGCGCCGAGCATCTCTTTCATGACACGGCCGGCGCTGGGAGCCCAGCTGCCGTTCTCCACGAAACCGACTTTGCGCTGCTGGTAGCCCTTGGCCTGCAGGCGGTAGAGGAAGTCGTGCATCGGGGTGAAGACGCCGCCGTCGTAGGACGAAGCGGCCAGCACCATCTTGCCGTAGCGGAACGCATCTTCCACGCACTCCGCGATGTCTTCGCGGGTGATGTCGGAGATAGCCACCTTCGGGCAGCCTTTTTCACGAAGCATGTCCGCCAGCTTTTCTGCAGCGGCAGCCGTTCCGCCATGGATCGAAGCATAAGCCACGAATACACCCTCGGTTTCCACGCCGTAGCTGCTCCAGGTCTGGTACAGGCCCAGGTGATACGGCAGGTTCTCGTTGAGGATGGGACCGTGGAGCGGGCAGATCATCGCAATGTCGACGCTGGCGAGCTTCTTGAGCAGGTTCTGTACCTGGACGCCGTATTTGCCGACGATGTTGAAGTAGTAGCGGCGTGCCTCGCAGGCCCAGTCGTCGTCTTCCGACACGAGGAAGCCCGTGTGCGACATGGCGCCGAAGCGGCCGAAAGCATCGGCCGAGAAGAGGACCTTCTCCGAATTTTCATACGAGACCATGACTTCCGGCCAGTGGACCATCGGGGCCAGGAAGAAACGCAGGCTGTGGATGCCGAGCGCGAGCGTGTCGCCTTCCTTGACGGCCAGCGTGCGGCCTTCCAGCGCGATGCCCTCGAAGAACTGCGGAAGCATCTTGAGCGCAGCGGCGGTGGCCACAAGCGTGACGGAGGGATAGGTCTCCAGCATCCAGGCGATGAGGGCGGAGTGGTCGGGTTCCATGTGGTGGACCACCAGATAGTCGGGCTGGCTGTCGCCGAGGGCGTCCGCCAGGTTGGCCTTCCATTCGTCGGCCTTGCGGGCATCGGCCGTATCAAGCACGGCGATCTTTTCATCGCGGATCACATAGGAATTATAGGACATTCCCTCGGGAACGTCGTATTGGCTCTCGAAGAGGTCGAGCTCTTCGTCATCGACGCCGATGAACTGGATGGAAGCGGAGATATCTTTGATCATGGTCTTGATTTTTAGCGTTTGAACAACAAAATTACGTAATTTTGCAGAATATTGAAATGATTCTTATATGAAACGAATTTTTGCCATCGCACTGGCTTTTATCGCCATGACAGCATGCACCAGCCACCGCACCAATCCGTTCTTTGAAGAATGGAATACACCTTTCGGCATTCCGCCTTTCGAAAAGATCCAGGAAGCCGATTACATCCCCGCCATCGAAGAAGGCATCAAACAGCATGACGCCGAGATCGCGGCCATTATCGCCAACACCGAAGAACCGACCTTCGACAATGTGATCGCTGCCTTCGACCAGTCGGGCCAGCTGCTCAGCAAGGCTGGCGGCGTGCTCTTCAATCTCGCCGAGACCGACATCACGCCGACTCTCGAGAAGATCGTGGAAGAAGCCACCCTGCTCGTGGCCCAGCACAGCAACGACGTCATCTTCAACAAGGCCCTCTTCGACAAGGTGGAAGCCATCTACAAGCAGAAAGCCTCGCTCGGCCTGACCCGCGAGCAGGAGATGGTGCTCGACAAGATCTACCGTTCGTTCGCCGACAACGGCATCGCCCTGGATGAAGCCGGACAGGCCCGCATGAAAGAGATCAACACCGAACTCTCCGCCCTGAGCAACCGCTTCGGCAATTACCTCCTCAAAGAGAACAATGCGTTCAAAGCCCAGTTCAACGTGGCCATCTCCGAATACCGCGACGTGATGGCCCAGCTCGAGGATCGTTCCGAGCGCGAGAAGATGTTCCGCGCCTTCGCCTCCCGCGGCAACAACGGCAACGAGTACGACACCAAGGAAATCATCCTCAATATCCTGAAGCTCAAGGAAGAAGCCGCCAAGCTCATGGGCTACGACAACCCTGCCGCCTATATCCTCAGCGACAAGATGGCCAAGACGCCCGGGACGGTCGACGCCTTCCTGGCCAATATTTTCAAATATGCCGTGGCCCGCGCCAAGGAAGAGGTCTACGACATGCAGAAGATCATGGATCAGGACATCGCCGCCGGCAAGGTGGAGAAAGGTGCCAAGATCCAGCCGTGGGACTGGTTCTACTATAGCGAGAAGGTCCGCAAGGCCAAATATGACCTCGACGAGGAACTCGTGAAGCCGTACTTCCAGATGGAGAACGTCCGCGAGGGCGTGTTCAACACCGCTTCAAAACTTTACGGCCTGCAGTTCGAGAAGATCGAGAACGCACCGAAGTATCACCCCGACGTGGAGGCCTTCAAGGTTTCCGATGCCGACGGCTCGCTCATCGGTGTGCTGCTGACCGACTACTTCCCGCGTGAAAGCAAGCGTGGCGGTGCCTGGATGAACAACATGCGCGACCAGTACGTGACCCTCGACGGCCAGATGGTCCGCCCGATCATCGTCAACGTGGGCAACTTCAACAAGCCGACCGAAGACACGCCTTCGCTGCTGAGCATCGACAACGTGGAGACTATGTTCCACGAATTCGGCCACGCTCTGCACGGCCTGCTGAGTCAGTGCCACTATGCCACTGTCAGCGGCACCTCCGTCGCTCGCGATTTCGTCGAGCTGCCTTCGCAGATCAACGAGAACTGGGCCTTCCAGAAAGAGGTGCTGACCGGCTACGCCAAGCATTACCAGACCGGCGAGGTGATCCCCGACGAGCTGGTCAACAAGATCCTGGCCGCCCGCACTTTCAACCAGGGCTTCATGACCACCGAGCTCTGCGCCGCCTCCATCCTCGACATGAAGTGGCATGAACTCGCTTCGGTCGAAGGCGTCGACATCGAGGCCTTCGAGGCCCAGGCCTGCAAGGAGATGGGCCTGATCGACGAGATCATCCCGCGCTACCGCACCACCTACTTCAACCACATCTTCAACAGCGGTTACAGCGCCGGCTACTACAGCTACCTCTGGGCCGAAGTCCTCGACAAGGACGCTTTCGAACTCTTCAAGGAGAAAGGCATATTCGATCCTGAGACGGCCATGAGCTTCCGCCACAACATTCTCGAGAAGGGCGGCAGCGACGAGCCGATGACGCTCTACAAGAACTTCCGCGGCGCCGAGCCCGATCCCGACGCGCTCCTCCGCGCTAGGGGACTTAAATGACGGGGCTCTGCCCCGAACCCCGCGCCTGAGCGTAGCGGTGGGTGTTTTTCGGAGCCGCGAGCATTTTTCTGCGAGCGGGACGAAAAACAGAGCCGCGGAGCGAAGCTTATTTCGACAGAATACAGCTGACGGCCGTGAGGATGGGGTCGACACTGATGGGAGCGCCGACGGCTCCTTGTATCCAGGCCTGCGGCGTAAGGCGGCCCTGGCGGTAGATGCGCTGCAGCTCTGCGGCGAAAGCCGCATCGCTGCCGCACTGGCGCAGATGCTCCTCGATCTGATAGTGGATGATGTGCCCGACCGGGTAGTTCGGCAGATACATCGGATAGTCCAGCATGTGCGAATAGATGGCCAGCAGCGGCGAATCGGGCGTCCCAAGCACCGGCGCGTAATACTGGTTCCAAACGTCGCGCGCGATGGCCAGCACCGCGTCGCGCAGCTCGGCGGCTGTCGCAGCCGGATGATCATAAAGCCAGCGCCAGGTGTACATGTCGACCAGGCTGACCCCCATGATCTCATACATGCCCCAGAAGATGTCGAGCGTGGCATTGTCGTCGATCAGCTGCCGGCCATAACCCAGCAGCTGCAGGTCGCGGACCTGGAAGAGGAAGGCCATCGCTTCGGTCATGGCGCTGTTGGGCACGCCGAACAGCGGATAGTAGTCGATGTGGTACAGGTCGGTCACCTGCTCGACGTTGTGGCCGAACTCGTGGACGGCGATGTTGTAGCCCTTGTAGTCCATACCGGCAGGACCGATGCGCGTACGCAAGCGCGCAGGTTCGGTGCGGCCGAGGCATTCCCAGGCGTGGCCGGAGCCCCGGGCCGCTTCCACGACGATGTGGTCGGCCAGGAACTGCGCCTCCACGGCGTCAAAGCCCAGGTTGCGGAGCATGCGGGGCATGTCGCGGTGGAAGGCTTCCCCGTCGGGGTAACGGCGGCGCGTCTCGGCGGTCAGTTGGTCTTCGGGGATAGCAGAACGGCTCTTGAAGCCGTCGTACCAGATGTCGTAGGGCCGCAGCTCCCGCCCCAGGCGCTTCCGGATCAGCGCAGCCTCCTGCCGCACCTGCTCCGAAGACAGGAAGCGGACGAAAAGATCTTCCACCTCACGATCGGACAGCTCGAGGCTGCCCTCGAAATTGCGCGCGATGGCGGTGGGCAGGGAAGGACACCAGCGGTCGACTTCCTGAAACGCATGGAACTGACTGAGAATATGCGCGTAACGCACATCGCCTTCCGCCGGAAGAGAGACCTCCGCGCCATCTTTCCATGCGCGGTTCGAAATAGGAGCCCAGTCGTAGGCCGGATCGTTGACCACAGCAGCAGGAATCTCCTGCGTGACGATGCGTTCCATCACCTGGTAGATCATCTCCTGCTTCTCGTTCGCATGCGGCACGTCGGCGTAGTTCGATTTGAGCTCGTCGCGCAGGTTCCAGTGCGAGAGCAGCGACATATCCGCTGGGAACAAACGCTCCCCTTCCTCGGTCAGCAGATGCCCCATCCGGATGTTGTAAGTATCCACATAGGCCTCGGCAGCACTGCGCGCACTGACCGCGCGCTGGCTCACCTCGGCCGGCACACGCTCGGTAAACACGTCGCCCAGGCGCGCGCAGGCCCACTGATAGCGGTCCCACCCCGCACCCAGCGCATTCTTTTCCTCCAGGGTATAGTGCGGAAAATTGAGGATCGTGATGAAGGCCACCTTGTTGGCGAACAGGTCGTCGGAATGGTGGGCGGCCACATCGTAGCCGGCCAGCAGGTAGTCGATCGGGGCCGGCTCGCCTTCCGCCAGGACAGTGGGACGGCCCAGCTCGATGGTCAGCTGGTTGTAGCCGGTGTTGAAGATTTCGAGCATGCGCGAGAGCTTGTCGAAAAGGACGCGGCGCGCTTCGGGCGTCGGCGCCAGCCATTCACGCACGAAGACCTCGAAGTCGGCCTGCGTGCCATCTTCCGGTCGCCACAGCGCCGCGCACTGGTCGATGCCCCTTTGTGGATCAGATCCCTCGACTTCGCTCGGGATGACAAAAGGAGACCCCGGGTCAAGCCCGGGGTGAGGGGCTTGAGCGGATTTTTTATCGGAACCGCATCCGACGGCCAACACCGCCAGCACAAAAATGACGACGATTCGTTTCATTTTCAAAATAATCTGTATTTTTACAAATATAATGAAAAAAGAGAAATACGAGGAACTGCTGCAGGAAGTGGCCGTCCTCACCGCCGGCGAGACCGACGAGATCGCCAACATGGCCAATATCGCAGCCATCATCCATACCAAAATGGGCTTTCACTGGACCGGCTTCTACCGCGTCCTCCCCACTCCCGATGGCGGCGAGGAGCTTGTCCTGGGCCCGTTCCAGGGTCCCGTTGCCTGCACCCGCATCGCGTACGGCCGCGGCGTATGCGGCACCGTCTGGAAAGAAAAACGCACCCTCATCGTGCCCGACGTGGAGCAGTTCCCGGGCCATATTGCCTGCAGCGCCCTTTCGCGGAGCGAGATTGTAATCCCGATCGTGCGAAAAGGCGCCGTCGTAGCGGAACTCGACATCGACAGTGCTGAACTGAACACTTTCGATGCCGAGGATGAACATTACTTGACCGTTCTCTTAACGTCCTTGGGAGAGGCCGGGAAATCCTGATCCTGCAAATACAGATTGTCGTACTTGCCGACCGGCAGATCCTCGAAGATGTAGTAATTGGCCTTGCGGGCCGCCTCGATCTGGTCGGTGAGGGCGGTGTTGATCGCGCCCGCCGCCAGCTCCACGAGCACGTCGAGCAGACCTTTTTCCTTGCTCGACTTGCCCGAATCGACCGACAGGTCAAGATACAGGTCGCAGCTGCGGTCGAAAAGGATCTCTTCGGTCAGCGTCGACTTGATGATGTAGCGGATCTTCGTATTGATGCCCAGACCCTGCTTGGCCCAGGAATCGATGATCGAAAATACCACCGCATCGACCCCGAAGAAATCGCGGAACTGCTTGAGCGGCTTGTCGATGAACAGCTCGGCGTCGTAGGCGCTCTCCTGCTTGAGGATATCCATCGAAAGCGAGGGGGAAATCACATAGTAGCCCGCCTCCGCGAGGGGACGACTGATGGACGTATACAAGAGCTCCTTCGCATCGACGTTCGCCGAATTGTTGATTGGCGGCATCACCAGCAGGGTCACCGGTTTCTCCTCATACATTTTGGGATAGAGACTGCTCCGGGTCAAGTTCGTTGAGCCGCAGGACGCGAGAACCAGCGTCGCCAGAATGAGATAGAAGAACTTTTTCATATCATTGGAAGATTCTGGCCGACAACGGCTGGATGAATTGAATGGATTCCGGATAGTAGTGCATCTCCATCTGGAAAAGCTCGCGGCTCCGCTCCAGGAACTGCGCGGGCAGATATCCCAGCGTCGTCTTCTGGCGGCTGGTCGCATGCTCGGCGAAGATCACGGCCGTCTCGGGCTGCGCGAGCAGCCAGGCATACTCGGCGCAGATGCCCGGCGGCGGCACGTTGCGCCAGCCGCCCGGGTGGGAAACCAGCTGCTCGTACATCACCAGCATCGCACAGATGCTCTCGGGGCTCTGCTTGGCGGAAGTGCGGTAGGCTACACGCTCGTATTGCGTCACGCCATCGGACACGCCGCCCCAGTCGTATAAAACATAAGAGGTCGGACCACAGGCAGAAAGCAGCAGTCCGACCGTCAGCAGCAATGCAAGCTGTCTCAGTCTCATAGGTTGATGACCTTGGTATCGCCGGCGGATACGAAAATCTTCTGGGTCAGGACGGTACGTCCCTTCCGACGGACGCTTATCTCGTGACTGCCCGGTTTGACCTCAATCATGTTCTCGGCGGTCTTGCGGATGTTGCGCTTCTTCTTGAAATCATTGTCTTTCACGGTATTGACCCGATAAGACTTGCCGTCGATGTTCACATCGATCGAATAGGAACTGTCGTCGAAGAAGATCACGCCGGCCATGTCGGGCCTGCCAGAGACCACGGTTTTGTTGCCAACGCCGCAACCGGCTACCAGCGCGGCTGCGAACAGGAAAATGAGAAGCTTTTTCATCAGTAGTATAGGAATGGATTATTCGTCGAGGATGTAGTAGTTGTCGAGATGCGCTTCATCGATGTCATCACCCTGATAGGAGCAGAAGGAAATCTCAGTCTCCGGGGTGTCACCCACCGTCACCTGCACCGTCACCACGCCGATCAGCGTGCCGGGCAGTTCGATTTCCATGCCGGTCTGCGGGTTCTTCACCTTGCGGCCCTTCTTGTAGACATTGAACTTGTCGCCCGTAGCCAGGCCCTGTGCAGCGCCGCCCGCAATGATGTAGGAACCTCCGTCCTCTGCGAGGATGTAGGAACGCCACGGTTTGTCCATGCACTTGTTGATGATGTTCTCGACGAGCTGCGAAAGCGCTGCGGAGATGGCCTTGTCGCTCAGGGTGGCATCGTAGCCCGCCGTGCCGCCGATGCCCAGCGTCTGCTTGCTGGTGGTCTCGGCAAAGCCCTTCGCTTCGTCGGAATAGATGATCAGGCCGGTGGCCGCCTCCACGAGCCGGACGCTCACGCCCGCCTCGACCGTCTGGGTCTTGGTGGAAGAGAACACCTGTTCGTGGCCCTCATTCTTGCGGCCGAACTCGGTAATAGAGCCCAGGATGATGTAATCTGCGCCGATCTTGTTCATGCTGTCGCCGGCTTCTTTCACGAGCACGTCGAGGTCTTCCCGCTCCAGCAGGATGAACTTGCCGCTCTGTGCGAGCTTCGAAGAGAGGATATCAAGCGCCTGCTTGCGCATGGGGTCGTTGTCCTTGTCGTAGAAGAGACCCTTGCCATACTGGGTTTCATTGGTGAAACGGCCGATGGCCACTTTCCGTTTGATGGTCTTTTCCTGTGCAAAGACAGGAGCCGCCGTCAGCACGGCCAGCAGGACGACCAGTATCGAACAAACAATCTTTTTCATCGTATTCAAATACTTACGTTATTTCAGTTGAGGGCTTCTTTCTGCAAAAACTTCGCCATTTCGTCGAGGTGGGCGCAGGCCGACTCAAACAGTTTCCACTGTGCGCGGGTCCGGACAAGGTTGTGAGCCGGATATTTAATCTTGTAATAAGTGTCTTCGTTGATGTAATCGGTCAGGAAACGCACCGCCTGCATGTAGGGGAAGAGCGTGGCGGCGAAGGGCAGGTTCTCGCGCTCGACCGGGGTCAGGAAGGCACCGGCAGTGGAAAGATAGCCCCGGGCGAAGGCCCGGAAGATATCCATGTTGAAGCCCACCTTGTCGAGGTCCGGGTCGTCCTCAGCGCCGGTATTGGCCGCCGTGCGCAGGAAGTCGCCGAAATCAGAGAAGACGAAGGAAGGCATCACCGTGTCGAGATCGATGACGCAGAGGATGCTGCCATCGCGGTCGAAGAGCATGTTGTTGACCTTCGTGTCGCAGTGGCAGATGCGTTTGGGCAGCAGCCCCTCGCGGTACATGCGATCGGCCTTGCACATCTCCGCCTCGCGGGCGAACATGGTGTCGACCAGCGCACGGACCTCCGGATCAGCCATGCGGCCGGCCGCATCCGCGGCCACGGCCTCGCGCAGCTGCCGAGCCCGCAGCTCCATGTTGTGGAAATCGGGAATCGTCTCGCCCAGCTGGTCGGGCAGGTCGGCGAGCATGGCCTCGAACTGGCCGAAAGCCTCGCCGGCATAGCCTGCATATTCGGGCGTCACGGCCTCGTAGGTCAGCGCGTCGCGGATGAAAACCGACACGCGCCACCACTCCTTGCCATCCGTCCAGTAGCTCTTGCCCGTTTCGCGGTCGGGAAGGAAATGCAGCACCTTGCGGTCGATGTCCGTTTCACCCGCCAGCTCCAGCTTGTGCCGGATATGGCGCGTCACGCAGTCGATGTTGTGCTGCAGCAGGTCGACATCGCGGAAGATACCCTGATTGATCCGCTGCAAGACGAAATCGTCCGGGCCGTCGGTGACGACCCGGAACGTATCGTTGATCAAGCCATTGCCCAGCGGGCGGATGTCGGTCACCGTTCCCGGCAGGATGAAGTGACTGACGATCTTTTCCAGCTTTGCGTCCATGCTATTTCTCCCCCTCCGCCAGGGCATAATGGAATCCGTCCACCTTGTTCCAGGCACCACGGGTGAAGTCGGGCACTTCGACCGGCATCGAGCCGTTCTCCAGCGAGACGCGCGATAGCGGCGCCACGCAACACCACTCGGCCAGGTCGTACACGTCCATGTCGAGCGGCAGGCCGTTGCGCAGGCAGTACACCAGGCGGTAGTCCATGATGAAGTCCATGCCGCCATGGCCGCCGACCGACTTGGCCAGCGCCTCGAATTCAGGCGTCAGGATCACGTTGCGGTAGCCGGCCTGCAGTTCCTTGAGCTCGTCGCCGCTGTAAATCTTCTCGTCGCTGATGTGACGGGCATCCACTTTTTCGGCGGGCTTGTCGACACGCAGGCAGTACTGGCTGACGGGATACTTGGAAGCATAACCGTCGGTGCCCACCACCTGATACATGCGGCTGTACGGGCGCGGCGTCATCACGTCGTGCTCGATGAGCAGGGTCTTGCCCTTCTCGGTGCGGATGAGCGTGGAGGTCTCGTCGCCATTGGCGAATTCGGTCACCGGCTTGCCTTCATGGTTGGAGGCGATCTTGGCGCCGTTGAACGACTTGGTGTCCATCGACACGAGCGTGGTCATGCGGTCGCCACGGTGGATGTTGAGCACCTGACAGACCGGGCCGATGCCGTGCGTGGGATACACATCGCCGCGGTGCTTTTGGTTGTAGTCCAGGCGCCAGTTGTCCCAGTATTCATCCCAGAAGGGATCCAGGTTGTGGCAGTACGCGCCTTCCACGTGGATCACCTCGCCGAAGATGCCGCGCTGTGCCATCTCGAGGGTTGTCATCTCGAAGAAGTCATAGATGCAGTTTTCGAGCATCATGCAGTGCATGCGTGTCTTTTCCGACTGGTTGATCAGGCCCCAGATCTCGTCCATATCGAGGGCGGCAGGCACCTCGATGGCTACGTGCTTGCCACATTCCATGGCATACATGGCAATCGGATAGTGGTTGAGCCAGTCCGTGCAGATATAGACCAGGTCGACGTCGGGCTGCTCGCAGAGGCCCCTCCAGGACTCCTGTGTGCCGCTGTACGAGCCGGCTGCGGCGGGTTTGCCACGCTTTGCCAGGGTAGCCTGGCTGCTTTCAACGCGGTCGGGTAGCAGGTCGCACAGGGCGACGATCTCAGCGCCCGGAATCTGTGTGAGACGTTCCACGGCGTCGCTGCCGCGCATGCCGAGACCAACCACACCAATGTGCACGGTCTCGATCGGTTCGGCCGTCAGGCCCAGGACGTCCGTCTGTCCCGCCGGCCGTGCCGGGACGGGGGTACGGATGATATTTTCAGCGGGCTTGCTGCATCCGGCCATCAGCAGGACCAGCGCCGTACAGAAAAGCAAGAGGGTGTGTTTCATGGAAAAAGGACTTTTCGTTCTGAGACGGCTACATGCCGTAGATGATGCCGACGGTCCAGTAGTTCATCTGCACGCTGCCGGCAGGAAGCAGGGGGGCGAAGTTCGGCGTGAACTTGAAATAAACGCCCATGTCGCAGAAGGTGATGCCAGCCACCACGTTGAAGGAGCAGCGATTGAGCAGGGCCTTGCTTTCGGCAACCCGCACCGTCTTGTTGTCGTTCCGATAGCTGTAATAAGCCGTACCGGGCAGGTTCACGTCCAGCTCGGCACCGGCCGATATCTTCAGGTCGCCGATGATGCCGTGCGCCACCAGCGGGAAGTTGAAGCTGAAGTATTTGAGGCCACCCGAGAGTTTTGTGCCCAGCGGGAAGGAACTGGCATTGCTGTAATCTTTCGCCTGGATCCGGTAGTGCTCGTCCAGGTAGAATTCGGCGTTCTTGCCGTTGAAGCGGTTGAACGCGCAGTCCGCGCCCAGCGACAGGCCCAACCAGTCTGTCGGGAAGACGTCGAGCTGCAGGACGTTGAAGTAGAATTCGCCGCTGACCGAAGGCTTGAAATCGGGGGATTTTGTGACATGGAAACCATAGCCGACGCGCGAAAGGACTTCGAGCTGCACCTGATCGTTGGCCGACGACACAATGATGGCCCGGTCGCGCTCATCGGCGAAAGCGGGGGTCAGCAGACATATTGAGAGAAGGAAAAGAAGGGTCTTTTTCATGGAAGAACGCGTTAAAACTATGCAAAGGTAGCAAAAATATTTTTTGTATTTTTGTCCCCGCATATGGCTCCGTCCTCCACATACTTCTACGGCATCGCGACCGTGGTATACATGACCACCTGCCTGGTGGTGGCGGCGGTGCGCTGGTTCCATATGTGCCGGCCCTACGACCGGAATCCCCGTTACTACTATCCCGGACGACCCTTCCTCACGGGCGCGTGGCTGAGTTCCCTGACGCTGCTGCCCTACCTCATCCATCCGGAATGCGCGGATGCGTGGTTCCTGGCGCGCTTCTATTTCCTGCCGGTGACGCTCTATCACTTCACGCTGCTCCTCTTCTCCTATTTCGGAAATGTCATGAAATGGAAGCAGTGGCGTTGGCCTGCGATCATCGCGGGCTTTCCGGTGGCGCTGGTGATGCTGGCCGCCGTAGTGCTGGCCATTGTGCCCGGCGAGCAACTGGGCGGAACGCACCTGGCGAACTATCTGCTGTACATTATGGGCATGCTCATCACGGCGCTCTGCTTCGCTTCCATCGCCATGGTGATGATCTGGGCCAATCGCTTCGACCCCGACGACTACTCCAATCCGAAAGACTTCCCTGTCACGCAGGCACGCAAGTGGCTGATGATGATTCTCCTGAACCTGACGTTCTGCTGGACGGTGGCCCTGCTCAACAACCCGACCGCGCTGGCACTGCTCGAGATCTTCATCGCCAGCTTCTGCGTGGTCACCGTCATCACGGCCCTGCACCCCAACCGTACCCGGGCACCCGAGGAGCCCGCGCCGGAACTTCCCGCAGCGGCAGAAGAAACGTCGCAGGTCTACAATCGCTCGCTTCCCCGCCATCGCCAGGAAGAGATCCTTTCCGCCATCGTCACGGTCGTGGAAGAGATGGAAGCCTATCTCGATCCGCACCTCACCCTGCAGGACGTGGCGGACCGCTGCGGCTACAACCGCACCTATATCTCCGGCCTGGTGAAAACCCAGTTCGGCGGCTTCTCCGACTACGTCAACCGCCTCCGCCTCACCTACGTCGACAACTACCTGAAGCAAAATCCTGACGCCACCCTCAGCGAAGCCATTGACGCCGCCGGCTTCGGTTCCCGCTCCCGTTACTACGCCTGCAAATCGAAGTTGCAGGGGGAGAAATAAGGGTTTTCGCTGCGTTAACGGCGGCCGTTAACGAATTCAAACAACATTTTGACGCAACCGGACACCGCTTGGACGCAGGCGATACAGTCCTTCCATGCGCGCACCCTACCTTTGTATCGCGTTTGAAAAACCGCGCAGTATGGACTGGCAAAACATCCTCATGATCATCATCACCGTGCTGCTGCTTTTCGTGTGGCTCCCGGTCCTCATCCTCTCCGTCCGCCGCGCCCTTCGGAAAGAAAAGGAACAATCCGACAATAAATAATTATCATCATACCATGGGCAACAACAAGAAACTTACGTATGAATCACCCCACACAGACGTGGTGGAAGTAAAATTCCAAGGCATCATTTGCACCAGCGACCCCCAGAATGCAGGTGGCGAAAACTTCATTTGGCTTCCCTAACTTAACATGCAAGCAATTATGAAAAAAAATATCCTCATACTGATGGCCGCCGGGCTGTTCTGCCTCGCCGCCTGCAACAATGCATTGGAGATCAAAGAAATCACCCAGCCGGAAGACCCCAACGCGCCTGTCCAGCTGATTACGGAAACCATTTCGGCGCGCGTCGGCGACGGTGCTACCAAGGCTACTATTGACGGAAGCAGCGGAACGTTCTCCTGGACGGAAGGTAAAGATAAAATCGCCGTTCACACGACTGGAGGGTACGTTCTCTCCACAGTGGCCTCGGCCAGCGGAGCAACTACAGACTTTACCGTATCCTATTCAGGTAGCAGAGATTGTTTTGCCGTCTATCCGCACACGCTGGTATACAACGAGTCTACTTCATCTTTCATTGCAGAGTGTGTAGAAACCTATGGAACCGATAACAATAAAACTATTAAAGTTTGTCTTCCATCCACTTACGCATTAGGAGACATTCAGGACGACAACACCATTTGCCCCATGATTGCCACGAATACACCGGGGTCCGGATGGTCATTCATACAGCTCTGCGGCCTTTTACGCTTAACGATCGACGGCATTCCGGCAGGAACAAAAAGTTTGAAGGTCGATTTCAACGGAATACCCGTAAGCGGCATTTACAGGGTTCACGGCTCTCCCCTTACAAGTACCCCTTCAAAACCAGATTCTCTCCAATGGGACTTGCATAATGATGAATATACTGATTACTACTCAGTCGGTATTGGTGGTAGTTATTACGATCATTTCTATGAAGATATTATCACAATAACAGGAATTACTAATCAGGACCCTGTGACTGTAAACATTCCGCTTCCCACAAGTCCTAATCTCAATGTAGAAAGATATAAGTATAGAGAATTGATCATTTATGCCTGTGATGAGAATGGTAAGCCACTTAAGGCTGCCGTTAAAACCTTATCTTTATACACGGCTAACCGGGCCAAGGGAAAGAAGGTTAGTGCCACGCTTTCTAGTGAACTATTCTCAGTAGCAGACGGAAAGTATGCGCTCATTGCTCCGTCCAATTTAAAGGCGACCACTACCGACTCGTGGTCAACTTGGACCTTTAGTTTTATGGAGAACCCTTGGGATATTGTAGAGACTAATTTAGGCGCCGACACTTGTTGTACCGCAAACTATAAGACCCAGAGCGCTGCAAGCCTCTTCTCTTTTACATCCAGTGGGCTTTCTGATGATCATCAACATCCAAACAGTACTAATCCAAGCCTTGATGTTTTCTGGGCCTACAGACACGCGGAATATGACCTGGATCGTTTCGTTGCCTCAGTTGGTAGTAGCTCAAATTATTATAGATATGCAGATTGGGGTTGTAATATTATTAGCAATGACGGCTTTAACAGACAAGGATGCGGTTGGATAACTCCCTCCAATGCTGAGTGGACCTATCTGCTCAATACCCGCTCTGGTTACCGCTACGCTAAAGCCTCCATCCACTCAAGAAATGGCCTGATTATTTTTCCGGATAATTTTAATCCTACTGCCGTTGGAGTGACTATCTCTAATGAAAACACTGCCAATGCCTCCTTCACCTCCTATTCTAATGATGATTGGACAAAGATGGCAAATGCCGGCTGTGTATTCCTTCCGGTTGCAGGACAACGTACAGGAAGTACCGAAAAACCAAACATAACTCTTTCAACGCCAAATGAAGGCTATTACTGGTCTCGTACAGTTTATCAATCGAGTAGTCAAAAGCAACAATCGTATTGTGTCCATTTCACCGACTCAGAGGTTAATCCGGAATACCACAATTTTAAAAGATATGGCGCCTCTGTCCGCCTGATTTTCCCCGTCAACTATAATTTTATCAACTAACGCGGAGATCCTCTACATCAACCATACTCCCGAGCCGCCGCAACACCCCTTGCGGCGGCTTGGATTTTTATCGGCTAAAGCATGCAAGCCCAGCCGAACTTCCGGGATATTTCTTTAAGCAGGTTTCTGTCCTGAACAGGGATAACTACGGAAACTGTCTCGCGCTGGTTTTCGTGTTCCGCGATATGGGCTGAATCCAAATCATACTGCGTCTGTAGATTCATCCACATTTCAGCCGGAATGCCCAAAGCCTTTTCCAGCGCAACAGCGACATTCATGGAAATGGAACGTTTCCCGTTGATCGTCTCGCTGATGACCGAGGCTTTGATTCCCGTCATTTCTGAAAGTTGTTTCTGCGTAAGGCCCCTTTCTTTCAGTTCGTCCTTGATGAGTTCCCCCGGATGTGTCGCTACGAAAGGTACCAGCATTGTATTATTCATAGTGTTTAGATATTTCCATTATTAGTGCGTTAACTCTGATTCTTTGCTCGTCAGGCGAGCTTATGAAAAGGAGTCGGTATTGGTCATTGATCCAAACAGCCTCAACGCCTTTTAGGTTGCCTTCCTTCTTTTCATAGTGCAGCGATTTGATAAGAAACAAATCTTCTACACGGAGCGCACCTCTCAAATAGGTCACAACCTTGATATAGCGCTTTACGATATCCATCGGAAGGCGTTTATAATGCTTGTCGTTTGTAGACCCCGTCAAATACAGATCCTCCAAAGCCTTGTCCGCAAACTCAATGTTCATACTTCCCCTCAATCCATTGACAAAGATAAATCTTTTTCTGAATAATTCACAGATTTGCGAATAATTCGCAAATCATTTTTTGTTTGGCGCTAACAAAAATAGCCCAAACAACCCGCAAGAAAAAACTCGGATGAAAGATTTACAGAATCTCGAGAAAACGGGAAAAAGTTAATTTTTCCAGGCCTCCTTAACATCCTCCCAGGCATAGTACGGGCCGTCGGGGAGGCCGAGGAGCGTGGCTTCGCGCTCGTTGATGAAGCATTTGACCAAGATGTCGCCGGCGAAGTTGCGGAAGAAGACCATCCGGAAGTTGCCGGCGAAGGGTGTGTACTGCCAGCCGGGCCAGTCGATGGCCTCGTCTTTCGTCAGCCGCTCGCCAATCCCCTTCACGCCGATGCGCGAGCAGAAAGCCAGCAGATGCCAGTCGTGGCCGAAACGGAGGTCCGCGACGCAATCGCCAGTGGCGATGGCTGTATCGGCTTTCGCGATGAAATCGTCGACCAGCGCATCCACTTCGGGCTCTGCCATGCGGCGGTCGCCGAACTCGGCGCTGTTGCACTGGCGCAAGAAGAGGTTCAGGGAAATCAGGCGCTCATACTGCTTCAGGTCCTCCACGTTGAACAGGTCAATCAGAGTCTCGTCCTGATCGAACGAGCCGCTGATGGCGGCGAAAGAAAGGGTGCCGGACAGCAGGTCTTCGATGGAGCAGCCCATGGCTTCGCGGGCGGCCGCTTCGTCGGTAAACACGCGCTGCGCGAAGTACGCCGTGTCAGCGTGGTGGGCATCGGCGAATTCCCCCATGATCTTGTAGGCTTCTTTCGTCACATCCTCGGGGTCGCCGCTGGAAAGATATTTCATATACTGCTCGCCCGTGTCCCAGCTCATGTCGAGCTGCGGATCGAGCGACAGCAGCTCGCCCGTAAACGCGGCCATGCTGACCAGGCAGCGGGGCGAGGTACTTGAGATGGCCCGGACGTGGCGTTTGCCGCCGCGGAACACCGGTTTATATTTCTCGTACATGCGTCGGGCAATCTGCCGATGCTCCCTCACGCCGCGCGGCGTGAGGCGACCGTTCATGTCGTTGTGCAACTTATAAATCTCCTGCACCTGCGCGTACGCGCGCTCCCCTTCCTCGGTCAGCACCCCAGCCTCGTGCGCCTTGGTGTATGCCTCCACCACTTTGGGATAGGGATAGCCCCAGTCGCTGCGTGCGCCGTGGCGCCCGTAGTGGCTGATGTAAAACGGCTTGTAGCCGTCCGGCACGGGGGTCTCCGCCACGGGGAAATATTCATAGGGGCTGGTATTCACGCCAAAGCGATACAGATTGTCTTCGATGCCCTCCGGCACCACAACCACCTGCTCCCGGGGCGTGCAAGCGAGCGTCAGCCCCGCCAGGCAAAGAACGAAAAGGAAGCGTTTCATCGTGATTTTTTGTTCGTTGGTGCAAAATAATAAAAAAGTTGCAAAAATATTTGGTTTATAAAATAAACTGGTTTATATTTGCACTGTGATTCAAAACTGAACCGGTGCGCAACGGGAGGTGGAGGGTCCAAAATGTTTGTGCAACTTAAAAACAAAAACGAAAATGGAAAACAACTTCTCCGCTGAAAACAGCCTCCGTTTGATCACGGAGACCATTGAACGCAGCCGTCGCACGATGGCCAAGAACTCCGGCAAGCCGATGATCCTCTGGGGAACGCTTGTCGCCGTCACCGCTGTTATTATTTACTTCCTCTGGGCGAAGACCGGCAATCCGATCTGGAACCTTCTCTGGTTCGCCATGTCCGCCATCGGCGGCATCTGCACCTATGTAATGGGACGCGACCGTGAGAAAGTCCCTGCCACCGAGATCAACCGTATCCTCGGCAAGGTCTGGATGTGGTTCGGCATCTTTGCCACGGGCTTCTATGTCATGCTCTGGGTTGTCGCATGCATTCGCTACGCCGCGAATATGGACGGTGTCGTAGGTGTCGACATGACGATGCTTATCCTGATGATGATGGGTCTGTGCGGCGCGATTTCCGGCTCGGTGATGAACCAGAAAGCCGTCTCGCTGTCGTCGGTACTGGCAACGGCCCTGGCCGTGATCTTCCTGCTGCTGATTCCGGACGGCTCTCCGCTCCAGATCCTGACCTTCCTGATCCTGGGCGTGGTCGCCCTGATCATCCCGGGCCTGATTCTTCAACGTAAAGCGAACGCCTAGCCATGCCCGAGACTGGTAAATTCTTCAAGCCGCTGGATCCCCTGCTCCACTCGGAGCTTCGCCTCGCGGTAATGTCCATCCTTCTCGACGCAGGCAGTGCAGATTTCGTCTACCTGAAAGCAGAGACGGGCGCGACATCGGGCAACTTGAGCGTGCAGCTCGACAAGTTGCAGCAGGCGGGCTATATTGAAGTGACAAAGGGATACAAAGGCAAGATGCCGCAGACAGTCTGCAGCATCACCGACAAGGGCCGCGATGCTTTCGCATCGTACGTCGAAGCCCTCCGCAGCTACATTTCATCGGACAACCGATGAAAACTTGAAAAAAAATTTGGGAGTGTAAAAAAAGTTCGTACCTTTGCATTCCCAACGCGGAGATTTTGAGCAAGTCGAGTGAAAAGAAAGTTCGCTTTCTTTTCCGAGACGCAGCCAAAATCCTGCCGCCAGGCGGAAATAGCTCAGTTGGTAGAGCACGACCTTGCCAAGGTCGGGGTCGCGAGTTCGAGTCTCGTTTTCCGCTCCAAAACAAATCGGCAGCTTCGGCTGCCGATTTTGTTTTAGGAAAACGAGCCGAACGAAGCGACCCCAGCCCCCTGAGGGGGCGGCCGCCAGAATGGCGGCGGGGGGTAACGCGCAGATCGCGAGTAATGCCCGCGCATCGCGCGGGCTCGAGTCTCGTTTTCCGCTCAAAGCAAAAAGCAGCAGCCTCTAGGTAGCTGCTTTTTGTTTTGCGGGACGAGGCTCGAAGGAAAAGTCTTCACCGTGCGCTTTATAGACTCCGCCGGACAGATTCACCTTGAAGAAACTGGAATCGCACTCATCCCCGGTGTCGATGAATATGTAATTGTGAAGTAACGCTATTGGAAAAAGGGCTCGTGCCCTTTTTCTTATCGGCTAATTGACTTATATTTACACCGATAAATCGGAATTTATAATTTCCTCAATGATCTGATTATATGGATTACCGAGAAGAAGCCATAGAATGCGTTAAAGATTGTGTCCTCCCGATCCATCAGCAAATATATGCCAAGTATGATGGGGATTTCGACAGGATTTACTCGGAAGGATACAATAGCAGGTCATATCAGGGTAGGGTGATTGAGCCGGGGAAGGTTTATGAACTGAGTTATCTGGAATGTTCCTGCCCCAAGGTGAAATGCGGGCTCAGGAGCAATCCTGAGCAATGCGAGTGTTCTCGACAAAGCATATTATTCATCCTTTCACAGCTTGAGCCTGACAGTCGGTTCGATGTCCGGATCGTGAATACGATACTCCGAGGGGGCGAACGTTGCACCTTCAGAATAGTAAGACATCCGGTATGAAGCGATTGCCGAATGTCATATCGGTGCTCAGGGTAGCAGGCTCCATCGGCCTGTTGTTTTGCGATGTGGCCGGATGGATGTTCTGGGCGCTCTATGCGTTGTGTGGCATCAGTGATATGGTTGACGGTTGGCTGGCAAGAAGGCTCCACGCAGAAAGCAATACTGGAGCCTTTTTGGATAGTGTATCCGACATTTTATTCGTGGCCTGCTGCGCTATCCGGCTGTCGCCTGTCCTTGTAATTCCCACGTGGCTCTGGATCGGGGCCGGTATAATTGTCACCATCAAGATTATAAACCAGGTATCAGCCGTGGCCGTCTTCAAACGATTCTGTTTTCCTCATACATGGGCCAACAAGCTGACCGGTTTCCTGCTATTCCTGACGGTGCCGACAATGTTCTGGTCAATGATTCCGATTTCCATCGTTGCTGCTATATCCACGTTCGCCGCCGTGCAAGAAGGGCATTATATCAGAACGAAGCATTTTTTTTAACTTTTCTCTTGACTCGTACCCTACGGCACGTATTATCTTTGCCGGCGAATAACAAAAGTGCACGAATTGTTATGGGTAAAAACAAGTTGAAAATCGGGGAGTTTTCCCGCCTGGGCAGAGTGACCGTGAGGGCGCTCAGGCATTACGAGGAGATTGACCTGCTC
>CAJODQ010000008.1:0-49378 GCA_905233345.1 uncultured Bacteroidales bacterium
TAAAAAAACTGATATGACAATGAAAAGAAATAGTTTCCTTTATGCCATTGCAGGCATAGCAGCATGGGGCCTCGCCTCGTGCTCCAGCAGTGACGACATGCAGCCGGAGCAGACGGACGGCAGAGTACCCGTAGAGTTGACCAACAACATCATCGGAGCCGTGACCCGCGCCGCCACGACGCTTAACGAGTCGGCCCTGACCACGGGCGACATCACCGTGCGCACCAGCGAGGCCTACGCCACGGCCTACACCTACACGGCCGGTGCCGAGGGAGCCATGACCAGCACCGCTCCGGCCTACTATCCTGCAGGCGGAGCGAGCATCGACATCGTGGCCTACAGTCCGGCCAATGCCAACGACGGCACCAGCGAGACCTTCACCGTCAGTGCCGACCAGTCCAGCGACGATGCCTATATAGCCAGCGACCTGCTGTGGGCCAAGGCTGAGAACAAGACCAGTGCGAGCGGTGCGGTGAACATCGCCTTCGCTCACAAGATGGCGAAGATTATCGTCAACGTGACGGCTGGCAACGGCATCAGTACCATCCAGAGCATCACGCTGAAGAACATCAAGCGCCAGTGCACCTTCGACTACGCGTCGGGCGCAGTGAGCGACATCGCCGAGGTGAGTGGGGCAACCGACGTGGCTGTCACCACGGGCGGCACGACCGCCAGCAGCATGGGTGCCGCCTGCATTCCCGCTCAGGATCTGTTAGGCGACTTCATCGAGATTACGACCGACAAGGGTACGGCCACCTACAGGCTCTCCAGTGCCAAGCCCGTCAGCGCCGGTAACTACTACACCATCAACCTGACGCTGAACCTCGCTGCCGTCGGCACCATCAACACCATCGAGGCCTGGAGTGACTATGGCTCTGTCAACATCCTGCCCACTGGCGGAGACTGGACGGTCAGCGTGAGCGGCACGTACACCTACACCGGCTCGGCCATCGTTCCGGATGCCGCCAATATCACCGTCCACAGCACCTCTGCCAATGCAGATATTGATGCTGCCAACTATGATGTGTTTATCAATAATAACATTAACGCGGGAGAAGCCACGCTGATAGTCTCTGGTAAAGGCACTTACGCAGGCGAGGTTGCCTCTTGCACCTACACCATCGACAAAGCGGCTGGTAGCATCAGTTACGCAACTACTGAGGTGCAAAAAGTAGTGGGTAATGTATTCACCAATGCGCTGACCAAGACTGGCGATGGCACAGTGACCTATAGTTCTTCCAATACTGCAGTAGCCACGATAAATGCCTCTACGGGTCAAGTCTCAGCTGTCGGCAAAGGAACTGCAACTATTACAGCCACGGTAACGGATGGGGATAATTATGCCTATGCTTCCAATACTGCATCATATACGCTGACAGTGACCTATGCGAGAACCCTTGCAGAACTGAAGACATTAGTCAATGCGGGTACCGATTACTCGGCATACATTGGCTATCAGGTTAACTCGGCTGGTGACATCGCTGAAAGCGGTATCAGCGGCTTGATTGGCTACATAGGCTATATCAGTACCGAAAATGTTGATGCTGACATCGATGGCAGCCGCATTCTGGTCATTGCCTCTGCCGATGCTGCATCATCTGTTCGATGGGGGATATCACAAGAAGTGAACACGAAAGGGCTTACTACCGACAATATGCGTGGCTACTATAATACTAATACGATTAAGACATCTGATCAAACGGAGTATCCGGCAGCATACGCTGCATGGAACTACAGCCCATCATTACCAAGCGGAGGCGCTACGCCTGCCCACTGGTTCTTGCCAACGAAGATGCAGCTCACTGCTATAGCTGGCGCTTTTGGTGGCTACGGAGCCTTAGATGAAAAAGTAGGCTTAACTTATCTGGGACTTTATTGGTCAAGTACGGGAAACCAAGCCACATCTGTGTGGGCATTAAATTGCGAGAGTAGTAACAATAATTGGCGCTCTACTGCGATAAGCACAGTAAGCCAATACAACTACTCGATGTGTGTCCGCGCCTGCTTCGCCTATTGATTGGCGCAAATACTAACGAATGGAAACAGACACTTGCGGAAACGTAAGTGCCTGTTGTTTTTAAAATACCCGCCCGCCCTGCGATGGCATCCTCCGGCAGCTGCGCTACCTCCGGATGGCCCGCTGCCCAGCCGGCCCATAAGCGGCTCGCAGATTGACAAAACTGTACCAAAACGAGCCACAAACGAGCCACATTTTAAAAGTAATCGGCCTCCTACGTGTGTAGAAGGCCGATTTAAGTGGTGCTGGGAAGAATCGAACTGCCGACACATGGATTTTCAGTCCATTGCTCTACCATCTGAGCTACAGCACCTTATCTACTGGGGCTCTGCCCCAAACCCTACCGCTCCGGCCTTGCAATAGCACAAGGCTAACCCTGCCCGGCCTTCGCTAGCGGCTGATGCCGCTTTGGTTGGGACTGCAAAGGTAAGGATTTTTTTTATGCTGCAAAAAAATATTGCTATTTTCGCAAAGAATATTCTAAAAAGCATGGGAAATGGCCGTGGAGAAGCGATATGTTGAGGTGTTGTTGCCGCTGAGACTGAAGGATGCGTTGAGTTACCGGCTGCCGGAAGGTTGGCCGGTGGAGGAGGGGAGTTGGGTGCAGGTGCCGTTGCGCGGCCATCCGGCGCTGGGCGTGGTGCTGCAGATCCGCGACAGCGCCCCCGTCGGCGTAAATCTCTCCGGCATTGAGGCCGTGGAGGCTGTGCTGGATGTTCCGGCCGCGTCGCCCATTGAGCGCCAGTTCTGGCAGGCCGTAGCCGACTATTACCTCTGTACCACAGGCGAAGTGCTCAAGGCAGCCTTCAATGCCGGTATTCAGAAGCAGATGCTGCAGCCGCCCAAACCACGCAAAACCCCGAGGAAAGCCGCTTCGCCAGCGCCTGCTGAGAACCCCCTTTGTGAACTCTCCGAGCCCCAGCAGGCTGCTCTCGGCCAGATCCGGGCCGGCTTCGCCCAGCATAAGCCCGTGCTCCTGCATGGCGTGACGGGCAGCGGCAAGACCGAAATCTATCTGCACCTGGCTGCCGAGCAACTGCGCCAGGGCCACGACGTGCTTTACCTGGTTCCCGAGATTGCCATCTCGAAGCAGCTGGAGCAGCGCCTCGCCGCCGTCTTCGGCTCACAGTTGATGGTCTACCACTCCCGCGCTACCGTGCCCCAGCGCTACCGTGTGATGGATACGCTGCGTCGCGATCCGACGCCGCGCATCGTGCTCGGCACCCGCTCTGCCATCTTCCTGCCTTTCCGCCAGCTCGGCCTGGTGGTGGTTGACGAGGAGCACGACCGTTCCTACAAGCAGGACGACATGGCACCCCGCTATAACGGCCGCGACGCCGCCCTGATGCTCGCCGGCCTCCACAAAGCCCGTGTGTTGCTGGGCAGCGCCACGCCCTCGTGTGAAGCCCGATTCAACGTACAGACCCGTAAATTCTGCGCGGCGGAACTCCCTTGCCGCTACTATGGTGGCGACGCCCCTGCCATAGAGATCATTGACATGGCCCAGGCCCTGCGCCTGCACAACGTGGAGGGCTCCTTCTCGCGCAAGTTGCTCAAGGAGATGGCCGCCGTTCTGGATGCTGGCCGGCAGGTGATGGTGTTCCGCTCGCGGCGCGCCTATGCGCCTGCGGTCCAGTGTGAAGTGTGCGGGGAAGTGGAAAAGTGCCCTCACTGTAACGTGGCGCTGAGCTACCATCGCTTCAACAACACGCTCTCCTGCCATTACTGCGGCTATCACCGCCCCTATACCCTGCGTTGCAGCGCCTGCGACGAAGTGGCGCTGGTAGAGCGGGGAAGTGGCACCGAAAAGCTGGAAGAAGAATTACGGGAAGCCTTCCCGGATCGGACGGTGGCCCGTTTCGACGCCGATACGACCCAGAGCAAGGCGGCGGAAGAAAAGCTGATCCGCGACTTCGCCGCGGGCCGCATCGACATCCTGGTGGGGACCCAGATGATCACCAAGGGCTTCGACTTTGAGCGCCTGGCGCTGGTGGCCATCGTGAGTGCCGACAGTCTCTTTGCCGTTCAGGATTTCCGCAGCGACGAGCGCGCGTACCAGTTGCTCACCCAGCTGATGGGACGCTCCGGTCGGCGCGGCGAGGCTGGCAAGCTCGTCATCCAGACTTTTCAGCCCGACCATCCGGTGCTGCAGCGCCTGCTGCATCCGGAGGAGAATCCCGACCCGGTCGCCAGACTGCTGGACGAGCGCAAAGCCTTTGCCTATCCGCCCTATGTGCGCCTGATTGCACTGACAGTCAAGGACCAATACGAAGGCCGCGTGTGGAACGTGTGCCGGCTCATCAAGGAGGCTGCCGAAGCCATCGGTATCCGCGACATCGCCGGCCCCACCACGCCGGCTGTCGATGTGGTGGCGGGCGAGCATATCGCCCAGTTCTGGATCAAGCTGCCGCGCGACCGCAACCTGGCCGCTACGAAAAAAGCCCTCTACTCGCGCATCAATCAGATTGAGCGCGACTTTAAAGGCCATACGACCCTGATTCTTGACGTAGATCCTTCTTGAGGATGCTAAAGTTCGGAGGAGGGGATATCCCTGACTTCAAATTCCTCGGCGAGTTCCATGACTCGCTCGGGGTTGTTGGTTGTGATCTGGTCGACACCGAGCAGGAGCATGCGCTCGATGTCCTTGTCTTCATCGACGGTCCAGGCATTGACGACCATGCCTTTATTGTGGGCTTCCACGACCCATTCGGGGCGGCTGAGGAAAACGGAGTGATGATAGTCGATGCCGCTGATGTCCAGTTTCTTGAGTTCATCCGGGGCCATTTCTCCGCCGAGGTATTCCACCCGGTTGCGGGGCATCTGGCGGGCGAATTCCCGGCAGGCACTCAGGCTGAAGGAGATGAACTCCACGCGCTTCTGGACGCCATGGCGCTTGATGGCCTCAATGCTCTTGCGGATGGCGGTGGCTTCGTATTCCGGGTCGCCCTTGCTCTTGAGTTCGAACACCAGCTTCATCTCGGGATACTGGAGCGAGGCTTCGAGGTATTCGTCGAGGGTGGGGATGAGCTCACCGTTGGCCAGCCGGAGGGTATCGTTCCGCAGTTCGGCGAGCGTTGATTTGCGGATGACCAAACCCTTATAGGTGAAGTCGTGGTTGACGACGAGTTCATCGTCGGCGGTCAGATTGACATCGAACTCCGAACCGTATACGCCGATCTCCCCGGCTTTCAGCAGGGAGGCGATGGAATTCTGGGCGGAACCTTCCGTTTTCCAATAACCGCGGTGAGCCACAACCTGGGGTCCGGGCGCGACTTCTTTTCCACAGGCGACCAGCAGGCAGCCGGCAAAGAGGATGAGCAGCATCTTTTTCATAGATTGCAAATATACGAAATTATCCCTCGGATTGTGCTTGCAAATCAGAACTTTTCCCTATTTTTGCGACATGATGGAGGAAGAAATCCGTACCCGGCTGAACCAGTGCGGGTTCAAGGCGACTCCGCAGCGGATGCGGGTCTATGCCGCCATGTGCCGGCTGGGGCATGCGTCGGCGGATGCCCTGTATCATTTTCTGGGCGGAGCCAGCAGCACGATGAGCCTGGCTACGGTCTACAACGTGCTGGAATCTTTGACGGAGGCGGGGCTGTTGGTGCAGCGCCCCAGCTTCAGCAACAAGATGTTCTTCGATGTGAATACCGCTCCGCACGGTCACATCTATCGGCAGGACAGCCAGGAAATCACAGATTTTACCGATGAATCGCTGCGGCAAGCGGTGGAGGCACGTGTTCGGGAGATGCTGCCCGAAGGGCTGGCGCTCGACCGGGTCGAGGTTCAGGTAGTATGCCATGCCGTTCATTCGCCGCAGGCAGAGCAAGTAGAGTCATGAAACAGGAAACCAAAGACCGCATTGTCCGCTGTGTGAAGGAGGTACTTCCTTCCACTACGAAGACCTGCATCTGGATCATCAAGATCACCGTGGCGGTGTCTTTCGCCATGATGCTGCTCAAGTATTTCGACATCCTGCCCTGGATTTCCAATGCCGTCAGTCCGGTGTTCAAGATCTTCGGTCTGCCCGGTTCGGCCGCACTGGCGTATGTGTCTGGTTATTTCGTGAATGTGTATTCCGCCATCGCGGTGATGTCCACCCTGGAGCTGGACTGGCGCGCCCTGACCATCCTCTGCACGATGATCATGTGCTCCCACTCGATGGTGCTGGAGACGGCCGTACTCAAAAAGACGGGTGCGAGCGGGGTACGGATGGTGATCGTCCGAACGCTGAGTGCTTTCATTCTGGGCATTGTACTCAACCTGATCCTCCCCGGCAGCGCCGACCTGTCGACGGTCGCTGTGGCGACGGGGGAGAAGCTGCCCTTCTTGACAACGCTCTGGCAGTGGTTCCTGTCGGCCCTGAAGCTGGTGCTGATGATGATTGCCATCATCTACACGCTCAACATTCTGCAACGTTTGCTGCGGGAGTTCGGCATCATGGAGAAACTTGCGAAGGTGTTCCGTCCACTGATGACTGTCTTCGGACTGCCTGGCAACACGGTATTTCTCTGGATCGTGGCCAATATCATCGGTCTGGGCTATGGAGCGGCCGCGATGCTCGATGAGCTCGAGCGCGGCGACGTCAGCCACCGCGACGTGCTCCTCCTTGACACCCATATCTGCATCTC
This sequence comes from uncultured Bacteroidales bacterium, assembly GCA_905233345.1. Lineage (GTDB taxonomy): Bacteria > Bacteroidota > Bacteroidia > Bacteroidales > UBA932 > Cacconaster. The sequence goes on from CAJODQ010000008.1 coordinate 6,652, forward strand.
CCACAGCAACCTCGAAGACCTCCTTCTCCTGACCGCCTGCGGCGCCGTCTGGTGGATCATGCTCCTCTCCCGCTGGGCCATGTCGATTGTATTAGTCTGGGAACAACGTCTGGAGTTCTATCTTCAACGAAAAAAGTGATCGTCAGGCTTGTGTGCTTTGTCGGAATGTAACGACGCTGGAGCTTTTGCCGAAAAAGGAACGTGCGAGGGCCTTGTGCAGGGGGCGGTGCTTGCATGTCGGCGTCTGTTTGACGACCGTTACGGGCCTTCAGGTCCGTAAAAGGGAGGAGTTAGCCGTCAAGCGACCGGGTGGGCTCCTTTTTCGACAGCAAGCGGAAGCGTGTTGCATTCCGACAAAGCACGCAAGCAGAATTCATCGCAATAATATAATAAAAAATACTTAACTTTGCAAGTTCAAAGATTAGTATGAATAATAGTTCGATAAAATGCTTGATCATCGGCAGCGGGCCGGCGGGGTATACGGCTGCGATCTATGCGGCGCGTGCTGCGCTGGAACCCGTTGTTTATGAGGGACTTCAGCCCGGCGGACAACTCACGACGACCACCGTCATCGAGAACTTCCCCGGCTACCCCGATGGCGTAGATGCCAACCAGCTGATGGGCGACATGCGGGCGCAGGCCATTAATTTGGGCGCCGACGTGCGCTTGGGCATGGTGACAGCCGTCGACCTCTCGACGCGGCCCTTCGCCGTGACCGTCGACGACGGCACCATCCTCCATGCCGAGACCCTGATCATCGCCACCGGCGCCACCGCCAAGTACCTCGGCCTTCCCAGCGAAGAGAAATTCCGCGGCTTCGGCGTCAGCGCCTGCGCCACCTGCGACGGCTTTTTCTACCGTGGCAAAGATGTTGCAGTGGTTGGCGGCGGCGATACCGCCTGTGAGGAAGCCACCTATCTGGCCCATCTCTGCAAGAAGGTCTACATGATCGTGCGCCGCAACGTCCTGCGTGCCTCCAAAGCCATGCAGGAGCGCGTCATGCAGACCCCCAATATCGAGATCCTCTGGGAATGCCAGACACAGGAAGTGCTCGGCGATGCCAACGGTGTGACCGGCGTCCGCCTGGTGCGCAAGAGTGGGGAAGTGTTCGAGAAAGCCATCGACGGCTTCTTCCTGGCCATTGGCCACCAACCCCAGTCCGACCTGTTCAAGGCATGGATTAAGACCGATGAGAACGGCTATATCTTGACCGACGGGAAAAGCTCCCGGACCAATGTGGAAGGTGTCTTCGCCGCAGGCGACGTACAGGATCCGCAGTATCGCCAGGCCATCGCGGCTGCCGGAAGCGGCTGCCGGGCGGCCCTGGATGCCGAACGATACATTTTGTCAAAAAAATGAGACCCATGCGCAACCGACTCTTCCTGGCGGTGTTCTCCGCCCTTCTGCTGCTGACCGCTTGCCGGAGCCAGTATGAAGCCATCCTGTATGGCGGCGATACCGAAGCCAAATACAAACTGGCTTTCGACCTCTTCGAGGCCAAGAAATACGCCAAGGCCGCCGAAGCCTTCGAAGCCCTCTCCATGGATACCCGCGGCACCGCCCAGGACGACACCGTCCAGTTCTACTGGGGCCTGAGCAACTACCGCTACGGCGACTACATGACGGCTGAGAGCAATCTCAACCAATTTATCGCTACCTTCCCCCTGAGTCCTTTCCTTGAGGAGGCCCAGTTCATCCGCCTCGACTGCCTCTATCGCAGCACCTACCGCTACGAACTGGATCCGCTGCCCACCCACCGGGCCCTCGCCGAGATGGATGTCTTCCAGCGTGAGAACCCCAAGTCTCAATACCACGACCAGGTGGCTGCCAAGATGGACGACCTGAACGACCGCCTCGAACTCAAGGCCTACAAGGCTGCCTACCTCTACTACCACATGGAGGACTACCAGGCCGCCCATTATGCCCTCAAGAACGTACTCAAGGACAATGCGGACAACCGGTACCGTGAGGAAATCCTCTACTACACGGCCATGTCCGCCTACAAATATGCCTACAACAGCGTGCCCGACAAACAGCGGGAACGCTACCTCGTCTTTGTGGATGACTATTTCAACATGGTGAGCGAATTCCCCGACTCGAAGTATTCGAAATCCCTGGAACCGCTCTACCAGAAAGCCCAGAAACAATTGAAGAAAACCGATAACGAAAATGGATAACCAGAAAATCGCCCAGGTGCCCACCAACACCGTCACCCGGAATCTGGCGGACTTCGCCGCCCCGACCGGAAATGTCTACGAGAGTGTGATGATCATCGCCAAGCGCTCCAACCAGATCGCTGCCGATATCAAGCAGGAACTCAACCACAAACTGGAAGAGTTCACCAACTACGCCGACACCCTCGAAGAGACCTTTGAAAACCGCGAGCAGATCGAGATTTCCAAATACTATGAGCGTCTTCCCAAGCCGGTGCTCATCGCCACAAAAGAATTCCAGGACGGGAAGATCTATTATCGCCGGGCAGAGAAGACGGAATAACCGTTGACCATGCTCAAGCGCCTGCTCATCGAAAACTACGCCCTGATCGATCACCTGGATATCCTGTTTCCGGGTGGTCTTGTCATTATTACGGGGGAGACCGGTGCCGGCAAATCCATCCTGCTGGGTGCCCTCTCGCTCGTACTGGGCGGCCGCAGCGACGTGTCCGTCCTGCAGGACTCCGCACGCAACTGCGTGGTGGAGGCCGTTTTCGAGGAGGAAGGGAATGAGCGCATCTTCCGCCGCGTCGTGACGCCGCAGGGGCGCTCGCGCGGCTTTATCGATGACGAGCCGGCCAGTGTGGAGATGCTCCGCGCCGCGGCAGGCCGTCTGGTCGACGTGCATGCCCAGCACCAGCAGCTGCTGCTCTCGGAGCGTGATTTCCAGCGCACGGTGCTCGATTGCCATGCGGGCGCCCGGGAAGCCTGGGCCACCCATCAGCAGAATTACCAGGCCTGGCTCGATGCCCGCGCCGCGCTCCAGGAACTCGAGGCGCGCGTCGCGGCCTCCGAAAAGGAGCACGACTACCTGGAATACCAATACCGGCAGCTGGAAGAGGCTGCCCTGCGGGAAGGCGAGATGGATGCGCTCGATGCCGAGCAGCGCCGCCTGGCCCACAGCGAAGCCGTGCGTGAGCAACTCTCCCGCGTGGAGCAGCTTTTCGAAGGCACCGACGGATCGCTGGAATCCCGCCTCAAGGAAGCGACGGCCGCACTGGAACGTGTCGCCCCGTACTTCCCTGAATTCGAAGCCTTCGGCGAGCGGATCGAATCGGCCCGCATTGAGCTGAAGGACATCCGCGACGAGGTCACTGTGCGGAGCGAAAAGGTGCAGTACGACCCCAAGCGCCTCGAAGAGGTGGAAAACCGCCTCGCTACTTTACACGCGTTGCTCCGCAAGTTCCATGTTTCCACTGAATCGGAATTGATCGCTGTGCGCGAAGAGCTTTCCTCCCGCCTGGGCGCCGGTATTGACGACCGGCAGGCCTGTGCGCGCCTGCGGAAGCAGGTGGATGATGCGGAGGCCGCTTGCCAGCGTTCGGCCGAGGCCTTGCATGCTTTGCGGGTGAAAGCGGCGCCGGGAATCTCCGCGCTGCTGCAGGAACAGGTCCGGGCATTGGAGTTGCCGCGGGCCCGTTTTTCTGTTCAGCTGGAGGAACGCTCCCAGTGGGGCCCGGACGGCAGCGATGAGATCTGCTTTCTCTTCGATGCCAACGAGCGCGGCCTGCAGCCGCTCTCTAAATGTGCCAGCGGTGGGGAACTTTCCCGTATCATGCTTTGCATCAAGGCATTGCTGGCGGAGTACCAGGGTATGCCGACCCTGATTTTCGATGAGATCGACAGCGGCGTTTCCGGCAGCGTCGCCGAGAAGATGGGCCGCCTGATCGCCGACATGGGCCGGCGCATGCAGGTGATGGCCATCACCCACCTGCCGCAGGTGGCCAGCCAGGGATGTGCGCATCTGCTGGTCTATAAGGAAGAAGGCCCGCAGGGCCTTCGAACGGCCATCCGCCCCCTGACGGGCGAAGAACGGGTACGGGAAGTCGCCCGGATGCTGAGCGGGGCCGACATTACGCCGGAGGCACTGGCCAATGCCCGTGTCCTGTTGGAAAGAAACAAATCAAAAAACTACTGATATGCGTCTGATCATTCAAGAATCGTATGGAAAGATGTCGCAGTGGGCTGCGGCATACATCGTCAAACGGATCAATGAATTCCAGCCTACGCCGGAGCGTCCCTTCGTCCTGGGCCTCCCGACCGGTTCGACGCCGATCGGCACCTACAAGGAGCTGATCCACCTCTACCAGATCGGCAAGGTCTCCTTCAAGAACGTGGTGACCTTCAACATGGACGAGTACATCGGCATCCCGCAGGACCACCCGGAGAGCTACCACACTTTCATGTGGAGCAACTTCTTCTCGCACATCGACATCCCTGCCGAGAACGTGAATATCCTCGACGGCAACGCCGATGACCCTGAGCTGGAGTGCGCCACCTACGAGGCGAAGATCGCTTCCTACGGCGGCATCAACCTGTTCATGGGCGGCATCGGCCCCGACGGCCACATTGCCTTTAACGAGCCGGGCTCTTCGCTCAACTCGCGCACCCGCGTCAAGTCGCTGACCACCGATACGATCATCGCCAACTCCCGCTTCTTCAACAACGACATCAACCAGGTGCCCAAGAACGCCCTGACCGTCGGTGTGGCAACGATCATGGATGCCGAAGAGGTGATGATCCTGGCCAACGGCCACAACAAGGCCCGCGCCCTGGCCCACGCCGTGGAGGGCTCCGTCAATCACATGTGGACCATCTCCGTCCTCCAGATGCACCCCAAGGGCATCATCGTCTGCGACGACGCGGCCACCGTGGAACTCAAGGTCGGCACGGTCAATTACTTCAAGGACATCGAGAAAATGAATCTCGATCCTACTTCGATATTACGATAGAGAAATCCTCCTTGTCGTACACGAGATTGCGGGTGGCGTGGTTGCGCCATCCGCTTTTTTCATCCTCGCGCACAAAGTGGATGTTGCAGTGGAGGAGCTGCTGCGGATGCATGTCGGCATGATCGATGAAGGCCGAACCCTGCTGCATCAGCGACATGATGAAATAGCTCATCACATCGTGGCCCTGGAAGGCGAAGTCGTCGGGCTCAGCGTAGTAAAAGGCCCTGTACTTCCGCACGAAATCCTGGTCGTCGGGATTGCTGTAGTCAATGAAATAGGGGACGGAGGTGCGCACGCCCAGGTTGAAGAGGGCGTCGGGATCGGAGGTCTCGTAGTTGCGCACGCGGTTGGTGCACCACACCTGCATGGGCACGTGCTGCTTCGAGAGTGCGTTGAGGGCGCTGATCACCTCGGCGGTGAACATGCGGTTCTCGGAGCCGATCACCACGCGGGCGGGTTCGAGGCGGGAAGCCGCGCTCACCAGGTTGGGCAGTTCCGTCAGGGAAACCCTGCGGTAGGAGATGCCGTCGGCGTGCAGCAGTTCTTCAAAGCGCTGGATCAGCGCGGTTTCGTTGGTGGTGTTGCTGGTGACCAGGTAGACCGGTCCCTGGTTCCGGCCGCGCACGCTGGCAACCAGGTTGCTGAGCTGCGTGCTTGTGGAGGCGGGGGCCTGGAAAAAGAAGGGATGCGTGTCAGCCAGCGAATCGGCCTTGTGGTCGAGCGGGGATACGAGGATCACGCCGTTCTGGTCGGAGAAACTGAGGAAGGGATCGAGCGTGGAAGCCTCCACAGGGCCGATCACCACGTCGCTCTCCCGGAACTTGGGATCGTCGAGGATGCTTTGGGCACCCTGCGCCAGGTCGTAGACGTTGAGGATGACGTGGGCGCCTTTCTCTTTCTGCTCCTCAACGGCCATCAGGGCGCCGCTGTAGAAATTCAGGAACTGCGAGGCAGGCGTGGAACTGGCGTTGAAGGGAAGCACCAGCGCAATGTGGATGGGCTCAGCGGCGTTGTACCAATGCTGCTTGCGCACCGGCGTCACCGGGGCTTCCGGCTCCTCGTCCTCGTTTTTCGTGAGGGTGTCGGGCTCGTCGTCGGGATCCTCGTCGGGCGCTGCGGCATTGCTGCGCTCCTTGTAGACCGGAATCAGCAGGGTCTTGCCGCGGATGCTGTCGGTATCCTTGAGTCCGTTGTAGGCCAGCAGCTCGGCTACGCTGATCTTGTATTTGCGGGCGATGGAAGAGATGGATTCATACCAGCGGACCGGGTGCTCAATGACCCGGTCGATCTCCAGCGTGGAGTCGTCCTCGAAGCTCTCTTCGGATTCCACCTGCCGGGTTTCGGGTTCCGTCTTCTCTTCCTTCTGAATTTCTTCAGCCGGTTTGGCTGCTGCCGCCTGGGCATTCGCGTCGGTAACGGGGACGAAAAGGATGGAGCCCGCCTTCAGCCCGTCCTTTGCATCAGGATTGGCTGCGACGAGCTCCTCTTGCGTCACGCCATACGCCTTGGCGATCGAAAACAGGGTCTGCTTGGGAAGCACCTTGTGGACAAAGTAGACTTTGCCGCCGACGTTCGCTTTCTCTTTGGAAACCACGACGTCAGGGACATCGTATCCCTGTGCGTACAGGGACGGGGCTGCCAGTAGCAGGAACAGGATCAGGGCAAGGCGCTTCATGGGCGGCAGGCGATGTTATTCGCTCTTTTTGGTGTTGTTGCGGGTCTTGATGTATTCGGCGTTGAGGCCTTCCACGATCTCCTGGGTGATGTCGAGGGCCGGGGAGCCGACGATCACCACGTTCGAAGCCTCGGTGGTGGTCAGGATGGCGGCAAAGTTGTGCTCAGCGTTGTAGGCCTCCAGATATTGCTGGATGGCGAACATCACCTGGTTGAGGAGCACCTGGCTCTCTTCGGCGAGCTCCTGCTGCTTCTGGGCAGCCTCGTTCTGGAGGTTGGCCTGACGCTGCTGCAGTGCGGCGTTCTGCTGCTCGGCGGCGGAACGGGTGAGCAGGCCCTTGTTGATCTGGTTCTCAAAGTTTTTGATGTCGCTCTCGAGCTTGCGGGCCTTCTTGTTGAGGTCGCTGTCGACGGTCTGGGCCTTGGCCTCGAAGGCGGACTGCAGGTCGCTGTACATGTCGTACTGCATCATCAGGGTGTCGAGGCGGAGGTAAACGATGTCGCCGGCCACGGCCTGGATGCCATCGGTGCTTTCAACGGGCTTGTGGTGGGTCTTCGGCTGGGTGAGCGTGAGAATCAGGGCAGCCACTGCCGCGATGCAGGCAATGATGCTCAGGATAAGGGGAGTCTGTTTCATTGTATTGTTTAAAAAAATATAAATTCGTGCAATCGTGCAAGCTGCAAAGATAAGAATTTTATTTCAACTCTCCCAAATAAGCTTGTATGGTGCGTTCCAGGCCCAGGTACAGGGCGTCGCTGATAAGGGCGTGGCCGATCGATACTTCGAGCAGGCCGGGGATGTTTTCGTGGAAGTAACGCAGGTTCTCTGTGTTGAGGTCGTGTCCGGCGTTGAGCCCGAGCCCGAGGCGCACGGCTTCGCAGGCGGCTTCATAATAAGGTGCGATGGCCTGTTCGCGGTTCTCGGCATAGCCCGATGCATAGGCCTCGGTGTAGAGCTCCACGCGGTCGCAGCCCGTTTCGGCGGCGTAGCGGATCATCTCGACGACAGGGTCGACGAAGATGGAGACGCGGATGCCGTCGCGCTTGAAGACCCCGCAGATCTCCTTGAGGTAGGGGAGGTTGCGTTTGGTGTCCCAGCCGGCGTTCGAGGTGAGGACGTTGTTGGCGTCGGGCACCAGGGTCACCTGGGCGGGATGCACCTCCAGCACCAGGTCGCGGAAGCTGTCGATGGGGTTGCCCTCGATGTTGAATTCGGTGGTCAGTATGGGTTTGAGCGCCCGGACGTCCGCGTAGCGGATGTGGCGTTCGTCGGGCCGGGGATGGACCGTGATGCCCTGGGCGCCGAAACGCTCGCAGTCGACGGCGGCCTTCAGGACGTCGGGCACATTGCCGCCGCGCGCATTGCGCAGCGTGGCAATCTTATTGATATTAACACTTAATTTGGTCATGACACGCAAAATTAATAATTTTGACTTCAATTATGAAAATTGCCTTATACAACCGCGACCGGAACGACGGAATCGAGGCGGTCAAGCTCCTGCTCCGCGAAAAAGGTGCCACTGTGGTGTCTTACAGGGAAGATTTTTCTTCGTACGAGGACTTGCCGGATGACACCGACCTGTTCCTGTCGCTCGGCGGCGACGGCACCTTCCTGCAGTCGCTCACGTTTGTGCGGGACCGCGGCATCCCGGTGGCCGGCATCAATTTCGGGCACCTGGGCTTCCTGACGACCGTCCGCGCCGACGACGCCGGCTGGGTCGATGCCCTGCTGTCGGGCAACTATACCGTGGAAGAGCGCTCCCTGCTGCGTGTGACCTGTGCGGAGCTGCCGGAGGATTTCTATCCCTTCGCGCTCAATGAGGTGTCGCTGCAGCGCCGTGAGGCGAGCATGCTGCAGGTGCAGGTGCGCATCGACGGCCGCGAACTGCCCACCTACTGGGCTGACGGCCTGGTGATCGCCACGCCCACGGGCAGCACGGCCTACAACCTGAGCGTGGGTGGCCCGGTGGTCATGCCCGCCTCCGAGGTGATGGTCATCGCGCCGATCGCCCCGCACAACCTCAATGTCCGCCCGCTCGTGGTGCCCATGGATGCCGGCGTCGAACTCACTTTCCGCACGCGGGGCGCCGATGCCCTGCTGACGCTCGACAACCGCGCCTGCGAGCTGCCCACTGAAACCACGGTGAGCCTTGCCCGCGGCCGATACGGCCTGCGCTACGTTTCCCTTTCCAACGACAATTTCATTCACGCGCTGCAGACCAAGCTCTTCTGGGGGGAGGACCGCCGCAACACCAACCGATAATCCTTGTCATTTCCTATGCAAGTTCCGCAACATATCAGCATCATCATGGACGGCAACGGCCGCTGGGCCAAGCAGAAAGGCCACCGTCGCCTCTTCGGGCACAAGTCCGGCGTGGAAGCCGTCCGCGACGTGACGACCTACTGCGCCGAAATCGGCGTGAAGTACCTGAGCCTGTTCGCCTTCTCGGAGGAGAACTGGGACCGCCCCGCCGACGAGGTGAAGGGCCTCATGGAACTCATGTTCAAGAGCATGCTCGACGAACGCGACACCCTGCTCAAGAACCAGATCCGTTTTCGGGTGATCGGCAACACCGACCATCTGTCGGCGTCACTGCTGGCCGCCATCCGCAAGCTGGAGGACGAGACGGCCGCCGGCAGCCGCATGACGATGATCGTCATGCTCAGCTACAGCGGCAAATGGGACATTCTCCAGGCCGCCCGCCACTATGCGGCCGACTGCCTGGCCGCCGGCGAGCAGCTGCCCGTCGACGAAGCGCGCTTCAGCGACTACCTGGCGACGGCCGGCGTGCCCGATCCCGACCTGCTGGTCCGCACCAGCGGAGAACAGCGCATCAGCAACTACATGTTGTGGCAAACCGCCTATACCGAGTTCTACTATTCGCCCGTACTTTGGCCTGATTTTCGTAGAAAGGACCTCGAGCAAGCAATTTCCGACTTCAACAACCGTCAAAGAAGATACGGTAAAGTAGAATAAGTCGAAAATTTGTATAACTTTGTAAGTCTATTCGGCAAGGATTTGATGAAAAGGAAATTTTTAGCGCTGATCGGAGCCATCCTGTTTTTGACGCCGGCTGTGGCGCAGGTTACAGGTTCGGTTCCTGTGGAGGTGGACTACAACAGCCCCAAGACCTACGTCGTCGGGGGTGTTCGTGTTTCCGGCACGAAATATTTGGGTGAAAGTCAGTTGCTTTCTGTGCTGGGCATCCATCCCGGCGACGTGGTGACGATCCCGGGCGACGAAGTGTCGGCCGCCGTCAAGCGCATCTGGCTGCAGGGCGCCGCCTCGAACATCGGATTCTATGTCGATTCCGTCAGTGCTGGCCGGGATACCGCCTGGTTCCGGCTCGATCTGCAGGAGCGTCCCCGTGTGGTCTCCTGGAACTACCGCGGCATCAAGAACAGCGAACGCGACGACCTCAAGGAGAAACTCAATCTCCGCCGCGCCACCCCGCTCTCTGAATATGTGAAAGCCTCCTCCATCAAGACCATCAAGGACTATTTCAAGGAGAAAGGCTTTGCCGACGTGGAGGTCGAAATCGAGGTGGCCAACGACTCCCTCATTCGCAACGCCGTCCGCGTGACCTTCGACATCTACAAGGGCAAGAAACTCAAAGTCAAGCAGATTACCTACGAAGGCAACGACGAGATCTCCAAGTTCAAGCTCGACCGCTCGATGAAGAAGACCAAGGACGCCAAGTGGTACAACCTCTTCTCTTCGAAGAAATTCCAGGAGAGTGAGTATGCAGGCGACAAGGAGAAGATGCTGGAAGTCTTCAATGAGGCGGGCTACCGCGACGCCAAGATCGTGAGTGATTCGCTGTATCGCTTCCCGGAAGACGGCCGCCTCGGCATTCACTTCAAGATCGACAAGGGCCAGAAATACTATTTCCGCAACATCACCTGGACGGGCAACTCCGAATACTCGGAAGATGTGCTCAACGACGTGCTCCGCATCAAGAAGGGTGACGTTTACGACGTGGTGACCATGGAAAAACGCCTCTATTCCGGTGAGAAAGAGGGCGACATCTCGGTCCGCAAGCTCTATAGCGACAATGGCTTCCTCTTCTTCAATGTCACTCCGGTCGAACTCGCCATCGAAGGCGACTCCGTCGACGTGGAGATGCGCATCGTGGAAGGCAAGCCCGCCACGTTCAACAACATCATCGTCAACGGCAACACCATCACCAACGAGAAGGTGGTCCGCCGCGCCGTCTTCACGCGTCCGGGTTATCTCTTCCGCCAGACGGATTTTGAACGCTCCGTGCGAGAGATCTCCTCGATGGGCCACTTCGACGCCGAATACGCCGTCGACCCCAACAAGGGCTACAACCTGATTCCGAACTCCGTCAACAATACCGTCGATATCGCCTACAATGTGCAGGAAAAGGCCAACAGCCAGCTGGAGCTCTCCGGCGGCTGGGGCAACCGCATGTTCGTGGGCACCGTGGGCGTGAGCTTCAACAACTTCTCCACGGCCAACTTCTTCAAGAAGGAGGCCTGGCGCCCCGTCCCGCTCGGCGACGCCCAGACGCTCTCCCTCCGTTTCCAGACCAACGGTTCGTATTACACGGCCTTCACGGCCAATTTCGTGGAGCCCTGGCTCACGGGCAAGAAGCCGACCTCCCTCAACATCTCGGCCTACTTCACCCGCCAGACCAATTCCTATTCCACCTATTACTATCAGGTGCTCAACGACGACCAGTTCATGGAGATCTTCGGCGCCGCGGTCGGCCTGGGTACCCGCCTGAAGTGGCCTGACAACTACTTCGTCCTCTACAACTCGCTCAACTGGCAGTCCTACAACCTGCAGGACTGGAACTACTATTTCATCTATTCCACGGGCCGTTCGCACAACATCAGTTGGCAGACCACGCTCTCGCGCAACTCCACCGACCAGTCGATCTACCCGCGCCAGGGTGTTGACCTGAGCCTCTCCGTGCAGCTGACCCCGCCGTGGTCGCTGATGCGCAAGGGCGGCCGGGACATCAACTACAACGACATGTCGGTCCAGGACCACTACCGCTGGATCGAATATCACAAATGGACCTTCAAGGGCGCGATCTACACCCGCCTGGTGGGTGACCTCGTGCTCATGACCCGCGCACAGTTCGGCTTCCTGGGCTACTACAACAAGAAATGGGGCTACTCGCCGTTCGAGGGCTTCATCCTGGGTGGCGACGGCATGTCGGGCTACAATACCTACGGCAACGAGGTGATCGGCCTGCGCGGTTACGAAAACTACTCCCTGACGCCGTATATCAACGGCGCCTATGCCGGTAACGTGTACGACAAGTTTACGGTCGAACTCCGCTATCCGGTGATCATGCAGCCCAGTTCCACCATCTTTGCCCTCGTCTTCCTGGAGGGCGGAAACTGCTGGTCGAACATCCGTGACTTCAATCCGTTCCAGATCAAGCGTTCGGCCGGCGTCGGCCTCCGCGTCTTCCTGCCGGTGGTCGGTCTGCTCGGTATCGACTGGGGCTGGGGCTTCGACACGGCACCGGGCAACGACAAGAGTCACTTCCATTTCCTGATCGGACAACAATTCTAATTTGACTGTCATGAAAAAAGTTATCATCGCCCTCGCCGTGCTGCTGGCCAGTTTCCACCTGGCCGATGCCCAGAAGGTGGCGTATGTGAATACCGAAACCATCCTGGCTGCCATCCCGGAGTATGCCGCTGCGCAGATCCAGCTGGAAGCCCTCGGCGACAAATACAAGGCAGCTGTCGAGACGGAACTCGGCAAAGTGGAAACCCTTTACCAGAACTACCAGAGCACGCGTCATACGATGACCGCCCAGCAGCGGCAGAACGCTGAAAACGAGATCATCGCCAAGGAGCGAGTGGCGCAGGAGAAACAAAAGATTTACTTTGGTGAAGACGGCATCATGGCCAAGAAAGCCGAAGAACTGCTCGATCCCATCCGCAAACGCGTGGAGACCGCCATCGAATCGGTCGCCCGCAGCGAGGGCTACGACCTGGTGATTGACGTCGCCGCCGTGCAGGGGATCGTCTACAAGAATGAAGCCCTCGATCTCACGGGCCGGGTGATTGCCCATTTCAATGAAAATCGTTAACTTTGATAATCCAAAATTGAAAGAAATGAAAAAAATCGTACTTCTTGCTTTTTGTGTACTCTCGTTCGCTGCGCTCTCGCAGGCGCAGAACCTCAAGTTCGGTCACATCAACACCAATGAGCTGATCAGCCTCATGAGCGAGCGGGATTCCGCTGTGGTCAAACTTCAGGCCTACCAGAACGATTTGATCGAGACGCTCGAGGGAATGGAGACCGAGTACAACAACAAGGTGAATGAATATCAGCGGAAGAGCAACGAATGGGCCCCCGTGGTCCTCGAGACCAAGCAGCGCGAACTGCAGGAACTCGGACAGCGCATGCAGCAGTTCCAGCAGACCGCCCAGCAGGAGATGGCCCAGATGCAGCAGGTGCTGATGCAGCCGGTCGTCGAGAAGGCCCAGAACGCCCTAACGAAGATCGCCAAGGCCAACAACCTTACCTATGTCTTCGACCTGTCGGCCGGTTCGCTCATCTATTTCGATGACGCCGTGAGCCTCGACCTGCTCCCGCTGGCGAAGAAGGAACTGGGGATCCCCGCCGAGAAGGTGGCCCCCACGCAGTTGGGCAACGAAAACGGACAAACCAACTAACCATTAAATACCTAACTTTAACCTATGCAACATAAAGTAATTGACACCCAAGATGTTGTAATTAGGTTTTGTGGAGATTCGGGCGATGGAATGCAGCTGACAGGCACCCTGTTCGCTGACGCCTCGGCCTTGTACGGCAACGAGATATCCACCTTCCCCGACTATCCGGCAGAAATTCGTGCTCCGCACGGAACAGTCTCCGGCGTATCCGGCTTCCAGGTCCACATCGGATCGAACGAGGTCAACACGCCCGGAGATTTTTGTGATGTGCTGGTGGCCATGAACCCTGCCGCCCTTCGCGCCAACGCCAAATGGGCCAAACCGACTGCAACCATCATCATCGACACCGACACGTTCGATGAAGCCCTCATCCAGAGAGCTGGTTACGCTACGCTGGACCCGATCACCGAGCTGCGGATCGAGGACCGGAATATCATCTATTCACCCATCACGACCCTGACGAAGGAGAGCCTCAAGGACAGCGGCATGGATCAGAAAGCCATCGTGCGTTGCAAGAACATGTTCACGCTCGGCATGTGCTTCTACATGTTCAACCGTCCCCTTGAGTACACCTACGCCTACCTGGAGAAGAAGTTCAAGAAGAAACCGGCGCTCATCGAGCCCAACAAGAAGGTGCTCTTCGACGGCTTCAACTACGCCGCCAACATCCAGGCCATCGCCAACACCTATACGGTGAAGCCGGCCAAGCAGGAGAAAGGCGTGTACCGCAACATCAGCGGTAACCAGGCCACCGCGTGGGGTCTGATCGCCGCCTCCGAGAAGAGTGGACGCCCGCTCTTCTGCGGTTCCTACCCGATCACCCCGGCCACGGCCATCCTCGAGGAACTGGCCATCCATAAGAACCTCGGCGTGAAGACGCTGCAGGCCGAAGACGAGATCGCGGGCATCTGCACCGCCATCGGTGCCGCCTATGCCGGCAACTTTGCCGTCACGACGACCTCCGGTCCGGGCCTCTCGCTCAAGAGCGAGGCGCTGGGCCTGGCCATGATCACCGAGCTCCCGCTCGTGCTGGTCGACGTGCAGCGCAGCGGCCCGTCCACCGGTATCCCGACCAAGACCGAGCAGACCGACCTGGTGCAGGCCCTCTACGGCCGCAACGGTGAATGCCCGATCGCGGTGGTCGCCGCCCACTCGCCGAGCCACTGCTTCGACGCCGCCTTCTACGCCGGCAAATATGCCATGGAGCACATGATGCCGGTCATCCTCCTCACCGAGGGTTTCCTGGGTAACGGCAGCGAACCGTGGAAGATTCCTTCGATGAAGGACTACCCGGCCATCAAGCCGCCCATCATCGACAAGTGCGAAGGCGCCTTCAAGCCCTTCGAGCGCGATCCCGAGTCCTATGCCCGCAAGTGGGCGTTCCCCGGCAAGGCCGGTCTGGAGCACCGCGTCGGCGGCCTGGAGAAGAACACCGCCGGTGTCATCTCCTCCGACCCGGAGAATCATGCCAAGATGGTCGCCGAGCGCGCCGAGAAGGTCGCCCGCCTGGCCAACTATATCCCCGAGCAGAAGGTCATCGGCCCCGAAGCGGCGGATGTCCTGATCGTGGGCTGGGGCGGCACCTTCGGCCACCTCTACACCGCGCTGCACGAATTGCAGGATGAAGGCAAGAGCGTGGCCCTCTGCCACTTCGACTTCATCAACCCGCTGCCGAAGAACACCGCCGACATCTTCGCCCGCTACAAGAAGATCATCGTGTGCGAGCTCAACAGCGGCCAGTTCGCCGACTACCTGCGCGCCAAGCTGCCGCAGTTCAGCTATCTGCAGTACAACAAGGTCCAGGGTCAGCCTTTCATCGTGAAGGAGATCGTGGACGCCGTCAACGAAATCATCTAAGGGGAGGGAAGCATCATGAGATATACAGCACAAGATTTCAAGAGCAACCAGGAAGTCCGCTGGTGCCCGGGTTGCGGTGACCACGCCGTCCTGGCAGCCATCCATCGTGCCCTTCCGCAGGTATGCGAACAGCGCGGCTACAGCAAGGAGCGCCTGGTGTTCATCTCGGGCATCGGCTGCTCGTCGCGCCTTCCGTACTACATGGATACCTTTGGTTTCCACAGCATCCACGGCCGTGCCACGGCCATCTCCACGGGCGTGAAAGTCGCCAATCCGGAGCTCTCCGTGTGGCAGGCCTGCGGTGACGGCGACGCCCTCGCCATCGGTGGCAACCATTTCATCCACGCCATCCGCCGTAACATCGACATCAACATCATCCTGTTCAACAACCAGATCTACGGTCTGACGAAGGGACAGTACTCGCCGACCTCCAAGCTGGGCCAGATCACCAAGACCTCGCCCTACGGTACCGTCGAGAACCCCTTCACCCCCGGATCGCTCGTGCTCGGCGCCCGCGGCACCTTCTTCGCCCGCAGCCTCGACAGCGAACTGGCCCTGAACCAGGAGATCTTCGTGGCCGCCGCCGCCCATGACGGCTGCTCCGTCTGCGAGATGCTCACCAACTGCGTGATCTTCAACGACGGCGCCCACAGCACCATCTCGGACCGCGAGTACCGCGCCGACCGCACCATCACCCTGCGTCACGGGGAACCGATGGTCTTCGGCAAGGACAAGGACAAGGGCCTGATCCTGGAAAACGGCAAGCTCAAGGTGGTCAAGATCGGGGAGAACGGCATCACCGTCGACAAGCTCCTGGTCCACGACGCCCACGCCGAGGATACCGCCATCCAGAACCAGCTCATCAACATGAAGTATCCCGATTTCCCGGTGGCCCTGGGCGTGATCCGTCAGGTCAGCGAGCCGACCTACGACGACCGTGTGCGCGACCAGCTCACGCAGGTCCGCCAGGCTTCGCCCATCACCTGCATGGACGAACTGCTTCACAGCGGTGCCACCTGGACGGTGGAGTAAAAAGCAACAACAAACCAATCAACCCAATAGTTTAACAATTTTTCCAATAATTTTACAACAACTATGAAAGTAGCTGAAATTATGGCGAACCTCGAGCGGAAGCATCCCGGTGAGAGCGAATATCTCCAGGCTGTCCGCGAGGTCCTCGACTCCATCGAGGAAGTGTACAACCAGCATCCTGAGTTCGAGAAGGCACAGATCGTCGAGCGTATGGTCGAACCCGACCGTATCTTTACGTTCCGCGTGACCTGGGTCGACGATGCCGGCAAGGTGCAGACCAACCTTGGTTATCGCATCCAGTTCAACAGCGCGATCGGCCCGTACAAGGGAGGTCTCCGCTTCCACAAGGCTGTGACTCCTTCGATGCTGAAGTTCCTCGGCTTCGAGCAGACTTTCAAGAATGCCCTCACGACTCTCCCGATGGGCGGTGCCAAGGGTGGCTCCGACTTCGACCCGGTCGGCAAGAGCAACGACGAGATCATGCGTTTCTGCCAGGCCTTCATGACCGAGCTCTGGCAGTGCATTGGCCCGGACCAGGATGTCCCCGCCGGTGACGTCGGTGTCGGTGGCCGCGAGATCGGTTTCCTCTATGGTATGTACAAGAAACTCGCCCGCGAGTACAACACGGGTGTGCTGACCGGTAAGGGTGCTACCTGGGGTGGTTCGATCCTCCGTCCGGAAGCTACCGGTTTCGGTGCCCTCTATTTCGTCCAGAACCTGCTGCACAAGGCCGGCAAGGACATCAAGGGCTGCACCGTGGCTCTCTCCGGCTTCGGCAATGTGGCATGGGGCGCTGCTACCAAGGCACGCGAACTCGGTGCGAAGGTGGTCGCTATCTCCGGCCCGGACGGTGTCTGCGAGATTCCTGACGGCATCACCCCTGAGATGATCGACTACATGCTCGAAATGCGTGCTTCCAACCGCAACAAAGTCGAGGATATGGCTACCAAGTTCCCGGGCAAGGCCAAATTCACGGCCGGCAAGAAGGCCTGGAGCGTGAAATGCGACATCGCCCTCCCTTGCGCCTTCCAGAACGAGCTCTCTGAAGACGACGCGAAGGAACTGAAGGCCAACGGCACCTGGT
Organism: uncultured Bacteroidales bacterium; assembly: GCA_905233345.1. Taxonomy (GTDB): domain Bacteria; phylum Bacteroidota; class Bacteroidia; order Bacteroidales; family UBA932; genus Cacconaster. The sequence continues at coordinate 23,913 of CAJODQ010000008.1, forward strand.
GCTGCTGCGAGGTCTCCAACATGGGCTGCCAGCCGGGCGCTATCCACTTCTTCCAGCACAACGGCATCCTCTTCGCTCCGGGTAAGGCTGTCAACGCCGGTGGCGTGGCTACCTCGGGCCTCGAGATGACGCAGAACGCTTCGCACATCAGCTGGAGCGGCAAGGAAGTCGATGAGAAGCTGCACTTCATCATGGACTCGATCCACGAGGCTTGCGTGAAGTACGGTACCCAGCCGGACGGCACGATCGACTACGTGAAGGGCGCGAACATCGCCGGCTTCATGAAGGTCGCTACGGCTATGCTCGAGCAAGGAATTATCTAATTTACTGGGGCGCTGCCCCAAACCCCGCGCCTCCCGGCCTTAGTACTTTGCTAAGGCTGGGAGTTGTGCGTATATAGGCAGGGTTTAGCAAAGTACCGGCCTCCGGCGGTCCGCTGATGCGGACTTGTTAGAGACTGGCAAGTTGTAATAGAATTGAAATATCCTTTGAGGAAGAATTGAATTCTGTTGAACCTTTTTTTTGTGAAGTTTCTTTTTTACCCAGAAGGCGCTTCGCCTGGCGGGCGACGGCGGGAGCGGGGTTCACCACGGTGACGGCGGGGCCAGCAAGGCGTTCGATGACGGGCTGCAGGAAAGGATAGTGGGTGCAGCCCAGGACGATATGATCGGCGCCGGCCTCCAGCATCGGATCGATGCAGCGCCGGATCAGCGCTTCCACTTCCGGACCGTCCAGAATGCCTTTCTCCACCGTTTCGACCAGGCCTTCGCCCACGCGCTCGATGACTTTTACGTCACCGGAGAAGCGTGCCAGCGTGCTGAGATACAGCTCCCCCTTGAAGGTGCCGGCCGTGGCCAGGACACCCACCACGCCGCTGTGGCTGTTGAGAATGGCAGGCTTGATGGCGGGCTCCATCCCGACGAAGGGGATGGTGTAGTGTTCACGCAGGTGGGAAATGGCTGCGGCCGTGGCCGTGTTGCAGGCCACCACGATCAGCTCGCAGCCTTTTTCGAGGAAGAAATCGGTGACGGCGCAGGCTCGATCCACGATAAAGGCGGGGTCCTTCGGCCCGTAGGGGCAGTAGGCCGCATCCGAAAAATAGACATAATCTTCGTCAGGCATCAGCCTGACCAGTTCCCGCCAGACGGACAGGCCGCCCACGCCTGAATCATATACTCCGATCATAACGGATTCAAAGATATAAAAAAAACGGGGTGATTGGAATTACCAATCACCCCATCTTTCCATATTTTGGCGATTAGAATTTCATGCCTTCAGGGAACACAAAGTATTCCATGCCGCTGCCGAAGCTACCGGCGCTCACGCGATAACCGGTGACTTGCAGGTACATGACACCGTCCTCGATGTAGCTGTCGCCCGTGTAGATGTACACGTTGCCATAGCTGCTGTGCACATAGCCGCTGAAGAAGCTGGCGGGCCATACGGGCTGGCCGTTCTTGATCGTGAACGTGAAGTCGGTACCCTTCACCCAGCAGTTGGGGAGGATGAAGTAATCCGGGGCCTCGACCGTGGTGTAGATATCCTGCGGCCACTCTTCCTCATACCAGTCAGAGTAGTAGATACCCGTACCCACCTTGACGCGGGTGAGCTTGCGGTTGGCCTTGACGGTCATCTCGCTGATGCCGGAAGGGGAGACATTGCTCTCATCCACGCTCAGGACGACACTGTAGGTCTCGCCGCCGAACGCGTTGATGTCCGGATAGGTGAAGTCGATGTAAGCGACACCTTCACCGTCGGCGAAGTCGAAGGAAGACTTGGACGGCTTGAAGACACCGCCGGTCTTGTCCTCGATGGTCACGGGGATGCTGACGGAACCCTTCGTGTTGCCACGGTTCAGCTGGACGGTCACTTTGTTGCCGTCTTCTTTCACCATCTCAAAGACGGCGACGTCAGAAGGGAACGACACGCAGGCGTTGTCGGGCGTGTAGATGACGCCTTCCCGGTCACAGGCATTCATGCAAAGGAGTGCCACGACCGCAAATGAAAGGAATATGATCTTTTTCATTGTCGTTTCTTTTTAACTCGTTAAAGGTTTCTGCCCTGCTTCGGGTTCTGGTCCGTATCGGCGTTCATGTTCTCGTTGCCGTCGAACTCGGCCTGCGGGATCCAGAGGATGAAGTTGGCGGAACCGGGCTTGCTGGTGAAGGCCGTGCAGGTGGACGGGTGGTTGGTACCTTCCCAGGCGCGGTTGTAGCACAGGCCGCGGCGCTGCAGGTCGAACAGACGCGGGCTCTCGCTCCAGAGCTCGACACGGCGCTGGAAGAAGATCTCGTCCATCAGGGTGCTGATGCTGCCGGTCGTGTTCTCGTTGAGGACCTTGCTGTCAGACATCTTGCCCAGACGGCTGGCGTAGTCGGTATCACGGAGATTACCCACGGCGGCGACATATTCGCGGGCCTTGCTGTACTGGCCCTGCTCGCAGGCCGCCTCGGCGGCGATCAGGTAGAGCTCTTCCGTACGCAGCAGCACGTGGTCACCGGTAGAAGCGGTTGCATCGATGTAGACCAGTTTCTTCTGGCACCAGGAGCGCTGGGAACCATTGCCCGTACCGGCGGTACCCCACTGCTCTGACGGAAGCGGAGCGGTCCACCAGTTCTTGCGGATGTCGGTGTCGGGAATCTCTTCATACAGCCAGTTGCTGATCAGGTGACGGGCTTTGGAATAGGTCGACTTGCAGTCGGCGTCCATGTGGTTGTAGATGTCGTAGTTGCCCATGGCCTGATCGGTCTGGATGGCGAGGCCCCAGAGCACGTTGGCCTTGTTCACGTCATTGACGACCTTGATGTCGTCCCATTTGCCGAGCTGCTGGCCCTGCATGGCCTTCTCGGCGGCCGACAGTGCGGTGGCATAGTCGTGCTGCACGAGGGCGTGGCGGGCCTTGATGCCGTAAGCGACGGCCAGGCTGATGTGGCTCTTGTGGAGCTGTCCCAGCGAGCTCTGGCTCAGGTGGCTGATGGCCGCGTCGATATCGGCGTTGGCCTGGTCGTACACGTCCTTGACGGTGCCACGGCCCTTGCCTTCGGAACCGGCCACGGTGGGCTCGGTGTAGATAGGCACACCCGGCAGGCTGGTGCCATAGAGGGCGCCGTTCTGCTGGTAGGTCTGGACCAGCCACATGTAGCAGAAGGAACGGAGGGCGTAGGCCTGGCCGAGCACATAGTGCTTGTAGTCGGCGTCACCTTCCATGTCTTCGTTGGCAAGGATATAGTTGGCGTTTGAGATCAGGGTGTAGAAGAAGTTCCACATCTGATACTGGTGACCGGCGTTGCCCGTCCAGTCACCGAAGGTGTCGAAGGCGTAGTCATAGTAGAACCAGCCGGAACCCATGGCATCCATCGGGTGGTCTTCACCCTTGATGTCTTGGACCAGGATGTAGGCGGGGAGACCGCCGTTCTCAGCGCCCCAGGAGGAGCCCCAGCCACCGACGTAGAGGAGACGGATGAGACCGTTGACGGCCGTCATCGCATTCTCGGCATCCGAGAAGATCGCCGTACCGGAAACCCGGTCGGTCGGATCCGTATCGAGGAATTCACTCTTGCAGCCGGCGAATGTGAACAACGCCAGCACGGCAATGATTGCAAATATCTTTTTCATAACTGTCATTCTCAATTAAAAGGTAATGTCCAGTCCGACGGAAACGGTACGGGTCGGGGTGTAGGAGTAACCCGTGCCACCGGAGAAGTTGTACTGCGGGTCCATACCCTTGAGGGCGGAGAACAGGTAGAGGTTGTCAGCCGACACGGAGACGCGGAGCGACTGCATGTGCATGGCCTTGAGGGCCTTGGTGGGAAGCGTGTAACCAACGGTGAAGTTCTTGATGGCGAAGTAGGATGCATCGAAGAGCTCGTCGTCGGTCAGGGCGACGTTGTAGCTGCCCTTGAGGGCGATCTTCGGAATCGAAGTTACGTCACCGGGCTGTTTCCAGGCTTTGAGACGGTCGACGTGGCCGGCCTCGCCGATGTAGGTGCTGTAGAGCATGCCGCGGTAGACACCGTCGTTGATCTTGCCACCGATGGAGTAGGTGGTCATCAGGGAGATGTCGAAGTTGCCCAGCTGGAGGTTGTTCGACCAGGAACCGTAGAGCGCCGGGATACGGCTGCCACAGACGCGCTTGCAGGTAGAAGCTTTCTGATAGCTGTCGGTGATGTATTTCTCACCCGGGTTGCCATCCTCGTCGGTATCCCAGACCCAGTAGAGCTTGGCGCCCGTAGCAGGGTCGACACCGGCGGATTCAGGAAGGTAGAAGGAGTTGAGGGTCTCGCCTTCCTTGATGATGTAGTTGCCGCTCACGATTTCCGGCTTGTCGGCCAGGTGCAGCACTTTGTTCTTGACGGTGGAACCCATCCAGGTCATGGACCAGCGAGCGTTCTGCTTGGCGATGATGTCAGCCGTGATGCTGGCCTCGAAGCCGCTGTTCTGCATGTTGCCGATGTTCTTGTCATAGCCGCTGAAGCCCAGCGAAACAGCCATCGGGTAGCTCATGAGCATGTCCTTGGTGTAGCGGTTGTAGTATTCCAGCGAGAGAGACAGACGGTTGAAGAGGCGTGCCTCGATACCGACGTTCAGGTTCTCGTTCTTTTCCCATTTGAGTTCCTTGCTTTCCAGCGAGGAGACCGTGGCGCCCGGATTGGCACCGTTCGGGTAGCTGAGGCTGTAGAAGGCCTGCCATGCGTAGAGGCTACCGAGGTTATCGTTACCCTGCACACCATAGGATGCCTTCAGCGTCAGGTTGTCGATCCAGCGGATGCCGCGCATGAAGTTCTCCTGGGAGATACGCCAGGAAGCACCCACCGACCAGAAGTTACCCCAGCGCACATCTTTGTGGAAGCGGGAGGAACCATCGCGGCGGAAGGAGCCGGAGATATAGTACTTGTCGGCGTAGTCGAAGTTCACGCGGGAGAGATACGACTCGATACGGTAGTTGTTGGTATAGGAGTTCGCATCCTGGAGCGTGGTAGCCGGTGCCAGTTCGTAGAGGTTGCCGAACGGATAGCCGCTCTTGTAACCCATCAGGTACTGGTAATTATAGGAGTAAGCCTCGTGACCGGCCAGCAGGTCGACGTGGAAGTCGCCGAAGTTGCGGTCCCAGGTCAGCAGCTGGTTGAAGGTGTAGCTGAAGGTACGTCCGTCAGCGATCTCGGCCAGACCGTTCATCGATTTGGCGTTGCCGAAGTACGGGTTGTAATAGGTCTTTGCCTTGGAGTTCACCAGGTCGAAACCGAAGTTCACGGAGAACTTCAGGCCCTGGAGGGCGCCTTCCTTCAAGCCGCCGAATTCCACGAAGGTACGGCCGCTGATGTTGTCGGAGCCATTGAGGTATTTGTCTTCCTTCAGGTTGGCGAGCGGGTTCCAGCCGGCGGATGCACCTGCGGCGCGATTCTCGCCCCAGTCATACTGCTTCTCGCCATTGGCGTCGAGCACGTAGTCGCCGTTGGCGTCACGGATGTACATCGGATAGATCGGGGCCATCAGCTGGCAGGTGTAGAACACGTTGCTGTAGGCCGAGCTCGAAGACTGGCTGCTGCCGAGGGAAGTCGTGTTGGTGGTGTTGCGGGCGAAACCGACGTTCAGGCCGGTACGGAACCAGTTCACGATCTGGCTCTCGACGTTGGCACGGCCGGAGAAACGCTCGAAGTTGGTGTACTTCACGAGACCCTGCTCGTTGAGGTAACCCACGGAGAACATGTATTTGTTCGACTTGTTACCGCCGGAGACCGTCATCTGGTATTCCTGACGGAGCGGGGCCGGGGCGGTGCAGAGATCCAACCAGTCGTCGTTCCACTTGAGGCCGACGCCGTCGACGATCTTGCCCGTCTCATGGTTGAACAGCTGAGCTGCGGGGACGGTGAAGGGGTTGTATTCCTCATTGTTGCCGAATACATTGTTCACACCGCTCGAAATGTCGGTGATGGCCAGTTTGCCGGCTGCCACAGGCTGATAACCGTCAGCCATATAGGTGTCTTTCACCATGGCGTAGAGATCTTCCGTCCACTGGTAGGTGTCGAGGGTCTCATAGCGCGGGATGGCGCGGGAAGCGATACCCCAGTTGCCCTTGAAGGTCACGTGGGCGGCGCCTTCGCTACCGTGCTTGGTCGTGATGATCACCACACCGTTGGCACCACGGGCACCGTAGAGGGCACCGGCGGAAGCGTCCTTGATGATGGTCATCGACTCGATGTCGTTGGGGTTGAGGGCGTTGATGCTACCGTCGTAGGGCACGCCGTCCACTACGTAGAGCGGGGAGGCATCGGCGTTGAGGGAACCGAAACCACGGATACGCACGGAAGCGCCGGCACCCGGCTGGCCGGAACCGGAGGTCGTCTGGACACCGGCTGCCATACCGTCGAGGGCTTTCGTCACGTTGGCGATGGTACGTTTCTCAATCTGCTCGGACTTGATGGTCTGGGCAGAACCCGTAAAGGACTCTTTCTTCGCGGTACCGTAGGCAACCACGAGCACGTCCTCCAGAAATTCGGCATCCGGCGCGAGGATGATGTCGATGACCGTACGGCCCTCGACGGCCACTTCCTGTGTCTGATAACCGATGGAGCTGAAGATGAGCGACGAACGCGAAGGAACCGTCAGGAAGTACATACCGTCCGCATCGGTCGAGGTACCGGTCATGGTACCTTTCAGCTGCACGGAGGCGAAGGGAACTCCCTCTCCGGTATTCGCGTCGACGACTTTGCCTTTCACCTGTACGTTCTGGGCGAAGGCCGCCACGGAAACGACAAGCAGAAGACACGTCAAAACGAATCTGATTTTCTTCATAGGATTGGTTTTTAGGATAAAATGTATTGAAAATAGCAATAATTTCAAGAGAAAAAGACAGGCTGCTTACAAATTATTACTTTATCTCGTGCATTTTTTTATAGTTTCACTCACAAATATCGTAAAAATATAGCTATCAGCCAAATTTTCGAAGTGTTAAATTGCTTTTTGCCGCCTGATCGGGCCCGAATAATGCTATTTTAGGATAGAAAAGACGAGGAATTGTACCTTTATATATATGCATACAGGACGCCCAGGGCGTATTTTCATGAAGAAAAGTTTGATAATAATCCAAAAAAGTATAACTTTACACGTTGATACCCGTGTGATCGGGGGTAAAATTTATACGTTTTTTAAAGTAAAACAGGAGACACGGTAACAAATTCGAATCTGCGGATGATTTTTTATCCTAAAAAGTAATTCAAAACCTAAATAACTATTTCTTAACCTAATTTTTAATCGTATGAAAAGGACGAAACTATTCATTACGTGCCTTCTGCTTGCGATGACCACTGCGCTTTTTGCACAGAACGTCCAGGTGAAAGGTACGGTCAGTGACGCGTTCGGCGATCCCGTCCCCGGTGCATTCGTTGTCGTAACGGGCACCACGAACGGCACCTCCACCGGTGTCGAGGGCGAGTTCGTGCTGACGAACGTCCCCCGCAACGCGACTTTGACTGTCACGTTTGTGGGCATGAAGACCGCCATCGTGCCGGTTGGCAATGGCGTGGTTAACGTCAAGCTGGAAGACGATGTCGAGCAGCTGGAGCAAGTGGTCGTGACGGCCCAGGGCCTCACCCGCAAGCAGAAAGCCATCGGCTACTCCGCCCAGACCCTCAATCAGGAGCAGATCACGGCGACCCACAGTTCCGATCTCGGCAACTCGCTGGCCGGTAAGATCGCCGGTGCACAGATCTGGAGCGCCGGTGGCTCGACCTTCAACGAAGGTTCCATCGTGCTCCGCGGTACGACTTCCTACAGCGACGCAGCCGGCTCCCAGCCGATCTTCGTGGTGGACGGAACGATCGTTGACGCCCGCGCCGTCAACATGGACGACGTGGAGAGCATCAACGTGCTGAAAGGCCCCTCGGCTACCGCCCTGTACGGTTCCCGTGGTGCCAACGGTGCTGTGATCGTGACCACCAAGAAAGCCGAGGAAGGCCGCAGCGTGATCGACTTCTCGCACACCACGGCCGTTGAGACTTACTACAACCACATCGACCTCAACACCCTCTATGGTGGTGGTTCCATGGGCGCCGGCCTGACCGCTTATGCCAACGCATACGGCAAGGACGCCTATGACTATTCTTCTGTTGATTTCCTCTTCGGTGAGGTAGGTGGCTACAACCTGGGCAACGGTACCTACGCCATGGACTATGGCGATGACGAGAACTGGGGTCCGCGTTTCGACGACAAATCTATGGTTCGCCCGGCTATCTCCTGGGATCCGACCGTTCCCGAGTGGTACGGCAAAGCCGAGACCTGGAAAGCCCGCTTGAACCTGTCCGACCTGGCCCGTCCGGCCTGGTCGAACACGACCAACATCTCCTTCTCGAAGTCGATGAAAGACCTGAGCACCCGCGTTTCGTTTACCAACGTGGACCGTCAGGGTGTCATGTACAACTCGAAGGCGATCCGTCGTTCCCTCTCCGTCGCCACGACCTACAAGCCGGCCAAGTGGCTGACCGCCGACGTGAGCTACCGTTACCGCTATCACCGCAATGAGAACGGTGCCGCCGAGGGTTACTCCACAGCCGGTAACGTCATGTGCGACTTCACGCAGTGGGGCCAGACCAACGTCGACCTCTCCTACTACAAGGATTATCTCCGTTCCGATGGATCGTGGCGTACTTGGAACATCATCGACGTCGATGATCTCCGCCCGAACTTCCACGACAACCCTTACGGTACGATGGACAACTACAACCGCTACACGACCCGCAACTACCACATGATCTCCGGTGACGTGTACGCTTCGCTGCCCGCCAACTTCCGCCTGGGTGTCCGTATCAACGACTATATCAACAACCAGCGTTACGAAGCCAAATACGGTGCCGGCTCCACGGCTTTCGACCCGTACTTCCGTACGTATCAGACGCAGTCGAATGACCTCACGATGCAGGCCTACCTGACATGGCACGGCCAGTTCGTCGACAACCGCCTGAGCATCGAGGCCGCTGCCTTCGCCGAGAACCGCCGCTACGACTACTACTATCTGAACAGTGCGACCAACGGTGGTCTGACCATTGACGGTTTCTATAACCTGGCCGCTTCCGTCGGTACTTACTCGACCAACAACGAGGAACAGCACTTCATGACCCGTTCGCTCTTCGGTAACGCCACCATCGGCTGGGACGACCTGGTCTACCTCGACGGTTCCATCCGCTACGACGTTGACTCCCGTCTGAATCCGAACGAAAACGGCTACCTGTATGGTGGTGGTTCCCTCTCGTTCATGCTCAGCAAGCTCATCAACGCTCCCTGGCTGAACTTCTGGAAACTCCGTGGTTCCGTGGCCCAGGTGGGTTCTACCCTGAGCGCCTACAACATCTACCCGACCTACACCGTCGGTACCAAGACCCGTGGCCAGAACTCCATGTACGAGCCCAACACGCAGGTCAACCCGAACATCAAGCCGACCATCTCCACTTCTTATGAGATCGGTACCGAGTTCAAGCTCTTCGGCAACCGCCTGAATGGTGATATCAACGTCTACCGCAAAGACACGAAGAACTCCATCATCAGCGCGAACACCCTTCCGCAGACCGGTTATTCCTATCGTACGATGAACGCCGGTATGGTGCGCAACCAGGGTATCGAGGTTCAGATCGGCGGCTCGCCCGTCCGCACCAAGGACTTCGAGTGGTACATCAGCACCAACATCGCCCGCAACGTCAACACGCTCGTCGAGCTGACGCCGGACCAGGACGAGTACACCATCTACTGGACTCGTTTCTACTATGCATGGTATGAGAAGGCTGTCAAGGGCCAGCCGATCGGTGTGATCACCTCCGCCGCCCGCTGGGCCAAGACCGCAGACGGTACGCCGATCCTCCAGAGCGGTAACAGCACCTGGGGTGACGTCCGTCCGGTCTACGACCTGAATAAAGAAGAGGTTGTCGGTAACGTGCAGCCGAAGTTCCTGGGTGGTCTGAGCACCAGCTTCCGCTTCAAGGGCTTCTCCCTCAGCGCTTCCCTCGACTACATGATCGGTGGCCAGATGGTCTCCTGGACCAACATGTGGGGTTCCGGTTCCGGTGTCCTCGCTTCCACCGCCAAGGTCAACCCGCGCGGCGTGAACGAGCGCGAGCCGGTTCCTTGCGGTGGTGGTGTGTACATGAAGGGTGTCGACAAAGACGGCAACCCGATGGAAGGCTATGTGGACGCCTACCAGTACTATCACTACAAAGCTTACTACGACTGCGACTCCTGGGTGTACGACCGTACCTATGTCAAGCTGCGTGAGGTCTCCCTCCGCTACGACCTGCCCCGGAAGTTTGTCACCGGCCTCGGTATCGGCCTGACGAAGGCCAGCATCGCCTTCGTCGCCAACAACCCCTGGCTGATCTATTCCGCAATTCCGAATGTCGATCCTTCCGAAGTGGTCGGTACCAGCTACTACTACCTCGAAGGCGGCCAGGCCATGTCGACCCGTTCGTTCGGTCTTACGCTCAATGTTACATTCTAATTTAAGGGAGGAACAAACATGAAAACTCTGAAAAGCATATTCGTTTCTGCCATGGCTGCCCTTGTGCTGCTCACCGCTTCCTGCAACGATTTCGGTGACATCAACAAGGATCCCAACAAGCCGTCTGAGGCATTCACCGGCTATCTGTTTACCTACGCATGCCGTTATATCCCGTATTTCACGCTGGGTAGCGCCACCAATGGTTACGACCCGTTCCAGCAGGAATGGCCTGGCTACATTTCCGAATCGAAGAACAACCAGTACGGCCCGCTCGCTACGACGGCTCAGTACTCCGGTACCGGTACGATTTACCTCTATGCCCTGAAGAACCTCAACAAGATCATCGAGATGAACGAGGATCCGGAGCAGAAAGACCTGATCAACGTGGCTTCGTTCGGCAGCGCGAACAACCAGATCGCCGTCGCCAAGACGCTGTCTGCTTACTTCTACATGTCGCTGACCGACATCATCGGTCCCATCGTCCTCTCCGAGGCCTTCAAAGGTGCTACCGAGGACAACTGGTTCCCGAAATATGACACGCAGAAAGATGTCTACACGCAGCTCGACGAGATCCTGAAGAGCGCCTACAACATGTTCGATACGAGCAGCTCGCTCTCCTCGAACGACGTTGTGTACGGTGGTGACATCAGCAAGTGGAAGAAGCTCAACGCTTCCATCCGCATGATGCTGGCCATCAAGCTCTCCGACGTGGATCCTTCGACCGGCAAGTCCCGCTTCGCCGCTGCTTATGCCGACGGTGGTATGACCAGCGCGGCCGACGACTTCACCTACACCTACGACGACCTGTACTGGAACCGCCTTTACTACTGGGTCTCCCCGGACTACTCGGGCGCTGGCTTCAACGCAGTTCCGAACATGTTCATCGTGAACCAGATGAAGGAACTGAAGGACAACCGTATGTTCAAGTACTTCGACATCGAGGGCTACAAGGGTGCCCGCGATCCTCAACTCTTCCCGCGTGACAGCTACAACTCCTTCTATGGCATTCCGTTCGGCCTGCGCAACAACAACGAGGTCGCTGCCTGGAACAACTGCTGCTGCTGCATCAACAAGAGCCTGCTCGCCATGGACGCCACGGTTCCTGTGATCCCGGCCGCCCGCGTGCTGCTCGTCGAAGCTGAGGCTGCATGGCGTGGTTGGATCTCCGCCAATCCGCAGACCCTCTACGAGGCCGGTATCCGTGCTTCCTTCGAACAGTGGGGTGCAACGGGTGTCGACACCTACCTCGCCAACGAGGATGTCGCCTATGCAGGCGGCAACATGGGTCTCGAGCAGATCGCCATCCAGCGCTGGATTGCCACCTACATGGCTGACGGTGTGGAGGCATGGTCCGACTGGCGCCGCCTCGACGTTCCGTACATGCCGGTGGGCCCGGGTGCCATCGACTCCGGTAACGACCACTATCCGTATCGTCTGGGTTACTACACCGATACCGACGTGGCCTACAACTACGACAACTATGTCGTTGCCCTCAAGGATCTCTCCAACGGTCAAGACGATGTCAACAACCGCCTGTGGTGGGATGTCAAGGACAACCGCAAGGGTGTCCTGACGGACGATCAGTGCACGCCGCCGATTCAGTAATCGAATCGACGCAAAATGAAAGGGTTGGCCGTATTCGGCCAACCCTTTTTTGTTTGAGATTCCGGGTCAAGCCCGGAATGACGATCAACGTTATTCCTTATACCAGTCTTTATACATCATGTAGCCCTGGGCGTTCTTGTGGGCGGCGGCGGTGACGGCTTCGGAGCCGTCTTTCACCTTCTTGGCAGGGACGCCGGCATAGACGCCCGGCTCCAGCTTTTCGTTGCTCAGGACCACGGCGCCGGCGGCGATGATGCTGCCGTCGGCGATCTCGGCGTTGTCCATCAGGATGGCGCCCATGCCCACCAGGACGTCGTTGCCCACCTTGGCGCCGTGCACAACGGCGTTATGGCCCACCGACACGTCGTCACCGATGATGGTGACGGAACGCTGGTAGAGCGTGTGGACGCTGGCGTTGTCCTGGATGTTCACGCGGTTGCCGATCTTGATGGTATTGACATCACCACGAAGGACCACTCCATACCAAATGCTGCAATCATCACCGATGGTTACATCGCCAATGATTACAGCATTTTCAGCAATGAAGCAATTCTTTCCGATCTTCGGGGTGAAACCTCTGAGGGGACGGATGATTGCCATGGTCTTTACAGTTTCTTGCGCGAAGCCGTCAGTTTCTGGTAGTCGTCGAGCGAAGCGACGATCAGGTTGTCAAACTCGCGCTGACCGGTACCGGCCGGGATCAGGTGGCCGCAGATCACGTTTTCCTTCAGGCCCTCGAGGGTGTCGACCTTGCCGCGGATGGCAGCATCGGAGAGCACCTTGGTGGTTTCCTGGAAGGAAGCGGCCGACATGAAGCTGTTGGTACGCAGGGCGGCGCGGGTGATACCCTGGAGCACCTGGTTGGAGGTGGCGGGTACGGCGTCGCGGGCTTCGACCGTCTTCTTGTCTGCGCGCTTGAGCGCGGAGTTCTCGTCGCGGAGCTGGCGCACCGTCACGATCTGGCCCGGGTGGAGGTTCTCGGAGTCACCGGCATCGGTCACGACCTTCTTGTCGAAGATCATGTCGTTCTCTTCCAGGAACTCGAGTTTGTCCACGAGCTGCTCGGGCAGGAAGCGGGTGTCGCCCGGATCCACGATCTCGACCTTGCGCATCATCTGGCGGACGATCACTTCAAAGTGCTTGTCGTTGATCTTCACACCCTGCATGCGGTAGACTTCCTGGATCTCGTTGACGATGTATTCCTGCACCTTGATGGGGCCGAGGATGTTCAGGATGTCGCTCGGGGAGATGGCACCGTCGGACAGCGGCATGCCGGCCCGCACGTAGTCGTTCTCCTGGACGAGGATCTGCTTGGACAGCGGCACGAGATAGTGTTTGTCATCTTTCTCGTTACCACTCTTGGCGCGGATGATGATCTCGCGGTTACCGCGGCGGGTCTTGCCCATGATCACCTCACCGTTGATCTCCGACACGATGGCCGGGTTCGACGGGTTGCGGGCTTCGAAGAGCTCGGTGACGCGCGGCAGACCGCCCGTGATATCGCCAGACTTGCCGATGGCGCGCGGAATCTTCACGATGATGTCACCGATCTTGACTTCCTCGCCGTCGCCGACCATGACGTGGGCACCCACAGGCAGGTTGTACTGCTTGAGTTCGTTGCCTTCTGCATCGAGAATGCGGACGGTCGGGTTCTTCGACTTGTCGCGCGACTCGATGATGACCTTTTCGCTGTGCTGCGAGAATTCATCGGCCTCGTTGCGGAAGGTGGAACCTTCTTCCATGTTCTCGTATTTCACCTTACCGGAGGTCTCGGTGATGGTCAGGGCGTTGTAGGCATCCCAGGTACAGATGCGGTCGCCCGGAACAACACTTTCGCCGTCCTTCTTGAAGAGCTCGGAACCGTAGGGGATATTGTATTGACCCAGGGTGATTTCGGTCACCGGGTGTACGATGCGCATTTCGGTCGCACGGCTCACGACGATCGTGTGGTCGCCGTTGTCATCCTGTTTGATGATGGTGCGGAGTTCGTCGAACTCGAGGCGGCCTTCGTACTTGGAGACGATCTCACTCTCGGAAGCCACGTTCGAAGCGGTACCACCGACGTGGAAGGTACGCAGGGTCAGCTGGGTACCCGGCTCGCCGATGGACTGGGCGGCGATCACGCCGACCACCTCGCCCTTCTCGACCATGCGGCCGGTGGCCAGGTTGCGGCCGTAGCATTTCGCGCAGACGCCCTTCTTCGATTCGCAGGTCAGCACCGAACGGATCTCCACCTGCTCAATCGGGAGGCTCTCGATGAGGTCGGCGAGGTCTTCGGTGATCTGGTCGCCGGCGCTGAGGATCTTCTCGCCGGTGAGCGGATTGTAGATGTCGTGGACCGAGGTACGGCCGAGGATGCGCTCGCCGAGGCTCTCGACCACCGTATCCTTGTTCTTGATGGCGGTGGCGACGAGGCCGCGGAGCGTACCGCAGTCTTCCTCGTTGATGATCACGTCGTGCGACACGTCCACCAGACGACGGGTCAGGTAACCGGCGTCTGCCGTCTTCAGAGCGGTATCGGCCAGACCTTTACGGGCACCGTGGGTGGAGATGAAGTACTCGAGCACGCTCAGGCCTTCCTTGAAGTTGGCCAGAATCGGGTTCTCGATGATGTCGGCACCGGTGGAACCGGATTTCTGCGGCTTGGCCATCAGGCCACGCATACCGCAGAGCTGACGGATCTGCTCTTTCGAACCACGGGCACCGGAATCCAGCATCATGTACACCGGATTGAAGCCCTGGTTGTCCGCCTTGATGCGCTGCTCCACGATGTTGGTTAGCTGCGTATTGACGGTGGTCCAGATATCGATGACGTGGTTGTAACGTTCGTTGTTGGTGATCAGACCCATGTCGTAGCTGGACTGCCAGGTGGCAATCTGCTGGTAGCCGTCCTCCACGAGTTCGGCCTTCTCTTCCGGGATGATCACGTCACCCAGGTTGAACGACAGGCCGCCCTCGAATGCCATGCGGTAGCCGAGGTTCTTGATGTCGTCGAGGAACTGGGCGGTGCGGGCGATGCTGGTGGCCTTGAGCACCACGCCGATGATGTCGCGGAGCGACTTCTTCTTCAGCAGGGTGTTGATGTACGGCACCTCGTCCGGGACGAGCTGGTTGAAGAGGATACGGCCCACGGTCGTCTCCTGCATCTTGTAGCCCTTCGAAGGATCCATCTTGTCGGCCGGGATGCGCACCGTGCACTTGGTCTGCCACTCCACGCGGCCTTCGTTCTTGGCGATGATGGCCTCTTCCGGTCCGTAGAATTTCATGCCCTGGCCCTTGGCGCCCGGACGTTCCTTGGTAATGTAGTACAGACCGAGGACCATGTCCTGCGAAGGCACCGTGATCGGCGCACCGTTCGCCGGGTGAAGGATGTTGTGGGAACCGAGCATCAGCAGCTGGGCCTCCAGGATGGCGGCGTTGCCGAGCGGCAAGTGGACAGCCATCTGGTCACCGTCGAAGTCGGCGTTGAATGCCGTACAGGCGAGCGGGTGGAGCTGGATGGCCTTGCCCTCGATCATGCGCGGCTGGAAAGCCTGGATACCGAGGCGGTGCAGCGTCGGTGCACGGTTGAGGAGCACCGGGTGGCCCTTCATCACGTTCTCCAGGATGTCCCAGATCACGGGATCCTTGCGGTCCACGATCTTCTTGGCGCTCTTGACCGTCTTGACGATGCCGCGCTCGATGAGCTTGCGGATGATGAACGGCTTGTAGAGCTCGGCAGCCATGTATTTCGGCAGACCGCACTCGTGCATCGAGAGTTCAGGACCCACGACGATCACAGAACGGGCCGAGTAGTCCACACGTTTACCGAGGAGGTTCTGACGGAAGCGGCCCTGCTTGCCTTTGAGGCTGTCGGACAGGGACTTCAGCGTGCGGTTGGCCTCGCTCTTAACGGCGTTGGACTTGCGGGAATTGTCGAACAGCGAGTCGACGGCTTCCTGCAGCATGCGCTTCTCGTTGCGGAGAATCACTTCAGGAGCCTTGATCTCGATGAGGCGTTTCAGGCGGTTGTTGCGGATGATCACGCGGCGGTACAGGTCGTTCACGTCGCTGGTGGCGAAACGGCCGCCATCGAGGGGAACGAGCGGGCGGAGATCCGGCGGGATCACCGGAATGACCTTCATCACCATCCACTCGGGGTGGTTGATCTCCTTCGACTCACGGAAGGCCTCGATGACGCTCAGGCGCTTGAGGGCTTCCGCCTTGCGCTGCTGCGAAGTCTCGGCTTCGCTCTTGTGGCGCAGTTCGTAGGAGAGGGTGTCGAGGTCGACGTTCTGCAACATCTTGTAGATCGCCTCGGCGCCCATGCCGGCAATGAACTTCTGCGGATCTTCGTCCGGGAGGTCCTGGTTGCCCTTGGGCAGGCGGTCGACCACGTCGAGGTACTCCTCTTCGGAGAGCAGGTCGAGGTCGTTCACCGGGTGGTCATGGAGATTCTTGGCAGCACCGGCCTGCATCACCACGTAGCGTTCGTAGTAGATGATCGATTCCAGTTTCTTGGAAGGGATGCCGAGCAGGTAGCCGATCTTGTTGGGCGTCGACCGGAAATACCAGATGTGTGCCACCGGCACGGTCAGGCTGATGTGGCCCATCCGTTCGCGGCGCACCTTCTTCTCCGTCACCTCCACGCCGCAGCGGTCGCAGACGATGCCGCGGTAGCGGATGCGCTTGTACTTTCCGCAATGGCACTCGTAGTCCTTCGTCGGGCCGAAGATGCGCTCGCAGAACAGACCGTCGCGCTCCGGCTTGTAGGTGCGGTAATTGACGGTTTCCGGCTTGAGCACCTCACCCGACGACTGCTCGAGAATCTCTTCCGGAGAAGCCAGGCCGATGGTGATCTGGTTGAAGTTGTTTTTCACCTTTATCTCTTTCTTTAAAGACATAGCCTTGAAATTTACTTGTCAAACACTCTTTGAATTAGTCCATCTTGACGCTCAGGCCCAGACCGCGGAGCTCGTGGAGCAACACGTTGAGCGATTCGGGAATGCCCGGAATCGGCATCGGATCGCCCTTGACGATGGCTTCGTAGGCGCGGCTGCGGCCGGTGACGTCGTCCGACTTGATGGTCAGGATCTCCTGGAGGATGTTGGAGGCGCCGAAGGCTTCGAGCGCCCAGACCTCCATCTCACCGAAGCGCTGGCCACCGAACTGGGCTTTACCGCCGAGCGGCTGCTGGGTGATCAGGGAGTACGGACCGATGGAACGGGCGTGCATCTTGTCGTCGACCATGTGGCCCAGCTTGATCATGTAGATCACGCCGACCGTGGCCTGTTGGTCGAAGAGTTCGCCGGTGCCGCCGTCGCGAAGCTGGGTACGGCCGTAACGCGGCAGACCGGCTTCGTCGGTGTACTTGCAGATGTCTTCCAGGCTGGCACCGTCGAAGATCGGGGTGCTGAACTTCAGGCCGAGTTCGCGGCCCGCCCAACCGAGGACGGTCTCGTAGATCTGGCCGAGGTTCATACGGGAAGGCACGCCGAGCGGGTTGAGCACGATGTCGACCGGGGTACCGTCTTCGAGGAACGGCATGTCCTCGTCGCGGACAACCTTGGCCACGATACCTTTGTTACCGTGACGGCCGGCCATCTTGTCACCCACCTGGATCTTGCGTTTCTTGGCGACGTAGACCTTGGCCAGCTTCATGATGCCGGACGGGAGTTCGTCACCGATGGTGAGGTTGTAGTTGACGCGCTTGTACTGTGCGTCGAACTCCTTGTATTTGATCAAGTAGTTGTTAATCAGTGCTTTGATCAGTTCGTTGCTCTTCTTGTCGGAGGTCCACTTGGTCGGATTGACATTGTTGTAGTCGATCTGGTCGAGGACCTCGCGGGTGAAGGCTTCGCCCTTCGGCAGGATCTCGGCGCCATAGAGGTCGCCGATGCCGGCGCTCTTCTTGCCCGAGACGAGCTTCATCAGCTTGTCGAGGAAGATGCCCTTGAGGTCGGCGCACTTGCGGTCGAACTCGTCCTTGGCTTCCTGCAGCTGGCGTTTGGCGTTCTCCTTGCCTTTCTTGGTGTTCTCTTTCACCACATGCGAGAAGAGGCGTTTGCCGATGATGGTACCGGAGAGGGAAGGGGAGGCCTTCAGGGAGGCGTCCTTCACGTCGCCGGCCTTGTCGCCGAAGATGGCCCTGAGGAGTTTCTCTTCCGGCGAAGGATCGCTCTCGCCTTTCGGCGTGATCTTGCCGATGAGGATGTCACCCGGTTCGACGTGGGCGCCGATGCGGATGATACCGTTCTTGTCGAGGTCCTTGGTGGCTTCTTCGCTGACGTTCGGGATATCGGCGGTCAGTTCCTCCATGCCGCGCTTGGTGTCGCGGACTTCCATGATGTATTCGTCCACATGGATGGAGGTGAAGATGTCTTCCCGGATGATGCGCTCCGAGAGCACGATGGCATCCTCGAAGTTGTAACCCTTCCAAGGCATGAAGGCGACTTTCAGGTTGCGGCCCAGGGCGAGTTCGCCGTTCTGGGTGGCATAGCCTTCGGTCATGATCTGGCCCGGGGTCACGCGGTCGCCCTTGCGGACGATCGGCTTGAGGAGGATCGAGGTGCTCTGGTTGGTCTTCCGGTAGAGCGGGAGGTTATAGACGGTGACTTCGGGATCGAAGCTGACGAAGCGTTCGTTCTCGGTCTTGTCGTATTTCACATGGATTTCGCGGGCGTCCACGAACACCACTTCACCGTTGCCTTCGGCAGCGATCTGGGTGCGGGAGTCGCGGGCGACGGGTCCTTCCAGGCCGGTACCGACGATCGGGGCCTCAGGCCGGATGATCGGAACAGCCTGGCGCATCATGTTTGATCCCATGAGGGCGCGGTTGGCGTCGTCGTGCTCGAGGAACGGGATGAGCGATGCGGCGATGGAAGCCACCTGGTTGGGGGCCACGTCCATCAGGTCGATGCTCTCCTTGCTCTTGACCGGGAAGTCGGCCTCGAGACGGCACTTGATGCGCTCGTCGAGGATGTTGCCGTCGTCGTCGAGTTTGACCGAGGACTGGGCCACGATCTTGTTCTCTTCTTCTTCAGCGCTGAGGTAGACCACGCCTTCGTCGCTCAGGTCGACACGGCCTTCCGTCACTTTGCGGTACGGCGTCTCGATGAAGCCCAGGTCGTTGATCTTGGCATACACGCACAGCGACGAGATCAGACCGATGTTCGGACCTTCCGGGGTCTCAATCGGGCAGAGGCGTCCGTAGTGGGTGTAGTGCACGTCGCGGACCTCGAAACCGGCGCGGTCGCGGGACAGACCGCCCGGACCCAGTGCGGAGAGACGGCGCTTGTGCGTCATCTCGGCCAGCGGGTTGGTCTGGTCCATGAACTGCGAGAGCTGGCTCGTGGCGAAGAAGCTGTTGATCACGCTCGAGAGGGACTTGGCGTTGATCAGGTCCACCGGGGTGAAGACCTCGTTGTCGCGCACGTTCATGCGTTCGCGGATCGTCCGGGCCATGCGGGCCAGGCCGACGCTGAACTGGTTGGCGAGCTGCTCGCCCACGGTGCGGATACGACGGTTGCTCAGGTGGTCGATATCGTCGACGGTTGCCTTCGAGTTGATGAGCTGGATCAGGTAGCGGATGATCTCGATGATGTCCTCCTTGGTCAGGATGCGGACGTTCGGATCGGTGGAAAGGTTGAGCTTCCGGTTGAGGCGGTAGCGGCCCACCTGTCCGAGGTCGTAGCGCTTGTCGGAGAAGAACAACTTGTCGATGACATCGCGCGCCGTTGCCTCATCCGGCGGTTCCGAATTGCGGAGCTGCCGATATGTGTAGAAGATAGCCTCTTTCTCAGAGTTGGTCTGGTCTTTCTGGAGGGTGTTGTAGATGATGGCATAGTCGGCGGTGTAGGCGTCCTCCTTGTGGAGCAGGATGGATTCCACGCCCGAGTCGAGGATGTCGTCGATGTGCCTTTCTTCGAGAACGGTCTCGCGGTCCACGATCACCATGTTGCGCTCGATGTAGACCACTTCGCCCGTATCTTCATCCACGAAGTCTTCGTTCCAGGTTTTCAGGACACGCGCGGCCAGGCGGCGTCCGATATATTTCTTCAGGTTCGTCTTGTTGACCTTCACTTCCTCCGCCAGGTCGAAGATGTCGAGAATGGCCTTGTCACTCTCGAAGCCGATGGCGCGGAGCAGGGTCGTGACGGGGAGTTTCTTCTTGCGGTCGATGTACGCATACATCACATTGTTGATGTCGGTTGCGAACTCGATCCAGGACCCCTTGAACGGAATGATGCGCGCAGAGTAGAGTTTGGTGCCGTTGGCGTGCATGCTCTGGCCGAAGAAGACGCCCGGAGAGCGGTGCAGCTGGGAAACGACGATGCGCTCGGAACCGTTGATGATGAAGGTTCCGCGAGGGGTCATGTACGGGATGGCGCCCAGATAGACGTCCGAGATCACCGTATCGAAATCTTCGTGCTCCTCGTCGGTGCAGTAAAGCTTGAGCTTGGCTTTGAGGGGCACGTTGTAGGTGAGGCCCATATCGAGGCACTCGTCCATCGTGTAACGCGGCGGATCGATGAAATAGTCGATGAACTCGAGAACGAAATTGTTGCGGGTGTCAGTGATCGGGAAAACCTCCTGGAACACTTTGTACAGCCCTTCGTTCTTGCGGTTCTCGGCCGTTGTCTCGAGCTGGAAGAAATCGCGGAAAGACTTCAACTGCACTTCCAGGAAATCGGGATACTCCAGGAGCGCCTTCGAAGTCGCGAATGTAATCCTCTGATTATTAGGTTTTTGTGACATTTTTAAAGGCAGGTTGAATATAAACTTGAAATAACGACAGAAAGGGTTTAGGGCCCTGAGGCCCTAAACCCAAGTTTCTTACCCAAGGTGGGAAGAAGTGGGCATTGTGCTATTTAAGTTCAACTTCGCCGCCTGCTTCTTCGAGAGCTGCCTTGACTTGTTCTGCTTCAGACTTGGAGACTTTCTCCTTGATGACTGCGTTCGGGGCCTTGTCGACAAGTTCTTTCGCCTCTTTCAGACCGAGACCGGTGAGTTCCTTGACGGCCTTCACCATCTGGAGTTTGGCCTGACCGGCCGATACGAGGATCACGTCGAATGCGCTCTGCTCAGCCTCAGCGGCTGCACCGGCGCCGGCGCCTTCAGCGGCAACGACCACTGCAGCTGCAGCAGGTTCGATACCATATTCATCTTTGAGGATCTGTGCAAGTTCCTGGACTTCTTTTACGGTAAGGTTAACAAGTTCTTCCTTTTTAATTGTTTTTATTTGCTTTGTTATTGTTCTGCTACGGCCTCTTTCTTGTTATCCTCGAGTGCGGAGATGACCCGACGGATAGGTGACTGGAGGAGACCGATGATGTCACCGATAAGTTCCTCACGCGACTTCACGTTCACGAGGGTGTTGAGCTGGTCGGCGCCCACATAGGCACATTCCTGGAGGAAAGCGCTCTTGAGAGCGGGTTTTCCGAATTTGGCTCCGTACTCCTTGATCACCTTGGCAGGTGCGCTCGGAGTGGTGGTGAACATGATGGCGGTGTTGCCCTCAAGGGTAGGATAGAGCGCTTCGATTTCCTTGTTGTCCAAGGTCATCAAAGCCTTGTGGAGGAGCGTATTCTTGACGACTTCGAGTTTGATATTCTTTTCGAAGCAGGCACGACGCAGTTCGGAGGTGTTCTCGGCGTTCAGACCGGCGATGTCCGCCAGGTAGAAGTTCGGGTTCTCTGCCAACTGGGCGGCTACCTTCTCGATAATCTGGGCTTTCAATTCTTTTCTCATGATTGTCTCTCCTTGAATTATTCAGCGGTAGCACGGTGTCGATGCAAATACCGGGGCTCATGGTCGCGGACATGAAAATGCTCTTGACATAGGTGCCCTTCAACGCTTGGGGTTTCAACTTCTGGATGGTGTTAAGCAATTCAACGGCGTTCTCGGCCAGCTGCTGGGCAGTGAAGGAGACTTTGCCGATGGCAGTGTGAACAATACCTTGCTTGTCAACCTTAAAGTCGATTTTACCGGCCTTCACCTCCTTGACGGCCTGGGCGATGTCCATCGTCACAGTACCGGTCTTCGGGTTCGGCATCAGGCCGCGGGGACCGAGGATACGGCCGATCGGACCAATCTTGGCCATCACCGTAGGAGTACAGATGATGACGTCGACGTCGGTCCAGCCGCCCTTGATTTTCTCAATATATTCGTCGAGGCCGACATAGTCGGCACCGGCTTCCTTCGCTTCCGATTCCTTGTCCGGTGTGCAGAGAACCAACACGCGGGTCACCTTACCGGTACCGTGGGGGAGGGTCACAACGCCGCGGACCATCTGGTTCGCCTTGCGGGGATCCACACCCAGACGGACGGACAGCTCAACCGAACCGTCGAACTTGGTATAGGAAACTTCCTTCACCAATTCGCAGGCCTCGGTCAGCTTGTACTGACGGTGGGAATCTACTTTAGCTTCCGCTACTTTCTGGTTTTTTGTCAGCTTACTCATTGCGTGTGGTTTTATTGTACGTCGGCGGGATACGTTCCGGTGATCGTGACACCCATACTGCGGGCAGTACCGGCGACCATGCTCATCGCGGACTTTTCGGTAAACGCGTTCAGGTCGGGCATTTTCTCCTTGGCGATCTCACGCACCTGGTCCCAGGTGAGGGAGGCAACCTTCTTGCGGTTCGGCTCTGCCGAAGCGGTCGAAATCTTGGCGGCGTCTTTGATCAGAACGGCCACCGGCGGCTGCTTGACGATGAAGGAGAAAGACTTATCGCTGTAAACAGTGATGATCACAGGCAAAATCTTGCCGGCCTTTTCTTGGGTGCGGGCATTGAACTGTTTGCAGAAATCCATGATGTTCACACCCTTCGAACCGAGGGCGGGTCCCACGGGCGGCGACGGGTTGGCGGCACCACCTTTAATCTGCAGTTTAATGAACCCGGCAATTTCTTTAGCCATAATTCGTAGAATTTAATCTTTTGTTACTTGTGCAAAATTCAACTCCAAAAGAGTCTTGCGGCCGAAAATCTTGACGACGACCTTGATTTTCTTCTTGTCAGCCAGGATTTCGTCGACCGTGCCGTCGAAGCCGTTGAACGGACCGTCAATGATCTTGACGGCTTCACCGACCACGAACGGGGTGACGGTCTCTTCGTCCTGTCCGGCGAGTTCGTCCACGCGACCCATGATGCGGTCCATTTCGGAATCGCGGATGGGGACGGGGATACGATCCTTGCCTTCACTCAAGAAGCCCGCGACATAGGGTATGTTGCGGATCATGTGCTGGACTTCGCCGGTCATCACCGCCTCCACGAGGACGTACCCCGGGTAGAAGATGCGTTCGGCGCTCACGCGCTTGCCGTTCTTCACCTGGTAGTATTTCTCGGTCGGGATGAGAACCTGGGAGATCAGGTGTTCATAGTGGAGCGCCTCGACTTCTTTCTCGATATACTCCTTGGCCTTCTTCTCCTTACCTCCAGCGGTACGGACGACGTACCACTTTTTCGTGCTTTCGCTCATAGGAATGGATGATTATAGCGAATAGATACCCATCATTATCGTACGGATGACCAGGTCGATCAACCAGATGATCACCGCGAGGATGAGAGTCGTAACCATAACCAGAATTGCCGAACTCTGCAACTTTTCCCAGGTGGGCCAGGTCACTTTGGTCGTCAGTTCTTTCCAGGACTCTTTTACGTAAGTTCCTATTTTTGCCATTGTTATTTTTTTGTTGACAGGGGACAGTTGGAAGCGGAAGCCTCTGCCGGTTAATAACACTCCGGTGCGTAACCACCGGATTTGCAGGGGAAGCAGGATTCGAACCCACATCGACGGTTTTGGAGACCGCTGAACTACCCTTGTTCTATTCCCCTAAATAGGGTCGGACCCGCAAGGGCCCGACCCTTCAACCAATGTTCGCGAAGCGAAGCCTGACCTTAGTCGAGCAGATCGGTGATCTGACCGGAACCGACGGTACGGCCACCTTCACGGATTGCGAAACGCAGACCTTTGTTCAGAGCCACCGGGTAGATGAGCTCGACAGTGATTTCCACGTTGTCGCCCGGCATCACGACCTCGACACCTGCGGGGAGTTCAATCTCGCCCGTGATATCCAGGGTACGGATGAAGAACTGAGGACGGTAGTGGTTCTTGAACGGGGTGTGACGACCACCTTCATCTTTCTTCAAGACATAGATAGCAGCCTTGAATTTCTTGTGCGGGGTGATGGTGTTCGGGTGAGCGATCACCTGGCCACGTTTGACCTCTTTCTTGTCCACACCACGGAGAAGCAGACCGACGTTGTCACCAGCTTCACCTTCGTCGAGGAGCTTGCGGAACATCTCGACACCCGTGACGACGGATTTGCGCGGCTCTTCGCCCAGACCGATGATCTCGACAGGGTCGTTCACTTTCACGACACCCGTTGTTTCGATACGGCCGGTAGCCACGGTACCACGACCGGTGATGGAGAAGATATCCTCGATAGGCATCAGGAACGGTTTCTCGTTGTCACGGACCGGCAGAGGGATATACTCGTCGACTGCATCCATCAGTTCCATGACTTTGGCTTCCCACTGCGGGTCACCGTTGAGAGCACCGAGAGCGGAACCACGGATAACCGGGGCGTTGTCGCCGTCGAACTCGTAGAAGCTCAGCAGTTCGCGAACCTCCATCTCGACGAGGTCGATCATTTCGGGATCGTCCACGATGTCAACCTTGTTCAGGAACACGACGATACGGGGAACGTTCACCTGACGGGCGAGCAGGATGTGCTCACGGGTCTGCGGCATCGGACCGTCGGTAGCGGCGACCACGAGGATGGCACCGTCCATCTGAGCGGCACCAGTAACCATGTTCTTCACATAGTCAGCGTGGCCCGGGCAGTCGACGTGTGCGTAGTGACGGGTCTTCGTCTGATACTCGACGTGAGCGGTGTTGATGGTGATACCACGTTCCTTCTCCTCGGGAGCGTTGTCGATCTGGTCGAAGGACTTCACCTCGGAGAGGCCCTGTTTTGCGAGCACCATGGTGATGGCAGCGGTCAGGGTAGTTTTACCGTGGTCCACGTGGCCGATCGTACCGATGTTCACATGCGGTTTGTCTCTTTTAAAAGTTTCTTTTGCCATAGTTGGTTCTGTTTTTTATGTTGTTGTTTGGAGCCGATGGTGAGAATTGAACTCACGACCTCTTCCTTACCAAGGAAGCGCTCTACCACTGAGCTACATTGGCCAATATTTCAAAAAAAATCGAGCGGAAGACGAGGTTCGAACCCGCGACCCTCAGCTTGGAAGGCTGATGCTCTACCAACTGAGCTACTTCCGCACGTGCACTTTACAGTGCATAAAAAAAGTGGGCAGAGATGGATTCGAACCACCGTAGGCGTGCGCCAGCAGATTTACAGTCTGCCCCATTTGGCCACTCTGGTATCTGCCCAGGT
>CAJODQ010000008.1:49391-61106 GCA_905233345.1 uncultured Bacteroidales bacterium
GAGCCGATGGAGGGATTCGAACCCACGACCTGCTGATTACAAATCAGCTGCTCTGACCAGCTGAGCTACGTCGGCTGTTTGGGACTGCAAATATATGGGTTTTCAATGAAAGTCCAAAATATTTTTAAAAATTTTATTTCAAAAGGGCCTGATACACCGAATTCGCATCCATACCGCACTCCTGATAGAGTTCTGCGGGGGTTCCCTGCTCCACGAAACGGTCGGGAATACCCAGTCCGGTGAGGGTGCAGTCGCACCCGTGCGCCGCAATGAATTCGGCCACCACGCTGTAGAGTCCGCCTTCCACGGTGCCGTCCTCGAGCGTGACGATGTGGCGGCAGCAGCGGCAGGCGTCTTCCAGGGCGGCGGTGTCGACAGGCTTGAGGAAGCGCATGTCGTAGTGCAGCACTTCGAGGCCTTTCTCCCGGCTGGCGCGCTCCACGGCCTTGACGCCGTTCATGCCGATCGCACCTATAGATAATAATGCGACATCTTTTCCTTCGTGCAGCTTGACGGCGGTACCGGGCTCGATGAAGTTGTAGGGGCGGTTGCGCCAGGCGGCGCCGTGCCCGTAGCCGCGCGGGTAACGGATGATGGTCGCACCGTAAGCAGATTGCGTGGCGGAATACATGAGGTCGCGCAGCGCAGCTTCGTCAAGCGGAGCGCAGAGCGTCAGGTTGGGGACGGGGCGGAAGGCCGCCATGTCGAAGGTGCCGTGGTGCGTGGCACCGTCTTCGCCCCGCGGTCGAGGCAGAGGATCACCTTCAGTTTCTGGAGCGCCACGTCGTGGATCACGTTGTCGTAAGCGCGCTGCGAGAAGCTGGAGTAGATGTTGCAGAAGGGGAGCATGCCCTCGGCGGCCAGGCCGGCCGAGAAGGTGACGGCGTGCTGCTCGGCGATGCCCACGTCGAAGACGCGGTCGGGCATCGCGGCCTGCATGATGGTCATGCTGCAGCCCGAGGCCATGGCGGGGGTGATGCCCACGATGCGGCTGTTTTCCCGCGCCAGGTCGAGCAGGGTGGCGCCGAACACTTCCTGGAACTTGGCGATGTCGCTTTTCTTCCCGGTGCGCTGGCCGGTCTCCACGTCGAAGGTGCCGGGAGCGTGCCAGATGGTCTGGTCTTTCTCGGCGGGGGCATACCCTTGCCCTTGGTGGTGACCACGTGCAGCAGCTTCGGGCCCGGGATCTCCTTGAGGCGCCCGAGCATATAGGTCATGGTGGCGATGTCGTTGCCGTCGACAGGGCCGAAGTAGCGGAAGCCCAGGGCGTCGAAGAGCGAGAAGGTGTCGCCGCCCTGCTTGATGAGGTTGCGCTTGGTGCTCTTGATCATGCGCTGCAGCCACTTGCGGACCTTGCCTGCGCCAAGCCGGTCCCAGATACTCTTCTTGAGGCGGTTGTAACGCTGGTCGGTCGTCACCTTGAGCAGGTAGTTGTGCAGGGCGCCGATGTTGTCGTCGATGGCGATCTGGTTGTCGTTGAGGATCACCAGCAGGTCGGCCTTGAGGCTGCCGGCGTTGTTGAGGCCCTCGAAGGCGAGGCCGCCCGTCAGGGCGCCGTCGCCGATGACAGCGATCACGTGCTCTTTCTTGCCTTCCAACTGCGCGCCGACGGCCATGCCGAGGGCCGCGGAAATTGAGGTGGAGGAGTGGCCGGTGCCGAAAGAGTCGTACGGGCTCTCGTCGCGGCGGGGGAATCCACTGATTCCGTGGTATTTGCGATTCTGCTTGAAGGCTTCGCGGCGGCCCGTCAGGATCTTGTGGGCGTAGGCCTGATGCCCGACGTCCCACACCACTTTGTCGCGGGGCGTGTCGAAGACCTTGTGGATGGCCACGGCGATCTCCACGGCGCCGAGGCTGGCGCCGATATGACCCGGATTCTCCGCGCAGCACTGGATGATGTACTGGCGCAGTTCCTCGCAGAGTTGTTGGAGTTGCTCGTTGTCGAAGTCCCGGATCTGCGCGGGATCGTCGATGGTTTCCAGCAGGGCCACGCTATTCGCGGATTAGGGTTTGTGCGCGGTCGGGGCCGAGCGACAGGATGCGGATCGGAACGCCGACCTCCTGCTCGATGTAAGCGATGTAGGCCTTGAATTCCGCCGGAAGATCTTCTTCCTTGCGGCACTGGCCCAGGTCTCCCTTCCAGCCCTTGAATTCCTTGTAAATCGGTTCGATGTCGGCATACACGTCGTAGGGGACGCGGTCGCAGCGCTTTCCGTCCACGCGGTAGCCGCAGGCCACCTTGACGGTGTCGAAGCCGTCGAGCACATCGGCCTTCATCATGATGAGCTCGGTCACGCCACTGATCATCACGGCGAACTTCAGGGCCGGGATGTCGAGCCAGCCGGTGCGGCGGGGACGGCCCGTGGTGGCGCCGAACTCATGGCCGCGCTGCCGGAGCTCCTCGCCCGTGGCATCGTTCAGTTCGGTGGGGAAGGGGCCGCTGCCCACGCGGGTGCAGTAGGCCTTGAACACGCCGTAGACCTTGCCGATGCGGCGCGGGGCCACGCCCAGTCCGGTGCAGGCGCCGGCGCAGGCGGTCGACGACGAGGTCACGAACGGATAGGAGCCGAAATCCACGTCGAGCATCGAGCCCTGGGCGCCTTCGGCCAGGATGGCCTTGCCGGCGTCGAGGAGCGCGTTGGTCTCGTATTCGCAGTCCACGATCTCGAAGCTCTTCAGATATTCGATGTCCTGCATCCAGCGGGCTTCAGCCTCTGCCAGATCGAAGGGATATTCGAATTTGTACTGCGCCAGACGGGCGATATGCTTCTGTTTCAGGGTGTCGTATTTGGCACGGAAGCCGGCGTCGAGCAGGTCGCCCACGCGCAGGCCGTTGCGGCCGGTCTTGTCAGAGTAGGCCGGTCCGATGCCCTTGAGGGTGGAGCCGATCTTGCCCTTACCCAGGGCTGCCTCGTCGGCGGCGTCGAGCAGCTTGTGCGTCGGCAGGATCAGGTGTGCACGCTTGGCGATGCGGACGCGTTCGCGCACCGGGACGCCGAGCGCCTCAATGGCCTGGCATTCCTCCCGGAAGATGGTGGGGTCAAGGACCACACCGTTGCCGATAATGTTGATGGCGTCTTTCCGGAACACGCCGGAAGGAACGGAGTGAAGCACGAAACTCGTGCTGCCGAACTGGATGGAATGGCCCGCGTTGGGACCTCCCTGGAAGCGTGCCACGACCGGATAACGGGCGGCAAGCACGTCCACGATTTTACCTTTTCCTTCGTCTCCCCACTGGAGACCAAGAACCACGTCGAGTGTCATCTTGCTAAAAGAAATGATGGTTTTGCGCCGCTAAGTTACGATTAAATTTTTATATTTGTAAATGCAATAAGAATGATAGTATTTCTCATATGACTGCACAAGCAACCCAAACCACGCTGCGCGATTCAGCGACCATGCGCTGGATCGCCCTGCTCCTGCTGGCGCTCGGCATGTTCTGCGCCTACATCTTCATGGATATCCTGTCGCCGATCAAGGATCTGATGGAATCCACCCGAGGGTGGGACTCCAAGGCATTCGGCACGATGCAGGGATCCGAGACCTTCCTCAATGTCTTCGTGTTCTTCCTGATCTTCGCCGGCATCATCCTCGACAAGATGGGCGTGCGCTTCACCGCCGTTTTGTCGGGCGTCGTGATGCTGGTAGGCGGTATCATCAAGTACTTGGCCATCAGCGAGGCCTTCATCGGCTCCAGCGCGGAAGCATGGTTCACCAACAACCTGAACTGGCACACCGGCATCGGCTTCATCGACGACATCCTGCCGTTTTACCAGGGAATGCCCGCCTCCGCGAAACTGGCGGGCCTGGGCTTTATGATCTTCGGCTGCGGTTGCGAAATGGCCGGCATCACGGTCAGCCGCGGTATCGTCAAGTGGTTCAAAGGCCGTGAAACGGCCCTGGCCATGGGCTCCGAGATGGCGCTTGCGCGTCTGGGTGTGGCCACCTGCATGATCTTCTCGCCCTATTTCGCGAAGCTGGGCGGCGTGATCGACGTGTCGCGTTCCGTGGCCTTCGGCGTGGTGCTGCTCTGCATCGCCCTGATCATGTTCATCACCTACTTCTTCATGGACAAGAAGCTCGACAGTCAAACGGGCGAGGCCGAAGAGAAGGACGATCCGTTCAAGGTGAAGGACATCGGCAAGATCCTCTCCAGCCTGGGCTTCTGGCTCGTGGCCCTGCTCTGTGTGCTGTATTATTCGGCCATCTTCCCCTTCCAGAAATACGCGGTCAACATGCTGCAGTGCAACCTGACCCTCTCCGAGCCTGCAGCGGGCAGCTTCTGGGCGGGTGAGAGCGTGACCATCATCCAATACATCATCATGCTCGTGGTGGCCGCCTGCTCGTTCTCGAGCAACTTCATCAAGACCAACAAGGCCCTGAAAACAGGCCTGATGGCCATTGCTGTCGTGGCGCTTGTCGTCTATTGCTACATGGGCTTCATGCGCGGCACCGCCGAGACCATTTTTGCGGTGTTCCCGCTGTTGGCCGTGGCTATCACCCCGATCCTCGGCAGTTATGTGGACCACAAGGGCAAGGCGGCTACGATGCTGGTCCTCGGTTCGCTGCTGCTGATCATCTGCCACCTGACCTTCGCCTTCGTGCTGCCGCTCTTCAAGGGCAACGCCATCGGCGGAACGATCGTGGCTTACGCCACCATCCTGGTGCTCGGCTCCTCGTTCTCCCTCGTGCCGGCAGCTCTCTGGCCTTCCGTGCCGAAGCTGGTGGACGAGAAGATCATCGGTTCGGCTTACGCGCTCATCTTCTGGATCCAGAACATCGGCTTGTGGCTCTTCCCGATCCTCATCGGCAATGTGCTGACCCGCACGAATGCACCGGGCACTGGCCCCGATGAACTCAATTATACCTGGGCACTGGTGATGCTGGCCTGCCTCGGCGTGGCCGCCCTGCTCATCGGTCTCTATCTGAAGGTGGTCGACCGCAGGAAGCACCTTGGCCTGGAAGAACCCAACATCAAGTAATCCCAATAGCGTTGCGATATGACAACTGAAACCAAGTCCCTGAAGTCGAGCAAAATTGCCTGCTGGCTGGCCCTTGCCTGCCTCGTAGTGCCGATGTTCGGCTCCTACTTCTTCGACGACATGTTCTCCACCGTGTCGCAGATCTTCAAGAATCCGGAGATGCTGCAACTCGGCTGGAACTCCCAGCAGTTCGGCTTCTACGCCGGCGGCTATTCCTTCCTCTGCGTGTGGGGCGGCCTCATTATCTGCGGCGTCCTGCTCGACAAGTTCGGCGTACGGATCATCGGTTCCGTCTTTGTGGGCATGATGGTGATCGGCGCGGCCATCGTCACCTGGGCTATTTCGACCCCCGGCCTGACGGCGGGCACTTCGCTGACCATCGCCTACATCGGCTGCATGCTCTTCGGCCTGGGCAGTGAAATCGCCGGCGTGGCGGTCACGCGCTCCATCGCCAAATGGTTCAAAGGCAAGAACGTGGCCTTGGCCATGGGCCTCCAGCTGGCCATCGCCCGCATCGGTACGGGCCTGGCGATGCTGCTGGCGCCGGTACTCGTGCTCAAGAACCATGTGGAAGGCACGATGTACACCCTTTCCGAGACCAACAAACCCGCCATCGTGGGCCTGACGCTCCTGTTTATCGGTGCCATCCTCTGGGCCTTCTTCGTGGCCATGGATGCCAAGTACGACCGGCAGGAGGGCATCGCCACGCAGCGCGGCGAGGTGAAAGAAGAGGATAAATTCAAGTTCTCCGACATCTGGAAGGTGCTTAGCAACCCGCGCTTCATCATGATCGCGCTGCTCTGCGTCTTCTTCTACTGCTGCGTCATCAGCTTCAAGAAGTTCGGCACCTCGATCATCATCCCGCGTTTCAATCTCGACGCTTCGACCGCTTCCGTCATGATCTCGATGATCGCCTTTGCCCCGGTGATCTTCACGCCGCTCTTCGGCGCGCTGGTCGACAAGGTGGGCAAGGCCACGACCTGGATGATCACCGGCGCCGTGCTGGTGTTCTGCGCGCACATGATCATCTGCTTTGCGCCGAGTGTGCCGTTCAACGGCTACCTGGCCATCGTGTTCCTGGGCATCGGCTATTCGCTGGTCCCTTCGGCGATGTGGCCCACCGTGCCGAAGATCATTCCCGAGAAGAACCTGGGTACGGCCTACTCAATGATCTACTGGATCCAGAACATGGGCATGATGCTTGTCCCGATCTTCGTCGGTCGCATCATGACGAAATACGTCAGCGACGACATCGCCGCCGCCGTCCATTCCGAATACATTTTCATCTCCCTCGGCGTGGTCGCCATCTCTGTCGCAGTCTGCCTCTACTTCAACTCGAAGCAGCACCCCGAACTCAAGATCGACCGGCCATCGAAGGAATCGGCGTAAACAGAAAGAGAGCCGCTCGGGGAGCGGCTCTCTTATTTTACTCGTCATGCCGGACCCGATCCGGCAGCTCAGCTGTCATCAGAACGGCAGGTCATCCGCGCCGTCGTCGGTCAGGTCGGCGGGGTTGACCATCGGGGTGGTCTGCTGCGGCTGCGGGTTCTGCGGCTGGGCCGGGGCGTTGTAGCCGCCGTAGTTCGACTGGGCCGGGGTGGGGGCAGCGCCGTCGCCGCGTTTGCCAAGGAGCTGGATGCTGTCGGCCTGGATCTCCGTCACGTAGCGTTTCTGCCCGTTCTGGTCGTCCCAGCTGCGGCTGCGGATACGGCCTTCCACGAAGATCTGGCTGCCTTTGCGGATATAGTTCTCGGCCAGGTCGGCCAACTGACGCCATGCGATGATGGTGTGCCACTCGGTAAGCTCACGCGATTCGCCATTTCTGTCCTTGTACCGTTCGCTGGTGGCCAGCGTGATGGTGGCAACTGACGCGCCACCCTGCAGGTGCCTGATTTCAGGATCCTTCCCTACATTTCCAATCAATAATACTTTATTCAGTGCCATAGCTCAAAAATTTGCTAAATATACGGATTATCTTCCAAACCTGCAAAAAAAGTTAACGGCCGCTGTGCCCGGCGGTCACGGCCTGTTGCGCAGTTCATACTGGACAGGCACAGCAGCCGTCTTCAGCGCTTTAGTACCGCGCCATCAGTTCGCGGAGGAAGGTATCGTGTGCCTGACGGAGATGTTCCACCCGCTCGAAAAGATAACGCTCCAGCGGAATGTCGTGCGCCACGCCCAGTTTTTTGCGGACTTCGGCGCGTTTGTTATAGAACGTATGCTCATGGTCGTAGCCCAGGATCTTGCTGATACAGACCGGTTCGAGCCCGACCGTGAGCATGCTGCACAGCACGAGTTCGTTGTGGTTGAGGCTGGGATGCTCCAGGGCGAGTTGGGACAGCAGCCCGCTGTTGTAGAGATTGGCCAGGATCAAGAATGCATCCTTGACGGAGCGGCTTTCGCCGCGGGATGAGAGGAGGATGCCGTTGAGCCGCTTGATCAGCAGATACTGGCTTTCGCCACTGAGAGCCGCGGCATTGGCGATGTCGGTAATCAGATCTACAAGGATCCGGGTGGCGCGGTCAACCCGGGCCCGGTCGGTTTTGATGAAACGGAGAAGATCCTGCAATTCATTTTTGCATCGGTAGAGCAGGATAGAGAGCGTGACGATCAGTCCTGTCGATGCAAAAAAAACAGGATGAAGAAGAAGGTCTTCATAATGTAAAATTATTTATAGACGCAAAAGGCCTTGAACACGTTCAGCGTCGGGCTTGACGTCGGTCATCAGTTCATAGCCCGCGATCGCCTGGCCGGCCAGCCAGTCCAGTCCCGGAATGTAGGTGATGCCTTCTGCCTTGCAGCGCTCCAGCAGGCAGGGATTCTTGTAGTTGGCTTCCACCACCACTTTCCCCTCCAGCGAGAGTTCGTCCAGCAGGTCGATCTTCACAGGGACAGCGTAGATCAGAATATTGATGCCGGGCATCTGTTCGGGGATCTGCTCCAGTCGGAGCGGAATCATGCCGCCGCCCGTGAAGCAGAACTCGCGTGCCTTGCGAAAATCGCGGTTGGCCACCCGCACCGACATCTTCAGCTTCAGCGCCGCCAACGCCGCTGCCTTGGCGGCACCGCCGCAGCCGATCACCAGCACCTGCGGGCGCTTGTGGGGATTGGCATAGGGTGCCAGGATATCTTTGAGGGCCCAGAAATCCGAGTTGTAGCCATAGATCTTTCCGTCCTTTTTCCGGAGGATGTTGACCGCGAACAGTTCGCGGGAAATGGTATCCGCCACGTCGACCTTGCGGAACGCATCGCCCTTGAAAGGCGCGGTCACGTTGACGGCTTCGTAATCGGCGAGGAAGCGGCGGTAGGCCCGCTCGAAATCGACATCGTCGATCAGGTCGTAGGTCATGTCCGCATCGGGATAGGCGACGCGGAACAGCTCCGGGCTTCTGCTGTGCGAAATGGGGTGTCCGATCAGTCCGTATTTCTTCATGGCTGTAATGATTACTGGTTGCGCTGGCGGACCGCCTCGAAGGCGAGGATGGCCGCCGAGACCGACACGTTGAGCGAGTCCATGGCGCCTGCCATCGGGATGCGGATGTGCGCATCGGCCCGTTCGCGCCAGAAGGGCGACAGGCCGGTGTCTTCCGCGCCGAAAATGATGGCGGTGGGACGCACCATGTCGGTGTCGTAATAGAGTTTCGAATCCTGCAGCTGGGCTGTAAGGATGGCGATGCCGTGCGCGGCGAGCCAGTCGTAGGCCTCCTGCGAACTGCAGGCGACTGTCGGCACGGAGAACAGGGCGCCGAGGCTGGCCCGGATGAGGTTGGGATTGTAGAGGTCGGTCAGCGGGTCGCAGACCAGCACGGCGTCGACGCCCGCGGCATCGGCACTGCGCAGCACTGCGCCCAGGTTGCCGGGCTTCTCCACCCGTTCCAAAACCAGAACCAGCGGTGAAGGTGACAGCGCCAGGTCGGCGAGGCTGTGCTCCCGCACCTGCATCACCGCCACGATGCCTTCCGTGCCGCCGCGGCAGGCAATCTTCTCGTAGACCCGCTCGCTCACCAGAAAATCGGCCTGTCTGGCCTCCGGTTCTCCTTCGCGCACGAACAGGGTCTCGGTCTGCCAGCCGGCGGCCACCGCCCGTTCGTATTCGCGCCGTCCCTCTACGACAAAGAGCCCGCGGGCTTTGCGCTCGCGGGACTTGGTCTCCAGATTCAGGAGATCTTTGATTTTCGGATTCTGCGGGGAAGTGAGAAGTTCCGCCATGCAGCTATTCGCTTTTCTCTTCTTTCGGGGCCGTCTTCTCAGGCCGCATCTGCGGGAAGAAGAGCACGTCCTGGATGGTAGAAGAGTTGGTCATCATCATGGTCAGGCGGTCGATGCCCATGCCCAGGCCAGAGGTCGGCGGCATGCCATATTCCAGGGCGCGGACGAAGTCCATGTCGATGTACATGGCCTCGTCGTCGCCGGCATCCTTGAGTTTCACCTGCTCGTTGAAACGGTCGAGCTGGTCGATCGGGTCGTTCAACTCGCTGTAGGCGTTGGCGAGCTCTTTGCCGTTGACGAAGAGCTCAAAGCGCTCGGTCAGGGCGGGGTTCTCACGGTGGCGCTTGGTCAGCGGGCTCATCTCCACCGGATAGTCGATGATGAAGGTGGGCTGCACGAGGTTCTTCTCGCAATATTCGCCGAAGATCGCGTCGATGAGCTTGCCCACGCCCATCTCGGGCTTGATGGGGACATTCAGTTTGTTGCAGGTCTCGCGCAGCTGGGCCTCGTTCATGCCGGCCACGTCCACGCCTGCATATTCCTTGATGGCGTCGAGCATCGGCAGCTTGCGGTACGGCGCCTTGAACTCGATCTCGTTGCCCCAGACGTCGAACTTCGTCTTGCCGTTGATGGCCAAGGCGATGCGCTCGATCATCGTCTCCACGAACTTCATCATCCACTTGTAGTCCTTGTAGGCCACATAAATCTCCATGCAGGTGAATTCCGGGTTGTGGGTGCGGTCCATGCCCTCGTTGCGGAAGTCCTTGGCGAACTCATACACGCCCTTGAAGCCACCCACGATGAGGCGTTTCAGATAGAGCTCGTTGGCAATGCGCATGTAAAGCGGAATGTCGAGGTAGTTGTGGTGGGTGATGAACGGACGGGCCGTGGCGCCGCCCGGGATGGACTGCAGGATCGGGGTTTCGACCTCCAGATAGCCATGCTCGTTGAAATACTCGCGCATGGTGTTGATGATCTTCGTGCGCTTGAAGAACACATCCTTCACCTGCGGGTTGACCACCAGGTCCACGTAGCGCATGCGGTAGCGGAGTTCGGGGTCGGTGAAGCCATCGTGGACTGTGCCGTCGGCGTCGGTCTTGACGATGGGAAGCACGCGGAGCGACTTGCTCAGCACGGTGAGGCTACGGGCGTGGATGGAGAGGGCACCGGTCTGGGTGATGAAGGCGAAGCCTTCGATGCCGATGATGTCACCGATGTCGAGCAGTTTCTTGAAGACCGTATTGTACAGGGTTTTGTCTTCGCCCGGGCAGATCTCGTCGCGTTTGACGTAGACCTGGATGCGGCCGCATTCGTCCTGCAATTCAATGAAGGAGGCGGCGCCCATGATGCGGCGGCTCATGAGTCGGCCGGCGATCACGACATCCTGGAAATTTCCTTTTTCGGGGTCATAGCCCGCCTTGATCTCTTCCGTCGTGGTGTTGACTTTGAATTCGGCGGCAGGATAGGGGTTGATGCCCAGTTCGTGAAGCTTTTGCAGGGATGCGCGTCTATTGAGTTCCTGTTCGTTGAGGTCGGTGATTTCCATCTGTTTCGATTGTTTAGGTCGACAAAGTTAGTATTTTTTGCTGAATACCCGACAAAATTGTTATATTTGCAGAATATTGGAGTAATTTATGGGTATCGAAAAGAAATGGGTCGTCAAGGAGCAGGGCAATCCCGCTTCCGTCCGCCAGCTCGCTCAGGAGCTGGGGATCGACCAGGTCTTGGCCAACCTGCTCGTGCAGCGCGGCATCGATACTTTCGCCAAGGCCCGCGAGTTCTTCCGACCCGACCTGAGCATGCTCCATGACCCATTCCTGATGAAGGACATGGAAAAGGCTGTGGACCGCATGGACCAGGCTATGATCAACAAAGAGCGCATCCTGGTCTACGGCGACTACGACGTGGACGGCACGACGGCCGTCTCGCTCGTCTACTCCTTCTTCCGGCAGTTCGACCCGAACATCGAATACTACATTCCCGATCGTTATGACGAGGGTTACGGTGTGTCGTACAAAGGCATCGACACGGCCAAGGAACATGGCTGCACCCTGCTGATTACGCTCGACTGCGGCATCAAGGCCGTGGAGAAAGTCAAATACGCCAAGAAACTGGGCATCGACACCATCATCTGCGACCACCATCTCCCCGACGTGGAGCTGCCCCCGGCCGTGGCTGTGCTCGATCCCAAGCGCGAAGACTGCACCTATCCTTTCGACGACCTGTCGGGCTGCGGTGTGGGCTTCAAGCTCGTGCAGGCATATGCCAACCGGCACGGCATTCCTTTCGAGGAATACCAGACCCTGCTCGACCTGCTCGTCGTGAGCATTGCTTCCGACCTCGTGTCGGTAACGGGCGAGAACCGCGTGCTGGCTTACTACGGCCTGAAGCAGCTCAATGAGAACCCGCGCAAAGGCCTAGTGCCCATCATCAAGCTCTCGGGCCTGGAGAAGCACCGCATCACGATTGACGAGATCGTCTTCAAGATCGGTCCCCGCATCAACGCGGCCGGCCGTATGGAGAG
>CAJODQ010000008.1:61199-132796 GCA_905233345.1 uncultured Bacteroidales bacterium
GCCCTCAAGATGGTCGCCGAGATGCCCGACTTCGCTGTCCGAAAGTCCACCATCGTCTACAACCCGTCCTGGCACAAGGGCGTCGTGGGCATCGTGGCCTCGCGCCTGGTGGAAGCCTACTACCGGCCGACCATCGTCATGACCAAGTCGAACGGCTTCATCACGGGCAGTGCCCGTTCCATCGCCGGCTTCGACCTCTACGACGCCATTGAGAGCTGCGCCGACCTGCTGGAAAACTTCGGCGGCCACATGTATGCCGCCGGCCTCACCATCAAGGAGGAGAATTTCGAAACCTTCTGCGAGCGCTTCGAGGCCACCGTCGCCGCCAAGATCCAGAACGTAGTGATGACCCCGACGGTCGACATCGACTCCTACCTCGACTTCAACCAGATCACGCCGAAGTTCTTCCGCCTGCTCAAGCAGTTCCAGC
Organism: uncultured Bacteroidales bacterium; assembly: GCA_905233345.1. Lineage (GTDB taxonomy): Bacteria > Bacteroidota > Bacteroidia > Bacteroidales > UBA932 > Cacconaster. The sequence goes on from CAJODQ010000008.1 coordinate 61,630, forward strand.
CCTTCGGCCCCGGCAACCAGTCGCCGGTCTTCATCACCGAGAACGTCTACGACAACGGCAACGGCCGCAAGGTGGGCGCCGCCGACGGTGGAGACCTCAAGCACCTGAAGCTCGAGCTCATCCAGGAAGACGAGCCTTACCACCACATCTCGGCCATCGCCTTCAACCTCTCCGAGCACTTCGAGCACATGCAGGCCGGCAACCCCGTCGACATCTGCTACTCCATCGCCGAGAACTACTACCGCGGCATCGCCAACATCCAGCTCCGGGTGAAGGACATCAAGGAGAAAGAGTTGTTCTAGAAGAGATGCCGGATCGGGTCCGGCATGACGAGTAAAATAAGAGAGCCGCTCGGTGAGCGGCTCTCTTCGTGCATATTGGAATATTTTGGTCATTGGGTAGCCGATTAATATATCATATATGGTGATTTTTAGTAATTATTTGATAATTAATCATCAAATATGTATATTTGCAGCATGAGAGAAGAACAGCTGCAAGATACTTACGCGTATTCAAACGGAGAACTGGCTGCGCAACTTGGTGAACGTTTCAAGGATTACCGTAGCGCGCTGGGATTGTCACAGAAACAGGTGGCGATCCAAAGCGGGGTCTCCGTGATGACGATTGTCCGCTTTGAGAGAGGACAGGGGAACTCCATTCGGTTGGACAACCTCATCGCCCTTCTGCGTGCCGTCCAGCGGCTGGACGACATAGCCGAACTGATCCCCGAAATGCCGCAAAGCCTGTACGCTAAAAAGAAAAGGAAGTGAAAGAGAATATTGTGAGCGTCCAGCTTTGGGGGCGCGAAATTGCCAAGCTGGAGTGGCGGGGAGGATACCGACAGAAGTTCGGAAAACTGGGCGCGGTCATATCCTTTCATCCGGACTATGTGTCGTATGGCTGGGATTTGGATCCCATCGGCCCCTATAACCGCTCCATCTACCTGGTTCAGAAGGGCCTGTCGGACTGGTGCCGGGCTACGGAATATGAAGGTCTGCCGCGTTTTCTGTCCGGCTCACTTCCGGATGACTGGGGAAACGCTGTTTTCTCCGCCTGGGTTGATAGCTGTATGATTCGGCACGCCGATATTACCGCCGTGGACAAACTCGCTTTTATTGGGAGGCGGGGCATGGGCGCCCTGGAGTTTTACCCTGTACTGTACGATGGCATTGCTCCCGATAATGCATTGATGCTGGAGGAACTCTACGATTTGTCCAGGCAGATTCAGCAGAGCCGGGAAGGAATTTCCGTGGACCTGAGTTCTCATCCGGGTATAGGTGATTTGATGGCTGTGGGTATGAGCGCCGGAGGTGTGCATCCCAAGGCTATCGTTGCCATTAACTGGAATACGGGCGAAGTCAATTCCGGGCAATTCCTGCTGCCGGAAGTGTTTACTCAGTACATATTGAAATTCAGGGATTCGGATATCTGGCCCACAGCCGAAGTCGAGTTGGTTTATCACAGGATGGCCCGCAAGTGTGGCATCACAATGGAGGCCTGCCGCCTGCTTCCCATCGAGGGGCAGAACCATTTTTTGACGGAACGGTTTGACAGGAAAGAAGGGCAGAAACTGCATACGGCAACGTTGCGTGCTTTGAACGGCGAAACAGTTTCTTATGAACAACTGTTTACGGCCTGCCGCAGGATGCGGCTTCCGTATCCCGATATGGAACAGGTTTTCCGTCGAGCCGTGTTCAATTATTTAGCTGGCGTTTGCGACGACCACGACAAAAACTTCTCGTTTATCCTGGTGCCTGACGGAACCTGGCGCCTGGCGCCCGCTTACGATGTCACTTTTACCGTGAATCTGATGAACAAGTTCATCGGCGACCGTCACGTTCTGACCCTTTCCGGTCAGAACCGTTACGTTACGCACGATGATATTCTCCGTTTTGCGGATTATGGCGACATCCGGAATGCTTCTTTCATCATCGAAGAAATCAAAGATGCCATAGGATCTTTCCAGTCCCTTGCATCAGAAATCGGAGTTGACGAAACAGTCCGTACCCTGATTCTTTCCCATATCAGGAGTCATTCCCCCGAGAAATAACACCTGCACCAACCTATCGGGGACCAGGATGCGGGGAGGGATCCAGTCGGACAGGAGGCCGGGCTGGATGTTGAAATGCTTCGGATTGCGCGTGATAAGCAGGGAGCAGCGTCCCTGTACGGCACATACGGCCTGCAGGACATCCTCAAAATCCAGTCCGGAAAGCAGGAGGGCCCCTTTTTGCGTTCCGCCAAAGAATTTGTTATCTTTGTAGAAATACGCGAATAACTATGAAAAGATTTCTCCTGATTACGCTGACCGTTCTGGCTGGAGCCTGCCTGGTGGCATCCTGCGGGGGCGTGAAACCGAAGGCCCAACATGTGATCTTCATCGGCGTGGACGGTGTGTCGACGCCGGCTTTCAAGGATCCGGCACTGCTGGCACGGATGCCGAATGTCAAGATGATGATGGAGCAGGGGAGCTACACCCTGGGCAAGCGCTCCGTGATGCCGTCCTCCTCGGCCATCAACTGGGCCACGATCTTCAACGGCCTGCCGACGGAACAGCATGGATATGGCCAATGGAATTCCTCCAAGCCGGAGATTCCGGCGGTGCTCGACAACGGTCGGGGCATGCCGCCGACCATCTACACGCTGGTGCGCGAGCAGCGCCCGAATGCCGAGACGGGCTGCGTGTACAACTGGAACGGCATCGGTCCGCTGCTTGACACGACGGTGATCAATTACCACTTGTACGATCCGGGCTATCACGAGCCGGAGAACTACACCATGGAGAACTACACGAAGGAGCGCGCCGTCAAGTATATCTTGGAAAAGAAACCGACCTTTTTCACCTTTTACATCGGCGACGTCGATGAAGTCGGCCATCGCTGCGGCTGGGAATCGCCCGAATACTACGATTGTCTTGAAGAAACAGACCGTATGGTGGGCCTCATCCTGCAGGCGGCCAAGGACGCCGGTATCTACGACAACACGATCTTTGTGTTTTCGTCCGACCACGGTGGCTCCGGCAAAGGCCACGGCAAACTGGAAATGGCGCATTTGGAAACGCCCTTCGTCCTCTATGGCAAGAACATTCGCAAAGGTTACGTTCTCGACGAGCCTATGATGCAGTACGACCTGCCCGCCACCCTGGCTTACGCCCTGGGCGTAACCATTCCGAAAGAATGGCGCGGCCGCCCGATGACGGCGATGTTCCAGTAAAAATCACTACAGCTCCCGCAACGAGACGGCGAAGCCGCCCGAGCGGGCCATGCGGAGATCGAGGACTGTGGAGGCATCCACGGTCCTTTTTGTGATGGTGTAGGCCTGGGGATTGGTCTCGTAGTCGGCGTCCGGGGCATCGGCGTAGATGGTCGCCTCGTATTTCAGGCCGGGCTGCAGGAAGTCGAGCTTCACGCTGACGTCGCGGGCATCCTCGCCCGTGATGCCGCCGACATACCAGACATCATGTTCGCGTCCGTCGGGATGCACGAACTCCCAGACGCTCGACTTGCCGCTCCAGCGGCCCGCATTGAGCGTTGCCATCTTCGGGTGCCGGGCCGTGACAATGAATTCGCCCGGTTCGGCCGCCAGGTAGAGGCTCTTGTCCCAGTCGACCGCCACGTCGCGGATGAACTGGAAGGCATCCATGAAGCGGGCGTAGTTTTCCGGCAGGTCGGCCGCCATCTGGAGGGGACTGTAGAAAGTTACATAGAGGCCCAGTTGATTGCAGATGGTGTGGCGCATCCGGCCTTCCTGGCCGGGCGCCGTGATGGCCATGTCCTGCTCGAAGATGCCCGGGGTGAAGTCCATCGGGCCGCCCTGCAGCCGCGTGAACGGCAGGGTGGCGGTGTGTCCGGGCGGCACGGCGGCCATGAACTCGTTGCCCATGGCGCTCTCGTTGCCGATCATGTTGGGCCAGGTGCGGCAGAGCCCGGTAGGGCGTACGGCTTCGTGTGCGTTCACCATGATGTGGTGCTTGGCCGCCTCCACGACGGCGTAGTGGTAGTGGTTGATCAGCGGCTGGCTGTAATGGTGCTCGCCGTAAGGGATGATGTCACCCACATAGCCGCTCTTGACGGCGTCGTAGCCGTACTGGTTCATCAAGGTGTAGGCCTGTTCCATCCAGCGCTCATAATTGACGGTGGAAGAAGATGTCTCGTGATGCATGATGAGCCGGATGCCCTTGCTGTGCGCGTAGGTGTTCAGGGCAGGCAGGTCGAAGTCGGGGTAGGGTGTGATGAAGTCGAACACGAAGTCCTTCTGAGCGCCGAACCAGTCTTCCCATCCTTCATTCCAGCCCTCGATCAACAACGCGTCAAAGCCGTTTTCCGCCGCAAAGTCGATGTAGCGGCGTACGTTTTCATTGTTGGCACCGTGGTGGCCGTGCGGTTTGGCGTGGGCGTAGTCCGTGACACCCAGCTGTACCGACGGGAAGTCGGAGGTATAGGACCAATGCGACTTGCCGGTGATCATTTCCCACCAGACACCCATGTATTTGGTCGGATGGATCCAGCTCACATCTTCCAGCGCGCAGGGGTCGTTGAGGTTGAGGATCAGGCGCGATGCCAGCACGGCGGTGGCGCTGGTGCAGACCTGCACGGTACGCCAGGGACTAACGCAGGGCGCCTGCAGGCGACCCTTGACGCCTTCGGCATCGGGCGTCAGGTGGATATGGAATGTATGGTTGTCCTCTTTCAGGACCAGGTTCGCGGTGGGGTAGTCCAGCACGCGGGCCTCGTGGAGGTTGACATACAGGCCGCTGTCGGTCTTCAACTGCAGGGAGGTCTGGACGGCCCGGTTCGAAATTTCGGCCTGCGAAGCGTTATAGGGGCGGGGAACAGCGTTGAGGCGGGGGATTTCTGAGATCCGGGAGCGGGTATAGCTGTACTCCTGCGTATCGTAGTCGCCGCTGATCCACCAGGCGACCGGGTCGCCGGGCAGCGCAAATTCGGTCTGTTCTTCTTCGACCTTGAAGTAGGTGAGCTTGTTCTCCTGCGGGAATTCGTAGCGGAACCCCAAACCGTCGTCGTACAGCCGGAAACGGACGTTCATGACGACACCGGAAGGCTGCTTGAGGCTGACCAGCAGCTCATTGTAGTGGTTGCGGATCTGCGATTCCTCGCCCCAGACGGGCTCCCAGGTCTCGTCGAGGCTGTCGAAGGAGGAGCCTGTCAGGGTGAAACCTTCGGTGAGACCGTCCCGGCCGATGAGGGTATAGCCGAGGCGGGAAGGAAGGATGACGGATTCTCCCGCACGGGAGAGGGCATATTGCGGAACACCGTCCACGACAGCGAACTTCAATTCGAGCTGGGTGTCGGGGCTGCGGAGCACGAGGGCGTCGGCGGGCATCTTGGCGGTTTTGGCGGAGCATGCGCCGAGCAGGGACAGCACGGCCAGGGCTAGGAGGAAGCGGGTTGTTTTCATAAGGATTGGATGGTTTCAGCCAGGCCGGTGATGACCTGTTCGTAGTCGGTGTTGTCGATGGGGAAGATGATGTCGGCTGCTGCTGCGTAGAGCGGGCGCCGCGCGTCGTAGAGGGCGCGGATCTGGGCGATGGAGCGGCCGCGGACGACAGGGCGGTCGGCGTAGCCGATCTCAGAGAGGATGATGGCAAAGTCGGTGTCGAGCCAGATGAGCGTGGCGTTCTCCTTCAGGAGTTGGCGGTTTTCTTCGCGCAGGATGGTGCCGCCGCCGAGCGCCAGCACGGTGTCGTTTTCCCGCTGCAGGGTTTCGGCGAGCAGATCCGTTTCAATGGCGCGGAAAGCCGCTTCGCCTTGCGACGCGAAAATCTCGGCCGGCGTGCCGTAGCGCGCTGTGATCACGTCGTCGAGGTCGACGAAGTCCCAGCCGAGCCGCTCCGCCGCCGCTCGTCCGAACGTCGTCTTTCCGCTCGCCATAAATCCTGTTAGTGCTGCAATCATTCTTTATCGTATCTATGCTTGCGCTTAAAGCGTCGGTCCGACCCGAGCCGAAGGCGAGAGCACGACCAAAGGGAGTAAAAGCAATGCCCAGAGCGCTAAGCGCAAGTATATCATTTAAAACAACGTAGGTTCCGTGGGGTTGGACCAGTTGGTCGTGTCGGTTTCGGGTTCGTCGGTCTCGGGGAGATCGGCCTCCGGCAGATCATCTTCGGGCTCGTCGTCGGCCGGTTCTTCGGCCGGCTTCTCCTTGACCAGCGGCTCCACGAAGGTCACGCCCTTCACGTCGAACCACGACACCTTCTTGCCCTTGGCGCGGAAACCCTTCTTGCCAATGTACTGCTCCACGTCAATCAGCTCCGGCTCCTTGCCCGCGTTCTTTCCCTTGAAAGTCACCTCCAGCTGCGGGAACTCGTCTTCGTTGATCTCCACCAGCCGGGAACCCTTGCCATCCGCGATGAAACTCACCGCAAGGCCATTGTTCGGCTCAAAGCTGAAACGCTTGATGTAGTAGGCCTTCGCCGGACCATCGTAATAGAGCACCGAGAAGGTGCGGTCCGGATCGAATTTCTCCACCCGCATCAAGTCGCCCTGGAAATGTGTGCTCAGGTCGAAGCTCGTCGTATAGTAACTGCCGTCCTTGCAGATCACCAGGATCAGGTCGCCGTCGGAGAACTCGCCCAGGTAGCGGCCGCGGCCCGCGTCGTTGAGGCGCACGATGTCCTCATCGAGCCAGATGCGCTTGCCCGCCAGCGTCGACACGCCCTTCGATTTGAGCGTAATGCGCTGGATGATGTTCTTCGACGTGACCACGTTGCCGCGTGAGGCGCGACCCTTGATGGCCAGGTCGGCGAAATTGTATTCGTCCACCAGCTTCTTGAGCTTCGGGCGCGGGCGGTACTGGATGCGCAGCACCTCGGCCTCACCGTTGCTGTTGGCCGTGAACCAAAGCACCGTGGAACCGGGCGTGCCCATCGTCAGGTCGTATTCCTTGTCGCGCGTGACGCCCGTGATGGCGAAGCGCTTCGCGTAGTATACGCCACCCGCCTTGCCGTCGCGGTAGACCACGTTGTAGACCGTGCGCTCGTCGCGCCGGTTGAACACCGCCACGTGAATGATGTCTTTGCCGATGAAGGCCTTGTCCTTCACGCGCGTCACCATGTACTTGCCGTTCTTCATGAACACCACGATCTCCGCGATGTCCGAGCAGTCGCAGATGTACTCGGCGCCGTCGATCTTCTTGGGATCGATGCCCACGAAGCCGTCGGCCTTGTTGGCGTATAGCTTCGCGTTGAGCGTGATCACCTTCTCGGCCTCGATGTTCTCGAAGGTCGTGATCTCGGTCTTGCGCGGGAAGCGGGCGCCGTATTTGCGCTTGAGCTGCTGGAAATAGCGGATGGTATATTCGGTCAGGTGCTCCAGGTTGTTGCGCACCTCGTCGATGTCAGCCTCGATGCCGCGGATACGCTCTTCGGCGGCTTTGATGTCGAAGCGCGAGATTTTGCGCACCGGCTTTTCCACCAGCTTGTTGATGTCTTCCGGCACGATGGGGCGCTTGAGCAGATGCTGGTATTTGCCCATCTCCCGCTGCACATCCTGCAACTGCTCCTCCCAGCTGGCGGCGTCGTTTTCCAGGATGCGGTAGACCTTCTGTTCGAAGAAGATCTTCTCGAGGCTCGACCAGTGCCAGTCGCCCTCCAGCTCGTCGAGCAGGATCTTGAGCTCCTGTTCGAAGAGGTCCTTGGTGTGGAAGGCGTTGTAGCGCAGGATCTCGTCCACGCCCATGAAATGGGGCTTGCGGTCCATGATTACGCAGGCGTTGGGGGAGAGGGCCACCTCGCAGTTGGTGAAGGCGTAGAGCGCGTCGATGGTCTTGTCGGGCGAGACTTCGTTCTGCAGCGTGATGTTGATCTCCACGCCGTCGCTCGACATGTCGTCGGCCTTCTTGATCTTGATCTTGCCCTTGTCGTTGGCCTTGATGATGGAGTCGATCAGGCTTTCGGTGGTCTGGCCGTAGGGGATCTCGGTGATGGTCAGCGTGCGCTTGTCGGTTTTGACGATGCGGGCGCGGATTTTGACCTTGCCGCCGCGCTGGCCGTTGTTGTAGCGCGAGCAGTCGATCAGGCCGCCGGTGGGGAAGTCCGGATAGAGCTCGAAGGGTTTTTCCTTGAGCGCCGCGATCGAAGCATCAAGCAACTCGTTGAAGTTGTGCGGGAGGATCTTGACCGAGAGACCCACGGCGATGCCTTCCGTGCCCTGCGCGAGCAGCAGCGGGAACTTCATCGGCAGCACCACAGGCTCCTGGTTCGTGCCGTCGTACGAGGGCACCCACTCCGTAATCTTCTTGTTGAAAGCCACTTCCAGGGCGAACTTGCTGAGCCGGGCCTCGATGTAGCGCGAAGCGGCGGCGGCGTCACCCGTGAAGATGTTGCCCCAGTTGCCCTGGGTGTCGATCAGGTATTCTTTCTGTCCCAGGCCCACGAGGGCGTCCTTGATGGACGCGTCGCCGTGGGGGTGGTATTTCATGGTGTCGCCCACGATGCCGGCCACCTTGTGGTAATGGCCGTCCTCCACCTTGTTCATGGCATGCAGGATGCGGCGCTGCACGGGCTTGAGGCCGTCTTCGATGTGGGGCACGGCACGGTCGAGGATTACATAGGAGGCGTAGTCGAGAAACCAGTCGCGGTACATGCCCGAGAGCTTGTACTTGTTCTCGCCTTCGGCCACCAGGCGGTCGAACTTGCCCTGCGCCGGGTCTTCGGCGTCTTCGTCCACGATGTCCACTTCCTCCTCTTCCTCAGGGAGTTCTTCGCTTCTTTCGTCCAGTTCGTCCAATTCGTCGTCCTCTTTCATGATGGTTTGGCTTTAGTCCTGAATATATCCGAATTTCTTGAGCATTTTCTTGTCTTCCCGCCAGTTGGGCTCCACTTTCACGAAGACCTGCAGGAACACTTTCTTCTGGAAGAAGTCTTCCATTTCCAAGCGGGCGGCGGTGGCGACGCGCTTGAGTGCGGAGCCGCCCTTGCCGATAATGATGCCTTTCTGGGAGTCGCGCATCACGTTGATCACGGCGCCGATGTCGTAGCGTTCCTCGCCTTCTTTGAAGCGTTCGATGACCACCTCGGTGCAGTAGGGGATTTCCTTGTCGTACTGCTCGAGGATCTTCTCGCGGATGATCTCCGAGGCGAAGAAGCGCATGCTCTTGTCGGTGAACTGCTCCTTGTCGTACCACGGCGGGCTGACGGGCAGCTTCGCGATGATGCTGTCGAGGATGCCTTCCAGGTTGAATTTTTCCTTGGCGGAGACGGGGAAGATCTCGGCGTTGGGCACGAGGGCCTGCCACTCCTCGATAAGATTGAGCACGGTGGGCTGGTCGCTCAGGTCGATCTTGTTGATGACGATGATCACGGGGCAGCTGAGCCGCGCGAGTTTCTCCACGTATTCGGCGTTCTTGTCTTTCTTCTCCACCACGTCGGTGACGTAGAGGATCACGTCAGCATCGCCGATGGCCACGTCCACGAAGTCGAGCATGCTTTGCTGCAGGGCGTAGCTGGGCTTGAGGATGCCCGGCGTGTCAGAGAAGACGATCTGCCAGTCCTCGCCGTTGACGATGCCCATGATGCGGTGGCGGGTGGTCTGGGCCTTGGCCGTCACGATGGAGAGGTTTTCGCCCACAAGGGCGTTCATCAGGGTCGATTTGCCGACGTTCGGGTTGCCGATGATATTGACAAAGCCGGCGCGGTGCTGTTTCTGGGGCTGGCTGTCCATTATTCGAAGGCCCCCATTTTCAGCAGTCCGACTTCTTTTTCATCGAGGAAGCGCCAGGCGCCGCGGCGCAGGTTCTTCTTCGTCAGGCCCGCGAAATACACGCGGTCCAGTTTCTTGACTTTGTAGCCCAGGTGCTCGAACATGCGGCGCACGATGCGGTTGCGGCCGGAGTGGATCTCCAGTCCCACCTGCGTCTTGTCGCCTTCCACATAGGAGAGGGCGTCGGCTGCGATGGGGCCGTCTTCCAGTTCGATGCCTTCGAGGATTTGGTCGAAATCCTCTTTCCGGAGCGATTTGTCAAGGGTCGCGTGGTAGATCTTGCGCACCTGGTGCTTGGGATGGGTGAGCTGGTCGGCCAGGTCGCCGTCGTTGGTAAAGAGCAGCACGCCTGTGGTGGCTTTGTCGAGCCGTCCCACCGGGTACACGCGCTCGGGGCAGAGGCCCTTGTTGATGAGGTCCATCACGGTTCGGTCGGCGTGCGGATCGGAGAGGGTGGTGACGAAGTCCTTGGGCTTGTTCATCACCAGGTAGACCTTCTTCTCGCCCTTGATGCGCGAGCCGTTGAAGCGGATGTCGTCCTTGGCGGGGTCAACCTTGGTGCCGAGTTCAGTGACGCGGACGCCGTTGACGCTCACCAGGCCGTTCTCGATATAGGTGTCGGCTTCCCTGCGGGAGCAGATGCCGGAGTTGGCGATGAATTTGTTGAGGCGCACCAAGCCATCGTCTTCGACGGGTTTGGCCTGCTTTTTCGGCTTGGCCGTATAGGTTTTTGGTTTTGTGGCGTAAGGTTTAGCCTTGTCTGTAAATGTCTTTCTGACAGGACGTTTCTCGCGTTCATCCTTGTCGTAGGAGCGGCGCGGTTTGGCGCTGCGGGTCGGCGACGTCTGGCGATTCTCATCGGTTTTGCGACGGCCGTATGATCGTTTGTTTTCCATGGGTGTATAAAATACGCATTATAATCATGCAAAATTAGTTAAAACCAAAGGATTTTCCTATATTTGAAAGTCAAATCTTTTTGGAGGATCTGTGATGAGAGATGTTTTCCGTACCGCCCTGGATGCTTTTGCTTCGAACCGCCGCCGCTTCCTGCTGACGGTGGCCATGCTGGCTGTCGGTGTCGCCGCGCTGGTGGGCATCGAAACGGCCGTGGATGTGCTGTCGCGCGAGGTCGTCGGCAGCTTCGACAAGCTCGGCGCCGCCACCCTGCTGCTCCGTCCCAAGTCCGACGCCCCGCCGATCGACTATCGCCAGGCTTTGGCATTCCGTCATTCCGGACTTGATGCTTCCCGTCATGCCGGACTTGATCCGGCATCTCAAGTTTCTGTCTGGTCGCCACTGCAGTCGTCAGCCGTCGTCCGGTCCGGCGGCATAGCCACCGACCCCGTCGTGCAACTCCTGTCTGTGGACGAAAACTATCTGTCTGTCGAAGGTCTTCGCCTGGCTGCCGGCCGCAACTTCTCGGTCCTCGAGGCCGGGCAGCCGGCCGCCGTTGCCCTGCTGGGCGACAACGTCCGCCGCCGCCTCTTCGGCGAAGGAGACGGGCTAGGGGAGATGGTCTCTGTCGACGGCCTGCGGCTGCAGGTCGTCGGGGCCTTGGAGCGCCAGGGGGCTGTCTTCGGCACGGGCATTGACGATGCCCTGCTGATCCCGGTCAGCGCCGGGACGAAAGACTGTCAGATCACGCTGCGTGCGGCCTCCGGCCAGACACGGCAGGCGATGCTCGCGGCCGGCAGCCTGCTGGCTTCCATCCGGCGCCTGCCGCCGGGCGCGGAACCCGACTTCGAGATCGTCGAGGCCGACGGCGCCGCAGCCACCCTCGCTTCGCTGCGCGCGAAGCTCTCGCTGGTGGCGCTGGCCATCGGCCTGGTGACGATGCTCGGCGCGGCGGTCGGCCTGATGAACAGTCTGCTGGTATCGGTCAAAGAGCGGACACGCGAAATCGGGACGCGGCGGGCGCTGGGCGCCCGTGCGTACGACATCGCGCGTCAGTTCCTGGCGGAAGCCCTGGGTATCGGCGCCGTAGGAAGCGCCGCCGGCGTCGTGCTGGGCCTGCTGCTGGGCAATCTCGTGGCCCTTTCGCTCGACGGAAGTTTCAGCGCGCCCTGGGGCTGGATGCTCGCCGCCGTTGCGCTCGCGGCGGCCGTGAGCCTGGCCTCCGGCCTCCTCCCGGCCCGCGCCGCCTCCCTCGACCCCATCGAGGCCCTCCGCAGTCTTTAGCGAGGTTTTGTCTGCATAGCTGGCTTTTTCGGTCGATTTTTTATAAATTTGCAAGATAGCCCCTAAACGGACGATAAGCAGTCTATGAGAAAGAAACTCCTGACCAATTGTCTCCACGCTCTTTGTCTATGCCATTCCTGTCTTCTGCATCGTAAACGGGCAGCCCTTGACCGAAGTGCTCAAGGATCTCCGCAGCGAACTGAAGATGGCCGTCGAGCAAAGCGTTGAGGAACAAGAACTTTTTGAAAAGGATTATGATCTGCAGCATCAGCGGATGGTCGATGTGATCACCGCGTCCAACGAATTGTCCCTCCTCCTGTATACCCAGGAGCAGCATATGACGTTCGACCTGGCCTATGCCCTGGAAAAAGTATCTTCGGCCTATGAGGATTTCAGCAAGGACAGAAAGCCGTACGACCGCATTGTCCATGAATTGGACGTCGAGGTCGACCGCTATGCCCGTCTCATCGAGGCCCTCCGCCGGCTCCCGCCGATTATGACGGAAATCGAGATCGAGATACTGCCGGACAGCCTGCTGTATCACGTTGATTCCCTGGATAAGCAGTATTTCGATTTGGCATCCAATCTGGAAAAGGAGGTGATCCGTATTGCCATCAAGGACTCCCTTTCGTCCCCCTTCGTATTGGACGAGGAAGGAGAAATCCACCGGGATTCCTGCATCGCGTATGCCTCCGAACTGCTGAGACAGCATGCCAGCAACCGTGACAGCATGATCGCAGACAGTACGCACTACCAGGCGGCCTACTGGCGGATGAAAGAGGCGTATGACTATGCGCAATCCCGCTACAAGGAACTGGAGAAATACGTCTTCGTGGATGGTCAGACGTCATTTATGGCATTTCTGGCGGATCCCAAGGGCTCTTGGGAAAAAGTCAAGGTCGCTTTGCACAATCAGTATGATTTTTCGGAATTGAGCAGCGACGATGTGCAGCCTGCCGATTCGGTGGCTGTCAGTTCGTCCATTGAAGAGGAGATTATCCGGGAGGAAGATGCTGACCTGTTCACCGGTCTGTCCAGCAAGGGCGCCAATGCCATGCTGGTGCTGGTGACCATCATCCAGTTGGTCGCCCTGATTATTTTCTGGGCGCTGGCTTTCCTGATCATCTGGCTGTTAAGCCGTATTCCCAAGATGAAGCGCTTTCTGCCCAAACGCAATCTGCCCGTGTTCTCGGTGCTGTTCGGAACCATTCTTTACTATCTGGTGTTGGGTATCAGCGTATCCGGTGACACGAACGAATACATTCAGTTGGGCGCCAAGCATATCAACACCTTCCTCTGGCTGTTGATTGTGATCTCCGGATCCCTGCTGCTCCGGGTGAAACCTGCACAGATGTGGAACTGCCTGCGGCTCTACATCCCGACCATCATCATTGCGCTCATCATCATTGTCTGCCGCATCACCTTCGTTCCGGACAATCTGCTGGTTGTCCTGTTCCCGCCGATCCTGGCGATCGTCGTCGTACGACAACTCTTCTTCTGCATCCGGGAAAGCGGAAAGGCCATGCCCATCGACAATATACTGGGCTGGATATCCTTGTCCATCTATATCATCGCTTTTGTCTTTGCCTTCCTGGGCTACACCTTCGTGGCCTTGCTCATCCTGATCTGGTGGTATTTCCAGCTGACTGTCCTGCTGACCATCGTCTGTATTTCCGACCTGATGGGACGATACAAGGAGCGTTGGCTGGACAAACGGGTGGACGCCATGCGCAACCGTATTACCTATGTGGCAGGAGCGGACCGGGAGTCCCTTCTCTTCGGCGCCACCTGGTTCTACGATTTCATCCGGCAGGTGGCCATCCCGACCTTGTTCGTCATCTCCCTGCCGTTCTGCGTACACATGTCCCTGGACATCTTTGATTTCGAAGATCTGTTCGACAAGATTTTCAACGTTCCTTTCATCCGGCTCGTGGACAAGGAAGGGTTTGAGACACTGCGTATCTCCGGCAGAAGCATCGTCGGCCTGCTGGTCCTGTTCTTCTTCCTCCGGTATATCAACCGGGCCGTCCATGCCATCTGGCAATATGTGCGCTATGCGACCTTCATGCGCAAGCACAACCGCACCTCCATCCGGAATAACGAAATCAACCTCTCCCTGGGCAACAGCATCATCAGCGTCCTGATCTGGATGTCCTATGCGATCGCCGTTGTCGCCGTCTTGCGGATTCCGACCGGATCGCTCGGCATGGTGGCCGGTGGTCTGTCGGCCGGTATCGGTCTCGCCCTCAAGGATATCCTCAACAACTTCATCTACGGTATCCAGCTGATGGGCGGCCGCCTGCGTGTGGGCGACTGGATCGAATGTGACGGCGTGCGCGGCCAGGTGGTGGCCATCAACTACCAATGCGTGGTGGTGGAGACGCTGGACGGTACGGAAATGTCCTTCCTCAATGCTTCTCTCTTCGGCAAGAATTTCAACAATCTCACGCGCAACAACTCTTATGAGTTCACGAAGATCGTGGTGGGTGTCGCCTATGGAACCGATGTCAAGAAAGTGCGCCAGGTGCTGGTGGATGCCATGCAGCAGATGCGGACGAAAGACAAGTACGGCCGCGAGATCGTGGATCCCCAATACGGTGTCTATGTGGTTGTCAACGATATGAGCGACAGTTCCGTGGACATTGCCGTGAAACAGTACGTGCTGGTCGCCGAACGGATCGGTTATATTGACAGGTCCAAGGAAGTGATCTACGAGGCACTCAACGATGCGGGCATCACCATCCCGTTCCCGCAATGCGATGTGCATCTGATTCACGATGATCAATAAAAAAAATCCCGGGTCAATGGCCCGGGAATTTTTGTAATTCACCTCGAATTAAATCACCTCGAAGGTAGCGGTGCTGGCCCAGCCCTGGCGGCCGTCGGCGATGGAGATCTTGGCGAAGTCGCCCACGTTGTCGAGGATGCGGACCTTCGTGCCTTCGTGGAGGACGAAGACCGTCTTGCCGCCCTCGGCCGGCGAGCTTTTCACGGAGCACACCGGACTGGTGACGATGGCGCTGTCCTGGCGCGTGATGGCGCGCTTCTGCTGCAGCGAGAACACAAAGGTGAAGACCGTCAGCACAGCGAATAAGCAGCCCACGATGAAGGAGACCGTGCGCAGGGCGGGGGAGCCGCCCAGGCGGAAGAGCAGGAACAGCACGCCGACGAGGGCCGCCAGCGCCAGCGTGATCCAGGCCCAGGCATCGGCCGACAGGCTCTGCCGCAGGTTGCGGAACCACGAGACCAGGATGAAATCGGGCACGACATCGATTTTGTCGAGCGTCATCTGCCGGACGATTTCCAGGTTGTGCGCCGCATCGCTGTGCGCCGGATCGAGCTTCAGCGCCCGCTCATAATAGAGGATGGCGTGCGCGATATCGTCGAGCTTGAAGTAGGTATTGCCGATGTTGTAGTACAGATCAGCACTTTCGAGGTTTTCACCCTCGATCATCTGGTAGTAGTTCAAGGCGTTCTGCCACTGCCCGGCCGCAAAGGCCTCGCCAGCCATGTTCCACAGGTCCGACACATTGTTCTGTGCCTGCGCGGCAGGCGCTGCCAGAAGCAACAGAGCTGCCACGGCGGCACCGACGGCCGCCTTGCCGGCGGCTTTGGGATTCTTCAGCTGGCCTTCGATGGCCGAGATGGCGTGCACGGCATCGTTGTATTCGTTTTCCATTTGGGCTTGACCACTTTCGGGCGCGTAACGCGCGAATTCGCATTTGTCAATCAGATCGGTCAGGGCGGTCACGCTCTCTTCACGGACGCCCCGCTCCAGCAGCTTCTCCCGGATGGTATCCTTCGACAGGTCGGCCGCCGGGATCATCAACTTGTCGGACACATAGCCCAGCAGGGCCTTGTGCAGTTCCTCGTAATAGGCGCCGCTCAGTCCCTGCTTCAGGTACGATTCGGCACTCTTGAGCCGGGCCCGTGCCATCTTGTTGGCGCGGCGGTTCTTTGAACCCGCCACGTCGGCGCGCCGGGCCTGCGAGAAGCTGAAGAGGCGGCTGACGAGGAAGACGAGGAGCACGATGGCGAGCAGGAGCCCGTAGAACAGGGGAGAGCCCGCGAAGAACGCGCCTTTCTTCCTGAGGTTGCCGTCGCCCAGGGCGATGTAGCGGATATCTTCGGCCAGGCTGCGGACGTTCTGTCGGTTGGTGCCGGCCACGGCCACGCCGCCGCCCGCGATCTCCTCGCCCTTTTCGACCGTCACGGGGATGTCGCCGGTTGCGGTAACGGCGTATTTCCCGTGGGCCATGTCGTAGTAGCCGTATTCGATCGACGGGATGACGAAATCACCGTGGCTGCGCGGGATGAACGGATACTCGAAGGTCTTCGAGCCGCTGGTGCCGCTGGCTGAAGTCTTGTCGGTGGATTTCAGGTCGTAGACCTCGAAGTCCGGCGGGAAGTCGACCTTCGGCGCCTGGAGCATCGATAGGTTGCCGTTGCCCGAGATCGTGACGATGAGCGAAGCCGCCTCGTTCGACTTGATGCCGTCCTTGCTCAGCTTCGCGCTGATCTTGAAGTCGCCCACGCCGCCGCCGAACGAGGCCGGGGCACCGGCCGGCAGCTCCTTCACCTTCACGCTGAGGGTGGGGGTGCTGATGCGCTTGCGGATGGTCTGGTACTGGTCGAAGAAGTCGTCGAAAATGGAGAGTGGGCTGCCGCTGGAAGTACGGACACGCAGCTGGCAGACCATCTCCGCCGGGTCGATGGACAGCGTGCCGGACTGCTGCGGGATGAGCACCCACTGCCGGACCAGCGCACTGTTGTAGATGGTGCCGTTGACGTTCTCCCGGTTGAATTCCAGGTTGTTGACCGTGACGGTCTCCTTGCTCCAGAAGCCGTTGAAAGTCGGGAACTTGATGTCTTCGAAGCCCACGATGTCAGCACGCGTATAGAGCTTGAGGGTGGCGGTGACGGGTTCGCCCTTTACCACATTGGTCTTGTTGAGGGTCAGCCGCAGGAAGATGTCCTGGTTGGACACGGTGCCCGTGACGGTCGGATCATCCTGTTGCTGGCGGTTGGGCTGTGCCTGCTGGCTGCTTTGCTGGTTGCCTTGCTGGCTGCCCTGAGATGCGTTGCCGGCGGGTTGCTGCGCCTGCTGCTGGTTGGCCACGACTTCAATCTGCAGCGTGCCCGAAGAGACCTCCTGCTTGTCGACCTTGGCCGAGGCCGCGGTAATGGTGAAGGTGCCGGTGCGGCGCGGCTGGAGCAGATAGGTGACGGTCTCCTGGCGCGTGGAGGTGCGTTTGCCGTTGATGATGTTGACACTCGACATGGAGCCTTTCTGCGGTCCCCAGACCACGTCGAAGTCTTCCGTGCCGGGCCAGTTGAAATCGCTCATCCGCGCGTCGGCGGTAAAAACGATGCGGAAGGTCTCGTCGGCGGAAACCACCTGCGGGCCTTCCAGTTTCAGTGTCTGGGCTGCGCCCGACAGGGCGCTGAACAGCAACAGCAATGTAAGCAAACGTTTCGTCATGGCACTACCAATTTTTCTCTTTCTGTTTTGATTTGAGCTTCGCGGCTTTCTCTTTCTTGACCTTGTCCTGGGTCTTGTCTTCCTGGGCCTGGATGGCCTGCAGCATCTGCTGGGCGGCTTGCGGCGTTATGTTGGGCTGCTGCCCCTGCTGTTGCTGCTGGTCCTTGTTCTGGTCCTGCTGATCCTGGTTCTGGTCGTTGTTCTGATCCTTGTTCTGATCGTTCTGATCTTTGTTCTGGTCCTGGTTCTGATCCTGGTTCTGATCGTTTTGATCGTTGTTCTGATCCTGGTTTTGCTGGTCCTGGTTTTGGTCTTGGTTCTGATCCTGGTTCTGGTCGTTGTTGCCGCCACCACCGCCGTTCTGCTGCTCATTTTCCAGCATCTTCTGGGCATAGGCCAGGTTGGCTTTGGTCTCCTGGTCGTCGGGATGGCGCCGCAGGGCGTTCTTGTAGGCCTCGATGGCCCCCTGCCAGTTGCGCTGCTTCAGCAGCGAGTTGCCCATGTTGTGGAAGGCATCGGCGCCGTGTGTGCCCTTGGCCAGCGAGTCGATGCCCGCCTTGTAATAGCGGTCCGCCTCACCGTAATTTTCCTGACGGTAGTAGTTGTTGGCCAGGTTGTAATCGGCGGTCACGGAGGTGGAATCCGCTACCAGCGCCTTCTTGTAGTCGATCTCCGCCTCCGCATACTTCTCTTTCTTGAACTGGCGGTTGCCGCGGCGCACGCTCTTGCGCTCGCTCTGCGCGAAGCAGACGCCGCCGCAGAGCATCAGGCATAGGATGACAAACAGATATCTTTTCATGGCTCAATGCTTGAACAGCCTCCGCCGGGCCTTCGTTTCCGGAACCAGGAATTCGAGGATCAGGAAGAAGAGGGCGATGGCGAAGAAATACATGTATTGTTCATCGAAGTCTTCGAAGACCACGGAGTTGAACTGCTCCTTGTCGAGGGTCCGGATGTCGTCGATGATGGGATTCAGGCCGAATTCGCTGTTGCCGGCGCGGACATACTTGCCGCCGCCGATGGCCGCGATCTCCTGCAGGATGCCTTCGTCGAGGCGCGTGACCACGATCTCGCCGTTGGCGTCTTTCATCAGGCTGCCGTTCTTGGGAATGGGCTTGCCCTGGGGCGAACCCACGCCGATGGTGTAAATGCGGATGCCTTCCTCGGCAATGGAGCGGGCGGCGTCGAGCGCCTCGCCCTCGTGGTCCTCACCGTCGGAGATCAGGATGATGGCGCGGGAACGCTCGCTCTGGGTGCTGAAGCTGCGCGCCGAGGCCATCAGTGCGCCGGCCAGGTCGGTGCCCTGGATGGGCACGCTCTCGGTGGTGATGCTCTTGAGGAACTGCTTGGCCGACACGTAGTCGGCGGTGATGGGCAGCTGCACGAACGCCTCGCCGGCGAAGATCACCAGGCCGATGCGGTCGCCCTGCAGGCGGTCCACCAGCCGGGAGATGGCCAGCTTCGAGCGCTCCAGGCGGTTCGGCGAGTAGTCCTCGGCCAGCATGGAATTGGAGACGTCAAGGGCGATCATCACTTCCACACCCTGGCTTTCGTGTTCGCGGAGCCGGGCGCCCAGTTGCGGGCGGGCCAGGCCGATCACGAAGAAGAACCAGGCGAGGGACAGCAGGCTCAGCTTGAGCCAGCCTTTGCCCGTGGAGGCATTCGGCATGAGCTGCTTCACGAGCTCGGGATTGCCGAGCTTGGCGATGCGCTTGCGGCGGATGCGCAGCTGAAGGGCATAGGCCACGAACAGCAGCGGAATCAGCAGCAGAAGCAACAGGTATTGGGGTTGTACCAGGTATACCATTACGGAATCCTCCTCAGAATGACAAAACGGAACAGAAGTTCAGCCAGCAGGCAGAACAGCGCGATCAGCGCGAAGCGCATGAACAGCTCGGAATACACCGGGAAGCTGTCGACCGTGGTGCGGGTCTTTTCCATCTGGTTGATCTCGCCGTAGATTTCCATCAGCTTGGTGTTGTTGGTGGCACGGAAGTACTTGCCGCCCGTCTCTTCGGCGATCTGCCGGAGCAGGTCTTCGTCGATCTCCACCTTGACGTTCTGAACCTGCACGCCCCACGGGGTCATGAAGGGGTAGGGAGCTTCGCCCATCGCGCCCACGCCGATGGTGTAGACGCGTACGTCGTAAGTCTTGGCGATCTCCGTGGCCATGAGCGGCGAGATCTCGCCGCAGTTGTTCATACCGTCGGTCAGCAGGATCACCACCTTGCTTTTCGCGTCGGAGTCTTTCAGGCGCGCCACGGCAGTGGCCAGGCCGTTGCCGATGGCGGTGCCGTCGTCGATCAGGCCGGTTTCCACCTCCTTCATCAGGTTGATCAGGGTGGCGCGGTCGGTGGTCAGCGGCGCCTGCGTATAGCTCTCGCCGGCGAAGACCACGATACCCATGCGGTCGGCAGGCCGGCTCGCGATGAACTCGATGGCGATGTCCTTGGCGGCGCCGATGCGGTCGGGCTTGAAGTCGCGGGCCAGCATCGAGGTGGAGACGTCCATCGTCAGCACGATGTCGATGCCTTCGGTGTCCACCTTCTCGAAGTTCTGTGACGAGCGGGGGCGGGCGATGGCCACGATGATCGCGGCGAGCGCCAGCATCCGCAGGATGAAGGGGATGTGCCGCGACCAGCCGGCGAGCTTGCCGCTGCCGCTGTCCCACTGGTCGGCGTTGGAAACCGCCAGCCAGGGCTCCTTCCCGCGCAGGCAGCGCCACAGGTACAGCGCCACGAGCGGAATTAGCAGGAGCTCCAGCCAGAGCAGGTTCGGATATTCAAAAAACATGCGTTATTCCTCCTCCTCTTCGGTTATCTGGGACATATAGGTTTCGTTGACGAAACGGATGGCGGTCGGGATGGCGTTCTCGTTCTCCTGGTCGGAAGCCGTGTGCTTGGCGAACTTCACGAAGTCGGCTGTGGCGAGCAGGTCTTTCAGCTGGCCGAGCAGCGCGGGGTCGATCTCCTTGCCGGAGAGGTCCTCCAGCATCTCGGCGGAGGTCTCCTCCAGGGCCGGGATCTCGTAGCGTCCGGCGATGTACTGGCGCAGTGCGTCGGTCACCTGCGTGTAGAACTGCTTCTGCTTGCCGGCCTGCCAGAGTTTCTGGGAACGGGTCTTCTCGAGGCTGCGGAGCGCCACGATGTGCGGCGGATCCTGCACCACGGGCTTGCCGAACAAGGTGCGGTTCTCGCGCCGCATCTTGATCCAGCGCACCAGCAGCCACACCAGCGCCGCGACCAGCAGCGCCAGCCCGATCCAGGGAAGTACCTCCTTGAAGGTCAGGGGATAGCGGATCTGTCCCTTGATGTCGTAGGGCTGGAAGGTGGCGGTGTCGATGGGGATGGTGTTGACGGCGAGCCGGGGTCCGGCATAGCGCAGCGTGTCGATGGTGCCGTCGGTATGGGCCAGCAGCACGAACAGTTCCGGCAGCTGGTAGCTGCCGCTGTCGAAGCTGGTCAGCGTGACGTGCCCGCGCAGCTGCAGCGTGCCGTCCTTTTTGGATTTCGACAGGGTGTCGAGCGCCAGTTCGCCGAGGGCTTCCACACCGGGCACCGGCGCTTCGCCCGGCTTGCTGATGCGGGCTTCCTCGCCAGGGGCGATGCTGAAGTCGAGCGTCCACTCGATCTGGTCGCCGATCAGGATGGAGTCGCGGCTGATGCGGCTTTGCAGCACTTCGTCGCCCTGTGCGCGGCACAGCAGCGGGAAGAGCGAAAGCAGGATCAGCAGGGATATCTTCTTCATGTCAGGCTCTGTTTTTGAAGAATGAGATGAGACCTTTCACGTAGTCGTCGCCCGTGGCGATGCTCACCGTGTCGATGCGGTAGCGGCGCAGGGTGGAGAGGGCGTTGTCCGCGGCTTCCCGGCTCCAGTCTTCGTAGCTGCGGCGGACGTTGGCCGAGGCGGTGTTCACCCAGCTGCTGCGTCCTGTCTCGGCGTCGCGCACGTGCACCAGGCCCACGTTGGGCAGGGTGCGCTCCCGCGGGTCGTAGATGTTGATCACGGAGATATCGTGACGGCCTGCAGCGATCTTCAGGGCGTCTTCGTAGCGCGGCTTGCGTGCCTCGTCCACGTCGATCAGGTCGGAGAGCAGGAAGGCCGTGCAGCGCTTCTTCAGGGCGTTGGTCAGGAACTCCAGGGCGGCGCCGATGTTCGTTCCCGGGTCTTCGGGCTGGAATTCCACCAGCTCGCGGATGATGCGGAGCAGGTGGCTGCGACCTTTCTTCGGCGGGATGAATTTCTCGACCTTGCTGCTGAAGAAGAGGGCGCCGACCTTGTCGTTGTTGATCGAAGCGGAGAAGGAAAGCACCGCGGCGATCTCGGTGAGGAGGTCTTTCTTGGTCTGGGTGGTGGTGCCGAAGAGGCGCGAGCCGCTGACGTCGACGAGCAACATCACGGTGAGTTCGCGCTCTTCCTCGAAGATCTTGACGTAGGGCGCCCGCAGTCGGGCGGTGACGTTCCAGTCCATGTTGCGGACGTCGTCGCCGTACTGGTACTCGCGCACCTCGCTGAAGGCCATGCCCCGTCCCTTGAACGCGGAATGGTATTCTCCGGCGAAAACCTGGTGCGACAGTGCCTTCGTCTTGATCTCGATCTTCCGGACCTTCTTTAATAAATCATTTTCCATGCTACGTCATTCCGGGCTTGACCCGGAATCTCCTGTTAAGGAACTTCGACGGCGTTCAGGACGTCGGTGATGATTTCTTCGGGGGTGATGTTTTCGGCCTCGGCCTCGTAGGTCAGGCCGATGCGGTGACGGAGGACGTCGTAGCTGACGGCGCGGACGTCTTCGGGGATCACGTAGCCGCGGCGTTTGATGAAGGCGTAGGCCTTGGCTGCCATGGCGAGCGAGATGCTGGCGCGCGGCGAGCCGCCGTAGGCGATCAGGTCTTTCAGCTTGGCCAGGCCGTATTCCTCAGGCTGACGGGTGGCGAAGACGATGTCCACGATGTAACGCTCGATCTTCTCGTCCATGTATACGTCGCGCACCACTTCGCGGGCCCGGATGATGTCTTCGGGCTTGAGCTGCGTCGTGGGCTTCGGGAATTCACCCTGGTTGTTCATCCGGACGATGAGCTTCTCTTCCTCTTTCTTCGGATAGGTCACCTTGACCTTCAGCATGAAACGGTCGACCTGTGCCTCAGGCAGGGGATAGGTACCTTCCTGCTCGATCGGGTTCTGCGTTGCCATCACCAGGAACGGCTCGGGCAGCTTGAACGTCGTATCGCCGATGGTCACCTGGCGCTCCTGCATGGCCTCGAGCAGCGCCGACTGCACCTTGGCCGGAGAACGGTTGATCTCGTCGGCCAGGATGAAATTGGCGAAGATGGGGCCCTTCTTGATGACGAACTGCTCGCTCTTCTGGCTGTAGATCATCGTGCCGATGAGGTCAGCCGGCAGTAGGTCAGGAGTGAACTGGATGCGGTTGAATTTGCCATCCACGATTTGTGCGAGGGTATTGATGGCCAGGGTCTTGGCCAGGCCCGGCATACCTTCGAGCAGGATGTGCCCGTTGGCCAGCAGGCCGATCAGGAGGTTGTCCACGAGCTGTTTCTGCCCGACGATCACTTTGCCCATCTCCATCTGGATGATGTCGACGAAGGCGCTCTCCCGCTCGATGCGTTCATTGAGTTCTTTAATGTTTACGCTATCCATGACAAGTATGATATTTTTTGTATTTTTGTTGTCTGTAACAATCTTGCAAAAGTAATAAAAATATGCGGCTCTTCGTCCAGCTTTCCTACGATGGAAGCCCTTTCTGCGGATGGCAGTCACAGCCCAATGTCCCTTCTGTCCAGGATGAGATGGAACGGGCGCTGTCGATCGCGTTGGGAGAGTCTGTCACCGTGGTCGGGGCGGGGCGGACGGATACGGGCGTGAACGCGCGGCACTTCATCGCGCATTTCGACGTGTCCGCCTGGCCGCAGGAAGAGACCGAGCGACTCTTACGCAAATTAAATGCCATTCTGCCGCCCGCCATTGTGGCAGAAGCTTTCTATCGCGTTGCCGACAACGCCCATGCGCGCTTCGACGCCATCAGCCGCACCTACCGCTACTACATCCACCTGGCTAAGGATCCCTTCGCGCACCACTCCTGCCGCTGCTGGTACCAGCTCGACGTGGAGGCCATGAACCGCGCCGCCGCCCCGCTGCTGGGCCGGCACGACTTCTCGAGCTTCGAGAAGACGGGCGGTGCCAACAAGACAGATATCTGCACCGTCACCGAAGCGCGCTGGGAGGCCCTCGATGCTACGCACCTGGTGTTCACCATCACCGCCGACCGCTTCCTCCGCAACATGGTCCGCGCCACGGTCGGCACGCTTTTGGAAGTGGGAAGGGGACGGCGTGCGCCCGAGTGGGTGGCCGAGGTGCTGGAGGCGCGCAACCGCAGTGAGGCGGGACAGTCCGTCATCGGGGAGGCGCTCTTCCTGGAAGACATCCGCTACCCGTATCCCCTGCAAGCACTTTGAAAACAATTTAAAAATCATATCATTTATGCTTTCTACATTTCTCCAGACCACCGCAGACGCGATCGAAGCGGTTCCCGTGCAGGAAGAGCTTTCTTTCTCCCTCATCAGCATGGCTGCCAAGGGCGGCTGGCTGATGTTGGTGCTGCTGGCACTCTCCATCGTCGCCATCTACATTTTCGGCAAGAAATGGTGGGCCATCCGCCAGGCCGGCAAGATCGACAAGAACTTCATCAAGGATGTGGACAACTACCTGATGGAAGGAAAGGTCCGTTCGGCCCGCGCGCTGTGCAAGCGCAGCGACACACCGATTGCCCGCATGATCGACAAAGGGGTTGAGCGCATCGACAAGCCGCTGGCGGACATCCGCATCGCCGTCGAGAACGTGGCCAACGTGGAAGTCGCCAAGCTTGAGAAGGGTCTTCCGGCCCTGGCGACCATCGCCGGCGGCGCGCCGATGATCGGTTTCCTCGGCACGGTGATGGGTATGGTGCAGGCCTTCTTCAACATGGCGCAGGCCGGCAACAACATCGACATTACCCTGCTCTCGGGCGGTATCTACACGGCCATGATCACCACGGTCGGCGGTCTGATCGTCGGTATCCTTGCTTACTTCGGCTACAACTTCCTCACGTCCCAGGTCACGAGCCTGGTCTCGAAGATGGAAGCGGCCTCGATTGAATTCCTCGACGCGGCACAGGCCCGCAAAGACAACAAATCCGAGCTCTAGCCATGGCAATCAAACGGACCACGAAAGTTGACCCGTCCTTCTCGATGTCGTCGATGACCGACATCGTGTTCCTGCTGCTGATCTTCTTCCTCGTGACCTCGACGCTGGTCAACCCGAACGCCCTGAAACTCTTGCTCCCGAAGAGCACGGGACAGGTGGCGGCCAAGGCCACGGTGAGTGTCTCGATCAAGCACTATCCGCAGGAAAACCGGGTCACCTACCACATCAACGGCAACCAGAAGCCGGTGGCCTTCAGTGAGATCGAGCCCCAGCTCCGCGAGCTGCTGCAATTCGAGGACGACCCGACCTTCTCGATCTACGCCGACGAGACGGTGCCCGTCAAGGAGGTCGTTGCGCTGATGAACATCGCCAAGCGAAACCACTACAAAGTCATCATGGCGACATCGCCAGAATAATCTTCATTTGTCAGAAAGGATGGACCGGTCCAACTGGGTAGGCATTGGATTGACGGTGGTGCTCCACGCACTGCTGCTGGTCGTGTGCGTCCGCGGCGGACTGAAATACATCTATCCGCCGCCCGAGGAGCAGGCCGTGCTCATGGAATTTCCCGAGGAGTTCATCCCCGAGGAAGTGACGGTGGGCAACGAGCCGCGCGCGGAAGTGCCGAATCCGGAGGACGAGGTCCAGCTGGTGAAGCGCTCCGAGGCCCCGGTGCAGGGCACGAAGGCCAATGAGGCCGAGGAGGCGACCGTCGGGAACGACGGCGACGTCGAAGTGCCCGAACCCGTGCGCCAGATCGACAAGCGTGCGCTCTTCCCATCAGCGGCCAACAACAAGAAAGACACGCTGGCCACCCAGACCGCCGCGCAGCCTACGCCGCGCTTCGACGAGGGCCACGCCAGCGGCAATACGCTCTCGGGCTCTTCCGACGGCGAGCCCTCCGCCCGCCTGGCCGGTCGCAACGTGGTGGGCTCCCTGCCGTTGCCCGAGTACGGCGTGCAGAAGGCCGGCCGCGTCGTGGTCAAGATCCTGGTCGACCGTGAGGGCAACGTCACCGATGCCATCCCCGGCATTGAGGGCACCTCCGTCACGGACCGTTCCCTCTGGGCCGCCGCCAAGAAATCGGCCCTCCAGGCCAAGTTTACGGCCAACGAAAAGGCCCCCATCTCCCAGGAAGGCACCATCACCTACATCTTCCGGCTGCAGTGAAAACCATCGAAGTTGTCGCCGCCATCATCCGCCGGGAAGACCGTATCTTCGCGACCCAGCGGGGCTATGGTGACTGGAAGGACTGGTGGGAGTTCCCGGGCGGGAAGATGGAGCCCGGAGAGACCCCCGAAGCGGCCCTGGTGCGGGAGATCCGCGAAGAGCTTTCCACAGAAATCTGTATTGACAAGTTCCTCACGACAGTAGACTACGACTATCCCGCCTTCCACCTCACGATGCATTGTTATATGTGCTCCCTTACCGGCGAAGCGCCGCATCTCAACGAGCACGAGGCCGCCCGCTGGCTCTCCGCCGCCGAGCTTTTTAGCGTCCGCTGGCTTCCCGCTGACGAAGGTCTGCTCCCCTTGATCGCGCAGGAGCTGAAAGAATCCTGTCAATAACTGATGAAATTTGCCCCTATGAATCATTCGATGAAATCCATTAGAATCCATTTGCGGATCCTTTTGACGCTGTTAGTTGCGGTATGGTTGGTCCTTGCTTGCAAGAAAAACGGCTGGACGGAGGAAGAGCGGGCGTTGATTGCCGGGCAGCCGGATGTCATGCGGGTCTTGACAGTAGAAAATGAAGGGGACCTGCAGGTGCTGCGTACGCCATGCACCAACCTCTCTGCTGCCATGCTGGCAGATCCGCTCTACGAACAGCTGGCCGCGAAGATGATCGCTACTGTCACTTCGCCCGAGCAGAACGGCGTGGGCATCGCGGGCCCGCAGGTTGGCCTCTCGCGTCGCATCGTGGCCGTGCAGCGTTTCGACAAGGAGGGGGAGCCCTTCGAAGTCTATCCGAACATTCGCATCACCGCCCTGCGGGGAGAGCCCGAGCTGGGGCGTGAAGGCTGCCTGTCCGTCCCCGGACGGCGCGGCGAAGTGCTCCGTTATCGGGACATCGACATCCAATATACCCTTCCTGCGAGCGGCAAGGATACCACCGAGCGCATCGAGGGCTTCACCGCCGTCATCTTCCAGCACGAAACCGACCACCTCGACGGGGTGCTCTACACCGACAAGCTGGCCCCGGAGCATCCGGAAGACACAGCCTCAGATTCCGAATAGTTTTAGTTTCAACGCGATGTGTGCGCAGGCCTCGGCGTCGGCCAGGGCGTGGTGGTGCTGCCGGAGGTCGAAGCCGCAGGCATCGGCGACGGTTTGGAGCTGGTGGTTGGGCAGGTCATGCCCGAAGTGCCGCCGGGAGGCGGCCAGTGTGTCGTAGAAGACGTAATCGGGATAATCCAGCTGGTAGACACGGAAGACGGCCTTCAGGCAGCCTTCGTCGAAGCGCGCGTTATGCGCCACCAGCGGCAGCCCTTCAATCCGTGGCGCAATCTGCTCCCAGACATACGGAAAGACAGGCGCACTGTCCGTGTCACAGGGGCCCAACCCGTGCACGCGCTGGCAGAACCACTGGTAGTATTCCGGTTCCGGATGGATCAGTGAATAAATAGAATCGACGATCTCGCCGCCATGCACGACCACCACGCCCACGCTGCAGACGCTGCAGGGCTGTTCGTTGGCCGTCTCAAAATCGATGGCAGCAAAATCCGTCATGAAAATTATTCGGCGTAGCCGATGGTGACGACCGGCCCGAACCATTTGTCGAGCGTCGCGTCGACTCTCCGTTCGATCTCGGGGGTGATGTGCTTGTTGATGCGCTTGAAGATCCAGGCAGCCACGCCTACGTCGTCCAGCATGCCGAACAGGCCCAGAAACTTGCGGGGCAGCAGGTCGTGCGGTACGACGATATAGACGATGCCGGCGTAGACCATTGCCTTTTCAGAGGCGGACAGATCGCCGTACTGCAGTGTGTAATAAAACTTCAGCACGATGCGGGCGCCTGCCCGTCCGGCCTTCCTGGAGAAAGCCACGACGTAGCGCCAGACATTTTGAGCCAGTTGTTTTCCGTCCATTTTCTTCAAACTATTTGGTGAACACGTCCGAAATCACTGCATAATAAGTGCCAGAAATTTATAACAGCGGTTTCAGCTCTTTTTCGAAGATTTCCCGCGCCACGATGCGGTAGTGGGGATGGTATGTCTCGTTGAAAATGCGGCTGTGGTGCAGGATATAGTGTCCTTCGGCCATCAGGGAATCGATGGCTGCCAGATCGGCAGATGCATCGGGAATAGCGGGGAAGTCCTTCCGGATGACGGCCGCTACAGCGGTCCATTTCTCTTTCCAGGCATCCGTTGACAGGATTTTGCCCGCGTTGGCGCTCCGCACGAAAGCATCCAGCAGCGTTTCGGCATCCACGCGGGAATCCAGCACAACGGAAAGGTCAACGCGGACATAGTTCCCGGCATCACCCACCAGTACATAACGCACTGCCGGCATGGTATACCGGGCGTTGTCCAAGTCTTCCTGATAGGTCTCCAATTCTGACATCAGATATGCCTTGGCAGCTTCCGGATTGGGGATCAGATGTCCCGGTCCCAGATTGTCCTGGCAGAAACTTTTATAGATATCTTGTACCCGGCTCTCCGGATACTGTTTCAATTGCTGTTCGATGGCTCCCCGCGTTGGATCTGCCTGACAGGAAGACAGCAGCAAAAAGGAAAGGATGAAAAGGAAAATGCGGGTCATATCTTGCCGTTTACGCTCCTTGCGATTCCAGTCTTTTTTTGAATCGCTTTCTTCGCGATGCATATTCAATCCATTTCCAAGATACCGTGACAATCCAAGTCGCCAGAGCGGTAATAATAGTTGTCAGCCAAAATAGCCGCATGCTCTGCTTATTCTCATTTTCCAGATGCTTGACAAACAGCAACAGATCAACTTCTCCCTTCATTAAATGTTTCAGTTTTTCCGGGTCAGAATATACGACTTTCGTCAGCCCAATCTCGTCCGGTTCCGGAATCACGTCCGCCAATGAAATCGGTGATCCGAAGTCAATGGTCAGCCTGAAATTGCCGGGCAATTCTTCCCACCACAGGTTTTTGGTTTGAAGTGAATCTTTTTGGTAAATTCTTCTTTGACACAAAAGGTGGATGTATGTATATGACCTAGAGATGTCTTTAAGCTCACGGTTGACATTTCCGAAGACCGGGTTGTTTATATTGAAGACACTTGAATGAGAATCAGAATAAAAAACAATGACGTCCTTTGATAAGGTGTCCTTGAAATAAACATGCTCGTAACCTTTAAAGCAATTATATTGATAGTGATTCCTTATTTCATGGATATAGACAGCCAATGAATCGTTTACATAGATATTGGTATCCTGGAAGTGTTTGTTGACAAATCTTTCTTGCATGTTCCTCGTGAGGCGGGGCAGTCTGGAGGTTGATTCGAAGCAGAAGTAAGTCCAGATGCAAGAATTGACGCTGTCTATATTGTTTAATTGTTGAGGATGATGTGCCTTTATGTATTCGCGAGTAGTATAAGCGCCAATATTGGCGGTATGAGTAGATGAAGAATAGGTAGGACTTCCAGCCGTTATTCCCCAGAAACGCCCCCAGTCGCCACTACGTTCAACCAACTTGTTCATGGATGAATCACGCAAGTACCCTTTGAGTGAACGATTGCTGACGGCAAGGGTCATATCCATATCCACATATTCTGGTCCTTCGGCCAATATTGAAACATTGACCTTATTTTGGGGAATCTGGTTAGCCCAAAGGAAAAGGTGGATAAAGACAAATAGTAAAGCGCCGGCAATGAAAATCTTTAGCAAACTGCGTTTGCCATACGAAGACATTTTCGAGATGATATGGATCTGGGAAAAGAAGTTAGTCATTTTCTAACAGGGGAATGAAAGGCACATACAAATATACAAAAATGATAAACATGACGATGATTTCCCGGTTTGGCTTCACATGAGCGGAATCATAAAAGTCGCATAATAAACGACGCACGCGTGCATTTTCTCATTATTTCGTATCTTGTATGCGAAAACCAATATCCTTGAACGATGAATAGAACACTCAATACAATAATTGCCGCCATAATCACTCTTCTCGTGCTGGTCCTTGCATGCTCAGCCAACTGGGCTTCGTCCCATGAATACCTTCCGGCCAGGGAGGGCCCGGACGGGATTGACATCTCTCACCATAATGGAAAGATTAATTGGAAGAAGGTCAAGGATAAATGCCCGGACCTGTCTTTCGTCTATATCAAGTGCACGGAAGGCGCCACCTTTGTGGACCCGAAATTCAAGGCAAACGTGGAAGGCGCCCGTAGCCAGGGGTACAACGTCGGGGGCTACCACTACTTCCGGATGACCAGCAGTGCCCATGACCAGTTCGCACATTTCAAGCAGCAACTGGATGGCGTCGACTGCAATCTCATCCCGATGGTCGATGTCGAGAAAAACGACGGGAAGACCCGGGAAGAGCTGCAGGACAGCCTCCATGTCATGCTGGATCTGCTGGAGGCGGCATATGGCGTAAAGCCGGTTCTGTACGGATTAAACGCTTCGTACAACAGGCTCTGTGCCCCGGAGTTCAATGGCTATACGTTATATATCGGCAGGTACGGGGATGATTCTCCGGTCGTGACGGGCGCAGGCCGATACGCCATCTGGCAGTATTCAATATCCGGGATTATCAAGGGGATTCCCCAGCCCGTCGACCTCTGTCGGTTCCACCCAGACACGGATTTAGAGGACATTCTGCTGCCTCAGGACCCTACAACTCCTACCATTGAAGTGCGCCAATAACGGCATGCTGATAGTCACCGCGTCAGGAAAGGCTGTGAAATGGGGGGGGGGAAGTAATCTTGAAGAGGCTTATGATTATGTGAGGAGCCAGTCTATTGCGGAGATGATGTGGATAGTCTTGCTGTCGATTTGCACATCCCGCGTGGGGGTAAATGCGATCAGGGTGAGGTTATTGCAGTTGAGGGAACCTGCCGCCTGAAGAAGGGCTGTAGTCTCCCGGTTAAATGATTTCGGAGTGTCAATTTCGTATGTAACCTGGATGAGTTCAAGAGCTCGGTCTTTGTCACAGACGACAAAGTCTACTTCTTTTGCTCTGGGATGGGCCTTGTAGTAGTAAACGTCCTGAAAATTGTACGCGCAGCGTCGAAGGAGTTCAATGTAAACCACATTTTCAAGACGCCAGCCGATGTTCTCTCCGGCCATCGAGTTCTCACGATTGTTCTGGAATCCGGGATCCACGATATAAGATTTTGGGTTCCTGATTCTGTTTTTGCTCTTGAAAGAATGCTTCGTGAGTATCTGGATGAAAAATGCCTGACGGAGATAGTCCGTGTATTTCTTGCAGGTTTTGTCGCTGATGCCAAGGATGCCCGACATATCATCATAGTTGATTTCCTGACAGGCGTTATTGATGAGGTGGTTGGCTATCTTCCGGAGTGCATCGACATTGTGGATCTTGAAGCGGCGTTTGATGTCTTTTTCCAGAATGGCGCCGATGAGACTTTCAATATATCTCCGTTTGTTTCTGATGTGCTGGAGCTCTGGGAAACCTCCGGTCACGATG
Organism: uncultured Bacteroidales bacterium; assembly: GCA_905233345.1. GTDB lineage: Bacteria > Bacteroidota > Bacteroidia > Bacteroidales > UBA932 > Cacconaster. The sequence goes on from CAJODQ010000008.1 coordinate 92,828, forward strand.
TAGTCCATAAAAGCGCTCTTGCGGGACGCATCAGCCTTGGTGGTGATGCTTGCGGTGTCAATCTGATGGAAGGTACAATATTCGGCGAATGAGAACGGGAAGAGGCGGATCTCGTTGTAGCGGCCGGTCAGGTGTGTGGCCAGTTCGCTGCTGAGCAGTTTGGCATTGCTGCCCGTCACGAATATCCTCATCTTGCTTCTCAGAAGCCGGTTCACGAACAGGTGCCAACCGTCCACATCCTGAATCTCATCCAGGAAGAGGTAAGGGATGTCCGTACCATAAAGTTGGTAAACGCACGAAAGGACGGTATTTAGGTCCCTCGCTTCTATCCCGAGGAGCCGGTCGTCGTCAAGATTGACGTAGCCGTACCGGACGCCATGCTCCAGCAGCACTTTATGGCAGAGGGTGGACTTTCCGCTACGCCGTACGCCGATTACAACTTGAGCCATGGCGCTGTCAAACTCGAACAGTGATTCTTCTCGGCGCGGCACCCACTCCGAAGGGTTGTATCCCCTTATTTCATCTCTTTGTTCAGCAAGGACTTGCAGGATGATTCTCTCTTCAATCATGTTTTGCCTATATCGTTGATACAAAGATAGTAAAAATATGAGAATTCCGATAAAATGCAGATAATAATTTTCTTAATTCCGATAAAGTGCGGTAAATAATTGCCCGAATTCCGATAAAGTGAAGAGAACTGTTTTCCTGCCGCTTTGTATCAATAGTTCGCGTTCATGAATTCGGCCATCCGGGCATTGACTTCCCGGGAGGCGGGGAGGTCTATGTCCAGGACATTGTGGTCATGGCCTACTTTCTTGTCGGTGGAGGCGATGTCTACGAAGTCCAGCGGGCGGCCGAGCGCTTCGCTGTCATCCCGGATCTTGAGCGATTCGGAGCGGATGAAATCGTTGGTGCAGGTGGAGACGAACAAAGGACCCGTGTAACTGGCAAAATAAGTGCGCGGTGACATGGCGGCCAACCAATCCTTGTCTTCGTAGCGGGGACCGATAAACCATTCCAGGGCAGCTTTCGTGAAGGCCTTCAGATTCGCGAAGTTGGCATAATCATAGGCCGGGCAGTTGAGGAGCACGCCGCGGGGCGAGAAAACCGCGGGGCGGATCGGGAGCGAAGGATCTTCCGCCCCTTCCGCCATGTAGAGCGCCAGATGTCCCCCAGCCGAATCGCCCGTCAGGAACATCCGGTCCGGATTAAGACCCAGCTCCGCGGCATGGGTAACCAGGAAATCCAGCCCCGTGGCGCAGTCGGCCAGCTCGTCCGACACGTCGCGCTGTCCGTCGTTCAGGCGGTATTCGAGCAGGACGACATCGTAACCTTCCTTCAGGAAAACCGATGCGATGTCGCGATTGTTCTCTTTCAAGCCGGCCACGTAGAAACCACCGTGGAAGTCGATCACGGTGGCATCCTTGCGGACCGCCGGGTCGGCATAGTAGATGTCCAGCACCTGCGCAGGATCGCCGTTCTCCACGTAGGGGACAGCGAGACGCTTCTCGCAGGAGTCGGCATAGAACAACCCCGGTATGGGCTTTGAGCTTACAGCCGCAATCATTTTCAAGATGGGCTTGGTCATCCTGACGTTGCAGCCGGCCAATAGGAGCAGGGCGCCGACCAGCAGCGCTGCGGTACGAATTCTTTTCATAACAGAGAGGTTTCGTCACAAAAATAAGAAAAAGAAACGAATCCGTTTTCGTAACTTTGTACCATGTCAAAATAGCATAGCCATGAACTTTTCACTGCATAACGAAGACATCACGTATTTTTACACCTGGGGCGGGCCGCTGAAAGTGTGCGGGAAGGGGAAGGTCTGCGAAGAAGACCTGGACGTGAAATACGATCGCGGCGAAGGCCGCAGATGGACAGACGAATACGACGGCGTGGCATTCGAAAACAGCATCACCGAGGTGGGCCCCGGCTTCCTGGAGGGCTTCTGCAACCTGTCGTATATCGTGATTCCCTATACCCTCCAGTCCATTGCCGTGACGCCCGCGCTGAAGGCGCTGCTCAAGAAAAACAAGGTGCTCGTCCGCGGCTGGTATGACAGCTATGGGGAGCGCTTCGCGCAGGAAAATGGCCTGGATTTTCGCCACGCTGACATTCTCGTGGGGTGGGCCCGGGATGAGGCGCACATGACCGATACCCGGCTGGAAATCCGCTTCCGGGAAGATGGGAAACCTTACCGTTTCTATGACGACATCTGCCCCGGCTGGGCGGCCAGCAACAACGGCGGCGGCACCTATGAAAGGGAACTGGATGAAGATTTCTTCGTCGGGGAGACCCTGGAGAGCATCGCCGGATGGCTCGAGCGCTTCAAGGACGATGTCCTGAAGAACGAAGACCTCCGCTATTATCTGGAGACCGCCAACCGGCGCTACGCGAAGAAATAGAAGCCTGAATCAGTACTGCAGCAGCGTGACGACGCCGTCCATCGTGGCGACCAGGAGCTGGTTGCCCGGGAGGGGGACGATGCTGTTAAGCAGGGCTACGGAGATCTTGTGCTTCCACACCACGGAACCGTCTTGGGCATTGAGGCAGAAGAGGTTGCCCTTGTCGGTGGGCACGAAGACCAGGCGCCCGTCGGCGCTGCAGGCGCAGGGCGTCGGCGCAATCTCGTAGCCAAAGCCCGGATGGGCTTCCCAGCGCAGCACAGGACCGTCCGAGGACGTTTCGTAGGCCTGGATGCTGTCGAACATCGTCTTCACATAAATGGTTTTTCCGTCGGGCGAGAGTGCGATGGACTCGCGGCCGCCGGGGTGTACCCACAGCTGCTCGCCCGTGCGCGCGTCGAGTGCATAGGTCTTGCGCTCCGGGGTGACGAGGAAGATCTTGCCCTGGGCCTTGACGGGATAGACGGCTGCGGGCGAGAACATGCGGGAGCCTTTCGTCTGCCAGGTCCACTGCAGTGCCCCCGTGCGCGGGTCGAGCGAATAGAGCGTGTTGGCCCAGTCGCCGAAAACCACCTGCTCCGCGTCGACGTAAGGCTTGCATTCCACGAAGCCCGCGATGCCCTCGTGGGCCCAGCGCAGCTTGCCACTGCGCACCTTCAGCGCGCGGAACACATGGTCGGAAGATCCCACATAGGCGATGCCTTTCCGGATGACGGGGGAGGCCAGCACGGACTTCCCGCAGCGATAGCGCCAGCGGAGCTTGCCGTTGCGGAGTGAGAGGCAGTAGATGAAGCCGTCGGTCGAGCCGATGACCACCCGTTTTCTCCAGACAGCCGGGGTGGAGAAGACCTTGCCTTCCGTGGCGAAGCGCCAGACCTCGCGCCCTGTCCGGGCATCGAGCGCCTTGACCACGCCCGCCTCGTTGGCGTAGAGCACATAACGGCCCGCCGGGACGGCACCGCAGCCGATGTCACCTTCGTCCTGGCTGCGCCATACCTCGGTGACCTGCGGATATTCGCGGTTCACGTCGAATTTCAGGAAGGGGTAGTCGAGCGGCAGGCCGTAGGGATTGTCGCGCACGGCGGCTTGGTCGGGCTCGTATTGCGGCGTGTCGGTGAAACGCTGGGTGTACCAGGGCTTGCCATTGCGGGGCGTGACGACCTGTCCGTCCTTGTCGACCAGGATGCGCTCATACACGGAGAAGACCCCGTCCTTGAACTCCATGATGTTGTAGCCCACCTCCTTGCCGCGGTCGGGCGAGCGGCCCAGGATACCCGGAACGCCTTCATAGTTGAGTTCCCGGTTCATGTGCCAGTGGCCACCGATCAGCAGCTGGATGTTGCCCTTTTTCAGGGTGTTGAGCACCTGGAAATAGTTGAGGATCGAGGTGTCCTGTGGGTAGTGGTTCACGAAGACCACGGGCTGGTTTTTCGGCGTGGCCGTCATGATGGAGTCGAGCCAGACCAGGCTCTCGTGCGGGAGCAGGGCCGGCGCCATGCGCATGTTGGGGCCGCTGTTGCAACCCAGGAATTTCACGCCGCCCGCCTCGAAGTCGAACTGCTCGTAACCATAGACTTTGGCGAAGGTGTTGCAGCCGCTCTCCGACCATTTGGCGTCGTGGTTGCCCGCCACGATCCAATAGGGGTGATCGAGCTGGTCGAGCATCTCCTTGGTCATGGCGATCTCTTCGTCGGCGCCGAATTCGGTGATGTCGCCGCCCAGGATCGTGAACTGGATATCGGGCTGGCTGTTGATGTCGGCGATGCAGCGCAGGAGGTTGTCGATGCGGGGATTGCCCTCACAGATATGGATGTCGCTCAGGTAGGCGAACTTGACGGGCGCCTGTGCCGGCACAACCGGCTGCGCCGCCACTGACCAGGCAAAGAACAGGATCAGCAGCGGAAGGAAAAAGCGTTTCATGGCTTATTGCAAAAGCGAGAGAAGATACTGTCCGTACTGGTTCTTCCGCATCGGCTCGGCGATGGTGCGCAACTTCTCGGCCGTGATCCAGCCGTTGTTGTAGGCGATCTCCTCCAGACAGGCGATCTTGAGGCCCTGCCGCTTTTCGATGACCTCCACGAAGGTCGAGGCCTCGGCCAGCGACTCGTGCGTGCCCGTATCGAGCCAGGCGAAGCCGCGCCCGAAGGTCAGCACCTTGAGCTCGTGGTCCGCCAGGAAGGCGTTGTTGACGGAGGTGATCTCCAGTTCGCCGCGGGCGGAAGGCTTCACCGCCTTGGCCACGCGCACCACCTTGTTGGGGTAGAAATAGAGCCCCACCACGGCATAGTTGCTCTTGGGCTGAGCCGGCTTCTCCTCGATGCAGTCGGGATTTCCTTCGGCATCGAACGATACCACGCCGTAGCGCTCCGGGTCTTTCACCCAGCAGCCGAACACCGTGGCCTTGGCGTCTTCCTCCGCGTTGCGCACGGCCTGCCTGAGCAGGTCGCGGAAGCCGGAACCCTGGAAGATGTTGTCGCCCAGGACCATGCAGACGTTGTCGTTGCCGATGAACTCCTCGCCGATGATAAAGGCCTGGGCCAGACCGTCGGGCGAGGGCTGCTCCGCATAGGAGAAGCGGACGCCGTAGTCGGAGCCATCGCCTAGCAGGCGCTTGAAGCCCGGCAGGTCGTAGGGCGTGGAGATGATGAGGATCTCGCGGATGCCCGCCATCATCAGCACCGAGATCGGATAATAGACCATCGGTTTGTCGTAGATGGGGATCAGTTGTTTGGAGATGCCTTTGGTGATGGGGTAGAGGCGGGTTCCACTGCCGCCTGCCAGTACGATGCCTTTCATATTATGACCATTTATATTGTTCTTCGAGGGGCTGGAGGCCGGCGAGCTGCAGGATCCGGGCGACAAAACTGTCGACCAGGATGTCGAGGCTGCCGGGCCGGGCATAGAAGCCCGGGGCTGCCGGGGCGATGACGGCGCCGGCTTCCGTCAGACTTGTCATGTTGCGCAAGTGGATGAGGCTGAGGGGTGTTTCGCGCGGCACCAGAATGAGCGGGCGGCGCTCCTTGAGCTGCACGTCGGCCATGCGGGCGATGGCGTCGTCGGCGGTGCCGGCGGCGATACGCCCGAGTGTGCCCATGGAGCAGGGGAGAACCACCACCACGTCGGCGGCCGCGCTGCCTGAGCAGAAAGGTGCGTCGAAGCGATGGTTGTCGAGGCCCTGCGGCGCTTCGCTTCCGAGTTCGTGCCGCCAGACCTCCCGCGCCGTGTCGGTCAGGACCAGGTGCAGCGACACGCCCGGCAGGGCGCTGGCCCGCTCCAGGAAGCGGCGGGCGTAGCAGGCCCCGCTGGCGCCGGTGACGGCCAGCACGACGTTTTTAGAGGTATTCATCGAGCAGGATCTGCTTGAGTTTCTCCATGCCCACGGTCGCGGGCTCCTGGATCTGCGTGAACTTGTTGTAATCCAGCCGGATGGGCTTCGGATCGATGAGGAAGATAGGGGTGCCGGGCTGCACGTAGCGGAAGAGCCCGGCGGCCGGATAGACGTTGAGCGAGGTGCCGATGATCAGCAGGATGTCGGCTTCCGACACTTCGCGGGCGGCGGGCGTCATCATGGGCACGGCTTCCCCGAACCAGACGATGTGGGGCCGGAGTTGCACGCCGCGGCTGTCGGTGTCGCCCAGCTTGACGTCGCGGTAGCCGACGTCAACCACCCCGCGGGTCCCTTCACCAATGTCCTCCCGGTCTTCCGGTCGGACCTTGGTCAACTCGCCGTGCAGGTGGATGATCTTCGTGGAACCGGCCCGCTCGTGGAGGTTGTCCACATTTTGCGTGACCACGGTCACGTGGAAATAACGCTCGAGCTCTGCGATGATCTTGTGCGCCTGGTTGGGCTGCGCCGTCTCCAGCTGGTGGCGGCGTTCGTTATAGAACTGGAGCACAAGGCCTTTGTTGCGGTACCATCCTTCGATGTCGGCCACGTCGGCCACATTGTAGTTTTCCCACAGGCCGTCGCTGTCGCGGAAGGTCTTGATCCCGCTCTCCGCGCTGACGCCGGCGCCCGAAAGTACGACGAGTTTCTTCATGTTTTGGTATTTAGATTCCGGGTCAGGCCCGGAATGACGGTTTCTATACAAAATAATACTTGCGCAGCCAGTATTCAAACAGGGGGTCGGTCAGGCGGGCGTTGTCTTCTTCGTCGAAGACCACCAGCTCGCGTTTGGCCAGGGCCTCGCGGCTGCGGGCCACGCCGGCCGAGGAGTTGAGGCGGTAGCGCTCCATGGTGTCGGCGCTGGAGAATTTGCGGATGCCGTCGACAATGGCATGGAGCAAGTTGATCTGGTTGACTGTCAGGTCGAAGAGCCAGTGCTTGAAGCGGGGGACGTGGGTCGCCAGCAGCAGGTCGCGCGCCTGGTTGACGGTCACGCGGCTGATGTAACCGGCCGGCATGGCGTAGCACAGGGCGCAGAGTTGCTTCACGTACCACATGTTGCCCGCTGTCATCTCATAGATGGCCAGGATCTCTTCCGCTTCGATGACGCGGCCCAGGTTGAGGAAGGCCGAACGGATGTATTCGCACACCAGTTTCTTGTCGAGCGGCTGCAACTGCAGGGTGCGGCACATGCCGTAGAAGCACTTCCGCTCTTCGAAGATGCTTTTCATCGCATTGACGAAAGAACCGGTGAAGAGGTAGCGGATGCTTTTGTGGCGGCTCCAGGCCCGGTCGAGCATTTCGAGATGGAACTGCTCGTCTTCGATCCGGAGCAGGTTCTGGAATTCCTTGAAGTAGATGATGATCGGTCGGCCCGACTCGCTGGAGATGACCTGGGGGAGGTCGTAAATTTTCTTTTCGGGGACTTCGTCAAGCGAAATGTCGAAGGGCAGCAGCGCGCCGCGGTTCATCTCGTTGGCGCATTCTTTCATCTTACGGCGCCACAGGGCGACAAACTGCTCGCTGGTGCGGAGCCCGGTCAGGTCGATGTCGCAGACGATGGCCTGGCTATGCTTCTGCAGGTAGCGGTCGATGGCTTCCCGTACGATCGTCTCCTTTCCACTGCGCGCCTCGCCGTAAAGAGCCAGGTTCGTACCGCCCGTGTCCAGGGCGGAGAACACGGTGGCGATCTCGGCGCTGCGGCCTACGATGCTGCCGCCGGCAGGGATTTTGTCGAAGGAGAAGGGACGGTCCATCCAGATAAATGAAAAAAACCGGCCAAAAAGCCGGGTTTTTTGTTATAATTCCTCGAAATTGACGTCCGAGAAGGTTCCCGGTGCCTGGTCCGAATTCTCAACTTGTTCTGCCGGTGCGGCGTTTTCTTCGGCCGGCAGCCGTTCACGGATATAGTTCACTACTTCCTGCAGACCGTCGGCGAATTTGTCAAAATCTTCTTTGTAGAGGAAAATCTTGTGTTTGTCGTACACGTAGCGGCCGTCCCGCTCCACGCGGCGCTTGCTTTCGGTGATAGTCAGGTAGTAATCGTTGCCTTTGGTGGCTTTTACATCGAAAAAGTAGGTTCTCTTTCCTGCTCTTACAGGCTTCGAATAGACGTCGTCTCCATTTCTTTCCTGATAGCCTGCATTGTCGTAATCCTCGAAGTACATGTCTAGTGTTTTTAAACGTTTTTCGATAAACTCCTACAAAGATAGATTTTTTTTTTGAACGAAACCACGTATCTTTGTAAAATAATTCAGAAAACTTTGAAATGCTTTCCCGCAGATTGATCCGCATCAAGGCCTTCAAGACGCTCTTTGCTTACGAGGGGTCGCATGCCGACAACGCGCTTGCCGCACAGAAGGCCCTCGTCGAGTCCTGTGACAAGGTCAAGGATCTATACTATTTCATGCTCAACATCTCTTCCTCGCTCATCCGCGTGGCTGAAGACAAGATCGCCGCCGGCATGCAGAAGTTCCGGCCTACCGAGGAAGAAGCGCACCCCAATCTCAAATTCGTGCACAACCGCTTCGCGGCCCTGTTGTCGGACGATCCGGAATTCGGACGTTACTGCATGCGACGCGGCCTGCAGTGGGGAGAGTACGGGCCCTTCGTCCGTCATGTATACAATTCGCTGATAACCAAGGACTACTATCGGAACTACATGGCCTCCGGCGAGGATTCCTTCGAAGAAGACTGCCGGCTGTTCTCCTGCATTTTCCAGGATGAATTCGAAGACAACGAGGAGTTGGAATCCATCCTTGAGGACATGTCGGTGCTCTGGGTCGACGACCTGGCCTTCGCCTTGAACGCCATCATCGCTGGCATCGACGAGACGGCCCGCAAGCGAGTCATCGTCCATCCGAACACCTTCCTCAAGGAAGACGACAAGGATTTTGCCCTGCGCCTGCTCGCCGAATCCATCGCCCGCTACGACGAATACTTCGAGCTGATCTCGCAGCACCTCGACAACTGGAAATCCGACCGTTTGGTGATGACCGACGCCACGCTGATCGTGATGGGCATCACCGAGGCCGTGGTATTCCCGACCATCCCCGTGAAGGTGACCATCAACGAATATGTGGAGATCTCGAAATACTACAGCACGCCCAACAGCCGGGTCTTCGTCAACGGCATCCTCGACCGCATCATCCAGGAGAAGATCGCCAGTGGCGAGGTGGTGAAGCAGGGACGGGGACTGTTGGAAGAATAACCTGGAATAAATTAATTAAATTACTGATACTATGACTCTTACTGTTATGAATTTCCTGCAGGCACAGGGCGCCCAGAGTGGTGGCGGCCTGACCATGCTGCTGATGCTCGCCCTCATCTTCGTGGTGATGTGGCTCTTCATGATCCGTCCCCAGCAGAAACGCCAGAAGGAACTCAACAATTTCCGCAACAGCCTCTCCAAGGGTGACAAGGTGGTCACCGTGGGTGGCATTTACGGCACCGTCCTCGAGGTCAACGACAACAAGGTGATGCTTGAGATCGACAAGGACGTCAAGATCAAAGTCGACAAGGCTTCGCTCGTGAAGGACTTCAGCGACGCCCAGCAGGCGTAACGCCCGATGCGCGACCTGCGCCTGTTTCTGGTTTCCCTGCTCATCGCCTGCCTCGTGTGGGTGATGCACACCTTTGCACTCACATATTCCGCCACGATGCCCTGTACGGTGCAGGTGACGACCAGCTTGCCCGGTTACGCCGCAGAGGCGACAGCCCGCGAGACCGTGCTGCTGCGCGGCAAGGCGTCGGGCTTCTACCTGCTGCGGATGCGGGGCACGGGCCGAAAGCCTGTCCGCCTGGCGATTGAGGAGGATCCCCGGCATTTCAAGCCGGTGCCGGAGAGCGAGGACACGTTCTCCCTTCCGGTGTCGGAACTCCGCGACCGTCTGTCCGAGCAGATGGGCGACCATTTTGAGATCGATTATATCGACGCCGAGCAGCTGACCTTCCCTTTCACGCGCCAGTCGTTCGTGCGGGTGCCCGTGGTGGCCTCGCTCGACCTGGCCTTCCGTCCGCAGTACATGCAGGTGGGTGAGGTGGCGCTGACGCCCGACTCCGTGTCGGTCTACGGCCCGGTGAAGGAGCTGCAGCGCATCACACAGGTCCGTACGCAGTCCATAACGTATCATAAGGTCGACAAGCCCATCCAGGGCTATGTGGGTTTGGATCCGATCTCCGGCCTGCGCCTGGAGACCGACAAGGTCCGCTTTGAGGTGGATGTGGAGCGCTATGTGGAGACGACGATGACCCTGCCCGTGACGGTCCGGGGGGCGCCTTCCGGCCGGACGCTGATCGTCCTGCCTTCGCAGGTTGAACTGACCTTCCGGGCACCGTTCCGTCCCCAGGGCGGACGCATTGTGCCCGAGGACCTCGCGCTGGTGGTGAACTACGCCGACTTCGCGGGGGCGGAGAGCACGAAGCTGATTCCGCAGCTGGTCACGCGGCGCGAGATCTACGACTGGCGCATCAAGCCCGAGCTCGTGGAGTGTATCCAGATGGGAGGACGATGAAGCAGCCCTGTGTCATTCTCTGCACTGGCGGCATCGGCAGCGGCAAGTCCGTGGTGGTGCGTCTGTTCCGGGAACTGGGCGTCCCCTCCTACGATTGCGACCGGGCGGCCAAGGAGCTGTACGACCGCGATCCGCAGCTGCTGGCCGACGTGGTGGCGCTGTGCGGGGAGGGGGTGCTGGATGCAGCCGGCCGGCTCGACCGGGCTGCGCTCGCCAGCCGGATCTTCGCGGATCCTGCGTTGCTCGCCGCGTTGGAAGACCGGGTGCATCCTGCTGTCATCCGCGACTTTGAAAGCTGGAAACAGCAACAGGAGAGCAGCCTGGTGGCGATGGAATCGGCCATCCTGCTCGAAAAGCCGCGCTTTGCGGGGCTCATGGATTACACCGTGGTGGTGACGGCGCCCGAGGCGGTGCGCATCGCCCGCGTGATGGCACGCGACGGGATCAGTGAAGCCCGGGTGCGAGAGCGAATGGCTGCGCAGTGGAGCGACGAAGCGCGCGCTGCAAAAGCCGATTGTATATTGGAAAACGATGACCGCCAGGCCCTGTTGCCCGCGGTCCTGCAAATAATTGACAAGCTTACAAAAAGATGGAAAAGACAGATTTGAAAAAGATTCTCTCCGTTTCGGGTGAACACGGATTGTTTGAATATGTAGCCCAGGGCCGCGGCGGCATCATCGCCGAGTCGCTGGCTACGAAACAGCGCACGATGCTCGGTGCGAGCGCCAAGGTGAGCTCGCTGGCCGATATCTCGATCTATACCGACGAGACCGACGTGCCCCTGCGCGACGTGCTTACGAACATGGCGGCGAAGCTCTCCCAGGGTCCGGCCCCGGATCCCAAGGGCGACGCCAAGGCCATCAAGGCCTTCTTCGCAGAGGTGATTCCCGATTACGATGAGGATCGCTTCTACGTGTCGCACATGAAGAAGATCCTCGGCTGGTACGAGGAGCTCCGCAACTACGCTTCGCTCGAATTCGTCGAGGACGAGGAAGAAAAAGAAGCTGAGAAAGCAGAGGAGAAGACCGCGTGAAGCGCATCCAGGTCGTGACGATGGGGTGCTCCAAGAACCGGGTGGATTCGGAGCATCTGATGCGCGTTCTTCAGGAGCGCGGCTACGAACTCGTGCCTGAAAGTGTTGACCTGGCTTCCGGCGGGGTCGACGAAGTGATCATCAATACCTGCGGCTTTATCCAGGACGCCAAGGAGGAATCCATCAACGCCATCCTGGAGGCGGTGGAGGCCAAACAGGCGGGGCTGGTGCAGAAGGTGTCGGTGTTCGGCTGCCTGTCGCAGCGCTACCGCAGCGAGCTGCCGCCCGAGATTCCCGAAGTGGACGAGTGGAACGGGGTGCTGACCTTCGACACGCTGGGCCGTGTCCTTACTACGCCGAAGCACTATGCTTACCTGAAGATCGCCGAAGGCTGCGACCGTTCGTGCTCGTACTGCGCCATCCCGATGATCCGCGGTCCGCACGTGAGCGTGCCGATGGAGCAGCTGGTGGCGGAGGCGAAGCTGCTGGCGGCGCAGGGCGTCAGGGAACTGATCGTCATTGCGCAGGATACGACCTATTATGGGCTTGATCTGTACGGAAAGCGGATGCTGGGCACGCTGCTCGCGCAGCTGGCCGCCATCGACGGCATCGAATGGATCCGCCTGCACTATAGCTATCCGGCGGGTTTCCCGGAAGATGTGCTCCGCGTGATGGCCGAGAATCCGAAGATCTGCCCGTATATCGACATTCCGCTGCAGCACAGCGCCGACAAGGTGTTGTCGATGATGCGCCGCGGCGTGACGGGCCGCGAGACCCGTGACCTGGTGTCGCGCATGCGCCGGATGGTCCCGGGCGTGGTGCTCCGCACGACGCTGATCGTGGGGCATCCGGGCGAGGGCGAAGCGGAGTTTGAAGACCTGCTGGACTTCGTCCGCGAATGCCGTTTCGAACGGCTCGGCGCCTTCCAGTATTCCGAAGAGGAGGGCACTTACGGGGCCATCCACTACAAGGATGACATCCCCGCCGAAGTCAAACAGGAGCGGTACGACCGGCTGATGGAACTCCAGAGCGGCATCTCGCTGGCCTACAACCAGTCGCGCGTCGGCACCCGCGCCCGCGTCCTCGTCGACTCCGTCTCCGCCGACGGCATCCTCGTCTGTCGCAGTCAGACAGAGTCCCCCGAAGTAGACGGCGAGATCCTCGTCAAAAGCGATGCGAAAGACCTGGTGGGCCAGTTTATCGACGTGAAGATAAGCGGTGCCGACGAATACGATTTAATTGCAGAGATTCCGGGTCAAGCCCGGAATGACGAATAATACGATTATGGAATTATTGAAAGGAAAGGTCGCGCTGATTACGGGCGCGGCACGGGGCATCGGCAAACAGATCGCCCTGAAATTTGCAGAAGAAGGCGCTGATATCGCCTTCACCGACCTCGTGATCGACGAAACCGGCGAGCAGACCAAGAAGGAACTCGAAGCCTTCGGCGTCCGCGTCCTGGCTCTCGCCTCCAATGCCGCCGACTTCGAACAGACCCATCACGCCGTCGAACAGATCGTCGAACATTTCGGCCGCATCGACGTGCTCGTCAACAACGCAGGCATCACCAAGGACGGCCTCATGCTGCGTATGAGCGAACTCCAGTGGGACGCCGTCCTGACCGTCAACCTCAAGAGCGCCTTCAACTTCATCCACGCCGTGAGTCCCGTCATGCTGCGCCAGCGCGGCGGCTCGATCATCAACATCAGCTCCATCGTGGGCGTCCACGGCAACGCCGGCCAATGCAACTATTCCGCATCCAAGGCCGGCATGATCGGCCTGGCCAAATCCATCGCCCAGGAACTCGGTCCCAAGGGCGTCCGTGCCAACGTCGTGGCCCCCGGCTTCATCCTGACCGACATGACCGAGAAACTCGGTCCCGAGGTCCTGAAACAGTGGGAAGCCAAGATCCCGATGCGCCGCGGCGGAACCCCGGCTGAAGTGGCGAAAGTCTGTACTTTCCTGGCTTCCGACCTGGCCTCCTATGTTTCCGGACAGGTGATCCTGGTCGACGGAGGAATGGGAATGTAAGAGCAAATCGGTACAACGATACCGCTTTTTTTGTAACTTTAAGGACAAATTGTACTGAAATCCTTAATACAAATGCCTATGAAAAAGTATGTAGCAGAATGTATCGGAACGTTCGTACTGACGTTCCTGGGCTGCGGAACAGCCATGTTCCTGGGTTGCGGTGACACCGCCGGCGTCGTGGGTACCGCCATTGCCTTCGGTCTTTCCGTCGTTGCCATGGCCTATACCATCGGCGGCATCTCCGGATGCCACATCAATCCGGCCATCACCTTCGGTGTGGCCATCTCCGGCCGTATGAGCTGGAAAGATGCAGTCGGTTACTGGGTGGGCCAGATCATCGGCGCCATCATCGCCGGTGCCGTGCTGACGCTCATCGTCAAGGTGACGGGCGCTCCGGGTGCCATGGGTAACCCGGCTGGCCTCGGCGCCAACGGCGTGGCCAATGCCGGTGGCGTGGGCGGCGCCCTCCTCGTCGAGTGCATCGCCACCTTCCTCTTCGTCTTTGTGGTCCTCGGGACGACCGACGAGAAGAAAGGAGCCGGCAACCTGGCCGGCCTGGCTATCGGTCTGACGCTGATCCTCATCCACCTGGTGTGCATCAACCTGACTGGTACTTCCGTCAACCCGGCCCGTTCCATCGGCCCGGCACTCTTTGTCGGCGGCGAAGCCCTCGCCAATGTCTGGGTCTTCATCCTGGCCCCGATGGTGGGCGGCGCCCTGGCTGCTGGCTGCTGGAAGGCGATTGCCAAATAACAGCTGTCACACAGGCTTTTCGACCCGTAGGAGCGCGAATCTCCTACGGGTTTTTTTTCTGCGAAAAAAGTATTATTTTTGCAGATTATTACTTAATGTGTATAACTGTACGCTTATGCTGAAAAAGATATTTTTGCTGATGGCTGTCCTGTGCACTGCCCTGTTGGCCATCGCACAGAGCACGATGACCGACATCCAGGTGCTGGAATATGTGAAGGCCGGTGTCGAGCAGGGGAAACCTCAGGAACAGATGCTCCGGGAACTGGCTGCCCGCGGTGTGGACCGGGCGCAGGCCGAACGGGTCCGGGCGCTGTACGAGCGCCAGAAGACCAGCTCGGCGCAGGCTGCCTCCACCACGACGGAAAGCCGCAGCCATTCCGTGGCCGGAGAGGTGGATATCAACCCGGCAGCCTTTGAGGAAGACACGGCGATGACGGCCATCCGAATTTTCGGTCGCGACGTGTTCCGCAACAAGTCGCTCAACTTTGCACCGAGCGAGAACCTGGCCACCCCGAAAAACTACCGGCTCGGCCCGGGCGACGAGGTGATCATCGACATCTTCGGCGCCAACCAGGTGACCCTGCGCAGCGTCATTTCGCCGGAAGGCAGCATCAACGTCGATGTGCTCGGCCCCCTCTATCTGAGCGGCATGACCATCGAAGAAGCGAACAAATACCTGAAGCGCAAGCTCGCCGGCATCTACGGCGGCCTGAACCGCAGTTCGGCGGGTACCGATATCCGGCTGAGCCTCGGCCAGATCCGCTCCATCCAGGTCAACGTCCTGGGCGACGTGCAGCAGGCAGGTACCTATGTGGTATCGGCCTTCTCCACGGTGTTCCACGTCCTGTATCTGGCGGGCGGCGTGACGGGTCCGGGCTCCCTGCGCAACATCACCGTCACCCGCGCCGGCAAGGTCGTGGGGGAGGTGGACGTGTATGACTTCCTGATGAACGGTTCGCGGGAAAGCGACATCCGCCTGGAAGAAGGCGACGTGGTGATGGTCCATCCGTACACCTGCATGGTGAAGATCGGCGGTGAGGTGAAACGCCCGATGAACTTCGAGATGAAGGAAGGCGAGACCCTGCAGGACCTGCTCCGCTATGCGGGCGGTTTTGCCGGCGGCGCCTATACCGACAACGTGACTGTGGTGCGCCAGAATGGCCGCAACTACGAGGTCCGCACCGTGGAGGCCAAAGACTTTCCGCATTTCCTGATGAAGGACGGCGATGAAGTGACGGTGTCGAAACTGAACTCGTTCTATGAAAACCGCATCGCCATCAGCGGTGCCGTGTACCAGCCCGGTACCTACGAATTTGGCGGTGACGTGAAGACCGTACGCCAGCTGGTGTCCAAGGCCGGTGGCCTGCGGCCCGATGCGTTCCTGAACCGCGCCGTGCTGCACCGCGAGCACGAAGACAAGAGCCTGGAAGTCATCTCGCTCAACCTGGGCCGGGTGATGAGCGGCCAGGATCCCGATGTCCTGCTGCAAAAGAACGACGAACTTTTCGTCACCAGTGAAGCGGATCTGCGGGAGCAGGGCACCATGACCATCTACGGCATGGTAGCCAATCCCGGTACCTTCCCCTTCGCCAAGAATACGACCGTTGAAGACCTCATCATCATGGCCGGTGGTCTGCGCGAAGGCGCCTCGCTCGCCCGCGTGGACGTAGCCCGGCGCAAACGCGACGCGAACGGCCTGGTCCAGACCGACGAAGTGGGCGAGATCTTCAACCTGAGTTTGAAAGACGGCTTCCTCGACGATGGCGGCACGCGCTTCTACCTGCAGCCCTACGATGAGGTGACCGTGCACCAGAGCCCTTCTTACAATGCACAGACCCACGTGACCCTGACCGGTGAGGCCAACTTCCCCGGCTCCTTCACGATGACTCACCGCAACGAGCGCTTGAGCGACCTGGTCAAGAAAGCCGGCGGCATCACCAACTACGCCTACCTCCAGGGCGCGCGCCTGTTCCGCAATATGACGGACGACGAGCGTCGGCAGATCATCGACATCCTGAGCATACGTGTGGGCCGGGAGAACACGGCGATCGATACGGCCAATGTCTATCAGATGATGGAGAATTACCAGGTGGGTATCCGGCTCGACCAGGCACTGGCCAATCCGGGCTCCGATGCGGATATCATCCTGCAGGAAGGCGACGTGCTTGACATCCCGGTCGTACGTGGTACCGTGCGTATCATGGGTGCCGTGATGATGCCTTCCGTGGTGTCGTTCAACAGCCGTCTCAGCGGCAAGGACTACATCAAGGCCGCTGGTGGCTATTCCGCCAACGCCAAGAAGAACAAGGCGTACGTGGTGCACATGAACGGCAACTCCGAACCTTTGAAGGGCGGTACGCGCATCTTTGCGGGCGACGACATCGTGATACCGGAGAAACGCGTCAAGGAGGGGACGACCGACCGTACCTTCCAGTATGTGACCGCGTCGGTCAGCGCCCTGACGGCCATCACCTCCGCCGGCGCATACATCTATCTGATCATCCAGAACAGCAACAAAAAATAGCCGCTTATGGAAGAAAACTATCGTGACGTGAACGTCGAGGACGAGGGCTTCACCATCGACTGGATGGAGATCCTGCGCAAGCTCTTGCGCCGCTGGAAGTTCATCGTGCTGGTGACCTTTATCTTCTCGGTCCTTGGCGTGCTCTTCGCCCTGTCGATGGAGCGCAAGTACCAGGTGACCGTGACCCTGGCCCCCGAGATGCAGAACCGTGCAAGCGGTACCGTGTCGGCCCTGGCCAGCATGCTGGGTGGCGGCGCGACGCTCAACTCGTCGCCCGATGCCCTGAACATCACGCTCTTCCCCCAGATCAGCGCCAGCACGCCTTTCCTGTGCTCGCTGCTCGAAGTGCCGGTGACCCCGTACGTGCCGCAGCCGCAGCTGGTGGCGGGCGTCGTGCCCGACACCACCACGGTGTTCATCCATGTGCTGGGCCGCGACAAGGCCATGAGCGAGAAGAAGGCCCGCAAGATGGCCGAGGCGGATGCCAAGTATCTGTATGATGACAGTGTCATCAATCCCGAGGACCTGACGCCCCGCCAGGGCAAGGCTGTCAGTGCCCTGCGCTCTTCCATCAATACCAGCGTCGACAACAAGACCGGCGTCACGACCATCGTGGTGACAGGCGACGACCGGATGATCGTCAAGCAGCTGGCTGATACCGTGACCCAGCGCCTGCAGGATTTCGTGATCGACTATCGCACCAAGAAGGCCACGGCCGACTATGAATATTACGTGCAGCTGGCCGACGAGGCCTATGCCAAGCTGGTCAAGGCGCAGGCTGCCTATGCCGCCCGCGTGGACTACGACCGCAGCGTGATCCTGCAGTCGGTCAACAGCGAGCGCCAGCGCCTCCAGGACGAGGCCAACCTGGCCAACCAGATCTACAGCCAGATGGCCCAGCAGCGCGAACTCGCCAAGGGCAAGATTCAGGAGATGAAACCGGTCTACGCCGTCGTTCAGCCGGCCAGCGTGCCTTTGCGCCCGGCCAACAGCCGCGCCAAGGTCTGCATCATCTGGTTCTTCGTCGGTTTCTTCCTCGCCTGTGCCTGGGTCGCTTTCGGCGATATCGTCATCAATTTTTTCAGGGATCTTTTCCATCCTCAGAAACCGGGCGCTTCCGCTACAGCCGGTGCTTAGGCCGTAGCAGTGGGTGATAAAAAATCCCGGGACCATTTTTCTGGTTCCGGGATTTTTTATCAGAGCAAGCGGAGGCCGCCTGCTATTCGAGGCCGATCCGGCTCTTGTCCGGGGCCGGCGGGGTAGGCGGCAGCGGCTTCCAGTTCTTCATTTCGGCTTTCAACACCTCGATGGCTTTGTCGAGCTGGGCGTCTTTGCCCTGGTAATCTTCGAACGGGTTGATGTCGATGTCAATGTCGGGATCCACGCCGTGTCCTTCGATGATCCACTTGCCTTCCAGCGAGTAGGAGGTGAAGAACGGGGTGCGCATGTCCTGTCCGTCGAGATAGGACCGTGAGCCGGAGATGCCCACGATACCGCCCCACGAGCGCTTGCCGATGAGCTTGCCCAGGCCGAGCTGGCGGAAGCCATACGGGAAGAGGTCGCCGTCGGACGAGGAGTACTTGTCGATGAGGCAGACCTTCGGGCCGTAGAAGGCCTGGTTCGGCACGGGCTGGTTGGCACCGTTGCGGTACATGCTCATGCGGTATACTTCGCGCTGCAGGCGCTCCAGGATCATCGGGGAGACGTTTCCGCCGCCGTTCATACGGTCGTCGATGATCAGGGCTTTCTTGTCGAGCTGCGTGTAGAAGAGCTTGGTGAACATGTCGAGGCCTTCGGTGCTCATGTCGGGGATGTGGATGTAGCCGATCTCACCGTTCGACGCCTTGTCGACCTTCTCGATGTTCTTGTTGACCCATTCGTAGTAGGCCAGGTTGCTCTCGTCGGCCACCGGTTTCACATACACGGTGCGGGCGTTCTTGCCGGTCGCGTTGTCGGCAATCTCGAGTGCGACAGTCTTGCCCACCTTGCCCACGAGGGCCTGGTAGATGTCGATCAGTTCGTTGGACGGAGTGCCGTTCACCTTGGTGATGTACTGGCCGACCTTGGCGTTCACGCCGGCAGCGTCAAGCGGGGAGACGAGGGTCTTGTCCCACGATGCACCCTTGAAGATGTGCTCGATGCGGAAGGCACCGGTCTTGGGATCCTTGCTGAACTTGCCGCCCAGCAGGCCGGTGGCGATGCGCGGGATCTCCGGCACTTCGCCCGAAGTGATGTAGGCGTGACCCACGGTCAACTCGGAGATCATCTCGCCGATGAGGTAGGTCAGGTCGTGGCGGTGTTTCACATAGGGCAGCATCACGGCGTATTTGTCGTGGATGGCGTTCCAGTCGATGCCGTGCATGTTCTCCACGTAGAAGTTGTCGCGGGTCACGCGCCAGCTTTCGTCGTAGATCTGGCGCCATTCGGCCTCATGGTCGATGAGCATGTCCATCTCCTGGGTCGGGACGGGTGCGTCGAGTCTGGCCGGGCCGCCCCAGGCCGTCACATAGAACTTGCCGCCGTCGCGGACGAGGCATTTCTTGTGGTCGGGCGTGAAGCTCAGGGGCATGTTCTTCGGACCGTCGGAGGTCTGCAGGGTCTTGAGGTCGAGCACCTTGACGGCCGATGCGCTGCCGCGGGCACCGCCCGGGCCACCGGCCGGCATGCCGGGCATGCCGCCGCCGAAGCTGCTGTAGTAGAGCTTGTCGTTGTCAGCCAGGATCAGGCGGTAGCGGCCGGCCGGCAGCGGCAGCACGCTGACGCGCTGGCCGATGCCTTCGACATCCACCTTCATCTTGGCGGGTTTTTCAGCCGCTGGCTTCTCAGGAGCCGGCTTGCCGGGCGCACCGGGTGCCGGGCCACCGGGCCTGGGGCCTTCAGGTTTCGCCGGCTTGACCCCGTATTCATCCGACGTCATCGTCGTCGGGTCGGGCGTATCCTTGGCCAGCGGAATCACGAACACATAGGAGTTGATGCTGTAGGAGGCGTTCCATTCCACCTGTGAATACTGGGAGCGGAGCTCGCGGGCCGAGGTGAAGAACAGGTATTTGCCGTCCTGCGAGAACATCGGGCTGGAGCAGTCGTACCAGCGGTCGGTGACCTGGTAGGACTTGCCGGAAGCCACGTTGTAGAGATAAATGGCCGAGATATCGTTGTCCAGCCCCATGGTGTAGGTGGCCCAGCTGCCGTCGGCCGAGAGGGTGAAGCCGCGCGGAGCGCTGGTCTGGCTGACGATGATGCGGTCGAGCTTGCCGGATGCCACGTCGAGGCTGTAGATGTCGCGCTTCAGCGTGCTGAAATAGAGCGTCTTGCCGTCGGGCGACCACTGCAGGTTGCTAGGGTAACCATCGGTGAAATGGGTCAGCTGGCGGGGATGTTCCATGTCGTTGGAAGGCGCCACGTAGACCTGGTATTCGCCGTCCTTGTCAGAGAACCAGGCGACGTTCTTGCCGTCCGGGCTCCATTCGGCTTCACGCTCATGCGCACCCGGTGTGTGGGTGACGTTGCGGACGTCGCCCTTGCGGGCCGGGAGGGAAAAGACGTCACCGCGACCTACCAGGAGCACGCGCTCGCCGTCGGGCGAGAGGCTGTAGGAATTCAGGCGGTCGGAGACATTCTTGTATTCGGGACGGCTGTAGAGGTTGTCGTTCTCCAGGTAGATGGTCACTTTTTCGCAAGTGCCTTTCTTGACGTCGTATTTATAGATGTAGCCGCCGTTCTCGAAGACCACGTACTGCTGGGAGTAGGAGGGGAACTTGCAGTCGTACTCTTGGAAGTCCGTCACTTTGCGGGTCTTCTTGGTCTTGGTGTCGTAGACGAAGAGGTTCATGAAGCGGTCGCGGTCGGAGAGGTAGTAGATCTCGTTGCCGATCCACATCGGGAAGATGTCCTGGGCGTCGTTGTCGCTGATCTTCTCGAGCTTCGTGGTGCCGACCTGGTTGATCCAGATGTCGTCGGCCTGGCCGCCCCGGTAGTATTTCCAGGTGCGGAACTCGCGGAACATGCGGTTCATGGCGAGCTGCTTGCCGTCGGGCGAGTAGCTGCAGAAGCCGCCCTCGGTGGTGGGGATCTCCTCGGCGGGGCCGCCCAGGGCGTTGACCTTGCAGAGCTGGCCGCGCAGGCCGCTGAAGCACCACTGTTTGCTGCGGTACACGATCTGCTTGCCGTCAGGGGTCCAGCACATGACGATGTTGTTGGGGCCCATGCGTTCGCCCACCATGTCGCGGCTCACGAGGGCCGACCAGGTGACGCGCCGGGGCTCGCCGCCCGTGATGGGGATGGTGTAGACTTCAGTGTTGCCGTCGTACTGGCCGGTGAAGGCCACGGTCTGGCCGTCGGGCGAGATGCGCGGGAACACTTCGTAGCCCACGTGGGAGGTCAACTTCACGGCGTCGCCGCCGTTGATGCCGACACGGTAGAGATCGCCGGCGTAGCTGAACACGATGTGGTCGCCGCCGACGGCAGGGAATCGGAGCAGGCGCGCCTCCTGGCGGTCTGCGGCAAAGGCCAGCAGCGGAAGCAGGGCTGCCAGCACGGTGAGGATTCTCTTCATGTTTATAGGATATTGAGTGTTTGTTCCTTGATCTTTTCGAGCTCGTCTTTCATCTTCACCACGATCTTCTGGATCTCGGCGTGGTTGGCCTTCGAGCCGAGGGTGTTGATCTCGCGGCCCATCTCCTGGGCGATGAAGCCGAGCTTGCGGCCGGGCATGGGCTCGTTGTCCGCGGTCTCGCGGAAGTAGCGGCAGTGCTGGCGCAGGCGCACCTTCTCTTCATTGACGTCGAGTTTCTCGAGCCAGAAGATCATCTCCTGCTCGAGGCGGTTGCCATCCATCTGCAGGGCGATCTCCCGGGCGCGAGCGTCGATGCGTTCGCGGATGGCCGGCACGCGTTCGCGTTCGTAGCGCTCCACTTCGGGGATGTAGCTTTCGATCTTGTCGACCTGGGCGAGGACGTCGTTGCGGAGGCTGACGCCCTCTTTGGCGCGGAAGGCGTCAAGGGCGTCGACGGCTTGGCGGATGGCGGCGAAGAGGGTCTCCCACTGGTCGGGCGCCAGTTCGGTGCTGCGGGTCTCCAGCACGTCGGGCAGGCGCATCAGCGAGCCGAGCATCACGTCGGGTTCGCAGCATTCCAGCGTCGTCCCCTGGATGGCCTCCTGCAGCTGCTCGTAATAGGCCAGCAGGGTTCCGCGGTTGATCTGTTTCGTGGCGGCGCCTTCGGAACGTTCAACGGTGATGAAGAGGTCGATGCTGCCGCGGCCGAGCTGCTCGGCGATGTATTTGCGGACTTCGACTTCCTTGTCGCGGGGGATGAGGGAGCTTTTGAGGTTGATGTCGGCGTTCTTGCCGTTGACCGAGCGGATCTCGATGAGGTATTTGTCTGAGCCCAGCAGGCACTCTGCCTTGCCGTAGCCCGTCATGGATTTCAGCATGCTGTGTATCGGGTTTAACGCGTTAAAGATAGTGATTTTTTCCTATATTTGCAGGTCAAACCGCTCGCAAACATGGAAGAAGAGAAGAAAAACAATTTCCTCGAAGAGATCATCGAGGCGGACCTCGCAGCCGGAAAGTACGACACCATCATCACCCGCTTCCCGCCGGAGCCGAACGGCTACCTCCACCTGGGACACGCCAAGAGCCTGTGCATCAATTTCGGACTGGCACAGAAGTATGGCGGCAGGACGAACCTGCGCTACGACGACACCAACCCCACGAAGGAGGATGTCGAGTACGTGGACGCCATCAAGGAGGACATCAAGTGGCTGGGCTTCCAGTGGGCAGAGGAACGCTATGCGTCGGACTATTTCGACCAGCTCTACGAATGGGCGGAGCAGCTCATTGAGCGTGGTCTGGCGTATGTCGACGACCAGACCCTCGAGGAGATTCGCGTGAACCGCGGCACCGTGGAGCAGCCGGGCATCGACTCGCCCTGGCGCAACCGCAGCGTCGAGGAGAACCTGCGGCTCTTCCGTGAGATGAAAGCGGGCAAATATCCCGACGGGGCGAAGGTGCTCCGCGCGAAGATCGACATGGCGCATCCCAACATGATGTTCCGCGATCCGATCCTCTACCGCATCAAGCACGCGCATCACCACCGCACGGGCGACAAGTGGTGCATCTACCCGATGTACGACTACACGCACGGCCAGTGCGACTCCATCGAACACATCACCCACAGCATCTGCACGCTGGAATTCGATATCCACCGCCCGCTCTACGACTGGTTCATCGAGACCCTGGGCATCTACCCCTCGCACCAGTACGAGTTCGCGCGCCTGAACCTGACCTACACGCTCATGAGCAAGCGCAAGCTGCTGGAGCTGGTGGAGAAGGGCTTCGTTTCGGGCTGGGACGACCCGCGCATGCCGACGCTCTGCGGCGTCCGTCGCCGCGGCTACACGCCGGAGGCGCTGAAGATGTTCTGCGAGAAGATCGGCGTGAGCAAGCGCGATCAGCTGATGGACATCGGGCTGCTGGAATACTGTGTGCGCCAGGACCTGAACGAGCGCAGCAACCGTTACATGGTGGTCTCGGACGATCCCATCAAGGTGACGCTCACCAACTGGGAGCCGGGCGAGGTGGAATGGTTCGAAGCGCCGCTCAATCCGGCGGATCCGGAAGGGGCCAAGCGCAAGGTTCCGTTCACGGGCGAGCTGCTCATCGACCGCGCCGACTTCATGGAAGACGCGCCGAAGAAGTTCTTCCGCCTGCGTCCGGGTGGGGAAGTGCGCCTGAAATACACCTACATCATCCAGTGCAACGAGCTTGTAAAGGATGCCGCGGGCAAGGTGGTGGAGCTCAAGTGCACCTACGACCCGATGACGCATCCGGCCTCCGGGCAGTGGCGTTCGGTCAAGGGCACGATTCACTGGGTGTCGACGGCCTTTGCCAAGGAGATCGAGTGCCGGCTTTACGACCGCCTCTTTACGTTGGCTGACATGTCGCAGGTGCCTTGCGACAAGGACTACAAGGATTTCCTCAATCCGGAGAGTCTGGTCGTCCGTAAGGGTTGGGCCGAGCCCGCCCTCCTCGACGATCCCGGCGATCTGGCGGTGCAGTTCGAGCGCGTGGGCTACTTCAAGAAAGATCCTGACTCCACGCCCGACCACCTCGTCATGAACAAGACGACAAGTCTGAAAGATTCCTTCAAATTGTAGCTCGTGTGCTGGTTCGCAGGGTATGCCTTGCTCAACCACCCTCCCACTACGTGGGCCCCTCCCACTGGGGCGTGGGCGCCATGTTTCTCAAGGCATACCCTGTCTCACGGATCGCACACTTCGCCATGCCTTTGCTTGCGCCATGCGCGGGTGGGTGCTTGCTCCAGAACACATGCCACCCTCGGCACTGTAAGAGGGAGGGGCCCATGCGTAGCATGGGAGGGGTCGAGCGTAGCGAGACGGTTCTGGAGCAACACCCAGAGCGCACCAGCAAGCAAATCGAAGAACGGAAGCAATGCCTAGTGCGACAAGCGCAAGAAAGAGATGAAAATGAATAGATTATCAAAAGAAGAGGCGACGCGGTTGTATCGGGAGGTGCCGTTGGAGGAGCTCTCCGGAATGGCCGATGCCGAACGCTACCGGCATGTGCCGGAGCGCCGCGTGAGCTACCAGATCGACCGCAACATCAACTATACCAACGTCTGCCTCTCCGGCTGCAAATTCTGCAACTTCCATTGCCGCCCCGACGAACCCGAAAAAGCGTATACACTTGCTTTCGAAGACTATCTGCCGAAGATCGCCGAGCTTCGGGCACTTGGTGGCGACCAGCTGCTGCTGCAGGGCGGCCTCCATCCGAAGTATGGCATCGACTGGTACGAGACGCTGTTCCGACGGCTGAAAGAGGCCGAGCCTTCTTTGAAGCTCAATGCCCTGGGCCCGCCGGAGATCGCCCACATCGCCCGCGTCAGCAAACTGTCGTATCACGACGTCCTCGTCCGGCTGCGCGCCGCCGGCCTCGACACGCTGCCCGGCGCCGGCGCCGAGATCCTCAGCGACCGCGTGCGCCGCTTCCTGTCGCCGGCCAAACCGACCGCGCAACAGTGGCTCGACGTGATGGGGGAGGCCCACCGCCTGGGCATGAGCACCACGGCCACCATGGTCTACGGCCATGTCGAAACCCTCGAAGAACGCATCGATCACCTGCTCGCCCTGCGCGCCCTGCAGGACGTCCGCCCTGCCGGCACGCCCGGCTTCCGCGCCTTCATCTGCTGGCCCATGCAGCTTACGGGCACTGAACTTCAGCGCCTGGCCGACGCCGGCCGCCTGCCCGCAGGATTCGCCCTGCCGGGCGCGGCGACGGACTGGAGTCCCGCCGAGGCGTTCCTCCGCACCGTCGCCATCGCCCGCCTCGTGCTCGACAATGTCGACCACATCCAGGCCTCCTGGCTCACCGTCGGCCTCGACACGGGCGTCTGCGCCCTGCACGCCGGCGCCGACGACATGGGCTCCATCATGATCGAAGAAAACGTGGTCTCCGCGGCCGGCAGTCACAACCTGCTCTCCGACGGCGAGCGCACCTTGCGCGCCGCCATCACCGCAGCCGGCTTCGAACCCTGGCTCCGCGACCAGGAATACCGTCCCCGCTAGCAGCTCTGGCCACAGAATGACGCTCCCACTGGCTACGGCCATTCTGTGTCCTAGAAACCGCCGTTTTTGCCCGAATCCTGGACACAGAATGCCTCTCCGTCCCGCCAGCATTATTCTGTGGCCAGAGCGCTATACTTCATGCAGAGGCAACGACGGAGTTGTGCCTCCGTGAAGGTTCGACCATTCAACCAAGGTTCTTTCTGGCGGTTCAACGAAAGCAGATTTTTCTGCCAGAGCCAGTCGTACAACTTGATTCGCTGGTTCTGGGTGAGGGCATAGACAGATGCATCATCCGGATTCCGGAAGATCCGTGGAAGTAGCCTTTCGTCAATCAGCTGGCAGAGTTCGATATCGGTCATTCGGTGGCGGTTCACCTTCCCCTGCTCAAAAGTCCGCGTCAGTTTCGGATCGAAGTCCGGGACATTCGTTTCCATTAGGTCCAAGGTGATAGGTGGTGTATCGTTCTCGTTCTTCTGTGCCTGGATGTCCCGGTCATCTTCGCCGGTACGGTTCATGTGAAACAGGTAGTTGCGTGGTGTGATATAGATTTCTTCCACGTAAGCCGTATCCAGAATGTCCTCCCGAAGCAGCAGGCCGGACCGGTCCATCCGATATTGCTCCGGAATCCGGATATTGGAGGGAAGGAACTGACAACGTTTCGAAGGAGGCATCAGTTCAGGAACCTGGATTTTGCCAAGTGCCTGGCGAAAGAAGGTATTGGCCGAACCATGCGCATAATCGAAGGGCGTGGCGGCGAGCCCGTGATGCAGCCCCTGACGATTGACATAGTCGAGGGCCGCCTGCAGATGATACAGGCCTTCGACTTCCAGCATGAAATAATATTTCTCTCCCAGCCTCCCTTTTCGTTTATACTTTGTATTGAAGTATCGGGCATAGGCGTTCCTGTCGCGATGCATCAACTCACGCGGACAGTCAGACTGCGCCATGCTGTGATGATGGGTGGACATGAATCCTTCAGCCAGCGCCCGTGATTCCGTAGACAGACTGGCAACCGCAAAACAGTTGAATCCGACAATCAGGTCGGCCTCATTGCGATACATGACTTCATCGTGCGATGAAAGACATAGATGAACGGTCTTTCTCATAGCATTCTCCCTCCTTCAACAATCTCCTGCGCCATCCCGCTCCACGAACCATTCGCTTCATCAAGAATGCTGGCAGATGCAAAAACACCTTGCAAAAAATGTGCTACCTCCATGTAGATCCTGCGGTAACCCTGTCGTTCAGTCTTGCGGCCCGGCCACAGAATGTCGCTCCCGCTGGCCACAGCCATTCTGTGGCTGGAAAACCGCCGTTTTTGCCCGAATCCTAGACACAGAATGACGCTCCGCTCTGTCACAGCCATTCTGTGGCCCTGCCAGCGCGGAGCTGGCGAGTGTTTTTTGGAGCCGCGAGCATTTTTTCTGCGAGCGGGACAAAAAACCGAGTCAGTGGAGCGCCGGCGGGGCGCCGAAACTACGAAATCTTGGAGTAATCTTTGACGGTCGTGTCGAGCCGCAGGGTGCGGAGCTGCTCGACGAGCAGGCGGTTTTCGATGCGTTCCAGGAGCGGGTCGTCGGCCAGGATCTTTTCGCCGAGCTCGCGGGCTTCCACCAGCGCCGGCGAATCTTTCGCCAGATCGGCGATGTGCAGGTCGAAGGCCAGGCCGCTCTGGCGCGTGCCCTCGAAATCGCCCGGGCCCCGCATCTTCAGATCCGCTTCCGCCAACTCGAAACCATCGTTCGTGGCACACATCAGCTCGATGCGCTGCTTCGACTCGTTGCTCAGCTTGTAGCCCGTCATCAGGATGCAGTACGACTTTTCGGCGCCACGGCCTACACGACCGCGCAGCTGGTGCAACTGCGAGAGCCCGAAACGCTCGGCGCTCTCGATCACCATCACCGACGCGTTCGGCACGTCCACGCCCACTTCAATGACAGAGGTAGCCACCAGAATATGCGCCCGGCCCTTCGCGAAGAGATCCATGTCGTAGGCCTTGTTCTCGGCCTTCTGCTTGCCGTGCACCACCGCCGTCACATACTGCGGCGCCGGAAAGGCCTCCGTAATATGCAGGTAACCCTCTTCCAGGTTCTTGTAGTCCATTTTCTCCGACTCCTTGATGAGCGGATACACCACAAACACCTGGCGGCCCAGCGCGATCTGCTGCCGCATGAAATTGTAAAGGTCGCCGCGGCGGTTCTCCGTCCAGTGCACCGTCTCCACCGGCTTGCGGCCCGGCGGCAGCTCGTCAAGCACCGATACGTCGAGATCGCCGTAGAGCGTCATGGCCAGCGTGCGCGGGATGGGCGTGGCGGTCATCACCAGCACGTGCGGTGCCACGGCCGACTTCGACCAGAGCTTGGCGCGCTGCTCCACACCGAAGCGGTGCTGCTCATCGATGACGGCGAGCGCCAGGTTGCGGAACTGCACGGTATCTTCAATCAGGGCATGCGTGCCCACGAGGATCTGCACCGAACCGTCGCGCAGCCCTGCGTGAATCGCTTCGCGCTCTTTCGCTTTTGTGTTGCCGGTCAGCAATTCGACCCGCGCGCCGGAGGGTGCCAGGAACTTCAGCATGCTGTGGTAGTGCTGGTTGGCGAGCACCTCGGTGGGCGCCATGACGCAGGCCTGGAAGCCATTGTCGAGTGCCATCATGGCCGCGAGCACCGCCACCAGCGTCTTGCCGCTGCCCACGTCGCCCTGCAGCAGGCGGTTCATCTGCTTGCCGCTGCCCACGTCCGAACGGATCTCCTTGAGCACGCGCTTCTGCGCGCCCGTCAGCGGGAACGGCAGCGCCTCGTACGTCTTGTTGAAATAGTCGCCGATGCGGCGGAACACCACCCCGCTGTCGGCCCGCATACGGATGCTTTTCTGCCGCAGCAGGGAGAGCTGCAGGTAGAAGAGCTCCTCGAATTTCAGGCGGCGCTGCGCGCGGGACAGATCCTGCACCGAGCCCGGGAAATGGATGTTCTGCAACGCAAAGTCCAGCGGCGCCAGGTGCTTCTGATCCCGGATCCAGGCCGGCAGGGTCTCTTCGAGCGTGCCCAGCACCTTGTCGAGCAGCGTGCCGATCATCTTCTCGAAGAACTTGTTGGTGATGCCGGCGGCGTGCAACTTTTCGGTGCTCGAATACACGCCCATCATCACGCCGAGCTGCGAGAGGCGCTCCTCCGTGGCCAGATCCACCTCGGGATGGACCAGGTTCCAGCTCTGCCCGAAGACGGAGGGCTTGCCGAAGACCACGTATTCCGGACCGATCTGCAGTTTTTCCTCCATCCACTTGATCCCTTTGAAGAAGACCAGGTCAATCGAGCCTGTGCCGTCGGTGAAACGTGCCACCAGTCGCTGGGAGCGGGCCTGCCCAACTTTGTCGATGCGGGTGATGCGGCCGCGCAGCTGGATGTACGCCGACGACGAGTCGATCTCCCGCACGCTGTAGAAACGCGAGCGGTCGACATAGCGGAAGGGGAAATAATAGAGCAGGTCGCGGAAGGTACTGATGCCCAACTCTTTGTTTAAAAGCTCAGCCCGTTTCGGACCCACCCCCGGCAGGTATTTGATGTCGCTGTCCAGCATCTGTGGCATACACAAAAATAAGAATTTTTTGTATCTTGCGGAAAATTTAGAAGCTCATGAAAGATAAGATAGTGGTGGGCATCGCTCAAGGTGACACCAATGGAATTGGATATGAAGTGATCATCAAGGCGCTGTCCGATGCACGCATCCTCGAAAACTGCGTCATCGTGCTCTACGGCTCCTCCCGTTTCTTCGGCATCTACCGCAAGTTCCTGCCCGATGTCGAGCAGGTGGCGACCAACGTGATCAACGCCGCCGAAGACGCCCGCTCCAAGCGCATCAACATCATCAACGCCGTGCCCGAAAGCATGGCCATGGAGATCGGCCAGCCGACCCCCGACGGCGCCAAGGCTGCCATCATGGCGCTCCAGGCCGCCGTGGCCGATGCCAAGCGCGGTGCCATCGACGCCATCGTCACCGCCCCCTTCAACAAGCACACCGTGGCCGAAAACGGCTTCGGCTTTCCTGGCCATACCGAATACCTCATCCACGAATTCGGCTGCGAGGATGGCCTGATGTTCCTCTGCTCGGAGAACCTCCGCGTGGGCGTGGTCACCAACCACCTCCCGATCTCCAAGGTGAGCAGCGCCATCACCATCGACATCATCCTCAGCAAGCTGCGGCTGATGAACGCCTCGCTCAAGCGCGACTTCGGCATCATCAAGCCCAAGATCGCCGTCATGGGACTCAACCCGCACGCCGGCGATGGCGGCATACTCGGCAACGAGGAGATCGAGACCATCACCCCGGCCATCAACGCCGCCAACAAAGAGGGCATCCTGGCCTTCGGTCCGTACTCGCCCGACGGCTTCTTCAGCATCCACATGCACGGCCAGTTCGACGCCGTGCTGGCCATGTATCACGACCAGGGGCTCATCCCCTTCAAGGCCCTGGCCTTCGACAGCGGCGTGAACTTCACGGCCGGCCTGCCGATCGTTCGCACCTCGCCCGACCACGGCACGGGCTACGACATCGCCGGCAAGAACAAGGCGCTCTCCGATCCGATGCAGCGCGCCATCTTCGCCGCCATCGACCTGAGCAACAACCGCCGCCGCTACGATCAGATGTACGCCAACCCGCTCGAAGCCAAGCATTTCGAGGGGCCCCGGCACGAAAAGACCATTCTGCCTGAATAGTGGATCGCGCGCCCATCCAACTCTACACGGACGGGGCTTGCAGCGGAAACCCCGGGCCAGGTGGCTATGCGGCCATCCTGCGCTGCGGCAGCTATGAGAAAGTGTTCGCGGCGGGCTATGCCACCACGACCAACAACCGCATGGAGCTGCTGGCGGTCATCACGGGTCTGGAGGCCATCCGCTGGACGCAGGCCGATGTGACCGTCTGGAGCGATTCGTCGTACGTGGTGGACGCAGTGGAAAAGGGCTGGGTGTTCAGTTGGGAGCAGAAGGGCTTCGCCAAGAAGGCCAATGCGGACCTGTGGCAGCGCTTCCTGGCGGTATACCGCCGGCATCAGGTGCGTTTCGTCTGGGTGCGGGGCCACAACGGGCACCCCGAAAACGAACGCTGCGACCGACTGGCAGTCGCAGCATCGCAGGAGAAAAATCTGTTGGTCGACGTCGGCTACGCGTCAGTCGTTGGCGCGCAGGAAGCGTAAGGCCTTCAGCATCCAGGACGGCAGACCCTTGTGGTCGTCGCGTTTGCGGAAATCCAGATAGATCCCCCATTTTTTCATGATCGGAATCCGGAAGGTTTCGACGAACTCGATCAGGGTTCCGTCGGGGTCTTCGATATAGGTGAAGTGGCCGTCGGCATCGCCCATGGCGAAGTCGACGCCGCTGTCGCAGACGAAGGGATGGCCGGCGGCCTGGCAGTCGCGCTCCACGGCGTCCATGTTGCGCACGTCGAAGCAGATCTGGATGTAGCCAGGGTCGCCCCAATAGCGGTTTTCATAGATTTTCACGACGGGCGCGTCGAGGGCCTGGACGAGTTCCAGGTGTGCGGGGCCCATGAGCGGGGACAGCGGGCCTTCGAAGGGCTTGCTGCGCTCCAGCAGCACGCGGCGGACTTTGCGCTCGCTGCCGGGGATGCCTTTCAGGTCGTCGAACACGCCGGTCTGGTCAGCGCGGACAACGTCGAAGCCGAGGACCTGGCCGTAGAAGGCGATGGAGCGGTCCATGTCGCTGACGCCGAGGACGGCGCCGTCGGTGCCGCCGGTAGTCACGGTCTTGGAGCGGGCGAAGACGAAGGGGTCTTCTTCTATCTCGTAGATGTTGTCCCAGGGGTCGAAGAGATAGAAGTGCTGCAGGCCCGCGAAGGAAGCACAGGGCTTCGTCAGCAGACGGAGGCCTTCGCGCTGGAAGAAGTCATAGGTCGCCTGCACGTCGCGGCTCTTGATCTTGGCGATGAAGATGCCGAGGTCGCCGAGCTGGGGCTGCTGCGGGGGATAGTTGAGTTCGCGGCCGCGCGGCTCCCAGATCTCCAGGCCGCCGCCGCCCTGAAGGTTGACGGCGAGGATGGCATAGCGGGGCTGAGGCTTGCCGCCGGTATAGGGCAGCATGCGTTCGGCCACGCCGACGGCGTCGACCACGGGGATGTCGATGCCGAAATACTTCCGGTACCATTTCCACGACTCTTTGGCGTCCTTGACGCCGACGCCCACCTGCTGCAGGCCGCAAATGACTTTCTCTTTCATTCCTTCGATCGTTTGACGTACAAAGATAGTTATTTTTCGGGCGCCAGCTACGCCGCCCCGGCTCATGGCCATAGAATGACGCTAGCGGAGCGGAGCGCCATTCTGTGTCCGCTATTCGGGCAAAAACGACGGTTTTCCAGCCACAGAATGGCTGTGGCAGGCTGGAGCGTCATTCTGTGGCCGAACATTTGACGCGGAGCGCCGCTGGTTCATCGTTTGCGGATTTTTATTATATTTGTACGATTAGAAAACTCACAATATTATGGTAAAAATAGATCTTACGGGATGTGATTCCTTTGTCAAGAAAGAACAGTTCAACGAATACGTCAACAAGGCCCTGGCGGCGCAGAAGGTGCTGCAGGAAGAGAGCGGTGCCGGCAATGATTTCCTGGGATGGCAGCATCTGCCTTCCTCCATTGGCCGGAAGGAGCTGGACGACTGCCTGAGTGTGGTGGACCGCTGGATCGAGCGCGAGATCGACCTGGTGGTCGTGATCGGCATCGGCGGCTCGTATCTGGGTGCGAAGGCGGCCATTGAGGCCCTGAGCCACAGCTTCGCCTGCCAGCTCGGCAGCCATGGCCCGAAGATCGTCTTCGCGGGTGAGAATCTCTCCGAGGACTACACGGCCGAACTGCTCGACCTGATCCATGTCCGCAACCCGGCCTGCGTGGTGATCTCTAAGAGCGGCACCACGACCGAGCCGGCCGTGGCCTTCCGTCTGGTGAAGAACTACCTGGAACAGACCTACGGCAAGAAGGAAGCTTGCGAGCGCATCGTCGCCATCACCGACAAGGCGCGCGGCGCCCTGAAGTCGCTGTCGAACCAGGAGGGCTACAAGACTTTCGTGATTGAGGATAACATCGGTGGTCGCTTCTCGGTGCTGACGCCGGTGGGCCTGGTGCCCATCGCCCTGGCGGGCTTCGACATCGAGGCCATGGTCCGCGGTGCGAAGGATGCCGAAAAGGCGCTCGGCGCGGTCAGCGCGGACAACCCGGCCGTGCAGTACGCGGCCATGCGCAACCTGTTGTACGACGGCGGCAAGAAGGTGGAACTCTTCGCCAGCTTCCATCCGAAGCTCCAGTATCTGGGCGAGTGGCTGAAGCAGCTTTTCGGCGAAAGCGAGGGCAAGGATGGCAAGGGCATTTTCCCGGCCTCGGTCATCTTCACGACGGACCTGCACTCGATGGGCCAGTACATCCAGGAGGGTTTGCGCATGCTCTTCGAGACGGTCGTCACGGTCGACAACGCGCAGCGTGAGGTGACGATTCCGTCCGACGAACAGAATCTGGACGGGCTGAACTACCTGGCCGGCAAGCATGTGGAGCATTGCAACCGCATGGCGCAGCTGGGTACGAAGATGGCGCACATTGATGGCGGCGTGCCGAACATCGAGATCCATATCGACAAGTTGGACGAGTACAATCTCGGCAGCATTTTCTATTTCTTCGAGAAGGTCTGCGGTATCAGTGCCTATCAGCTGGGCGTTAACCCGTTCAACCAGCCGGGTGTCGAAGCCTACAAGAAGAATATGTTCAAGCTGTTGGAGAAACCCGGTTATTGTTAATCATCGGCTTGCTGGTGCGCTCTGGGCATTGCTTCTCGGACCGACGCTTCGCGTCTCCCTCCCATGCTGCGCATGGGCCCCTCCCGCTATCAGCCGCGGGTGGCTAGGGTCCTCGAAGCAATATCCCACCCGCGCATGGCGCAAGCCTACCCATAGATAGACGGAATCGATGGTATTCTTAGAGGCAGTAGCGAAAAGGTACGCCCGGCGCCAGTCGCTGGAGCGTACTTGCTTCGTGTTTCCGAACCGTCGATCCGCCACTTTCTTCAAAAGATATCTCGGCCGGGCGGCCGGGCGGCCGGTGTTCGTGCCGTTTGTACTAACCATCGATGAGCTTTTTGCGAAGATTGCGGGTATCCGTGAGTCCAAGCAGAAAGCACGTCTCCTATACATCCTGTACCAGGAATATGTCCGGCTGCTTCCGCGGCCGGAGGGTGTCGAACCAGAGAGTTTCGACCAGTTCATTTACTGGGGGGACATCTTGCTCAGCGATTTCGACGACCTCGACAAGTATCTCGTCGATGTGCGGCGACTGCTCGTCAATCTGCGCGATCTCAAGGCGCTGAGTACGGACTACGATTTTCTGAGTGAAGATCAGAAAGCGGCCATTGCGGCGTTCTGCAACAGCTTTGAGATTCCGGGTGACGGGAAAGGTCAAGCCGGACAGATGGGAGGCTCGCGGCAAAAGTTCGCAGAGATCTGGGATATTCTCTATCCGCTCTATACGGCCTTCCGGGAAAGACTGGCGTCAGAAACAGATGCGGACAAACGGCCGCTGGCCTATGCCGGCATGATCTACCGCCGCGTGGCGGAATCGTTGCCCACAGCCGGAACGATACTGCCGCAGTATGAAGAGATTGTCTTCGTCGGGCTCAATGCCCTCAATGCCTGCGAGAAAGCGCTGCTCGACCACCTCCGCAAAGAGGGCCGGGCACAGTTCTACTGGGATTTCGCCGGTCCGCTGGTCACCGATCCTGATAACCTGGCCGGCCGCTTCCTTCGCGAGAATGTGCATCGTTATCCGCAGCCGGAAGACTTCAGCTGCCCGGCCCGCGACCCGAAGCAGCAGTATTTCGAAGTGATCCGCGTCCCCTCTGCCGTGGGGCAGACGCGAAAGGCCATGCAGATCCTGCAGCAGTTGCTGGATGCGGGAGAACTGTCGCATCCCGAGCAGACCGCCGTGGTGCTGCCCGACGAAAATCTGCTTTTCCCGATGCTGGGTGCCGTGCCGGCGGGCATCGAGAAGGTCAACGTGACCATGGGCTACGCCCTTTCCGCGAGCAGCGGCGCGCAGATCTTCCAGTTGCTGGAACGTCTGCAGGCCAATGCCCGGCAGCGCAACGGCCAATGGGGCTTCTATCACCGCGACGTGGTGGACTTGCTGGAACATCCTTATTTCGTGGCGGCCGCCGATCCCGAACCGGTGAATGCGCTGAAGCAGACCATTCGCGGCGACAATCTCATCTTTGTCCCGGCAGACCGTCTCTGTGCACCTGGTGGCATTTTTGAAACTGTCTTCCAGCCCGTCACGCAGACGGAAGCGATTCCAGCATGGCTGAAGGCAATCCTGGAACAGGTGCAGTCTGCACAGAACCCGCTGGAGCGCGAATTTCTCTGCCATTATCACGAAGCGGTATGCCAGCTCGACAGCATGGGTCTCCCGCTTGAAACCCTGGAACCCCGCACCTGGTACCGGCTCCTGGCGCAGTATATCGCGCTGGTCAAGATTCCGTTCGAGGGAGAACCGCTCAGCGGCCTGCAAATCATGGGACCGCTCGAGACCCGTGCGTTGGATTTCGATACGGTCATCCTCCTGTCGGTGGGCGAGGGGATCTTCCCCTCCCGCGGCGTGAGCGCTTCCTTCATCCCCTTCAACCTGCGCGTGGGCTTTGGCCTGCCGACCTACGAATTGCAGGACGCAATGTGGGCCTACTATTTTTACCGGAGCATCTGCCGCGCCCAGCGCATCTATTTGCTCTACGACTCCCGCACCGAGGGCTTGCAGAGTGGGGAGGAGAGCCGCTTCATCAAGCAACTCCGTTACCTCTACGAAGTGCCGCTGGTCGAGAAAGTGGCGACCTATTCGCTCGCCTGGAACGATCCGGCTCCGCTTCCCTCCGTACAGAAAGACGCCGCGGTGCAGCAGGAGCTGGAGGAATTATACTTCCGGCAGCACAGAAGCTTCCACGCATCGGCCCTCAATACCTATCTCAACTGTCCGCTCCAGTTCTACTACCAGTACGTCAAAGGGATCGAAGAGCCGGACGAAGTACAGGAAGACCTTGATGCCGGCCTCTTCGGCACGATCTATCACCGAGTGATGGAGTTGCTCTACCAGCCTTTCCTTGGCGGAGAACTCCGTCCGGATACCCTGCGTGCGCTGCGAAAAGATGTCCGCAACATCGATCGCCTGCTCGACCAAGCTTTCGCCGAGGAGCGCATCTCCGAAATCTCGGGGGAAAACCGCATCCTGCGCGACCTGATCCGCCATTTTGTGCAGCGTACCCTGGAAGTGGATGCCGCCCTCAGTGCACAGCGTCCGCTCTGGTTGCAAGGCCTTGAAGCGAAGGTCCCGTCTTCGCTGGATCTGGGTGATGGACGGCGGGTCGGGCTCTATGGCAAGATCGACCGGCTCGATTCCCTGGAGCCGGGCCTGACCCGTGTGGTGGACTACAAGAGCGGCCATGTGGCGGGGAAAGACAACTGCAACGACGTGGATAAGCTGTTCGATCGCACGCTTTCCATCCAACGCCCTTCCGTCGCCTTCCAGCTCTATTTTTACGCGCTGCTGATGGCCCGGACCGCAAAAGATCCCGCGCAACGCTACACGCCCTGTGTCTATTCGCTCCGCGAAATCTTTTTCGACGCGCCGCCCAAGTCCTATTCCATTTCACCGGAGCAGCTGGATGCGTTCGAGCAGCAGCTCGCCGGCCTGATCCGGGAGATACTGGATCCCGCTACGCCCTTCACCGCGACCGAGCGGGAAGAAATTTGTCCATTCTGTTCCTTCAGACATCTATGCAACCGCCAGTAAGTCTTGTCAAAGCCTCTGCAGGCAGTGGAAAAACCCACCGGCTGACCCAGGATTTCCTGGATCTGCTGCTGGTCGACGATCCGCTGCGCTACAAGCATATCCTGGCGGTTACCTTCACCAACAAGGCGACCGACGAGATGAAGTCGCGCGTCATCGAGCGGCTGTACGAACTGGCCCATAGCGACGATTCCCAGGCCCCTCTGGCGGCTGACCGGCTGCGGCGCCTGTTGCACGACTACACCTGCTTCTCGGTGAGCACCATCGACAAGTTCTTCCAGACGGTGATGCGGGCTTTTGCCCGCGAGATCGGCCAGTATGCTTCCTATCGGGTGGAGCTCGATGACGAAGCCGTGCTGGCGCAGGTGATCGACCGGATGCTGGCGTCCATGGACGAGCCGGAAGGCGCCACGCTGCTCAACTGGCTGCGAAGCTATTCCTTCGAACTGGTGGAGCAGGGGAGAAACTGGAGCATTGTGGGTCCGCTGCGTAACATGGCCGGGCATTTCCTGGATGAGGCCTTCCTGCTGAAGATGCGCTCAGTGCACAGCATCATTGCTGACAAGGAACATGTGGCTGCTTTCCGAAGCAAACTCTGCGCGATGATCGCCGCTTTTGAAAAGCGGGCGAAGGAATTGGCGGCGGAAGCGCTGGCGCTGATGCAGGCGCATGGCCGGGGCCCGGAGGATTTCAAATGGAAGAAGAACGGTCCGATGACCCTCTTCCGCAAATGGGCTTCGGGCGATTTCTCCGCGCCCAACGCGGATCGCCTGCGCGTGGCTTTCGACGATTTCCCCGACAGGGACGGAATGTCCCGCATCGTGGAGGAAGCCATCGCTTTCTATGAAAACGGCATCCGGACGTACCTCAGTGCCTGCCTCATTCGCGATAACCTGCACTTGCTCGGCATCTATGCCGACGTGCATCACCATCTGCAGGCTTATCTGCAGGAAAACAATGTAGTGCTGCTCCGGCAGTCCAGTGAGCTGTTGAGCCGTATCATCGCCGACGACGATACGCCTTTCGTCTATGAAAAGATCGGCAACCGCTACGATCACATCATGCTCGACGAGGCGCAGGACACCTCCCTGCTGCAGTGGAACAATTTCAAGCCGCTGTTTATCAACATCGTAGCACAGGGGTATCACAGTCTGGTCGTGGGCGATATCAAGCAGTCGATCTATCGCTGGCGGGGGTCCGACTGGCGCCTGCTGAGCGACTATCTCTACCGCGATCTGGGCCCGGCTTCCATTCGGGAGGAGCCGCTCCTCCAGAACTGGCGCAGCGGCAGCGCGCTGGTGGGCTTCAACAACCGCGTCTTCACGCAGGCGGGCCCGCTGCTGGCCGCTTCCCCGGGACTGGAAGATGTCGGGAATGAAATCAGTGTCATCTACAGCGATGCTGAGCAGGAAATTCCGGCGGAGCACGCTGCGGATCCGGAAGGGTATGTGCGTCTGTCCTTCCTCGCTTCGGACGATACGCAAAGTTGGAAGGAAAAGGCACTGGAACGCATGCTGGATGATATCAAGGCGTTGCGGGAAGAAGGCTACAAGGATAAAGAG
Organism: uncultured Bacteroidales bacterium; assembly: GCA_905233345.1. Lineage (GTDB taxonomy): Bacteria > Bacteroidota > Bacteroidia > Bacteroidales > UBA932 > Cacconaster. The sequence continues at coordinate 130,439 of CAJODQ010000008.1, forward strand.
ATCACCGTGCTGGTCCGCCGGAATCGGGAAGGGGCGGAGGCGGCTTCTTTCCTCATGGCGCACGGTATTCGGGTGCTGACCGAAGATTCGCTGCAGATTGGCGCTTCACCCTGCATCGGTCGTCTCATGGCTTTGCTGGCCTATCAGGTCGATCCTGAGGATCCGGTGAACCGGCTGCTGGTGGAGCAATGGGGTGTGGAAGTGCCCTCGCTGGAGTCGTGCTCGCTCTATGAACTCTGTGAGCAGTTGCTTGCATTGCCGGTGATGGACCAGCAGGAATCCGACTTGCCGTTCATCCATGCCTTCCTCGATGCCGTATTGGCCTGGCAGGAGAAATATGGCTCGTCGCTGCGCGGTTTCGTGCAATGGTGGAATGAGACGGGACACAAGAAAGCGATCTGTGCGCCGGACGGGCAGAACGCCGTGCGCGTGATGACCATCCACAAGGCCAAGGGCCTGAGCATCGATGCGGTCATCATCCCCTTCGTGGACGAGACGTTTATGCCGCAGGCGGGCTTGCAGCCGACCATCTGGTGCGAGACTACCGGTCCTTTCGCAGAGCTGGGCCTGATTCCGCTCAAGGCGTCCTCCAAGTTGCTGGATACTTGTTTTGCAGAAGATTATCGGCGGGAGCGTATCAATGAATTCGTCGATGTGACGAACAACTGGTATGTGGCGCTGACGCGTGCGCGCAGCCGGATGCTGCTCTATGCGCCACTGCCCGGGAAGACCCGGATGTTCGAGATCAGCGACCTGCTCTATCAGGTTTTTCAGGACGAATTGGACGAAGACAATACCGTTGAAGTGGGCTCCCGCCAGCCTTTTGTGCGGAAAGAGACCCGCGCCGGGCTGAAGGATGATCCGCAGACGGTTTTCATCAGCGTGCCTATGTCCGCCGACCGTCTGAAGCTGTCTCTGCGTGGGGAAGATTACTTCAGCCAGGAAGAAAGTGCCCGGAAAGAGGGCATCAAGCGGCACCGTGACATGGCCGAAGTCGAGGTGGACGTGGAGCTGGAGCGCTTGAGCGGCGGCCGCCACTGGTTCGACGGGACCTTCCGGGTGATGAACGAAGCTTCGATTGTTGATGCTGCCGGTGAAATCAAGCGTCCCGACCGTGTACTGATTTCCCCCGACAGCTCCCGCGTCATCGTCATCGACTACAAATTCGGCCAGCCCCGCACCTCCCACCGCAGTCAAGTACGCAACTACTGCGATCTGATGCGCCAGATGGGCTATCCCGCCGTGGAAGGTTGGTTGTGGTATGTGACCGCAAAAGAGGTGGTGAAAGTTTGCTGATCGATTTTGCTTTTTTGCGGTTGCGTTTTTGGAAAATGTAATTATATTTGTGACGTTAATACGGATCAAATGAAGAATTTGATCAATTAGTAGGGAAAAGAGCACCGGAGCCGGTGAGGTAAAGGTGCTCTTATTTTGATTAAGTCGGGTAGGTACTGAGGCGGTTCCTTTCTTTCGTTTTCACCTACTAATATGTATTAACTTATGAGCGTAAAGATAACGATCTGCTTCTACGTGCTAGGTACGTATGGCTCTCCCGTGTACGTTCGCGCTTATTGGCGCAGGCGTCGCGGCCGCAAGGAGTTCTGCAAGCGCATTGGCGCTATCGCCGATGATGCTGCGCGGCTGATGTAACATGCTACACGAAGCCCGGCTGGGAGCCGTTTCCGAAAGGGGACGGCTCTCTTTATGGGAGGGGCCGGATGAAGGAGGGGAGTGAAAGTTTGCAAAATATAAGAATAGTTCTTATATTTGCCATTATGAAGACAACAACCATAGCACTTGGATCGCATCTGGAGGCCTTTGTGCAAGAGTCTGTCACTTCCGGGCGATACAACAATGTCAGCGAAGTAATTAGGGCCGGAGTCAGACTGCTGGAAGAAAGGGAGAAGGCGCTGATGCAGCTCGATGAAGCTCTTCTGGAAGGAGAGATGAGTGGATATAATGTGATGACGAAAGAAGAACTGATCAAAGAGCTCGAAGATGAAGCAAATACTATTCTCCGGTAAGGCCAGGCAAGATTTACTGGCGATTAAGACCTATACGGAATCTCTCTGGTCAGCGCAGCAGTCTATTTATTATCGCGACCTGTTGCTGGATGAATGTTTCTCCATCCCTGAAAGAGAAGATATTATCTCATATCCGACATACAAAGCGTATTCGTATACGCATTGCGGACACCACTTTATTTTCTTCCAATCTACCGAGAACGAGATACGGATCGCCCGTATTCTTCACGAGAAAATGAGCTTTGCGACCCATCTCTAAAGAGACGGAAAACTGACGGTTAAGCCCAATTGCCACAGAATGGCTCTCCGCTCCGCCACGGTCATTCTGTGGCCG
>CAJODQ010000009.1 GCA_905233345.1 uncultured Bacteroidales bacterium
TTCTGCGACCGCTCAATCCAGGCCTCGATCTCCTGACGGCGGAAGAGGGTAGTCCGGCCGGACTTGTAGTGGGGGATGCCGTGGAAGTAGAGCCAGCTGCGGACGAGTTCAATCTTCGGGTCACCGGGAATCATCCTCCGGAGTTCATAGATGTCAATCCAATCCTCCTGCGGGCCGATGGTGCCGTTTAACACCGGTTCGGTCTTGAGGGTAAGCCAGCCGTCGATGGCCTCCAGCTGCTTAACGATGCCGGCCAGAACTGCCGGAATCATGGCCACATTGATCTGCTCCATACCGGCTACCTCCTTCTGCCTCCTAAGGGATGCGTGGCGCAATACCGTTGCGCCTCCTCCATCAACTCGGTGTTGTCTTTCACGCGGGTGCGAAGCAGCCACTTGTCAATCTCCGACTTCTTGAACATCAACGTCTTGCCCTGCTTGTAGTAGGGGATGGTATTGTCATTGACCCAACTGTACACGGTCGATGGAGCCGGATGCGACGGCAGATACCTGCCCAGATCCTTGACATTCATCAGCTCCGGTGTGTCATCCGTAGGGATCGGAGCAACATTCACCTTGTCCAACTTCGAGTCGATGCTCTCCAGCAGTTCCGCAATCCGACCCACCAGACCCGGAACCATTTCAAAAGTATATTCGTTCATATCAGGAAGTTTTTCTGCAAAGGTCACAGCTTTTGCCGATATAAACAAAGCGGTCAAAGCCAGTTCACTACGCTAACGCTCCGTTCACTCGCTTTGGTTCCGTCCTCCGGGGCACAAAGCGCCCCTCCGAACTCCACTTGTGCCAGCTCCACTGCGAGACTCTTCCTTCCGAGCTACGCCGCTCCAGTCAGAGACTCGCGGACGTTCCGCGGCGTGCTTCGCGCATATATAGTTATAAAAAACAGGAATCTTTCTGTTTTGAAAGATTCCTGCTCTTTATAAGCCATTTATCCCCTGACGTCTGTTATTTAGGCGTCGATAAGTTGGCATTTAATTGATTCACATCGATCATCGGAAGGGGATACTTTGACAAATTGGTACCAGCGGTTTTAACTACCAGTATACCACGCATTGTTCCGACCGCCACACTTAAAAAATGCGGCATGATATGGTTGACGGTAATGCTCTGGTTATCATTGAAAATGATAAACTGCTTGAGTTCTTTTACTTCAAACTCAAATTTGTAAAGGCTTTCAAGCACAACTTCATCTTCCAATTCATATCGGGTGCCAAAGATCAGGACAAATAAGTCGTGATCAATGTCAGGTTGTATTTGAGTCGAGAAACCAATTTTCATGGAGTCAGGACTGATATTGTCTCCCACTTTACCTGGGGACATCATAAAGCTAACCTCGCTAACCGATGCAAGTCTTAATTGGATATTTACATTATTATCTGCCATAGCGAACTAATTAAGATATGCCATGAGGCATTCACTATTCTCCTTGTTAACATAAGTTCCTCCGAAACGCTCAGAGAGAGTAATATAGTTTTGGATAGGTACAAACACATATTGGACTTGAGGGTCCTTCTTGACCATCACAACAGGCTCACCAAGAACAGCGGAGATCTTGGCAAGTGTCGTGGTTGTAAATCCATGGGAGCCGGTGAGCCATCTGGAAATCTCGGACTCACGCTTCCCCATAAGTGCGGCAAATTCCCGCTGTGTCATCTTCTTCTCCTTAAGAAGATCATAGATGCGGTTCGCGATGTCAACGTTAAGGCTCACCTCCTCCATCACCTCAGGAGCGACATTGGCAACGCATTGATCAAATAGAGAATTCTTTTTCATAACAAGTATTATATGGTGATCGTTTCAATTATTGTTTTAATGGTCTGATAATCTTCATAATCTGAATGGGCCTTCCGCGTCTCAACAAAAACCAGATGCTCTATGTCTCGAAGCTGATTCACGATTCCTAATAAAACAGGATCATCTTCAAATCGAGCTACTTTCTTTATTCCTCCATTTCCTATAATAAGAAGCCTATCAGATATCCGAATACAATACAACCGAACGGTGCCGACACCTCGTCCTCTTCTATGCTCTATAATAAGTGGGAGTGCTTTGATATTTCGTCCTTCAAGCCGAAACAAATTCTCTCTGGCACCACAGTCCGTGAGCATTTTCTGAATACGAGCGATTATTTCGTCAAAATCTTTCTTTAATTGTGGATGAGATAGCGCGCCGTTGTTGGACATAAATTTCTCGAACTCGGTCAGTGTTTCACCATCATACTTTGGTGAATATATACTGACATTATCGCTTTCGATTACAAGTTCGAGCTTTCCCATACAATGCATTGTTTGAGGGCACAAAGATATGTCATTATTCTGAGAAAACAAAGAAAAATTCACTTTTTTGTTAAGTTTTCGAGGGAAAATGGCAGGTTGGATATTGAGCTACATAAGAATTAATTGTATATGAGGGTTTAAGCGGTCACGGCCAGCAGTCGGTTGTTTCGCTCGCTGCGCTTGCTTGACTGCTACGGCTGTCATGACCTTCCAGAACCGATATTATGGCCCTACGAGGGATACTTATGCCGAAAACTACTACCAACACAACGAATCCTGGTACTGCCCCCGCCCGTTCTATTTGAGCCTCACCTGGAGATTCGGAAAGACGAGCATCAACTTCAAGCACGCCAGGAAGACGGAGGTGAGTGATAAAATATGATTGATCAAACCTAATCACCCCCGATGAGATGTAATTTGGCAAATATGCATTTCCCGACTTGGAAAGTACATATTTGCCATTTGTGACATGGGACAATTCCGGTGCTAAACCTCAAAATAACGGTAGATGATCTGGAAGGACTGGACAAAACAATGGTACTTGTATTGTATTTTAAACATGTTTACGGCTACGATACAATCAGAAACGAAGATATGATAGGGAAGTACCATTTTAAAATCGCTACTTATTCGTGTGAAAACTCCGTAAAGATTTCATAAAACTGCGGTTTTGGTAACTATTTCGGTAAAGTGTGACAAAATTCTGTCACGGAAGGTGATTTTGTGACAAACACTGTGACAAAACCGACTAAAATCAAAGAAATCCAATCATAACCATGGAATCTCGAAGATAGTCGTATCGAACTCGAAAAAGAGTTGTTTTCAACTAGTTTGAGATTTTTATCTCAAGCTTTATTCAAGAAATAACTAATTGAATATCAGCTTTTTATTTCCCGATGCAAAAATTGCGGAAGATATTCCCAAGTATCTCATCTGTAGACACTTCGCCCACTATTGATGCGAGGTGGTAGAGGGCTTCGCGGAGGTCTTGGGCCACGAGATCCGTGGGGACGGAGCATTGTAGGCCAGTCTGGACACGGCGGAGCGCCGCGGCTGCATTCTGCAGGGCTTCCAGGTGGCGGGTATTGGTCACCAGGGTGGTTTCAGCAGCCGTGTCGAGTTGCTGCCAGGTGCTGGCAATGGCTTCCTGCAGGGCATCCAGGCCAAGGCCGGACTTCGCGGCAATGACGAAAGCGGTGTAGTCGGGCAGGGATGCCTGCACAAGCTGGATGTATTCTTCCGAGACAGCGTCAGCTTTATTCAGCAGGAAAATCAGTTGTTGCTCCGGGGAAACACGTGCCGCGATGTCCCGGGCACTGGCCAATAGAGCGGGCAGGGGAGCTGTCAGGTCGAGCACCGCCAGCACGAGCTGGGCGGCGGACAGTTTCTCGTAGGCCCGTTCGATGCCGATGCGCTCGATGGTGTCGTCGCTCTCTCGCAGGCCGGCTGTGTCGATGAAGCGGAAGAGCACGCCGCCGAGGTTGCAGGTCTCTTCGATGGTGTCGCGTGTGGTGCCGGCAATGTCGGAAACAATGGCCCGGTTCTCGCCCAGCAGGGCGTTGAGCAGAGTGCTTTTCCCGGAATTTGTATTACCGACAATCGCCACAGGTACACCATTTTTAATGGCATTACCTAAACGGAAACTTTCGATCAGTTTCTGGCAGTGGGCGAGGACCTTTTCGACCAGTTCGCGCAGCTGGGTACGGTCCGCAAATTCAACTTCTTCTTCGCTGAAATCGAGTTCCAGTTCCATGAGCGAGGCCAGGTGCAGGAGCTCGGCCCGCATGCCGGCGAGCTCGTCGCTGAAGCCGCCTTTGAGCTGTTTCAAAGCGATGCGGTGCGCTGCGGCAGTTTGGGCGGCAATCAGGTCGGCCACGGCTTCGGCCTGAGAGAGGTCCATCTTGCCGTTTACGAAGGCCCTCTGCGTAAATTCGCCGGGAGCGGCCATTTTCGCGCCATTCTGCAGCAGCATGGCCAGGACGCGGGAAACAATGTAGTCGGAGCCGTGGCAAGCGATTTCCACGGCGTTTTCGCCCGTATAGGAGTGCGGTGCCCGGAACACCGACACCAGCACCTCGTCAAGCAGGGCTCCATCGGCTTCATGCAAGCTGCCGAAATGCAGCGAATAGCCCTGGGCATCAGCCAGCGGCTTTTTCCCTCGGAAGATACGGTCCACGCAGGCCAGGGCGTCACGCCCGCTCACGCGGATGACGGCGATGGCACCGCCACGGGCGGTGGCGGGCGCACAGATCGTATTATCGAAGCGTTCCTGCTGCATAATTTTCCGCAAAATTAGTTAAATTTGTAGGATAAATCACGGTTTATGATTTCTTTCATCCTCGCATTGGTGGCTCTTGTGGCCGGCTATATCTTCTACGGACGCTTTGTGGAACGGGTTTTCGGGGCCGACAACCGGCCGACGCCCGCTGTTTCCAAGGCCGACGGCGTAGACTTCATCGTCCTGCCGCCGTGGAAGATCTTCATGATCCAGTTCCTGAACATTGCGGGCACGGGCCCGATCTTCGGGGCGATCATGGGCGCAAAATTCGGCCCTGCTGCTTACTTGTGGATTGTTTTCGGCTGCATTTTCGCCGGCGCGGTGCACGACTACCTGTCGGGCATGCTGTCGATGCGGCATGGGGGAGCGAACCTGCCCGACCTGGTCGGAACCTATCTGGGCAAGACCACCAAGACCATCATGCTGGTCTTTTCCGTGTTGATGCTGATGATGGTGGGTGCCGTGTTCGTGTTCAGCCCGGCCAAGATCCTGGGGGGCATGTGGGAGCCGGCTTTCATGGTTAACAGCCTGGGACAGTACAGTTTTTGGATCATCCTCGTATTCGCCTACTATATCATCGCGACGATGCTGCCGGTTGACAAGATCATCGGCCGCATCTATCCGGTGTTTGCTTTCGCCTTGATTTTCATGGCCATTGCCCTGATGGTCGTGCTCTTCATCAAGTTCCCGGACATTCCGGAAGTGTGGGAGGGACTGAAAAACACGCCGGGCGGTGCACTGACGCAGAAACCGATCTTCCCGTGCCTGTTCATCTCCATTGCGTGCGGAGCCATCAGCGGCTTCCATGCCACGCAAAGCCCGCTCATGGCCCGCTGTGTCAACCACGAGAAGATGGGACGCCCCATTTTCTACGGGGCGATGATTACGGAAGGCGTGGTAGCGCTGATCTGGGCCACGGTGGCCAGTTATTTCTTCTATGGCAAGCCGGTGCCGGCCTTTGACCTGATTCCGGGTGGGGCGGAAGCGATCAACGATGCCCCCTCGATCGTCAACCTGGTCTGCCGGGAGTGGCTGGGTGTCTTCGGCGGCATCCTGGCGCTGCTGGGTGTTGTCGCGGCGCCGATCACCAGCGGTGACACGGCGCTCCGCAGTGCGCGCCTGATCATTGCGGATTTCCTGAAGCTGGATCAGAAGCTGGTGCGCAAGCGCCTGTATATCTGCGTTCCGCTGTTCGCGCTTGTCTTCGCGCTGCTGATGTGGGAAATGGGTGATGCGGCTGGCTTCGAGAAGCTCTGGAGCTGGTTTGGCTGGTCGAACCAGACGCTCTCGGTCTTTACGCTGTGGGCAGCGACGGTCTACCTGGCGCGGGAAAAGAAACTGTTCTGGATTACCCTGGTGCCGGCGCTCTTCATGACCTGGGTCTGCACGACCTTCTTTTTCTATTCGCCCAACTCCCTCGGCCTGGACCTGTATGTCTCCTACGCCATCGGCTTCGCGGCCGTCATCATCGCCGCCATCTGGTTTTCCGTCTGGCACAGAAAACTGAGCAATAGTTTGTAGTTTACGCTTTCAACGCGTGAGGTATATAACTTCGAAGACCCTAACCACCCTCGGTTGATAGAGGGAGGGGCCCGAAATCGGCTTGCCGATTTTGGGAGGGAGACTCGCTTGCGAGTCGGTTTGAGAAGCTATATACCTCACGCGTAAAGCGTAAAGATAATCACTCGATGGAATTGATGTCGATCAGGTCGTTCAGGATGGCGTAGGCCGTCAGGCCGGCGACCGTCTTGATACCGGTTTTGCGCGTGATGTTCTTGCGGTGGGTGATCACCGTGTTGATGGAGATGTTGTGCTTGTCGGCGATCTCCTTGTTGAGCAAGCCCTGCGCCACACTCACCAGAATCTCCTTCTCGCGGACCGTAAGCTCCTCGCGCTCCGGCTCTTCCGGCTCCGACAGCACGCGGCGCGGCGCATTTTGCAGGCGCACCAGCGGAACCAGCACCTCGTCTTCGATGCAGGTGTGCCGGTCGATGTCGTGCTGGAGGTTGTAGATGGCCAGCAGGATCTCGCGGCGCAGGCGCGGGTCGCAGGCTTCGGGGAGCGATTTCAGGATCAGGTTCTTGACGTCGGAGAGCGTCTCGTGGATCTGCGTGTGGTTCGGAATGACGGACTGCTCCTCGGAGGCGAAATGATGCTCGAGCTCGTGGCGGAAATCAGCCAGGAAACGGCGGATGACCTGCTTCTGCGCTTCCGTGCAGGGCTGCGTCAGCGCCTCGATGCCGTCGCTCAAACGGGGCAGGGCCTCTTCGAGATAGTAGTCGTGCGAGCGGTGCAGATACTCCAGCACATCCTCGACACGGCAGGGCCGCAACTGACTGACGGTCGGGCGGAAAAGGGGATCGGAATACACCTGGCAGAGGAGCAGGAAGGTATCGGGATCCACTTCGCAGGAGCGGCACAGCGACTCCACGGTCTGCTCGCCGAAGCTCCGGTCGATGCCCAGGCGGGCGCAGAGCGTCAGCAGGTGGAAATCCTTCTCCACCAGCTCGGCCATTTTCATTTTGCCATTGAATCTCATAGCTCTTTCATGTAACTGCGGCGGCGCTGGAACTCATGTGTCTCCAGGATACCGTCGAAAACCGACAATACCTTGAGGTTGGTCTCCAACTGCGGATTGGTCAGCATGCGGGTGACGCCGTACTTGCGGCAGCCGTCGAGGAGATATTTGAAAATCAGCAGGCTGGCTCCTTTGCCCTGGTATTGTGGCAAAGCGCCGATCATCAGCGCCTCGATGGTGTCGGTTTTGCGCAAAGCCCGCAGGATGTGGATGAAACCGAAGGGAAAAAGCCGTCCCTTCGCCTTCTGGAAGGCACGGGAGAGGGTAGGGACGCAGAAGCCGAAACCGGCCACCTGGTCGTCCGCATCGACGATCACGGCCACGAAATCCTTGTTCAGGATGGGCAGATAGACATTCAGGTAGGTCTCGATCTGCTTGTCGGTGAGCGGAGAGTATTCGTACAGCTCCGCAAAGGCGGTATTGATGAGATGAAACAGGTCCATGCCGTATTTCTTGCCCATTTCTTTCATCGACATGCCCGTGACGGCATGAAGGCCGAAACGCTGCTCAATGACGGGCGCATACTGCATCTGTGGAACTTCTTCGGCGGGAATGTCCACGATCTTCTGGATCCAGTCTGCATCTTTCACGAAGCCCAGATCTTCCAGCCGCGTGGCATAATAGGGGTAATTGTAGATGACCGTGAAAGGCGCAAGATAATCGAATCCTTCGATCATGAGGCCTTCCTTATCCATGTCCGAGAAGCCAAGCGGTCCCTTGATCCTGACGCAGCCCCGGGCCTTTCCCCAGTTGGATACGGCCTGGATCAGCGCCCGGACGACTTCGGCGTCGTCTATGAAGTCTATCCAGCCGAAGCGCACCACTTCCTCTTTCCAGCGCTCGTTGGCCTTGTGGTTGATGATGGCGGCGACGCGACCCACGATCCGATTGTCGCGGTAAGCCAGATAAAGTTCCCGCTCACAGAAATCGAGTGCGGCATTCTTGTCGCCCAAAGCGTCGAATTCGTCGCTGTGCAGGGGCGGGACATAATTGGGGTCGTCCTTGTAGAGATGCTCCGGAAACGTGATGAATCTGCGCAAATCACGCCGGTTCCTGACGGTTCTGACAGTAACCATAATGTTTGGTTTAGGCTTTCGTTTTGCAAATTTAACAAATAGTCGTTAAATTTGAAATTTGATAAACCAACCTGAACCAACCATGACAAGAGAAATCGTCTTTGAGGGGCTCAAGGAGATCCTCGCGAATGTAAAGCCCAAACTCGACCAGACCGATATTAGTTTTGACAGCAAACTGCTCGGCGACCTGGGCATCGACTCGCTTTCGATGCTGCTGCTCTCGCTGGCGGCGGAAACCAAATTCAACATGCGTTTCGCTGCCGATACGACTTTTGACACGGTCGGTGACGTGTGCGACTATATCGTCCGGGCCACGAATCAGTAATCACTTTATGAATCTTTCCATATGACTAACCACGACTATTTCTACACCATGGTCGCTGCTGAGGACATGCAGCGTCTCCATTATATTCCGACCGTTTCTGAATTCGTCGACTGGATGGCCGCCGAATATGCCGACCTGCCGGCTCTTTCCGACCTGACCCAGACGCTGACCTACAAAGAGATGTGCGGGCGCATCGCCCGCCGCCGCGCCTTCATAGATGGCCTTGGGCTGCCGAAGGGTGCCCACATCGCTGTCTTCGACCGCAACAGCCAGGACGCCATCGAGCTCTTCCTGGCCATCACCAGTGCCGGCTATGTGGCCATGATGTTCCCCTCGGCTCTGCCGGAACAGGCCGTCATCGGCTGCTGCATGAAGTTCGACATCGCCGCCCTCTTTGTGCGCGACGAATTCGCGCCGCTGTGCACCAAGCTGCAGGGTGTAAAGGTCGTCCCGGCCTCCAGTATCGCCGAGACCCCGGCTCCCGTTGCCAAGGTCGATCCGGATAGCCCCGCCGCCATCTTCTTCACCGGCGGCACCACTGGTGCCCCGAAAGGCGCCGTGCTGAGCCACCGTGCCCTGATGCGCGGCTGCTTCAACGCCATCTTCAAACCCGGCCGCGTCATCGGCGTGCACCGCTACATCGCGCTGCTGCCGCTGAGCCACGTCTTCGGCCTGATTGCCGGCACCATGGGCTGCTTCTATACCGGCAACCTCATGCACACCTGCGAGGACATGAAAGCCACCATCGGCAAGCTCCCTGTGATCAAGCCCACGATCCTGATCATCGTTCCGGGTATCTGCGACATCCTGGCCGGCCTTTGCAAGATGTACGGCCCGCAGTTCCTGGGTGGTCAGCTTCGCATGATCATCAGCGGTGCTGCCAACGTCCCGCCGCGTCTGGTGGATATTTTCACGAAACTGGGTGTCGAGTTCTGCTTCGGCTATGGCCTGACGGAAAGCGCGAACCTGACTTCCGCCAATGCGGATGCGCTCACGAAACCCACTTCCATCGGCCGTGTCTATCCTGAGCAGGAGGCCAAAATCGTGGACGGCGAGCTCTGGATCAAGGGCGACAACATCTTCTCGGGCTACTACAAGGATCCGGAGAACACCAAGGCAGCTTTCAGCGAGGACGGCTGGTTCCGCACAGGCGACCTGGTGCGCATGGACGAGGAAGGTTTCCTCTACATCGTGGGTCGCATCAAGAATCTCATTATCCTGGCCAACGGGGAAAATGTAAGCCCCGAGTCGCTTGAGGAACCGTTCTACGCGGATGCCTGCGTGCGTGACGCCATGGTGACGGAAGTGGAGATGAACGGAGAGAAGGTGATCGGCATTGAGATCCTGCCGCAGATGCCTGCTTTCGAAGGGAAGCCGTGGGAGGAAGTGGAGCAGTACATGAACGCGCTGGTCGAAAAGATCAACGCGAAGTTGCCGACCACGCATCGCATCATGAAGGTGACGGTCCGCAAAGAAGACTTCAAGCGTACCGGCAGCATGAAGGTAGCCCGCGTTTAATCGCTCCGTTTTGCTCTGGTATTCGTCTCGCTCCCGAAAAAAGGTCGCTTCACCGAATACCACCCGCAAAAACTACGCTTGCGTGCCCAGAGCGCCCAGCGCAAGCTACGCCCAAAGCAATAGCCCTGCGCAGATGATCGCGCCGGAGACGAACAGGTCGATCAGGCAGTAGCCCATGATGTCCTTGGCGTTGAGTTTCGCGATGGCCAGGGCGGGGATGGCCCAGAAAGGCTGGATCAAGTTGGTCCACGCATCGCCCCAGGCGATGGCCATGCCCGTCAATCCCGGGTCTACGCCGAGGTCAGCGCCGGCTGTGAACATGATGGGCGCCTGGATGGCCCAGTGGCCGCCGCCGGAGGGCACGAACATGTTGAGAATCGCCGCGCAGAGGAAAGTGAAGAGGGGATAGGACTTCGGCGTCGAGACGCTGATGCATGCGTCGCTGATTACCGTGCCCAGGCAGATGCCGGAAGCGCCCACACCCATGATGATGCCCATGATGCCCGCGTAGAAGGGGAACTGCAGGATGATGCCGGCGGCACCCGTGGCGGCTTTCGTAAAAGCGCCCACGTAGGCTTGCGGGGTCTTGTGCAGGATGACGCCCAGAAACAGGAAAATGAGAATGACCGTATTGAGGTCGAGCGAGCCGCCCCGGAAAAAGAGCTTGATGACCACATAGGAGAGGCCCAGCAGGGAGATGAGCCCGCTCAGGAGCCAGCTGCTCTCCATCTTTTCGGCCGGGGTTTCGGGCTGTTTGGCGGGCGGCACGGGATCATCCTGCAGCAGCAGGGGATCGACCATGAGCACCTGGTTGCCCTTGGGGTGCATGAGCGTATTGACCACCACAAGTGCCACAATGACCAGCGTCACCATGATGAGATTGTGCGGATCGAGGATGGTCTGCGAAATGGGGATGGGGTTTGTCAGCGCGCCGCGGGTGATTTCAGCCAGGCCGTTTCCCGGCGTGGCCATGGTCAGGGGAATGGAGCCCGAAATACCCGCGTGCCACACCACGAAGCCGCTGTACGCCGAGGCGATGAGCAGGCGGTAGTCCACGCCGCGCAGTTTTTTCGCAATCTCCCGGGCGAAAATGGCACCCACGATCAGGCCGAAGCCCCAGTTGAGCCAGCAGGCCACGGCCGAGACGCCGGTCACCAGTGCAATGGCGCCCGCGGGGGTCTTGGGCAGGGAGGCCAGGGCACTAATCCCCTTTTTTATAGAAGGTGCTGCCGCCAGCGTGGAGCCACACACCAGCACGAGGGCCATCTGCATGGCAAAGGCCAGCAGCGACCAGACACCGCCGCCCCAGTGTTCGACCACTTCGACCGGGGCCTGGTGACAGACCAGCATGGCGATCACGAAGGCCAGGAGGGTCAGGATGATGGCGAAAATAAATGGCTCAGGCAGATAGCGTTGGACGAGCTTGACGCAGCCGCGGATGATTTTCTGGAACATTGCGTGAAAATTGGTACACAAAGTTACTTTATTTTTCTATCTTTGCGCCGTTAAACCGAACCATGAAGAATTTTCTTTTTTCCAACGGCTATTCCAGCACTTTCGACCCGCTCGGTTCGGTGACGGGTCGCGGCCTCGTGCCGTTGGGAGCCCGTTAACACAAATAATACAAATACTCGAATGAAAAGATTGTTTGTCTTGTTTGCCTTCCTCCTGCTTTCGTGTGCATTCCATGCACAAGACGTAAAAGCGCAGTCGGAGGGCACGTTGCTTATTGTACCCCGCCTCGATGCGGAACCCGCCTATTATTTTGGTGACAAAGAATGGTCGTTCAATCTGGGCGCCACCTCGCTGTATACGGTCTTCGACGGAAACCTGGGCGACTATTTCTCGTTCTCGTTCTCCAACCACTGGTTCGCCTATACGAATTCTTTCCAGGATACGAAGGACCTGTACCTGAACACCTGGCGGGCTGACGCGTTCAACTGGGTGGACTGGGCCAATGTCAGTGTACATTTCGGCAATTTCTCGATCACGGCAGGCAAGGATTACATCCATATGGGTACCTTTGAAAACGATGCCTACGATTTCGATTCACACTGGCAGCTGAATTCCTCCCTTTGGAACAACTATCAGGTGTACCAGTGGGGAGGAAGCTTTGGATGGACCAGCAGTGACGAGTCAGGACACGTGCGCCTGCAGGTCACCACGGACCAGCTTCAGGAAAGACCGTTTGGCAGCCGGAACTGGAAGGACTATGCCTACAATCTTTTCGGCTATTATGGCAATGACGCCTTCAAGGTGATGGGATCGTTCATGCACTGCAGTATCGGCTTCCTTGGTTCGCTGGGCGTGGAAGGCTACCTCTCCGATGCGGTTACCCTCGGCGCTGACGGCTATATCTCCAAGAACTATGGTGGCGCTTCGCTCCGCGTCAACGCGCAGCTGGGCGAGCATGTCGACCTCTTCGTCAAAGGTGGCTTCGACAAAGGGAGTAATAGCCTGATCATCGACGGGACCCGCTTCTACTGCGGTACCGGCTTATACTGGTATCCGCTCCGGGACAACCGCGACCTGCGCGTCCACGGCCTCTTTGCCTACGACGGCGGCGATAACGCCATCGATTTCAGCGCAGGTATCACGTATCAACTGAACCTTAAGATCTTCTGATAAATGGCCGTAAAAAACGACATCATCATCCGCCTGGACCACATCTCCAAGTCCTTCGGTGACAAGAAGGTCCTCGACGACATTTCGCTGACCGTGAAGCGCGGCGAGTTCGTGACCTTCCTCGGCCCTTCGGGCTGCGGCAAGACCACGACGCTCCGCTTGATCGCGGGCTTCGGCAAGCCCGATGCCGGCGAAGTCATCATGGAAGGCAAGGTCATCAACGACGTGCCGCCGTACCAGCGCAAACTCAACACGGTGTTTCAGCGCTATGCGCTCTTCCCGCACCTCGACGTGTACGACAACGTGGCCTTCGGCCTGAAGCTGCAGAAGGTCCCGGAAGCGGAGATCTCGAAGCGCGTGAAGAAAGTGCTCAAACTCGTGAGCATGTCGGACTACGAAGACCGCGATGTGGAGTCGCTCTCCGGCGGCCAGCAGCAGCGCGTGGCCATTGCCCGCGCCTTGATCAACCAGCCGCGCGTGCTGCTCCTCGACGAGCCGCTGGCGGCCCTCGACCTGAAGATGCGCAAGGACATGCAGATCGAGCTCAAAGAGATGCACAAGAAACTGGGTATCACCTTCATCTACGTGACCCACGACCAGGAGGAGGCCCTGACGCTTTCCGACACGATCGTGGTGATGAACGAGGGAAAGATCCAACAGATCGGAACACCGACTGACATCTACAATGAACCGGTGAACGCTTTTGTGGCGGATTTCATCGGCGAAAGCAATATCCTGAAAGGCAAGATGCTCCATGACCGCCGCGTGGCCTTCATCAAGCACGAATTCGATTGCGTGGACGAAGGCTTCGCCGACAACGAGAAGGTCGATGTGGTGGTCCGTCCCGAAGACATCTATTTCACCACCGATCCGGCCAAGTGCCAGTTCACGGCCAAGGTCAATTCCTGCACCTTCAAGGGTGTGCACTACGAGATGTGGGTCGATACAGACACGGGCTATGAGCTTATGATCCAGGACTATGACCCCTACGAAGTGGGCTCCGAAGTGATGCTCTACATCGATCCCGACGATATCCAGGTCATGAAGAAGGAACGCCTGGCCAATACCTACGCAGCCAAGGTGGTGGGCGAGGGGAGGGTGGAGTTCCTGGGCACCGAGTTTGCCTGCGACACCACTGGTTTTGCCGAGGGCGACGAGGTGACGGCGACCGTCCGTTTCGAGAAAGTGGATCTGCTCGACCACGAAGACGAGGCCGACACCACCGGCAACGTGGTCTTCATCCTCTACATGGGTGACCACTACCACCTGACGGTGAAGACCGAAAGCGGCGATAACATCTGGGTCGACACCAACGACATTTGGGACAAGGGCGATTTCGTGGGCATCAAGATCCTTCCGAAAGACATTCACCTTTCCAAAGTGGCTGCAGGCAATGAATAAACGGTCGAGCTGGGCTTTGCCTTATTTCATCTTCCTGGTACTCTTCGTGGTACTGCCGCTCCTGCTGATCGTCATGTACGCGCTGCAGGACGGAAGCGGGCATTTTACGCTCAGCAACATCACGAAGTTCTTTACCGACAAAGATGCGCTGAGCACTTTCGCCCTCTCCATTGAAGTGGCCATCGAAAACACGCTGCTCTGCATCCTGATCGGCTATCCGGCTGCCTACATCCTGGCCGACAACAAGCTCAACAAGAGCGCTGTCACCGTGGTGCTCTTCATCCTGCCGATGTGGATCAACGCGCTGATGCGTACGCTGGCCACGGCGGAACTCTTCAACATGGCGGGCATTCCGCTGGGGAAGGGGACTCTGCTCTTCGGTATGTGCTACGACTACCTGCCGTTCATGATCTATCCCATCTACAATCAGCTCAAGAAGATGGACAAATCCTACGCCGAAGCGGCGCAGGACCTGGGCGCGACGCCCGGACAGGTGTTCCGCAAGGTCACGCTGCCGCTGTCGATGCCGGGTGTCATGAGCGGGGTGATGATGGTGTTCATGCCGACGGTCTCGACCTTCGCCATCTCGGAGTTCCTGACCAACAACAAGATCAAGCTCTTCGGTACGATCATCCAGGAGAATATCAACAACTCGATGTGGAACTATGGTGCAGCACTTTCGCTCATCATGCTCATCATCATCGGCCTGACCACTTTCCTGCAGGGCGGGGAAGAGGCTGAAGAAACCAGCGGAGGACTCATCTGATGAACGCGAGAAAGTTTATTGCCAAGTCGTATCTGTGGTTCGTGCTGCTCATCCTGTACGCGCCCATCGCCTTCATCGTGATCTTCTCGTTCACCGAAGCCAAGTCGCTCGGTAACTGGACGGGATTCTCGCTGCAGCTATACAAGAATCTCTTCACCGGCAGCATGCAGAACGCTTCGGGACTGCTCTCCGCCGTGAAGAACACGCTGCTGATTGCCCTGGCCGCCTCCATCGTCGCCACCATGCTGGGCACGATCGCCGCCATCGGCATCTTCCACCTGCGCGGCCGCAAGCGGCGCACGATGACTTTCCTGAACAACATCCCGATGATCAACCCCGACATCATCACCGGTGTGTCGTTGTTCCTGCTGTTCGTGTTCCTGGGCATCTCGCAGGGTTACATGACCGTTATCCTGGCGCATATCACCTTCTGTACGCCGTACGTCGTGCTGAATGTGATGCCGAAGCTCCGCCAGATGAACCCCAACATCTATGAAGCCGCCCTCGACCTGGGGGCCACGCCCTCGCAGGCCCTGCGCAAGGTGCTCGTGCCCGCACTGCGGCCCGGCATGGTCTCGGGCTTCATTCTCTCGTTCACCATGAGCCTCGACGATTTCGCCGTGACCTTCTTTACTCGCGGCACCATCGGCCTCGATACGCTCTCGACCTATATCTATGCGGACGCACGCAAGGGCGGCCTGACGCCCGAGCTGAAACCGCTCATGAGCATCATCTTCCTGATCATCCTGGTCGTGCTGCTCGTCATTAATATCCGTCAATCCAAACAACAAGCTCTATTAGACAAGAAATGAAGAAATTCCTGATCCTGGCGGCGTTTTCGGCCGTCCTGCTGTCGTGCGGCGGCAACCGCGAGCAGATCCTGAAAGTGTACAACTGGTCCGATTATATCGACGAGTCCGTCCTGCCTGATTTCGAACAATGGTACAAGGCACAGACCGGCGAAGACATCACGGTGGTATACCAGACTTTCGACGTGAACGAAACCATGCTGTCGAAGATCGAGAAGGGTCATGAAGACTACGACGTCGTCTGTCCGTCCGACTACATCATCGAGCGCATGCTCAACGACGGGCTCATCCTTCCCCTGGATTTTGCCTCCATCCCGCAGGAGATCAACTATATCGCGCTGAACCGTTCGCCGTTCATGCAACAGATGTTCCACAGTATCAACCCGGCCATCGATGCGAACGACTATTCCGTGCCCTACATGTGGGGTACGACTGGCATCCTCTACAACACGGAGGAAGTGACGGCCGAGGAAGCCAGCACCTGGGACGTGATTCGCAACCCGAAGTTTTCGGGCCGTATCCTGATCAAGGACGCGCCGCGCGACGTTTATGGACCAGTGCTCATCTATCTCAAGCAGAAAGAGTTGAAAGAAGGAACCGTGACGCTCGACGATCTGATGCATGATTCTTCAGACGAATCGATCGCCGCTGTCGAGAACTACCTCAAGCAGGTGAAAGACGGTGTCCTGGGCTGGGAGGCCGATTTCGGCAAGGAACAGATGACCAAGGGCCGCGGCGTGATCTCGCTCAACTGGAGCGGTGATGCGGTCTGGGCCCGGGACGAGGCCGCCGAAGTGGGCGTCTCGCTCGATTATATCGTGCCGGAGGAGGGAAGTACCGTCTGGTTCGACGGCTGGGTGATTCCGAAGTACGCAAAGAATGTCAAGGCTGCTACCTATTTCATCGACTTCATGTGCCGTCCCGACATTGCCATCCGCAACATGGAGGAGACGGGCTATGTTTCCGCCAATGGCGCCATCGAGGTGCTGGAATCGCAGATCGACGAGGAACTGGATCCGATCGACGTGAGCTATTTCTTCCCGGGCGCAGACAGCGTCTGTGTCGATCCGATGCTGTATCCCGACAGAGCCGTGATTGAGCGCTGTGCGCTGGAACACGACTGGGGCAAGGATACCGACAAGCTCCTGGCCATGTGGTCGCGTGTCAAGGGTGACAATGCCAGCAGCATGACCTATGTCATCATCGTGCTGGCCCTGCTGGCCATCATCGCCGCCGTCGTCTTCAGCAACAAGAGCAAGAAGCGCCGCCGGAAAGCGCACAAGAGATAGATCAGTAGTTATACTTTTTCCACAGTGACTGCAGACGCCTGCGAATCTCCGATTCGCGGGCGTTGTAGCCTGGATCGTAGAACTTGTGGCCGCAAAGAGCGTCGGGCAGGAACTCCTGGTCGACGAAATTGCCGTCGTAGTCGTGTGCGTACTTGTAGTTCTGGTGGTAGCCCAGTTCCTTCATGAGTTGGGTAGGGGCGTTGCGCAGATGCAGGGGGACCGGAGGGGCGTCGTTCGTGCTATTGACCATGGCAAGTGCCTCATCAATAGCGAGATAGGAGGCATTACTCTTGGGCGAGGTTGCCAGATAGATGCAGGTCTCGGCCAGGATGATGCGGGCTTCCGGCATGCCGACCTGGTGGACGGCGTTGAAGCAGGCCTCGGCCAGCAGCGCGGCGTTGGGATTGGCCAGGCCCACGTCCTCGGAGGCCAGGATCAGCATGCGGCGCGCGATGAAAAGGGGATCCTCGCCACCGGCCAGCATCCGGGCCATCCAGTAGATGGCGCCGTTGGGGTCGCTGCCGCGCATGCTCTTGATAAAGGCGGAAATGATGTCGTAGTGCTGCTCGCCGTTCTTGTCGTAGAGCGCGACATTTTCCTGCAGGCGATCCGTAACCGTTTGATTGTCAATAACAATCTTGGCATCCGGCGGGAAAGACTGGACGATGATCTCAAGGATATTCAGCAACTTGCGGCCATCGCCGCCGCTGAAACGGAAAAGTGCCTCTTTTTCAAGGACTTCGATCTGCCTTTCTTTCAGATAGACATCTTCGGTCAAAGCCCGTTGAAGAATAACATCCAAGTCTTTAACTTCCAGACTCTTAAGCACATATACCTGACAGCGGGACAGAAGGGGAGTGATCACCTCGAATGAGGGATTCTCGGTCGTGGCGCCGATCAGCACGATCAGGCCGCTTTCCACGGCACCCAGCAAGGCATCCTGCTGCGCTTTGTTGAAGCGGTGAATCTCGTCGATGAAGAGGACAGGAGCGCCTGCCGTGGCGAACATACGTCCGGATTTGGCCTTGTCAATGACTTCCCGTACATCCTTGACACCGGAACTTATAGCGCTCAGCGTGAAAAATTCACGCTGTAGCTGGTTGGCGATGATCCGTGCCAGCGTGGTTTTGCCAACACCGGGCGGGCCCCAGAGAATGAACGAGGAAATATTGCCGGTCTCGATCATTTTCCGCAGTACGGCACCCGGACCAACCAGGTGCTCCTGGCCGACATATTGGTCCAGCGTCCGAGGACGCATCCGTTCGGGAAGGGGAACCAGTGGTATCTGAGATTCCGGGTCAAGCCCGGAATGACGGGGATTACTTAACATAATATAAATTGTGTAAAAACCGGGAAGGCGTCACGATATCTATTCCAGGTTGTGTTTTTTGAGCTGTCGGACGATCTTGCGTATGATGGCTTCAATCTGGGCGTCCGGTTCGATAACGTTGTAGCCTTCCCAGAAATTCGCATCGGTAAACGCCGATACTTTCTCCGTGAGCTGGTCACGGAAACGCATCCGAGCTTCTCCTTCAATTTTTCGCGGTGCCGGCAGATGATCGGTCACGGCAATCTCCGACATCACCGTATAATGATGCTTGAACAGCGAACGTTTCTTCCGCGTCGCGAATTTCATCTCCATACGGGCGTAATCGTAATACCACTTCCCGTCTTCCAGCAATTTGTAATTGATCGTGTATTGGGCGCTCTCGACTTCAAAGCGCGTATCCTGCGGTTTTTTGAGGATAAAAATGTTCACGGCGTCTTCCCGGCCCTCCACGTTCATGTTGAGCTCCACGCGGCCGAATGCCAGGCTCTCGCTGTCGATGAACGCCCGGCCGCGCATCAGAATCTGGTCGAGATACGGTTTCTGGTTGAACGACACCACATAGAACATCCGGTCGTCCAGGTATTCCACGCCGTCCATCGTGAAATCGTAATATTGCTGGATATCAGCCATATTCACATTCGCGAACGGATTTTTCGCCTGGTCGATCTCCAGGATGGTCGTCACGCCGCCCTGATACTTGATAAACAGCGTGTCCGACGAATCGTAATTCTGGCTGCCACGGCCCTTGTAGATGCCGATGCGGTCGTTCTGGAAGCCGGTGTACGGCGCCTTATCGATATCCACAACAGCTTCATTCATAGTGAGATACTTCGTATTTCCCTTCCGGACCATCTCCCGGTAAAACGCGGTCATGCCCACGTGCTCTTCGGGATAATTCTGCTTGATGCGGAACAGTGCGGCCAGCATCAGTTGTTCCGGGTCATGGGCCCGGATCAGGGCAGGACTGAGGGAAAGCGAGATGGGATACAACTTGATTTCCAGGGGTTTATCCAGATTTCTCCCTTGAAAATCAGCCACTTTCAGCGTGGCCGTGGCATAGCTCAGGTGGCTGACGGTCACCAGCAGAGTCGGCGGCGTGGCTGTGCTGACCTTGAGCGTAAACACGCCCTCCGAATTGGTTACGTTGGACACGTTCGTGCCGGAGAGATTGACCGATGCATAGTGCAGCGGCTTCCCGGTCGCTCCGTCGAGCACCTTGCCCACGAGTTGCAGGAAGGAAACCGGCTCCTGGGCGCTCGCCAGCGGCAACAGCAGGAACAGGGCCAGGATCAGGGTGACAGTCCGTTTCATGACTAACAAGCGTGATTATTCCTTCAAATATACGAAATAGTTTCCGTATCTTTGTTAAAATTTTCAGAATCGAAATGGCCCGCAAGAAGAAACCCTATCTGGAGGACATTACCGTCGAGGCGACCGCCGCGGAAGGCAGCGGACTCGCCCATGTGGACGGAAAAGTGGTATTCGTAAAACAGGGTATTCCCGGTGACGTGGTGGACGTACAGATCAACAAGGTCCGCAGCGGCTACTCCCAGGGATTCATCGTTCGGATGAAGTCCCCTTCCCCCCACCGCCTCTCCCCTTTCTGCGCCCATTTCGGCACTTGTGGCGGCTGCACCTGGCAGACGCTCCCCTACGCCATGCAGACGGCGTTCAAGCAGCAGCAGGTTGTGGATCAGCTCACCCGCATCGGCCACCTGCAGTTGCCCGAGGTCTCCCCCATCCTGGGCTCCGAACACACGGACCACTATCGCAACAAGTTGGAGTTCACCTTCTCCAACCGCCGCTGGCTGCTGCCGGGCGAAGACTGGTCGACGCTCGATGAAGTGGATCGGCTGGGCCTGGGCTTCCATGTGAGCGGCTTTTTCGATAAGGTGCTCGACATCCAGGAATGCCATCTGCAGCGCGAACCCTCCAACGCCATCCGCCTCTTCGTCAAGCAATATGCGATCGACCACGGCCTGGCTTTCTACGACCTGCGCGAGAACCATGGTTTCCTGCGCACACTGACGGTCCGGACCACGTCGACCGGCGAGGTGATGCTGGTCGTTTGTTTTGGCGGCGAGGCGCAGGGCGAAGCGGCTCGGCCAGCCCGCGAAGCGCTGCTGGAAGCCATCCGCACCCGCTTCCCCGCCATCACGTCGCTCTATTATGTGATCAATCCCAAGGCCAACGATACCTTCGGCGACCTTCCCTGCACCTTGTACAGCGGCGCAGAGGCCATCTACGAGCAGATGGAAAACCTCCGCTTCAAGATCGGCCCCAAGTCGTTCTACCAGACCAACTCCGCGCAGGCCTGCCGCCTCTACTCCGTAGTGCGCGACTTCGTGCGGGAAGGCATCCCGGCGGACGAAAAGCCCGTCATCTACGACCTCTACACGGGAACCGGCACCATCGCGCTCTTCCTCTCCGCCCTCGCCCGCAAGGTTGTCGGCATCGAATACGTGCCCGAGGCCATCGAAGATGCGAAGGTCAATGCGCGGGAAAACGGGATTGACAACGCGGTCTTTTACGCCGGTGACATGAAAGACGTGCTCAACGCCGATTTCATCGCCGCCAACGGCCGCCCTGACGTCGTGGTACTCGATCCGCCGCGGGCGGGCATCCATCCCGATGTGGCGCAGGTGCTGCTGGCCTGCGCCCCCAAGCGCATGGTCTACGTGAGCTGCAACCCGGCCACACAGGCCCGCGACCTGGCCGTTTTCGCGCCGCACTATGACATCGTGCACGTGCAGCCCGTCGACATGTTCCCCCACACCACGCATGTTGAAAATGTTGTCTCGCTCGTCAAAAAGTAGATAGCCATGTTGGAAACCGCTGTATTTCTGGGTTTGAGCCTCGCGGCGTGGATTACCATCGTCACCGTCGTGGGCCTGTTTCTGGTCCTGTTGCTGACCCCCATACCGGAAGACATCGCTTTTCTCGTGGCCATCTCCATTCTCGGCCTCACCGGCGTCCTGACGGAAAAAGAAGCCTTGTCGGGCTTCTCTGCCTCCTCCGTCGTCGTGGTCGCCGTCCTTTTTGTCGTGGTGGCCGGCCTTATTCATACCGGTGTCGTGAAATGGATCATGGCCACTTTCCTGGGCACGCCCAAGAGCTATCCGGTCGCCATCGTGCGGCTGATGGCCATTGTGGCAACGCTCAGCAGCGTCCTGAGCAACACGACCGTCGTGGCCCTTTTCGTGCAGGTCGTCAAGCAATGGGCGGACAAACTCGGCATCAAGCCTTCCAAACTGCTCATTCCCCTGAGTTACGCCTCGGGCATGGGTGGCGTATGTACCCTGATCGGTACGCCGCCCAACCTGATTATTTCGGGCCTGTATGCGCAGGAAACCGGTCGGGTCATGGACTTCTTTGCCACGCTGATTCCCGGCCTTGTCTGCCTGATCGTAGGGATTATTTCCGTCTTGGCCATGCGCCGGCTGCTGCCTGAACGGCAGTCACCGGAAGAAGCGTTCTCCCAGCCCTCCGAGTATACGGTTGAGCTTCTGGTTCCTGCTGACAACCCGCACATCGGAGAAACGGTCGAGCAAGCCGGACTTAACGGGGTCCCCGGCAGCCATTTGATCGAACTCATCCGCTTCGACCGGGAGATCCTCTCCCCCGTTCCGTCCGATGAACCCATCATGGGCGGCGACCGGCTGGTCTATGCCGGAATGATCAACAACATCATCGCCATGCGGGCCCAAAAGGGACTGGTCAATGCCGACCATCCCGTCTTTTCCGTCGATGAACTGGACCGGCACCGGAGGCTTCGCATGGCCTATGTGCAGCGCAATTGCGAGCTGACCCGGAAGCCCATCTCCCAGACGACCCTGGAACGGGATTATCAGATGTCGCTCGTGGCCGTCGCCCGGCAGGGCAAGCAGATCAAGCAGAGTCCGCGCAACATCCGGCTGCATGTCGGTGACTCTCTGTTGCTGGAGTGTTCCTCGCGATCTTCCCGGAAAGACACGATCCCGGGACTGCAGTTCTCCGATGCGTCCGACGTGATTCCGGAATACGGCGTGAAGACGGCGATCTCCACCCTGATCCTCGTTGCCATGGTGGCGCTTTCTTCGTTCAATGTGCTGACTTTGCTGCAAAGTGCCGTCCTGGCGGCCGGTGCCATGCTCTTGTTCTGCTGTTGCTCGCCTGCCCAGGCGATGCGGTCTATCAACTGGAACATCCTGATGGTATTCGCCGGCAGTGTGGTCATCGGCAATGCCATCGAAAAAACGGGTATTGCTTCCATCCTGGCCGACGGCGTCATGGACCTTTGCGGCGGCAAGCCGCTGCTGGTGATGACGATGATGTGCCTGACAGCCACCTTCGTCACGGAGTTCATCTCCAATACGGCGGCGGGCGCCATCTTCTTCCCCATCGTGTATCATGCGGCGGTGTCCATGGGCTGCGATCCCTACCCGTTCCTGATCGCGCTGATGGTGGCGGTCTCGTCGAGTTTCGCCACGCCCATCGGTTCCCCGACACATCTGCTGGTCTATGGCCCGGGCGGCTACCGTTTCAGCGATTTCCTGCGGATCGGTATCCCCATGAACCTGATCATACTAACAGCCAATCTTCTGATCGTTAATCAAATGTTCCCGCTACAATAATGGACAGCATTGTATTTCTGGGATTGTCGCTACCGGGCTGGATCACCATCGCCACGGTCGTCATCCTGTTCCTGGTTCTCCTGTTTACCAAGATTCCCGAAGATATCGCCTTTCTGGGGGCCATGGCCGTACTGGGCCTGAGCGGCATCCTCGACCAGAAGGAAGATCTGGCGGGCTTTTCGTCCGATTCCGTCGTTCTGGTCGGTGTCCTGTTCATCGTCGTCGCCGGCCTGATCCATACCGGAGCCATCCGCTGGATCATGGATCATTTTCTGGGCACGCCGAAGAGTTACCCGGCCGCCATCGTGCGGCTGATGGCGCCGGTGGCCGCCCTGAGCACCCTGCTCAGCAATACGACCGTCGTGGCGTTGTTTGTGCAGATCGTCAAGGACTGGGCGAAGAAACTCGGCATGGCGCCTTCCAAGCTGCTGATTCCGCTCAGCTATGCGGCGGGCATGGGTGGCATTTGCACCCTCATCGGTACGCCGCCCAACATGATTATCGCGGGCCTCTACGCCCAGAACACCGGGCAGCACCTCGGCTTTTTCTCGCCGACGCTGCCTGGCCTGTTCTGCCTGGCGGTGGGCATCCTGGCCACGCTGGCGATGCGCCGGCTCCTGCCGGTCCGCGAGAGCCGGGAAGACGAGACAAAAGATGCCGCTGCCGCCGAAGCGGTGCAACCGGAAGTTGGCGTCAAGACCGCTATCTCCGCACTCATCATGCTGGGAATGATCCTGCTGTCGTCGCTCAAGGTGATGTCGCTCTTGCAGAGCGCCGTCGTGGCGGCTGCCGCGATGCTGATCTTTCGTTGCTGTACGCCCAAGCAGGCCATGCAGTCCATTGACTGGAGCGTGCTGATGATTTTTGCGGGCAGCGTGGTGATCGGAACCGCGATCCAGAAAACAGGTGTGGCGGAGGTGCTGGCCAACAACATCATGCATCTGTGCAACGGGAAGCCGTTGGTGGTGATGATTATGATGAGCCTGACCGCGACGTTCGTGACAGAGTTTATCTCGAACACAGCAGCGGGCGCCATCTTCTTCCCCATCGTCTATCATGCGGCGGTGACCATGGGCTGCGATCCCATGCCGTTCATGATTTCGCTGATGATTGCCGTTTCCTCGAGTTTCGCCACACCCATCGGTTCGCCGACGCACCTGCTGGTTTATGGTCCGGGCGGCTACCGCTTCTCCGACTTTATGAAAATCGGCATCCCGATGAACCTCATCATCCTGGCCGCCAACATTCTGATCGTTAACCTCGTTTATCCGCTCTAGGCAATCTTTTTTCGCAGAAACTGCAACAACGGCGAAGATATTTCGTTTTATAGGCAGAATGACACGAAAAGAGACCACATCGTTTTATCAGGCGCACAGCCGGCGGCTCTATAATATGAGCTACCGCATCGTCCTCAATCCGGAAGACGCTGAGGAAGTGATGCAGGATACCATCCTTAAATTCGTGTCCATGCCCTGGCGGCCGATGAAAGAAGCCCAGGTTTCCGCCTGGCTCGCCCGCACCTGCATCCGCGCGTCGATTGACCGGCTGCGGCAGCGCAAGCGCGAAACCCTCTTCCTCGAAGAATACGCCCGCGACGCGGCAGACAGCGCGCCGGAAGAACCGGAGATCCCAGCAGAAGTTTCCGCCGCCCGCATCCTCGCTGCCCTGCAGCAACTCCCCGATCCCGTCCGTCTCGTCCTGACCCTGACGCTGGCCGAAGGCCTGGACTACGATGAGATCGCCCAATATACCGGCATGAAACCGGCCACCTTGCGCTCGCATTTCCTGCGCGGAAAACAGCGCCTGATCAAAATCCTGGAAAAAGATGGAAAACAGATTTGACCTCTATGAACTGCCCGCCGGGCACGAAGAACGCTTTCAGGCGAAACTCGCTGCCGTGCGTCCCTGGTACAAACGCCCCGCGTTCCGCGTGACGGCCCTGGCCGCTGCTGCAGCTGCCGCCATCCTCTGCTTCGTCCTGATTCCGGCCGGAAACCGGCACTTCCTGGGCGCGCATACGCCCGAAGCCGTCTATTGCGCCTATCTCGACCAGGTCGGCCATTACTATGAGCAACTGGCCCGGACCGGCGCCACGGAAGCGGACGAATGGGCTGAGAGTCTCTCGGCGCTGACCGAAGAGACGATTCCCCTCTACGACCAGCTCCCCGACGACATGCCGGCCCGCGAAAAGGTCAAAGTTCTCAAACAATACTACGGAGAACTGCTCGACGGAGCGGAACGCCTCCGGAACGATTGGAATATATAATGAATAAAAACATAACACGATGAAAAAGACTTTCCTTCTTCTGTTGGCACTCGTAGCCACGATTTCCTTCGCCTTTGCCGGCGAAAATCCGGTCAAGAACACCTACTCCCACCATTACAACTTCGAAGATTTCACGGCGCTGGCCGTATCCAACGCCTTCCGGGTGGACTTCACTTTCTCGGACGACTGGACCGTCGACGTCACCGTCCCCGACTTCATCCAGCCCTATCTGAAGGTTACGTGCAGCAGCCATAAAGTCCACATCGGGCTGAGCAAGCTGCCGAAAGATGTCCAGCGCAAGCTGAGCGACCTGAAAGATCCGCTCCAGGCCACGGTGCGCATGCCGAAACTGCACGCCCTGTCGCTCTCCGGCGCTTCCCGCATGGAAGTCACGGGCCAGCAGCAACTGGGCAGCGAGGAGATGTTCATCGACCTGAGCGGCGCCAGCCGGCTCAAATCAATGGCAGCAGAGGGCAAAGGCAGCCTTTCCATCGGGCTCAGCGGTGCTTCCAGGGTCGAGATGCAGGCCGATTTCAAGGCGATCCATGTCGACGTGTCGGGCGCTTCCAAGCTCGATCTGACCGGCAGCGCCGAACGGCTCCGTCTCGGTTGCTCCGGCGCTTCCAACTGCGACTTCACGGGCGACTTCCAGAACGCAGACATTGACCTGAGCGGCTCTTCGAAGATGAAGATGAACGGTAAGACCGGAAGCCTGCAACTGGGACAGTCCGGCGCGACCAGCTTCACGTCCAACGGCGAAACGGCCCGTGCAGATGTGGATCTCTCCGGCGCGTCAAAAGCCCGGCTGACCGTCACCGAACGGCTGGACTATGAGCTCTCCGGCGCCTCCACCCTTCGCGTGAAGGATCTGGGTGCCCGCATCACCGGCGAACAGAGCCGTGGCTCCAAAATCGAATGGGATCGCTGATTAGCGATCCCATTTTCATAACGGAGATTGTGCTCGCTTTGCTGCGCATTCCCTTCGGGATTCCGGGTCAAGCCCGGAATGAGGGAAGAAGGTTAGATCAGGCTGGAAAGCGCCCACTGATTGACCTGACTGCGGTCGACGATGGGCTGCAGCGCGGTCTCCGCAGTGGGACCGATGCGCTTGCGCAGCGTCCGCATCTCGACCAGACGCTCCTGATTTTCCGGATCATGCACCGGCTCGATGCCTGCCTCTTTCAGGATCAGATTGCTGCGGGCCGCGATCGACAACTCAAGATAATTCTGTACGTAACAATACATGTCGAAGAAGACCTCCGGATCGAAACGCTCCTTCAGGGTCAGCATGTACTCCCCTGCCCGCGTCCCCGCAAATTCGCCCCGCTTGAGCGCACCCAACAGATTGATCTCGTTGTTGATGCCCTCGTCGAGCCACTCGTGCACAAACTTGCTGTTCTTCTTGAAAAGCGAACGCTTGCTGATGAAATAGTAAGCCACCAGCAACGCAGTCAGAATGAGCGGATTGATAGGCTCAAGCGCATGCACGTAATGGACCAGGATGGTGATTGCGAAACTGATCACCGAGCCCAGGACCTTGGCACGGCGGCTGCTGCCGAACTTGCCCTGGTGCACCATCATCAGGGCCATGGCCAGCAGCGACGTACAGCCGATGTGCATCACCGCAGCTTCGAAGCCCAGGAAAATCGTGTGCCATACATTCACACCACCGCCGACAGCCAGCAGATGATGGAGATGGAAAATATTGGACATCAGGCCGAAACCGGCACCGATGGCCGAACCGTAGATGGTTGCATCTCCCAGCAGCCCCACTTTGTGCCGGTTGATCAACAGATAGAGGATCGCGCCCTTGCACAATTCCTCTACGACCGACACCAGCAATTTGCTCTCGCCAATCGCCGGAATGCGGCAGATCAGCCAGGATACGACATACATGACCAAACCCGCGCCGATGCTGAACACCAGCGTGGGCCATTTGGTCAACTTGAAAGAGTCCATCACCAGCAAATAGACGATGAACAGGGCCAGCGGGGCTGCAGTCAGGAGATATAACCAAATCATTATTTTGTACCGAAAATACGGTCGCCGGCATCACCGAGACCAGGGAGGATGTAGGCGTCGCTGTTTAATTCTTCGTCGAGGGCTGCCGTGTAGATGTCCACGTCCGGATGATCCTTCTGCAACTTCTTCACGCCCTCCGGAGCAGCCACCAGGCACATCAGGCGCAGGTGCGTGCAGCCGTAGTTCTCCTTGAGCATCGTCAGCGCGTCGGACGAGCTGCCGCCGGTGGCGAGCATCGGGTCGGTCACGATGACCAGGCGCTGGTCGATGTCAATCGGCATCTTGCAGTAGTAGGAAACCGGCAGGTGCGTCGTCTCGTCGCGGTACAGGCCGATGTGGCCCACCTTTGCGACGGGCAGCAGGGTCAGAAGGCCGTCCACCATGCCGAGTCCTGCACGCAGGATCGGCACGATGGCGAGCTTCTTGCCCGAGATGACACGGGCGGTCATCTTGCGCATGGGGGTTTCAATTTCAACGGGCTCGAGCGGAAGGTCACGGGTGACCTCGTAGCCCATCAGCAGCGAGATTTCGGTCAGCAGCTGACGGAAGTCCTTGGAACCGGTGTGGATGTCACGCATGATGCTCAGTTTGTGCTGGATCATGGGATGGTCGATGATGTGAAGCTGGCTCATAGTCTCTGTGCGTTACTTGGTTTCACCATACATGATCACGCGGGCCTGGTTGTTCTGCGCCAGGATCTCGCGCACGGCCTGGGCCACATCCTGGGCGGTGATGGAATCCAGCACCTTCAGGTAGTCGGTCATCTGGTCGACGCCGTACTTCAGATAGCCCGTGAGGACACCGTTGTAGAAGCTGTTCTCGCGGAGATTCTCCTGATATTTCTTGTGCATGTAGTCTTTCACCTTGGCCAGGTTTTCCTCGGAAGGACCGTTCTGGGCGAAGTCAGCGAGGAGCTCCTCGATGCGCTTGTTCAGGCGTGCGTATTCCTCGGGGTTGGTCTGGTATACAATCTGGACATACGACTGGGTTTCCGGCGGATACGAATATCTGTAGCCACCCGCCGTGCTCACGCCGTAGGTACCGCCTTCCTTCTCACGGATCTCCTCGGTGTAGATGATGTCGAGGATCTGGCTGGCGATATCGAGCGTCAGGTCGTTCTTCAGGTTGTACACACCCTTGGCGGTCTCCATGTACACGACCACGGCCATCGGGACCTCCATCTCCTTGGCGAAGACGACGTCGTTCTCACCCGTGGCGAAAGACAGGTTCAGGGAGCGTGCCTTTTCGGGCTTGCCCTTCGAAGGCAGCGAAGCAATGTACTGCTCGACCATCGGCAGCATCGTGGCCTCGTCGAAGGCACCGGTGATGACGAAGGTGAAGTCGGCGGCATTGGCGAAACGTTCGCGGCCGATCTGCATGATGCGGTCATAGTCCACGTTGTCCACTTCGGCGGCTTTCATGCGGGTGGTGAGCGGATTGTCGTTGTACAGGACGCTGGTCAGCGAATCCTGCAGGGCCGTCATGGGCTGGGCTTCCTGGTTCAGGAGCTGGGCGCGCATCTTGTTCTGCCACGACTTGAAGGCATCGTAGTCGGTGCGCTGGGCCGTGAAGTACAGGTGTACCAGCTGCAGCATCGTCTCGAAGTCTTTCGGCGTGGAGCTGGCCCGGACACCTTCTTCATATTGGCCGATGTACGGATAGGCGCTCACCTGCTTGCCGGCCAGGACCTTGGTCAGGGCCGTGGAGCTGAAGTTGCCCACGCCGCCCTCGCTGATCAGGTCGATGTTCTTGAGGTTGAGCGCTTCGTCGAGCGAGTACTGCGACTGTCCGCCTTCGCTGAAGGCGCGCAGCAGGATCTGGTCTTTGTTGAAGTCCGTGGTCTTCACATACACGGTGGCACCGTTCGAGAGCGTATATTTGACATAGCCGAACGGACCGGCCTGGGTCTTCTTTACCTTGCCGGCCTTCGGAAGGACGGGCATCAGCGGCTCGTCGGACACCTTGTCCTCATACGGGGCAATCTCCTCGGCGGCCACGTCGGCGAGCATTTGCTTCATCTGCGCTTCGGTGGGATAGGTCACGCCTTCTTTCTCCGGAAGCATGCAGGCCAGCACGATGTTCTTGCCTTCTTCCACCATCTGGCCGAAGATCTGGTTGACCACATCCACGGGGATGTTCGGGCAGAGCTGCTGCGAGAGGGCGAACTGGTTCTCGATGCCCATGATCGGCTCGCGGTCGATGAAGTGGCGCACATACTCTCTGCAGTACGCGCCGCTGCTCTTCTTCTCGCGGGCGTTGTAATCCGATTCGACCTGGCTCAGGTACTCGGCGCGGGCGCGCTCATATTCGCTGGCGGTGAAGCCGTTGCGTTTGGCACGCAGGATTTCGCGCCACAGCGTGGCGATGGCGTTCTCGAGCTTGGTCTCGTCGCAGACCGTGATGCCCATGTAGCTCTTCACGGTCTTGGCGATGAAGAATTCCTCGTCAGCGCCGAACTGGGCCATCATGAACGGCGGCTCCGGCAGCTGGGTGAATTCTTCGAGACGCTGGTTGAGCATGATGTCGGCCATACCCATGACGTACTTGAAGATCAGGTAGTTCATATCGCCCTTCATCGCATCGGGGTAGGCCTCGTGCTTCCAGAAGAGGAAGCTCTGGGCATACGGGAATTCCTTGTCGGTGGCCAGGCAGACGATGGTCTCGTCGTTGTCCTCGACCGGCACGTAGTAGCGCTCAGCGGGGTTCTCCGGCATCTTGATGGGACCGAAGATGTCTTTGATCTTGGCTTCCACCTCGTCCACGTCGATGTCGCCGACCACCACGATACCCTGGTTGTCGGGGCGATACCATTTCTCATAGTAGTCGCGCAGCACCTGGTACGGGAAATTGTCCACGACCTCCATCAGACCGATCGGCATGCGTTCCGCATACTTGTTGTTCGGATAGATGGCCGGCAGGATCTTTTCGTACAGACGCATCTGCGCGTTCTGGCGGCTGCGCCACTCCTCGTGGATCACGCCGCGCTCACCGTCGATGTCCTCGTCGGTCAGCAGCAGGCCGTCGGCCCAGTCGTGCAGGATCCAGAGGCAGGAATCAACGGCCGAGGGAACTTTCTCCACCGGAACGTTGTCAATATTATAAACGGTCTCGTCGATGCTGGTATAGGCATTCAGGTCCGCGCCGAATTTCACGCCGATGCTCTCGCAGTATTTCACCACGCCGTTGCCGGGGAAATGTTCGGTGCCGTTGAAGCACATGTGCTCGAGGAAGTGGGCCAGGCCGCGCTGCGACTCATCTTCGAGGATCGAACCTACTTTCTGGGCGATGTAGAAGTTGGCCTGCCCCTTCGGCTCCTCATTGTGCCGGATGTAGTAGGTCAGTCCGTTTTCAAGCTGGCCGATGCGCACCTGCGGATCGACCGGGATCGGCGGCATCTGCTGGGCAGATGCAAAAATGCCCGCGCCAATGGCGAAGGCAGCGATCAGGGTAAAGACTCTTTTCATTATTGAGACTCGATTTAGAATGGTTTTTCTAATTATCGAGGCTCAAAGATAAGTTATTCTCATGGATTTTGCAAGCGGCAGACGTCGCATTTTCCGCAGGGCTTCGTGTCGGGCTGCCCGAAGTAGCGGTACATCTGCGTGCAGCGGCATTCCGTGTCGTTTTCCACCACTTCGACAAAAGCGTCGAGGCGTTCGGTGCGGCGCTGCACGCGTTCGTCCCAGTCCTGCTGCGGGAGGCGCAGGTTCTTCGGGACCAGGCGCTCCGTATGCAGCGTGAGCATCGGCGCATTGATGGACGGGATGTATTTGAGGATCTGGCGGCGCGAGAGCTCGCGGAGCTTCTCTTCCACGACGGCGGGCGCGTAACGCCCTGCCTGGGCGATTTTGGCGGTGTCCACAGGGACATATTCGGTAAACAGGCCGGTGTACATGCGCAGCAGCAGCTTCACGAAGCGGTCGGTGTCGGCGTTGCCCAGCTGGATGCGGTAGAGCTCGTCGCGGCCCACGGCAAACTGGATCTTCGCCGGGATCTGCAGCGTCTCGCTGAGGGTCCAGTAGCCGGCGGTCTCGAGGTATTTGACGGCGTACCAGGCGGTGCTGGCAGGCACGTGGAAGCGGCGGGCGAATTTCTCGACCTCGAACTTCACGCAGGCGTCCTTCCCCTCCTCGTAAGCGAAGCCCAGGTAGCTGCACACCTGCTGGTAGATCTCGCGGATGGAGTCGAGGGGTGGAAAGGCTGTGCGGAGGGTCTGGCGCAGGCGGGCGACGTCGCTGCGGTTCCAGAGCAGCACGGCGAAAGCATTGAGCCCGTCGCGCCCGGCCCGGCCGGCTTCCTGGTAATAGCCTTCAAGGGTATCGGGCATGTCATAGTGACAGACCAACCGCACGTCGGGCTTATCGATGCCCATGCCGAAGGCATTGGTCGAGACGATGAGGCGGGCCTCCCCTGTTTTCCAGGCTTCCTGCACGCGGTTGCGGGCTTCGTGCGGCATGCCGGCGTGGTAGGCTTCGGCGGCGATGCTGCGGCTGCGGAGGAAGGCGGCGATGTCTTCGGCGCTCTTGCGGCGCGCCACGTAGACGATGCCGCTGCCTTCCACACTTTCGCACACCTTCAGCAGCTGGCCCATCTTGTCGTCGGTCTTCCGGAAGATGTAAGAAAGGTTGGGGCGCGCGAAATCGCCTGTGAGCAGATTCTCCCGCCGGAAGCCGAGCTTCTCCTGGATGTCCTTCGCCACGACAGGGGTCGCGGTGGCGGTCAGGGCGATGACGGGAACTTGCTGCCCGATGAGCTGGCGGATGGCCGCAATCTCCAGATAGTCAGGGCGGAAGTCGTAGCCCCACTGCGAGATACAGTGCGCCTCGTCGACCACCAGGAAATTGACGTGCATGCGCTGGAGGCGCGCCTGGAAGAGCGGGGTGCGGAGCCTTTCGGGCGAGACGTAGAGGAACTTGTAGTCGCCGTAGATGGCATTGTCGAGCGTGATGTCGATCTCCCGGTAGGTCATACCGGAAAAGACGGCGAGGGCCGGGATGCCTCGGTCGCGCAGATGCTGCACCTGGTCTTTCATCAGGGCGATCAGGGGCGAGACGACCAGGCAGATGCCCTCGCGCATCATGGCCGGCACCTGGAAGCAGATGCTCTTGCCCCCGCCGGTCGGCAGAATGGCCAGCACATCTCTCCCCGCGAGCGCCTCACTGATGATTTCAGCCTGCATCGGCCGGAATGCATCGTATCCCCAATATCGCTTCAGCGTCTCTTGCATTTTTAGCACAATTTTTGCATAATTAACGCGTCACCAAAATTAGTGATTTTTTGTTTGAATAAAAAAGAATATCTTTGCGACATCAAAAAGTCTATATTTTTTAATTCATCTATACCATGCCCAGCATTGATCTGAAACAGTACGGAATCAAGAGCACGAAAGAGGTGCTCTACAACCCCACGTATGAGGTTCTCTACAACGAAGAAACCAAACCCGGCCTCGAAGGTTTCGACAAAGGCGTCGTCACCGAACTGGGTGCCATCAACGTGATGACCGGCGTGTTCACCGGCCGCAGCCCCAAAGACAAATACATTGTCTACGACAAGACCACGAAGGAAGGCGCTCCGGGCGAGATCTGGTGGACCACCGAAGATTACCCCAACGATAACCACAAGATGAGCGAGAAAGTGTGGAAGGAAGTGAAGAAGATGGCCCAGAAACAGCTCAGCGGCAAACGCCTGTTCGTCGTCGACGGCTTCTGCGGCACCCACGCCGACACCCGCATGAAGGTCCGCTTCATCATGGAAGTGGCCTGGCAGGCCCACTTCGTGACCAACATGTTCATCCGTCCGAAGAACCAGAAGGAATTCGACCAGGAGCCCGACTTCGTGGTCTACTGCGCTTCCAAGGCCAAAGTCGAAAACTACAAAGAACTCGGCCTGCGCAGCGACACCTGCGTCGCCTTCAACGTGACCAGCCGTGAGCAGGTGATCCTGAACACCTGGTATGGTGGCGAGATGAAGAAAGGCATGTTCTCCATGATGAACTACTACCTCCCGCTCAAGGGCATCGCCGCCATGCACTGCTCGGCCAATACCGACATGAACGGCGAAAACACCGCCATCTTCTTCGGCCTCTCCGGCACCGGCAAGACCACCCTTTCCACCGACCCGAAACGCCTCCTGATCGGCGACGACGAGCACGGCTGGGACAACAAGGGCGTGTTCAACCTCGAAGGCGGCTGCTATGCCAAGGTGATCAACCTCGACAAGGAAGCTGAACCGGATATCTACGGCGCCATCCGCCGCGACGCGCTCCTCGAGAACGTGACCGTAGACAAGAAGGGCAAGATCGACTTCGCCGACAAGAAGGTCACCGAGAACACCCGCGTTTCCTACCCGATCTACCACATCGAGAAGATCGTGCGTCCGGAGAGCCAGGGTCCTGCCGCCGAGCAGGTGATCTTCCTGAGCGCCGACGCTTTCGGCGTGCTGCCGCCGGTGAGCATCCTCACCCCTGAGCAGACGAAGTACTACTTCCTGAGCGGCTTCACCGCCAAGCTCGCCGGTACCGAGCGCGGCATCACCGAGCCGACCCCGACCTTCTCCGCCTGCTTCGGCCAGGCCTTCCTGGAGCTCCATCCGACCAAATACGCCGAGGAACTCGTGAAGAAGATGAAGAAGAGCGGCGCCAAGGCCTACCTGGTGAACACCGGCTGGAACGGCACGGGCAAACGCATCTCCATCAAGGATACCCGCGGCATCATCGACGCCATCCTCGACCATAGCATCGACAAGGCCAAGACCAAGAAGATCCCTTACTTCGACTTCGAGATCCCGACCAAGCTCAAAGGTGTCGACCCCGCCATCCTCGATCCGCGCGACACCTACGCCAATCCCAAGCAGTGGGACGAGAAAGCCAAAGACCTGGCCGCCCGTTTCATCAAGAACTTCAAGAAATACGAATACAACAAGGCAGGCAAAGCCCTCGTGGCAGCCGGCCCGAAGCTCGGATAAGCCGTGGGCGACATCCGACTTCCTGAAGCACAGCGCAGCGGCGGTTTGCCGCTGCGCGATGCTATTGGGGCACGCCGTTCCGTGCGCAGTTTCAGCCCGCGCCGCTTCCGTCTGGACGATACGGCAGACCTCCAACTGCTCGCTGATATGCTCTGGATGGCCTTTGGCTTCATCACGTCGAAGCGCCGTGCTGCCCCCTCTTCCCACAACCGGCAGGAGACGGAACTCTATGTGCTGCTGCCAGAAGGAGCGTTCCGCTTCGATCCGGAAGGCAATAAGCTGGTACAGGTGAGCGACGCAGATTTGCGCGCGGCTTCCGGTGCCCAGGACTATGTGGGGACCGCTGCCGCCGAAATAGCTTTTGTGGCCGATACTACCAAGGTGACGGGAAAATCGCCCCGCGGCCTGGTTGAGACCATCTACGTCGACACGGGCTTCATCTCCCAGAATATCTACCTGTTCTGCGCCGCCGAAGGCCTGGCGACCGTCGTCCGGGCCATGGTGCCGAAGGAATCGCTGGCCGCAGCCCTGGGCCTCTCCCCGACGCAGGAGATCACCCTGGTGCAGACCGTGGGTTGGAAAGCTGAAGAAAAATAATTATCTTTGAAGGATAAACCAAGAACCATGGATCCTGTCAAATCGCTCTTCGAACAATATACCGGCCAGCCTGTCCGTCAGATGGAGGAACTCCCCTCTTCCGGCAGCAACCGCCGCTATTTCCGCATTACCGGCAACGACGTCACGCTGATCGGCGCCCGCGGCACCTCCGTGCCCGAGAACATCGCCTTCTGGAAAATGGCC
This sequence comes from uncultured Bacteroidales bacterium, assembly GCA_905233345.1. Lineage (GTDB taxonomy): Bacteria > Bacteroidota > Bacteroidia > Bacteroidales > UBA932 > Cacconaster. Next base: position 34,957 of record CAJODQ010000009.1, read on the forward strand.
GAACACTTCCTTGCCCAGGGACTCAATGTGCCCCGCGTCCTGGCCCACAACCGGGACTTCTCCTGCTACCTGCAGGAAGACCTGGGCAACGACACCCTCTTCAGCCTGGTGGCGGAAGGCCGTGAGAAAGGCAATTATTCTCCCGCTGAGAAAGCGCTTATCTTCAAGGCAATCCGCGCTTTACCTAAAATTCAGTTTGAGGGGGCGAAGGGCCTCGATTTCTCGGTCTGCTTCCCGCAGCCGGAGTTCGACGAGCGCATGATCTCGTTCGACCAGAACTATTTCAAGTACTGTTTCCTGAAGGCCACGGGCCTCGAATTCAGCGAGATCGAGCTCGACAAGGATTTCAAGACCATGTCCGACGTGCTCATGCGCAGCATGTCCGACACCTTCCTCTACCGCGACTTCCAGGCGCGCAACGTGATGATCCGCTACGGCGAGCCCTACTTCATCGATTTCCAGGGCGGCCGCAAGGGCCCGATCTATTACGACGTAGCTTCGTTCATCTGGCAGGCCAAGGCCGCGTATTCCGAGGAATTCAAGATGGAGCTCATCGACGCCTACCTGGACGCCCTGAAGCCCTATATGCCCATCAGCAAAGCCGACTTCATGCGCACGCTGCGCCACTTCGTCCTCTTCCGGACCCTGCAGGTGCTGGGCGCCTACGGCTTCCGCGGTTACTTCGAGAAGAAACCGCACTTCCTGCAGAGCGTGCCCTACGCAATGGAGAACCTGCGCCGGCTGCTCAAGGAGCCTTTCGAAGAATATCCCTACCTGAACAAACTGCTGGGTGACCTCACTTCCCTGAAGGAGTTCTCCGACATGAACGTGGAGCGCGGCCTCGAAGTGGACATCTTCAGCTTCGCCTACAAGAAAGGCATCCCCAACGACGCCAGCGGCAACGGCGGCGGCTACGTGTTCGACTGCCGCGGCCTGGAGAATCCGGGCAAGTACGAGCACTACAAGCACTTTACGGGCATGGATCCCGAAGTCATCAAGTTCATGGAAGACGACGGCGGCGTCCTGACCTTCCTGGACCATGCCTACGCGCTGGTGGACGCGCACGTGCAGCGCTTCATCGAACGCAAGTTCACGCACCTGATGGTGAGTTTCGGCTGCACCGGCGGCCAGCACCGCTCCGTCTATTGTGCCGAGCACCTGGCCGAGCACCTGGCGGCCAAATTCAGCATCCGCGTGCGCATCACGCACCGGGAGCTCGAGATCGAGAAAGAACTCTAAGCATGAAAGCCCTCGTTTTCGCTGCCGGCCTCGGCACGCGCCTCAAACCCCTGACCGACACCATGCCCAAGGCACTCGTGCCCGTGGGCGGTGTGGCGCTGCTCGAGCGGGTGATGCGCAAGCTGGTGGCTGCCGGCTACGACGATATCGTGATCAACGTCCACCATTTCGCCGACCAGATCCGCGATTTCGTGGCGGCGCATGACAATTTCGGCGTGAACGTGTCGTTCTCCGATGAGACCGACCTGCTGCGCGAGACGGGCGGCGGCATCCGCCATGCGGCAACGCTGCTGGCGGGGGACGCGCCCTTCCTGGTGCACAATGTCGACATCCTGTCGAACCTGGACCTGGATTGGTTCCGGGCACAGCACCGTCCGGGCGACCTGGCCACCATCCTCGTGAGCGACCGCCCCACGCAGCGCTATTTCCTCTTCGACGAAGCGGGTCTGCTCGTGGGCTGGACCAACCTGGCCACGGGCGAGGTGCGCAGCCCCTATTCCGGCATTGACCCGGATTGCTGCACGCGCCTGGCCTTCTCCGGCATCCACTATATCTCGCCGGCCATCTTCCCGCTGATGCAGGACTGGCCCGAAAAGTTCGGCATCGTCGACTTCTATCTCTCGGCTTGCCGCACGCACGCCATCCGTGCCGCCGTGATGCCGGGCCTGGAGCTGCACGACGTGGGCAAAGTGGCCGAACTCTCCCTGCTTGAAAATTTAAACTTCTGATACGATGCTCAATATCTCCTATTGCTCTGACAAATACCAGTATACGATGGGCAAGTCCTTCTACGAGAACGGTATGAAGGACAAAATCGCCGTCTTCAACCTGTTCTTCCGCAAGGCGCCCGACAACAACAACTGGGCGGTGGTCAGCGGCACGCGCGAAGCGATGCAGATGATCGCGGGCCTGGGCAGCGAAGACATCTCCTTCTTCGAGCAGTTCCTGCCAGGCGAAGAATACCGCGAATTCCGCGAGTATCTGGCCCACATGAAGTTCACGGGCCAGGTCTATGCCATGAAGGAAGGTGAGATCGCTTTCCCGAAGGAACCGATCATCACGGTCGTCGGCCCGATCATCGAGGCGCAGGTGCTCGAGACGCCCCTGCTCTGCATCATGAACCACCAGATGGCCATTGCAACGAAGGCTTCGCGTGTCACGCGCGCCGCCTCGCACCCGGTCAGCGAATTCGGCTCCCGCCGCGCCCACGGTCCCTGGGCGGCGCAGTACGGCGCCAAGGCGGCCTTCATCGGCGGCTGCGCCAGTTCTTCGAACATCCTCGCCGGCGTGGAATTCGGCTTTCCCTCCAGCGGCACGATGGCGCACAGTTACACCACTTCGTTCGGCTGTTCCATCGAGGGCGAGTACAAGGCTTTCGACACCTACATCAAAACGCACACGGGTGAGGGCCTCATCCTGCTCATCGACACCTTCGACACGCTGAAATGCGGCATCAAGAACGCCATCAAGGCCTTCAAGGCCAACGGCATCGACGACAGCTACCCGCAGGGTTACGGCGTCCGCCTCGACAGCGGCGACCTCGCCTACCTTTCCGTGAAGTGCCGCGAGGCGCTTGACGCGGCGGGCCTGAAGAACTGCAAGATTTTCGCGACCAACTCGCTCGACGAATACATTATCTCCGACCTGGAGAAGCAGGGCGCGGCCATCGACAGTTACGGCGTGGGCGACGCCATCGCCACGAGCAAGCACAATCCGTGTTTCGGCAATGTCTACAAGCTCGTGCAGGTGGACGACGAGCCCATCCTCAAGCGCAGCGAAGACAAGGCGAAGCTCATCAATCCGGGCTTCCAGGTGACGTACCGCATCATCCAGGACGGCAAGTTCAAGGCCGATGTCACCTGCCTGCGCGGCGACACGTTCTCGAAGATCATCGAGGCCGGCGAGGAGCTGCACATCACCGACGAGGCCGATGAGACGAAATACACGACCTTCCCGGCGGGTTCCTACACGTGGAAGAAGCTGCAGGAGCTCTCTTTTGAGAACGGGAAGATCATCGAGGACCCGCGCACGATCTACGAGAAGCGCGACTACTACAAGGCCAACCTGGCCGCCTTCAACGAGACGCAGACGCGTATCATCAACCCGCACTACTACAAGGTGGACATCTCGGACGACCTGTACGACCTGAAGATGCGCCTGATCAACCGCCTCATCCACCAGATCAACAAGATGCAGGAAGAGGAATCTGGTGTGCAGGAGCGCTATACGCACGTGGTGGTCGACATGCTCTACGATTTCATTGACGGCACCATGGCCTGCGCCAATGCGGAAAAAGCCGTGGCCGAGAGTGTGCGCGTCATCAACCGCTACCCGAACGACCAGGTGCTCTACGTCATGGACCACCACCCCGTGAACCATTGCTCGTTCAAGGAGCAGGGCGGCCCCTGGCCGGCGCATTGCGTGATGCAGACCCATGGCGGCGAGATCCACGAAGCCTTTTACAAAAACGTGGAATTGGAAGATCACCGTCCGTCCCGGAACAACATGTTCTTCAAGGGCGTCAATCCAAAGAAGGAGCAGTACTCCGGTTTCGAGAGCCACAACGCAGAGGGTATCGAGCTCAACAACTTCCTGACGAAGAATGTGTTGGTGAGCGGTATCGCAACCGAATACTGCATCCGCGAGACCTGCTACGACCTCGTGAAAGCCGGTCACAACGTGTTCCTCCTCGAAGCCGGCCTGGCCTACATCGACAAACAGGGCCACGAGCGCACCCTGAACGAACTCGCCCGCATTGGCGTGAAGATTGTATAGCGTATGCGCGTGTTTCGGAAATATCTGCTGTTGATTCTGCTTATTGCAGGCATGCTGCTGCCCGGTTCCGCATCGGGCCGCGGCCACAGCCGGTATTTCCGTCAGCTGCAGGATTCGATTTTCCAGAAGCTGGATTCATTGGCTGTACAGGATACCCTGGCGGTCACCGATACCGTGCCGGTGCTCGATTCCGCAACCCTGGCCCACATCGCCGACTCCCTTCGCCTGAAGGCCGTCTACGACTCACTGGACCATATCTTCTGGACCGAGATCGATACCACCACCCTGCCACAGTTCGACACCCTCACCCGCGCCTACTACGACTCCCTTGCCCGATACCTGCCCGATACCAACGACATCAAGCGCGCCATGCGGCGCATCCGGAAAGAAGAACGCGACAGCCTCCGGGCCGCCAAACCCCGTATCCTCGAAACCTTCGTCGTGCCAGACTCCATGTACTATAGGCACTTGCTCGTCTGGACCTCCGACAAACGCTTCAACGAATACCACGAAAGCCACCTCGACACGACGGCCGACATCAACTTCTACGAAGCGCCGATGATGCGGAAAGACATCGACGGCACCTACCTGGGAACGGCCGGCTCCGCCGCCCTCTACCGCAACTGGTTCAAGCGCGAGGAAGCCCCTGACGCGCCGATGTTCACCCCGTATATCGGCGACGCCCTCACCGACGAGACCGTCCAGCAGTTCAACGTCAAGATGCCCTATACCGAAATGGGCTTCTGGGGCACGCCGCTGGCCGCCAAAAACGTCGAAGAATCGAACCTTTGGCTGCGCTCAACGCAGAACATCACGCCCGAATTCAACTTCACCCTAGCCTACCGGCGCCTGGGCTCCCGCGGTATGCTCCTCAATGAGAACACCAACCACCGCAACACCTACATCCTGGGCAACTACATGGGCAAGCGCTACTTCGCGAATTTCGGCCATATCCGCCAGCGCGTCGAGCGCCAGGAGAACGGCGGCGTCCAGGATTCCTTCTGGATCCGCGATACCTCCGTGGATGCCAAGTCCATTTCGGTCAATCTATCCGACGCCAGCAACCTCTACAAGCGCCGCAGCACCTTCATCCACCAGACCCTCGCCGTCCCGCTCAACTTCTTCCGCAAGGACCGTGACTCGCTTTCGCTGGGCGAAGGCACCATGGCCCACATCGGTCACAGCGGCGAATACACCACCTACAGCAAGGTCTACACCGACAATATCGCCGCGAACGACACTTACGGCCGCGAATTCTACCACAACCAGTTCTACATCAACGAGACCACCTCGTCCGACGAGCTGGCGGTGCGCAACTTCGAAAACCGGCTCTTCATCAAGCTGCAGCCCTACGCGCCCGACGCGCTGCTGGCCAAGATCAATGCCGGCGTGGGCTACCAGATCCTCTCGACTTACGCCTTCAAGCCCTCCGACTATGTGACGGGCAAGAAATGGGACACGCAGCACAACCTTTACGTGTACGGCGGTGTGTCGGGGCAGCTCAAGAAATACATTGCCTGGAACGCAGATGCGGACTATTATTTCGCGGGCTACCGCATGTTCGACTTCAATGTCGATGCGAAGCTGCGCCTGTCGGTCTATCCCCTCGCCCAGGGCATCCATCTCACCGGCAAGTTCCACACGGGCCTGCGCACGCCGCACCCCTTCGAGCAGCACATCTATCTGAACCACCACAAGTGGGACAATGATTTCTCAAAGGTGTCGAAGACCACGATCGAGGCGCAGCTGGAGATCCCGAAGTGGCGGCTCGACGCGCAGTTCGGCTATGCGCTGGTGGCGAACATGCTGTACTACGACACGCTGGCTGTCATCCGGCAGTACGACAAGCCGGTGAGCGTGCTGAGCGCCTATTTGCGCAAAGATTTTACGATCTGGCACCTCCACTTCGACAACCAGGCGCTCTTCCAGCTGTCTTCGGCGCCGGACGACGTCCTGCCGCTGCCGAAGCTGACGCTCAACCTGCGCTGGTATTTCGATATCGACGTGGTGAAGAATGTGATGAATCTGCAGCTCGGCGTCAACGCCATCGCCAACACGCTCTGGTATGCGCCGACCTACAGTCCGGACCTCGGGCAGTTCTACGCGCAGAAGCGCGAGCTGATCGGCAATTTCCCCTACATGGACATCTTTGCCAACATTCAGTGGCACCGGGCCAGCATCTTCGTGAAATACACGAATGCGTTCTATGAGTGGCCGGAGCCGGGCTATTTCTCGGCTTACCACTACATCCGGCCGCGGCGGGGCTTCAAGTTCGGCATCATGTGGCCGTTCCCGTTCCCCATCCAGTAATCTCCCGTCTCCATGGTCCATACGCACTGGTTCAGAGTCATCGTGTGTCTGCTCGTGCTCTTTTCGCTGCAGGGGCTGCGGACCTGTGACCGAACGGTCGGTCCGGCTTCGGAGGAAGGTGCCTGTCCGGCGGCTTCATTGTATTGGATGCAACGGAAAAATGTACGGGAGCGGCGCCTGTCGCGCTATGATTTTCTGATCAAAAAATATGCGGACCGGATCGACATGGACTGGCGGCTGCTGGCGGCGATCGTCTACCACGAGTCGAAGTTCGACGAGCAGGCTACTTCTCCGGTCGGTGCGAAGGGCCTGATGCAGTTAAGAGACATCACTGCTTTGCACTTCGACATGCCGGAAGCGGATCTCTACGATCCGGAGACAAACATGATGCTGGGTACCATGCTTTTAGAGGAGTTGTTCGCGAAGTTCCGGAAAGAAGGAGTTGCCGATGAAGACATCCTGCGCTTTTCACTGGCCTCCTACAACGTCGGTGGCGGAGCGCTAGCGCGCCGTCGCGCCGAGGCTGACTCCCTGGGGATGGATTCCAACGACTGGGCCGCCGTCGCCACGATCTTCGACCGCGAAGACCACTCCACCCCCGCCTACATCGACGCCGTCGAATCCACCTACGCCCGCTACTGCCAGCGCTACTAACGCTATTCCACGCGCATGGTGCGGTCGGGAGAGATGCGGGCGATGAAGCGAGTAGCGATGGAGATCAGGAGCATGAGGAGAACGGCGGCGCAGACATTCAGGAGCAACAGCTGGCCGATGCTCAGATCAATCGGAACAGCATTGACGAAATAATTGTGCGGATCCAACTTGATCAACTTCGTATATTTCTGGACCAGACAGACCGCAATGCCAATGATATTGCCCCACAGCATGCCTTTCGCCACCAGGCGCCCAGCCCGCAACAGGAACACCTTCCCCACCTCACGCGACGTCATGCCCAAAGCCTTCAACAGACCGATCGCCGAGATCTTCTCGAAGAGAATGATCAATAGCGCCGAAATCATGTTGAAGCCGGCCACAACCACCATCAGCGCCAGCACCATCAAGACATTGAAATCCAGCAGCGCCAGCCAGTCGAACAGATGCCCGTACAGCTTCTTGACATGCGTTACGAAGAGCGACGTATCGTCTTCTTCAGCATATTCATAAATCAACGCCTCGATCCGACCTGCCATGCGCTCGATCGAAGCCCCCGGTGCAATCCGGATCTCGACCGACGAGACCTCGTCTTTCTCCCATCCATTCAGCCGCTGGATGTGCCGGCGATCCGCCAGCGCCATTCGCGTGTCGATCTCCTCCAAACCCGCCTCAAAAAGCCCGCAAAGCCGAAATTTCCGCACTTTCACCTCCTCGCCGATAAAGTAGGCCACCACGTCGTCGCCCACGCGGAAACCGAGTTTCTGCGCCGTCGGGCGCGAAAGCAGGATATCGTTGGAGATGCGCCCGTGATAGTCCGGCAGTTCGCCGTCTACCAGACAAGCTTGGAAGAAGGCCAGGTCGTAGAGCGAGTCCACGCCCTTGAAATACAGCCCGTCGATGTTTTCCTCGGTCTTGATCAGGCCCGAGCGCCAGGCCACGCCGTCGAAACCCGTGACACCGGCTTCCGACAACACACGCTCGCGATAGGATAATTGCTCAGAGAAAGGATACAGTTCGTTCATCGGCGCCTGGCCGGGCTGCACCAGCAACACTGATCCCATGAAGCCCGTGACGCGCGAGCGGATCTCCTGTTTGAAACCCGCCACTACCGCGATGGCCACGATCATGATGGCCACGCTCAGGGCCACGGAGATCCACGCGATGGTGTTGCTCGTCCGGCTCCAGCGCTCGCCACCCTGGGCTAGCCGCGTTGCGATGAAACGCTCCGCACTCATTCAAAAGCGAACACAATGGTGTTCTCGTACACCTCGCCCGGTTTCAGCGTCTCGAACGGGAAGTCCGGCCGGTTGGGCGAGTCGGGGAAAAACTGGCACTCCAGCGCCACGCCGTCGTAGTCGCGGTATTCCTTGCCACTCTTCGACAGCGGACAGCCCGCCAGCCAGTTGCCCGTGTAGACCTGGATGCCCGGCGCGTCCGTGCTGACCGTCAGCCGGCGGCCCGTCGTGGGTTCGGTGAGCCGCGCTACGGGCTGTACCAGCCCCTTCTGCCAGTCGTCCACCAGGAAGCAATTGTCGTAGCCTTTGCCATAGTTCAATGCGGGGAAATCGGCTTTCAAGTCGCGCCCAATGGGCTTGGCCGTGGTGAAATCCATGGGCGTTCCCTTGACCGATGCAGGTTCCCCCGGCAGTGGGATCAGGTTCTCGTCGATGGACAGATAACGCGAAGCAAAGAGCTTGAGCTCGTGCGCCGTCACGTCACCCGCATCCTCCCCTTTCAGGTTGAAGTACGCATGATTTGTCAGGTTGACAACGGTCTCCGCATCGGACACCGCGGACAGATGTAGCGTCAGCTTGTGGTCATCGCTCCAGGTGTAGCGCGCCTCCACGTGCAGATTGCCGGGATAGCCCGCATCCCCATCCGGGCTGTCAAGCAGGAAGATCACGCCGTCGCGGATCTCCCGGGCCTTCCAGATGCGGTTGGCGAAGCACTGCGCGCCGGGACCGCCGTGCAGGTGGTTCGGGCCGTTGTTGATGGCCAGCGCATATTCTTTGCCGTCCAACGAGAAGCGGCCCTTCGCAATGCGGTTGGCAAAGCGGCCGGGCACCTTGCCCATGCAGGGACCGTCCGTATCGTAGTCTTCCGGATTGTGGTAGCCCAGCACCACGTCGGCCATGTTCCCGTTCTTGTCGGGCACCACCACCGACACGATGCCGGCGCCCAGATTCGACAGGATGACTTCGGAACCGTCGGTATTGACGATGCTGAACAGTTTGATGTCGTCGGGGTTGATCATGGCGTTTAGATTTCGCGGGCGCCGTCGGAGATCTCCACCTCAATGACGCGCGGATCCTTGTCGAATTTGACCATGTATTTCTCTTTCACGTCGGCGATGTAGTCGGCCACGCCTTCTTTCTTCACCAGCGCGATCACGCAGCCGCCGAAGCCGCCGCCCATCATGCGGGCACCGAGCACGTCCTTGTGTTCCCGGGCGATGTCGACGATAAAATCGAGCTCCGGGCAGCTCACGCCGTATTCCTGGCTCAGGCCGTCGTGCGTGGCATAGATCTGCTTACCCACTTCCACGAAGTCGCCCTTTTCCATGGCAGCGCAGGCCGCCATCAGGCGCTTGTTCTCGTTGATGACGAAGGCGCAGCGCTTGAACGACATCGGGTCCATTTCAGCGTGATGGGCTTCCAGCTCCTCCATCGTGACGTCGCGCAGGAGTTCCACTTCCGGACGGTATTTCTTGATCACAGCAACGCCTTCCTCGCACTGGGCGCGGCGCACGTTGTATTCCGACGAGGCGAGCGTATGCTTGACCATTGTGTCGATCAGCACGATCTCGATGCCTTTGGGCTTGAAGGGAACCAGATCGAACATCAGGCTGCGGCAGTCCAGGCGCACCACGTGGCCTTTCTGGCCGAAGATCGAAGCGAACTGGTCCATGATGCCGCAGCGCACGCCGATGTAGTGGTGTTCGGTCATCTGGCCAATCTTGGCAAGTTCCTGCTTGCTGAACTTCAGGTCGAAGAGTGCGTTCAGGGCTGTGCCAACGCACGATTCCAGGGCCGCTGAGGAAGACATGCCGGCGCCCAGGGGCACATCGCCCCCGAACACGGCGTCAAAGCCGCCCACATTCGCGCCGCGCTGGCGCATTTCCTCGATCACGCCGAAGAAATACGACGCCCACTGCTCCTTCGGCTGCGGGCCTCCGATGCGGAAGAAGAGCGCCGCATCGTCATGGTCGATGGAGATCAGGTTGACCAGCTGCGTACCGTTGGGCCGGATCGCCATGCTGATGGCCTTGTCCACGGCACCCGGCAGCACATAGCCGCCGTTATAGTCGGTATGCTCGCCGATGATGTTAATACGTCCCGGCGCCGTGAAGAAGCGCGGTTTTCCTTCGCCGAAATAGTTCGCGAATTTGTCTTTGAGGATTTTCTTGTCAATCATAATTATCTATTTTATTGTTATTATCGCCTTCATTCCGATCTCATTTCACCCTAAATACCAACGACCCTGCCGTCAAGCCCTCGGATACGGCCATTACCTTGATCGTGCCGCGGTTGGCGGCCGATTGCACGATGGCCGTGAGCTGGCCGCTGAAGGCCGGCATCGTCCGCGACTGGAACGGCACCAGGCAGGTGGCGTCACCGTTGGCGACCGCCCGCAGGCTGCCCGCTCCCGATACTTCAAACGTCACGTCGTTCGTCGCCATCGGGCAAAGATTGCCGTCTTCGTCGACGATGCGCACCGTGATGTACGCCAAATCGAGGCCGTCGTCATCGAGCACCTTGCGGTCGCAGCTCAGCTCAATATGGTCGGGCTCACCCGCCGTGCAGATGATTTCGCGCTGCTGCGCCTTTCCCGCGGCATCATACGCCACCACTTCCAGTTCGCCGGGCGTAAAGACCACGTCGGGCCACATCAGGCGGTAGCGCGGCATCGTGGCGGCACTGTTTTCCACGTCGTTCATGCCCGAGTTCACCGTATCGGCCTTCGCGAAGCGCTGCACGCCCTGCGACACGCCGTTCACGAAGAGTTCCGCCATGGGATAGCTCGTGTAGCAGAACACGGGGACCTTCTCCCCTTCCGCCCAATTCCAGTGCGGCAGCAGGTGCAGCGTCGGGACATCCTTGCGCCACTGCGAACGGTAGAGCCAGTAGCGGTCCTTGGGCAGTGAGGCCAGGTCGAAGATACCGAAATAGGAGCTGTGGCTCGGCCAGGCATCCACGTCGTAAGGCGTGGGCTCGCCCAGGTAGTCGAAGCCCGTCCAGACGAACTGTCCGATGGTCCAGGGATAATCGTCCATCATCGCGAAATCGATGTCCGGCACATTCGACCACCAGCAGTATTCCACATCGTAGGCGGAGCTCTGGTTGTCGGGATAGCGGGCACCGGCTTTCAGTTCGACGGGCAGCTTGTACACCCCGCGTGAACTCACGGTCGAAGCGGTTTCCGAACCCAGCAGCAGTTTCTGATGTAACAGTTCGTAAGCCTCTGTATATTTGTGTGTTCTGTAGTTAAAGCCAACGACATCCAGCAGCTGGGCAAAGCCGTTCCGCACCACACAGTCGGCCCGGTCCATGCCCGCCGTCACCAGGCGCGTCGGATCTTCCCGGTGGCAGATTTCCTGCAGGAACGAGACCACCAGGAAGCCTTCGTCTTCGCATTGCGTCGGCACTTCGTTGCCAATCCCCCACATCACCACGGACGGGTTGTTGCGGAAATGCCGGATCATGTTGACCATGTCTTTTTCCGCCCAATGGTCGAAGTACCGGTGGTAGCCGTTTTCGCACTTGGGGAGGTCCCATTCGTCAAAGGCTTCCACCAACATCATGAAGCCCATCTCATCGCAGAGTTCCACGAGTTCGGGCGCGGGCATGTTGTGCGTCGTGCGGATGGCGTCGCAGCCCATCTCTTTGAGGAGTTCGAGCTGGTGCTGCAGGGCAGCTTTATTGACTGCGGCGCCGAGCGGGCCGAGGTCGTGGTGGTTGCACACGCCCTGGATTTTGCGGCGTTCGCCATTGAGATAAAAGCCCTCGTTGGGCACAATCTCGACTTGGCGGAGGCCGAAGCAGGTGGTATATTCGTCGAGTTTCCGGTTGCTCTCCGCTTCATAGATTTGCGTCACGGCGCGATACAGGTCCGGGTGTTCGGGCGACCAGAGCTGGGGTTTCGGAATCCGGATCCGTTGCATTAGCGGAACGGATGCCTCGCCGTCGTACATGGCCTTGACGGAGCCGTCGGGGCCGTAGATCGTGGTCAGGACGCGGAGCCCTTCCCGACAGCCCTCCAGCGTGACATCGATGGTGATGATGGCTTCCTGCTCGGAGAGTTTCGTCGTGCGCACGCAGGTGCCCCAGACGGGGATGTGCGCTTTGTCGGTCCGGATCAGGTGGACGTTGCGGTAGAGGCCGGCGCCGGGATACCAGCGGGAGGAATTGGGCAGGTTTTCGAGGCTGACTTCCAGGCGGTTGTTTTTGCCGTCGGGGTGCAGGTATTCCGTGATGTCGGCGTGGAATGCGTTATAGCCGTAAGGCCATTCGGTCACGAACTTACCGTTGACGCGCACTTGGGCGTTGCTCATGGCGCCGTCGAAAAGCAGCGCGACAGACTGATTTGTCGGGTCGAATTCTTCCAGGTCGAGGGTCGTGCGATACCAGCCCTTGCCCACGTACGGCAGGCCGCCGGTGCGGCCGGTGTGCTCGGTGATCTGGGTTTCGAAGTTCTGGGTCACGCGGACGGCCTGCAGGTCGTTGTTGCGGTCGAAGGGTCCGTAGATGGCCCAGTCGTGCGGCACGGTGACCGCTTGCCAGTGCACGCTGTCGCGGCTGAACTCCCACTGCGTCAGCAGGGTCTCCTGCCGCGGCGACGACTGCTGGCCGCATCCGCCCAATAAGACGATGGCCAATAAGCAAACTATGTTAATTCTTTTCATATTTCGACGTCATTCCGGGCTTGACCCGGAATCTCTTCATTATTTAAATGCATCCAACGCTTCCGTTGGCTTGCCACTGTTGTCAAACGCACACTTAGAATACTTGCTCCAGGCCTCATAGCCTTCCGGCTCCCAGTACAGGACGCCAGTGCAGTGGCTGTTGCTCTCCAGCGAACGGGCGATCAAGTCGCTCAAGAAGCTCTTGCAGGCCGCCGCCTCCCGCCAGTCCATGCCCACCTCGCAAACGATTGTCTCCTTCCCCAACAGATCATATAATTTCTTGATATTCTCGCAAATCTGCTGATTGTACTGCTGCCAGTTCGATTTCTCCGGATAGAGCGACAGCCCGATCAGGTCACACTGACCTCCGTTGATCTTGAAGCTCTTGAAGAACCAGTCCAGGGTTTCCCACTTCCAGCCGTTATCCACGTGTACCATCACTTTTGCGCTGGGGAACACGGCCTTGGCCGCCGTGTAGCCTGCATTGTGCAGCTGCACGTAGCTCGCGAAGCCCGCATCCGTATAATTCTGTCCGTCCGGCCAGAGCATACCGCCGGTCGTCTCGTTGCCCACTTGGATCCATTCCGGCGTGACGCCAGCAGATTTCAGTGCGTTCAGTATGTCAGTGGTATGGTCCGCCACGGCTTTCTTCAGGCCCGCGAAATCCAGATTCTTCCAGGCCGCGGGCTTGTTCTGCTTGCCCGGATCCGCCCACGAGTCGCTGTAGTGGAAGTCGATCATCACGCGCATACCCAGGGCGTTCGCGCGTTTGGCCTTGGCCACCACGTCGTCCTTCCCGCACCAGCCGTTCTCCGGATTGACCCACACGCGCAGGCGAATGGCATTCATGCCCAGGCTCTTGAGCAGCGCCATGCACTCGCTCTGCGTGCCGTCCGCTTTATAGAATTTGCACCCCGCCTGCTCCATCTCGGTTACCCAGCTCACATCGGCGCCTTTGGCAAAGTCGCTTTTGACGGGCGTAGGCTCCGGCTCCGGTTCGGGTTCTGGTTCGGGCTGTTCGCAACTGGATGCAGAAAGGATCAGCAGCGCGAAGGCGAGGGCGAAGAATCGTTTCATGCGGCGGAATATTCGAATTAACCTTTAAAGATAGTAATTAATTTCGAATTTTTTGATACATTTGCAATCCCATCGCGGTAGTAGCTCAGTTGGTAGAGCGTTGGCTTCCCAAGCCGAAGGTCGCGAGTTCGAGACTCGTCTACCGCTCTAGAAAAAACAGCAACGCCCCAGCGTTGCTGTTTTTTCTTCCGCTTTTCAAAAAAAATTGCGGACATTCAGAAAATTTTTGCATCTTTGCAGTCCCGAACGATGAAGGGGCGTAGCTCAGCTGGTTTAGAGCGCTTCAGTCACATTGAAGAGGTCATCGGTTCGAATCCGATCGTCCCTACAAAAAAAGCCTGGCACTTGTGTCAGGCTTTTTTTGTAGGGAGATTAGATCGGATGAGGACCGAAGGTTCGAACCGACGCAGCGAGCGAGCGCAATCAAGCTTGCTTGAATTGCCGAGCCGCAAGGAGGAACAGCCGCGCAGCGGCTGAATCCGATCCCCTTCCCCTCGCGCTTCGCGCGATTTATGCCGCGATATTCGCGGCTATATTCGTGTAGGGACGCGAGATTTCTACCGCAAAATCGCGGCTTTTTTGTATATTTGCCAAAACGAAAAATCAAAGACCATGAAATTCTTCTTAGACACAGCGAATGTCGACGACATCCGGAAAGCCAACGACATGGGCGTCATCTGCGGCGTCACTACCAACCCCTCCCTCATCGCCAAGGAAGGCCGTGATTTCAAACAGGTTGTGGCGGAGATCGCCTCCATCGTAGACGGCCCCATTAGTGGCGAAGTCAAGGCCACGACAGTCGATGCGGAAGGCATGATCCGCGAAGGCCGCGAGATCGCTGCGATCCACAAGAACATGGTCGTCAAGATCCCGATGACCGTCGAAGGACTCAAAGCCTGCCACGCGCTGGCCGCCGAAGGCATCAAGGTCAACATGACGCTGATTTTCACGGCCAATCAGGCCCTGCTGGCCGCCCGCTCCGGTGCTGCCTTCGTCAGCCCCTTCGTCGGCCGCCTCGACGACATCAGCGAACGCGGCACCGACCTCATCGCGGAAGTCGCCCAGATCTTCAATGCCCACGGCATCCAGTGCGAGATCATTGCCGCCAGCATCCGCCATCCCATGCACGTCACGGAATGCGCCCTCGCCGGTGCCGACATCGCCACCGTGCCCTATAAAGTCATCGAGCAGATGACCAAGCACCCGCTCACCGACCAGGGCATCGAGAAGTTCCGCAAAGACTACGAAGCAGTTTTTGGGAAATAAACGATGAAACAAACCGCTGAACCCTACGAGCTCGTCTACACCGTCAAGCAGGAAGCGGATTTCACCCTGCGCATCGTCGCAGAGGATTGCCGGATCGTCGTCAGTACTTCCAAGTAGATCAGGATTCCGCTTCCTTAGAGTGCGGGTAACGTCCCATTATCTGGCAGGCTACCCGCAAAAACGGCCATTTTGACGGTGGCGGTCCAATGAATGGGACGCTACCGTCACCCGCTAATAGTTCTGAGCCAGTACCTGGAAGTAGCTCTGCGGATGGTCGCATACCGGACAGACTTCCGGTGCCGAAGGACCAATCACGATGTGCCCGCAGTTGCTGCACTGCCAGATCGCGTCGCCGTCTTTGGAGAATACCTTCTTGTCCTGGATGTTCTGCAGCAGCTTACGGTAGCGCTCCTCGTGATGCTTCTCGATAGCGCCCACCATTTCAAACTTGGCTGCAATTTCATCAAAGCCCTCCTCGCGGGCCTCGCGCGCCATCCGGGCATACATATCCGTCCACTCGAAGTTCTCGCCGGCAGCAGCGTCGGCCAAATTCTCAATGGTTCCGGGCACCGATCCGCCATGCAGATATTTGAACCAGATCTTTGCGTGCTCCTTCTCATTAGCGGCCGTCTCCTCGAAGAGGGCGGCAATCTGCACGAAGCCGTCTTTCTTGGCCTTGGAGGCATAATACGTGTACTTGTTCCGGGCCTGCGACTCTCCCGCAAAAGCCTCCATCAGATTCTTTTCAGTCTTGCTTCCTTTCAGATTCATGGTATTGATTATTAGTGGTTTTTAATAGTAGAATCACGCTTCTGCTTGTGGCGCGGTCCATCGTTTATTTGCTGTAGCGATGCTGGATTTCCGCCCAGTCGACAATCTTCCAGAGCTCCTTTAGGTGATCGGCACGACGGTTCTGATAGTCAAGATAGTACGCGTGCTCCCAAACGTCGAAGGTCAGCAGCGGTTTGAGGCCCTTGGTCACCGGGTTGTTCGCACCGGGCTCCTGCGAGATCACCAGCTCGCCCTTGTCGTCGGCCGACAGCCAGACCCAGCCGCTGCCGAACAGGCCCGCGCCCTTCGCCACGAACTCCGCCTGGAAAGTCTCCAGACTTCCCCACTGCTTCGCAATCTGGTCCGCCAGCTTCCCGGTCGGCACGTTGTCTTCCGCAGCCGCCCCCCTTCCGTCATTCCGGGCTTGACCCGGAATCTCCTTGAACTGCGTGAAATACAGATTATGATTCAAGATCTGCCCGGCATTGTTGAACACCGCCGCATTGCCCGACGGCCCGAAGGCCGGATTGGCCCGCTGCATGATCTCTGCCAGTCCCAGGCCCTCGTACGGGCTTCCCGGCAGTGCCGCATTCAAGTTATTGACATAGCCCTGCAGGTGCTTCCCGTGGTGGAAGCCCAGCGTCTGCGCGCTGATCACCGGCTCCAGCGCCTCCGGCGCGTAAGGTAATTCGATAAGTGTAAACATTGATTTCTAGTGGTTTATTCTGCCAATAAAGATACAATAAAGAATCCGGATTTGCAACATCCGGGACGCGGGAACCTACTTGATGAACGGCCAGGACAGCGCGCCGAGAACCGCATAGCCGAGCCGGATATACCAGGGCTGGGGCCAGTTGAGATCCGTATCTTTTGTCCGGTCGCGGAGAACGCCCAGCGCATACAACGCATTGTGTGCCGCCCACTCCAGCTTGAGCGACAGCAGGCTCCGCTTCCACACCCGGCACTTCGGATGCTTCTCGCGGATCTTCGCCAGCTCCTGCGCAAACGCCTCCTTCTTCACTTTGAAAGAAGATTTGAGCTGAATGTCGTTCGGTGAGACGTGGTACTGCATACGCTTCAATGCTCCGTTGCGCGTTGCGCATACCAGTTTACTATCTGTTCTCCTACGCTGGGCGCGTAGAAGGCCGAAAAGTCGGAATACGCCACCTCGTCGCCATCATCATCCTGCCCCGTTGCCTTTTTCACTTCAAGGGCGATGTGCGGCACCACACCGCTGTCGATGTTTTCACCCGCCTTGTTGACGAGTCGCGCGCGGGCCGAGGAAAGCTGATAGCAGAAGCCCTCGGGCGTGCACATCCGCTGGATGCTGCAGGAGCCGCCGCCCGACTGCTCGCCGATAATCAGACAGCCGAAATCCTTCATCTGCGAAGGCATCAGGTTGCCACACGAGTAAGCGTAATGGCTCGTCAGGATGGCAATGTTCAGCTCGGGATGGCGAGGACCCTTATTTTCAAAAGTGCGGTCAAAATTGCTGTCCACCAGCACATCCACCACAACGCGCTGTTGGGTGAGGACGTTATCCCAGCTGACGGCGGTTTTTCCCGCCAAAAGCGTTGTAACAGCCTGTAGCACGCTGAGCTCTCCCCCATTATTGCACGTGAGGTCCAGCACGAAGTTCTTCACCTCGGGGTCGGCCGCAGCCTTGTCCAGCGCTTCCACGATGCCGCAGATATCGCCCTTGAATTCTGGATTATAGGTAGGCAGCGGCCCGGTTCCCTTATAGAATGCCGTCCAGCCCTTGCTGTCGATGGGGCCGAAATCGTCATAGATACAGTACATCGTATTGCCGATCTTGATGTAAGTATCCGTGCCCAACAGCTGCTTGCGTGCCTTGGCGGCCATCCCACTGCCATCGTTTCGATTGATGTTTGCACTGACTGACGCTGCCTCCATAGGATAATCGGCTGTAAAAGGCGTGACAAACTTCTTCACATATTCCCCAAGTACTTTCATATCGGTTATGCCGATAACCGAGCAATTCACGATGGGTGATATCAGGGTATGGCTGCCGTCGGCAAGCAGGGCAGCCAGATACTCCAGGCCGAAGATGTATTCATCCATCTTGGTAGATTTCAACAACTTGCGGTGTGTTTCGCTGAGCGCCTGGTCCAGGCCTTGCGTCTGGATCACGTTATCTATCTCATTGCGCCCGGGCCTGCCATAGAAATGGTCGATGGCAAAGCACAGCTCGCCATAACTGTAGGCGGCCATGTCGGCCGGGCGCTCCGTGGCCTCGTAAGGCTTCATAAAGAAGGCCTCATCCATAGAGATGGGCGTTGTCTCAAAGTCGGTCAGTATGATCTTCTCGCCATTGAAAAACACGTGCTTGCCGTCCAGATTGCTGTATATGTCGGACAATGTGGAAAGCGGCACATACACCATCTGGCCGTCAGCGCGGAGGTCAATCCCGTATTTTTTCAGGTCGAAAGTAGCCGATGCCGCGGCAGGCGTATACGCCATCGGCTTGCTGCGGACGTAAAAAGGCTCGTCGTCGTCCTCATCTATAGCGCTCAAGGAGACGAAATTCATATAATCCTCGAACGCCATCGACTCCTCGGCCGTATTCACCTTTGCAGTCTCGCCCTTGATCGTCTCCAGTGTGTATTGTGAAGCAGCCGTTTTGCTCATCTTTATGCTTTTGCCGGGCACGAGCAAATTTTGGAAGTCGGATACCGCGATGTAAGCCACGTGCGGCATATCTTCATAGTAGCGCAGGCTCACCGTCTTCGTGCCCCTCCCATTGTCGTTCACGGAGGTCTGCGTCACCTTAAACGGCATCTTGTCCGATGCATCATCGCCCGTGGGCGTCTTCTGCCCAGGATCCAGCGGCTCCACACAGGCCGTCAGGACTACAGCCACGAGCGCCAGGACGGTAAAGGGCCGCCAGCGTATGTTATAATGACGCATCCGTATCATATTTCTCCCCTTTTACATAGTTGAACTGGCGTCCATTGACCTGCACACGTTCCAACAATCCCCTTTCCACCAACTTGTCAATATCTGCTTTCGCTGTGGGCTGGCTTACCTGGAACTTCGCACATATATCGGATATCGATAAGATGATGCGCGGATCATCTCTTACCATAGCCAGGATCGCTGCCTGCCGCTCGTTCACAAAACCCAATTTCAAGAAGTCCACGGCTTTTTGCTTTTGGGTGATTTTCCTTTGGATATAATCTTTCAGCTCTTGAAATGCCAAATCCAAAACCCTTAAATTATAAGACAGAAAGTAGCCGATATCCATCCGATCATTCTCAGCATACAAGAAGGCTTTCTCATATGAATTCTTTGTCCTGTAAATGATACGGGAAATGGAAAGATACTCGGTTAACCAATAACCTTTTTTCAGCATATACCAGTAGAACACCGCCCTGGCGGTGCGACCGTTCCCGTCTACGAACGGGTGCATATACGCTATCATAAAATGAGCCGTCAGCGCCTTGATGATCGGGTGAATAAACGCTGCCTCCTCTTCTTTGTTCAAAAAGTCATTCAATCGGCCGATAAATTCCGGAATCTCCGCATAGGACGGCGGCGTATGAACGATCTCCCCCGTGAGACTATTCTGGACAACCACATTGTCGTCCTTACGAAATTGACCCACTTCATTGGGATTATCCAGCGTGTTCTCTGTCATAAGCCGATGTAACTGGAGCAACAACGATTCTGACATCGGCTCATCCTTATGCTCTGTAATGAAACGAATGGCCGTGTAGTTATTATAAATCATCTGCTCAGAGCGGGTTTTGGGCGGGATATTGCGTTTAAGCATATCCTTTGCCACTTTTCGGGTAGTTGAAGCACCTTCCATCTGACTCGATGAAATCGCTTCCTCCATCAGCGAGGAGACCAAATATTTTTCCCTGTCCTGATCGGGAATGACAGCACTATTTCCCCACGCTCCGCCAAAATTCAAATCAAACTCGTGGCACAGGCGCTGCATCTGGTTAGTCACGGTAACCAGAACATTATACTTGGGCCAGGTATAAATACCCAGCATCTGGCGCGAAAGCATCACCAAAGCCCACAATTCCTCAGCAGACATATTCTCCGGCCGATTTCTGTACTTTATCTCAGACCAGTACAGATAGCGGTCATTGATGGGCTCGAGAACAGACTTTATTTCCGGTTCTCTAACCCGATTCAATGCCGTTTGCAAAGCCCTCATCGTCAGTTTTGGCGGTCTCTCAATCATACAGTATCATTTTTCTGCAAAGATATAAAGATTCATAAATTTTCAAAACATTTTGCAAAAATTTATAGGTTTTTATCAAAAAGGCCGATGCCCTTGTAGGCACCGGTCCTCATACCCGCCCTTGAAAGGAAAATACCGTATGTAGAAGCCAACCTATAAATTAGACGTCCATGCAATTTTGCCAGCTCATCGAAAGTCACATACGTACCCGTCAATTTGCTCCTGAGCTTTAAGTACGTGATTGTTGTAAGGATACACCACCTCTGCTCCTTCAAGGTCAAAAGCTCTCACAAACATGTACTCCAAAGCTTTACCATCCGTTTCTGGCGCATGCCCTCCACTTCCCGGGCGTATCCGCTGCCCCTGGCGAAAAAAGCCGAAGCCTATGACAGGCTCTTCTGCACGTAGCGAAGCACGAAAATCACGAAAAGCACCCACACGGTGGGGCTGATCTGGCGAAGGCCTTTCATGCCCTTGCCGGCCTTCATCAGCACATACATGATGATGCCCAGCATGATGCCGTCGCTGATGCTGTAGCTCAGCGGCATCATGATTATGGTGACAAAAGCGGGAATGGCCTCGGTATAATCGTCCCAATCCACACTGGTGGTGTTGGCGAGCATCATGACACCCACAATCACGAGCGCGGGGCCCGTGGCAGCGGCGGGGATGGCGAGGAACAGCGGACCCAGGAACAGGGACAGCGCGAAGCAGGCCGCCACGACAAAGGCCGTGAGGCCCGTACGCCCGCCCACCGCCACACCTGCAGCACTCTCCACATAAGTCGTGGTGGTAGAAGTGCCCAGGCAGGCACCGGCAGCCGTAGCCACCGCATCCGCCATCAGCATGCGCCCGACACCTTCCACCTTCCCGTCCTTGCCCACCATACCGGCCTTCAGCGAGACGGCGATCACGGTGCCGATGGTGTCGAAAAGATCCACAAAGAGGAAGGTAAGCACCACGATCAGCATGTCCCACGAGAGGATATGATGCCACTCGAACTTGAGGAAGATGGGCGACAGCGAAGGCGGCGCGGAGAAAACTGTATCGAGGTGCGTCACGCCCATCGGGATGCCGATGAGCGCCGTCAGCAGGATGCCCCAGAGGAGCCCTCCCCGGACGTTCCGGACCACCAGCAGGCCGCAGATCACCAGGCCGATGAGCGCGAGGACAATCGAAGGCTTGTCGAAATTGGCGAGGGCCACCTGCGTACTCTCGTCGGAGATGATGATGCCGCAGTGCTGCAGGCCGATAAAGGCGATGAACAGGCCGATGCCGCCGCCGATGGCTGCCTTGATGCCGGGAGGAATGGCATTGGCGATCAGCTCCCGGACCTTGAAGAGCGAGAGGAGAATGAAGAGGACACCCTCGATGAAGACAGCCGTCAGCGCGAACTGCCAGCTGTAGCCCATCGCGAGGCACACGGTATAGACGAAAAACGCGTTGATGCCCATGCCGGGCGCCAGCCCGAACGGTTTCCGGGCATAGAACGCCATCGCCAGGGTTCCGACGACGGAGGCCAGCACGGTGGCGGTGAATACCGCGCTGGTCGGCATTCCCAGCGGCTCCAGCGCGCTGAAGATGCCCGGATTCACGGCCAGGATATAGGCCATGGTGAGAAAGGTGGTAATACCCGCATAAATCTCCGTGCGCACCTTATGCTGCGCAGGATCGAATCCGAATAGTTTCTGTAGCATCGTCATTTTTATTTTTTACTTCATAACTATTTCTTTAGCTATAACTTCAGTAAGAACTCCCTTGCCGGGCAAGCCACGATTCCCGAGTCGTGAATCAGCCCCACATTCGGATCCATCGTCACCACATACTTGGGATAATTGTCCTTGATCAGCTTCAAGTTGCCAAACTCGCGTTCGTATGTTTCTTCACCTGTCACCTGCAGGGCCACCTGCACATAAATCACCTCATCACCCCTGCGGGCCACAAAGTCAATCTCCTTACCGTTCAACTGCCCCACACCTCATAACCACTGCGCTTGAGTTTCAGATATACAGCACCCTCCAGCACTTTTTCAATATCCAGGGCCCGTTTGTCACGACACAAGTAATTACGCAGGCCCAAATCCTCGAAATAGTATTTGTCCTGCTGCTCAAACACGCTCTTGCCCTTGATGTCATAACGCTTCACGCGGTCTATCATATACGTGTCGCACAATGCGTCCATATACTCACCCACCGTGTTGGCACTCACAGCCATCTCGTTACCCTTCAGGTACTTGGCAATACTGTTGGCAGAAAAGACCTTCCCGCTGTTGTCAGCCACAAACCGGGCCAGATTGTCCAGCAGCGATACGTTGCGCACGTTTCTCCTGCGCACAATGTCCTTTACAAAGATGGTGTCATAGATGCTGCCCAGATACTCCGTCCTCGTTCGCTCATCCTCCAGGGGGATGCGGTATAGGAACGGCAGTCCACCCCAGCGAAGATACAGCGAGAAAGCATTGTCAGAGTCTTCCAAACCATAGAACGTCAGGAACTCCCTGTAGTCCAGACTGCTCACGTGAACCCGATGGTAGCGTCCGGCAAACGAGTTGGCGATATCGCTCGACAGCATAGCCGCATTGCTACCCGTCACCACCACATCCACGCCATCCTGCTTCACCCAGTAGCGTAGGGCCTTCTCAAACTCCTCCACCTCCTGCACCTCATCTATCAGCACATAATTGCGGCCACCTTCTACCACGCCAGCCTTAATCTTCTCCGACAATTCACGGAACGACGTCAGGTCTGC
>CAJODQ010000010.1 GCA_905233345.1 uncultured Bacteroidales bacterium
GCGTAATAACAGCCGCCAGCACAGCAATGATCAGTACCGCCCACTTCCAGCCGCCGATGAGCGTCTGGCGCGTAATCAGGCCGATCTGCGAGAGCGCAGCCAGCAGCGTGGGAATCTCGAACACAATGCCGAAGAGCAGCACCGTGGAATTGACCGTCGAAATATACGAATTGAGCGAGATGGTATTGACCACCGACTCGCTCACCTTGTAGCCGTCGAAAAAGTTAATCATCAGCGGCAGGATGATGCAATAGCCCACCGCAATGCCCAGATAGAACAGGAACGACGCGAAAATGAAGGCACGCCGTGTGGCCCGCTTCTCTTTCTGGTAGAGCGCCGGCGCAATGAAGCGCCAGATTTCGAAGAGGATGTACGGGCAGCAGACGATGAGCGCGCACATCATCGTGACGCGCATGTGCACCATGAACTGCGTGGAAAGCTCAATATTGACCAGCTGCAGGCCCGTCTTCATGCCGAACCAGCGGTAGAAGAAGAAATCGGGCCGGGTCGGCGCCAGAATCAGCTTGTCGAAGAGGAAATCCTTGAAGAAGAACAGCACGATGAAAGCCACGACCAGGGCAATGACCACGCGGAACAAGCCCTGCCGCAATGCTTCCAGGTGATCCCAGAAGCTCATGTCCTTGGAATCGTCGAGCTCCTCTTCAGCCACGGTCCGCCGCTACTCCTCTTTCTTCGTCTCTTTCTTTTCAGGCTTCTTCTCGTCCTCGTCGTCCTTGACGATTTCAGCCTTGATCTCCTGGATGTCCTTCTCGGCATCCTTCATGCCGGCCTTGAAGCTCTTGACACCTTTGCCCAGTCCGTGCATCAGCTCGGGAATCTTCTTGCCACCAAAGAGCAGAACGATGACCAGGGCGATGATGACCCACTGCCAGGGGCCGATGACGCCAAGCGGAAGTATTACTGTAAATAAACTTGCCATAATAGCTGGTATTTAGATGTTTGATTATTTCTTTAATGCAGCCAGACGCGCCTGCAGATTCTCGATCTTCAGGGTTGCGTCCTGCAGTTTCTTGCGCTCGGTTTCCACGACCTGCGCCGGAGCGTTGGCCACAAATTTCTCGTTGGAGAGCTTCGCTTTCACGCCGCGCAGGAAGCCTTCGAAACGCTGGATCTCGCCCTCGATCTTGGCAATTTCACCCGCCACGTCGATCATGCCGTCGAGCGGCACGCCGAACTCCGTCGTACCCACCATGAAGATCTCGCCAGTGCCGGAGAAGGCATCCACCAGCTCGATGCTGGAGACGAAAGCCATCTTCTTGATCACCGGCGCCATCGCAGCGGGGAACATGCCTTTCACCTGCAGTTTCAGCGGCTCTTTCGGGCCGATATTCTTGGCCTGACGAATGGCACGGACATTCACGACCACGTCGCAAGCCGTCGCGAAATCGGCGATCAGCCTTTCATCGTAATCACCACCCGTAGGGAGCGGCTGGAACATGATGGTCTCCCCTTCCTTGCGATCTTCCAGCGCGTGCCAGAGCTCCTCGGTGATGAAGGGCATCACGGGGTGCAGCATGCGCAGGAGTGCGTCGAAGAAGCTGATGGTCGCGTCGTAGGTCGCACGGTCGAGCGGCTGCTGCACGTTGTCCACAAACGCGGGCTTGACGAGCTCCAGATACCAGGAGCAGAAGTCATCCCAGAAGCACTTGTAGGTCGCCATCACGGCGTCGTTGATGCGGAAGTTCTCGTAGTCGTGGTGGGTCTGGGCAGCGGTCTGGGCGAGTTTCGCCTGGAACCAGTGCACCGCCACACGATTGGCCTCGCTCTGCGGCACGTCGGCCACCGTCCAGCCCTTCACGAGCCGGAATGCGTTCCAGATCTTGTTGCTGAAGTTGCGGCCCTGTTCCACCTGCGTCTCGTCGAAGAGGATGTCGTTGCCGGCGGAGGTACAGAGCAGAATGCCGAGGCGAACGCCGTCGGCGCCGTATTTCTCGATCAGACCGATCGGGTCGGGCGAGTTTCCGAGCTGCTTGCTCATCTTGCGACCGAGCTTGTCGCGCACGATGCCGGTGAAATAAACGTTGCGGTACGGCACGTCATGCATGTATTCCTCACCGGCCATGATCATACGCGCCACCCAGAAGAAGATGATGTCGGGGGCCGTCACCAGGTCGCTGGTCGGGTAGTAGTACTTGATCTCCGGATTGTCGGGATTACGGATGCCGTCGAAGAGGGAGATCGGCCACAGCCAGCTGCTGAACCAGGTGTCCAGCGCGTCTTCGTCGTGACGCAGGTCTTCGGCCTTCAGGTTCTCGTATCCGGCGATCCGGTGGGCTTTTGCCAGCGCCTCCGTGCGGTTCATGGCCACGATGAAGCGTTCCTCCTCCCCTTCCGGGGTCGGGAGATAATAGGCGGGGATGCGGTGGCCCCACCAGAGCTGGCGGCTGATGCACCAGTCGTCAATGTTCTCGAGCCACTGGCGGTAGCTGCCCACGAATTTCTCGGGATAGAACTTGATTTCACCTTCCAGGACGGGCTTGAGTGCGATCTCGGCCAGGTGCTGCATGCGGACGTACCACTGCTTGCACAGGCGTGGCTCCACGGCCGTGTCGGGGTTGCGCTCCGAATAGCCCACCTTGTTCACGTAGTCTTCCACCTTTTCCATCAGGCCGGCGGCCTCCAGGTCCTTGGCGATCTGCTTGCGGACCACGTTGCGGTCAAGGCCAACATAGAGCGGCGACTGGTTGCTGATGGTGCCGTCGGGGTTGAAGATATCGATGGTTTCCAGGTTATGGGTCTTGCCCAGGTTGTAGTCGTTCACGTCATGGGCCGGGGTCACCTTGAGGCAGCCCGTACCGAACTCGATGTCGACGTAACGGTCCTCAATCACGGGGATCACGCGGCCCACCAGCGGCACGATGACCTTGTGGCCGCGGAGCCACTGGTTCTTCGGGTCCTTCGGGTTGATACACATGGCGGTATCGCCCATGATGGTCTCGGGACGGGTCGTCGCCACCACAGCGTAGTAGCGGCCCTGCTCGTCGCGGTGCAGGACTTCGCCTTCCGCACCGGTCGGCTTCACCGTTTCCTGGTCGGCTACGTAATATCTCAGGTAGTAGAGTTTCGAATGTTCTTCCTTGTAGATCACTTCGATGTTCGACAGCGCGGTCTGGGCTTTCGGATCCCAGTTCACCATGCGCAGGCCCCTGTAGATAAGCCCCTTGTCGTAGAGGTCGCAGAACACGCGGAGCACGCTCTCGGAGCGGATTTCATCCATCGTGAAGGCGGTGCGGTCCCAGTCGCAGCTGGCGCCCAGGCGGCGCAATTGCTTGAGGATGATGCCGCCATGCTCACGGGTCCAGTCCCAGGCATGCTCCAGGAACTGCTCGCGCGAGAGGTCCTGCTTGCGGACGCCTTTCTCAGCGAGGCGGCCCACCACCTTGGCTTCCGTGGCGATGGAGGCGTGGTCGGTGCCCGGCACCCAGAGGGCGTTCTTGCCGAGCATGCGCGCGCGGCGGACGAGCACGTCCTGCAGTGTGTTGTTCATCATGTGGCCCATGTGGAGCACGCCTGTCACGTTCGGCGGCGGAATCACGATGACGTAGGGTTCGCGTCCATCGGGTTCGGAATGGAAGCATTTATGTTCCAGCCAGTACTGGTACCATTTGTCCTCGGTCTGCGAGGGGTCGTATTTTGCAGAAATCTCCATAGTATCTATTTATCCTGCAAATGTAATGATTTTATCGTATCTTTGCATACCATGAACAACAAACTCCATCTCGTCATTTTCTCGTCTGCCCTGCACGACAACAACAGCGTCATGGGCTCCCGGCTGGAACTGTTCGAAGGGCTCCGCCGCTTCGCCGAACTCGATATCGTTTATCCCTCCATGCTTGCCACTGCCGCGGCCGTCAACGGCCAGTTCGACGGCAGCACGAGCACAGGTCGGACACTGACCGATTCGGCACACGAGAAAACGCTCTGCTTCATCGCGACCGGCGGCACGGAAGAGATCTTCCGCAACTACGCCGAGGTGCTCCCCCGCCCGGTCCTGCTGCTGAGCGACGGCCTGCACAACTCCTTTGCCGCCTCGTTTGAGATCAAGTCCTATCTGGCGCAGCGCGGCATCGCCAGCACGCTCTTCAATGCGCCGCTCGACGAGAATCCGGAGTTCTATACAGAGTTGGAAGAGAGTTTGTTCGGCGCAGGCGCCGTGCCCGACACCCTGACGCCTTCCGAGCCGCTGCCCAAGTTCCCCAAGAGCGTGGTCAAGGGTTTCGAAAAGACGCGCATCGGCCTGATTGGCGGCGCGAGCGACTGGCTCATTGCCTCGGGCATCGACCGCGACGCTGTATCCAAAACCTATGGTGCCACCTTCCTCGACATTCCGCTCCGGGAGCTGGAGGTGGAATTCACCAACACGCCGGACGACGCGCCGGAGTTGCGTTCGATGGATGCCCGGTTGGAGCGTTTCCTGACCGACGACCGCACGCCCGAACAGTTGTGCGAAGCGGCGCGCATGTACCTTGCCCTGAAGAAAATCTGCGCGAAATACAATCTCAACACACTAACGCTCAAATGCTTCGGCTTGCTCAACAGCTGCCATACCACGGCCTGCCTGGCCCTGGCCCTTCTCAACGACGAGGGCATTGTCTCGGGCTGCGAGGGTGACATTCCCGCGCTCTGGACCATGCTCTATGCCCGCTACGCTTACGGAGAGCCGGCCTTCATGGCCAACCCGTCTTCCTCGAACCGACGGGAATGGACCATCGATTTCGCACACTGCACGATTCCGCTGAGCATGGTCCATGGATATCGCCTGCCCTCACACTTTGAGTCGCAGACGGGCATCGGCATCGCAGGCAGCGTGCCGAGCGGACGGTATCGCATCGTCAAGTTGTTCGGAGAGCGCCTCGACCAGTATTACGAGGCGACGGGCGACATCATCATGAACACCAACATCCCGCAGCGCTGCCGCACCCAGATCCGTTTCCGCTTCCCCTCGGAGGCCGAATTCGACCGTTTCTTCCGGGTCAGCAAAGGAAACCACATAATTCTGTGTAGAGCCGCTGGACCGGGAGCCCCATCACGTTAAAATACGAGCCGCGGATCCCGGTGATCCCGGTATAGCCGATCCATTCCTGAATGCCATAGGCACCGGCCTTGTCGAACGGTTTATACGTATCGACATAATAGTCGATTTCGCTGTCTTTCAGGACTTTGAAATCCACTTCTGTTGTGACGGCGAAGTTGTGCATCCGCTCCCGGGTACGGATGGCGACGCCGGTCGTCACGGTATGGGTACGGCCTGACAGTGCTTTCAACATGGCGACGGCCTCGGCCCGGTCGTGCGGCTTGCCAAGGATCTGTTCGTCGAGGAACACGAGGGTATCGGCCGTGATGAGCACTTCGCCGGGGTGCAATTCGCGATGGAAGGTTTCGGATTTATGGCGTGCCAGAAAAGCTGGGATTTCGGTATGGGGCAGTCCGGGGTCGAAGGCTTCTTTTTCGTCCTTCCCCGGCTCTACTGTAAAATCGATATCCAGTCCCTTCAGCAGTTCCCGCCGCCGCGGACTCGCCGACGCCAATGTAAATGTATATTCTTCAAACATTCTTTCCAGTTAGTTTTGCGTATTTCGTGATGGAATCGGGATGAGAGCCTTTCCAGGGGTTGGTCGGATCGAATTTCCATTTGCCCTGAGGCTTGAGGACCCGCTCCATGAGGTCGCGGATGCAGCCGCGGCCGCCGTTGAACGACGAAACGAAATCGGCCACCTCGCGAACCTCCGCCACGGCATCGGCCGGACAGACGCCCAGGCCAGCCAACTGCATGGCCGGAATATCCGGAATATCATCGCCCACAAAGGCCACCTGGCTGGGTTCCAGCCCGATGCGCTGGCAAAAATGCAACAGGTCGGAGGCCTTGTCTTTCGACAACATGTAGAGATATTCATCCGGAACTCCCAGCGAATGGGCTCGGTGCATCAGGCTCGGCGACACGCCGCCCGTGATGATTGCGCAGGGGAAGCCGTTGTCAGCCGCCGTCCGCACACCGAAACAATCCTTCGAATTGAACTGCCGCAACAAATCGCCGTCTGGCATCGCCAGCACCAGTCCATCGGTAAAGACCCCGTCCACATCGAATGCAAAAGCCTTGATATCTTCAAATCGCGTCATACGCAACAAATTATTTCATAAATAAAGCCAATAATACCGTCAACGAACTGATTACCAATAATATGGAACCATACATAATCGCCCACATGATGCCAGTGGAAATCGTCAGCCGAATGCTCTTCTTCCAACTCAGATCCAGCCACTGGTGGTAATCCACCACCAGAAGAATGCCCATGAGGAAGGCATCGATAGACGTTTTCTTCCCCCAACTGAACAACACGGCGAAGAGCATGAAGAAGCAGAATTGACAAAGAATGTAGGCCGCAGCCGCTGCATACGCAGACTTACCCATCCTGTATCGTCGCAACGATACACACATCGCCAGCCACAGCATCAGGAAATCCCCGATAAACAACGGAATGCCCTGGCTCCGCAGTGCGCCTTCAAAAGCGGCCAGCGAAGCTTCATACTGGGTATCCACCTCATCCGGATACTGATCCAGATGCAGCAGAAACCATCCTCTCCGCACGATAAGCACGGTATTGTTGACCAGCTGTGCCCCGCGCGTATCAGGCTGTTTCTCCGGTGTCATTTCGTACTCGGATAAAGGCGGCTGCTCCAGACCCAGCTCCTTTTCCCGAGCTTGAATCGGTTGCAGTATCGAAGATACCAGCGCAAAGAAAGCATAGAAAACGATCAGCGAGGTCAGCGGCGCCAGATAGATGTCATGCTTGCCGTTGATGTAATCGCGGATCATGTAGCCCGGACGCAGCAACAGGTGCACGAAGGTGCGCTTCGCATCGTCGTTCAGGAACGGGATGCTGTCGAAAGCACCCTTGTAGAAGTCTTTGGACCCTTTCTTCCGCTCCTCTTTCGGCCGCTGCCAGGGATTGAACCCCAGGTTCTGCCACATCCGGAAGGCACGCCAGCGGACGTCCCAGGAATGAAACTTACGCTTGCCGCGCATCCTGCTCTTGCTTTTGATTTTGTTCTTGTTCCAGTTCTTCTTTCTCGCGCTCTTCCCGTTTTCTGGCACTCCGGAGTTCATCCATATAGCTGGCCGTGATGACGCCGGAAGGCAGCGCGATGATCGCCACCCCGAAGAGCGACGACAGCATGCTGATAAAACGACCGACGTCCGTCACGGGAATCATGTCGCCATAGCCCACGGTTGTCAGGGTGACGGTCGCCCAGTACAGGGCGTCGAAGAAAGAACCGAAGGTCTCGGCACCAGTCGCCGGATTGAAATGCGGCTCCATGTTGAACATGACCAACGCCGTGACAAATACATAGAAAATGGCAATGCCCAGCACAGTCAGCAAAACATCCTTTTCCTTTCGGATCACCCGGAGCAGCACTTCGATCTTGTCGGTATAGCGGATCAGCTTGAAAACGCGCAGGATGCGCAGCAGACGCAGCATGCGGGAGAGACGCAGGAGCTTGAAACTGCCCGTAAGGACATGGAGGCCCGGCAGAATGGACAGCAGGTCGATGATGGCCCAGCCCGTGAACGGATACAGGGCGAAAGACCATCCTCCCTTTTTCAATCTAAAATCCGCTGTTAACCAACGCAATAGATAATCAGCGACAAAGATGGTGACCGTAACGATCTCGATGATCTCAAACACCGGATAATCACGGGTATAGGTCAACGGGATGATGCTGGCGACAATAGCGCAAAGCATCAGGGCATCGTAGACCCAGCCCGATTTACCGCCGTGGCCGGGTTCAATGATCTGATAGATGATCTTTCGAATGTCAGTAAGCTTTGATCTGTTTTTCATGAACGGTAAAATGGATGTCGTGGCCAGCGTATGAGAGGCCGTAGATTCTTCCGGGATTATCGTGGTAGGCCGGTCGCGGGTCCTGGGCGAGGATCTCGCGCAGGGTTGCCAGCTGGTTGTCCGTTAAGCGGGCGGCCAGTTCCGGCGCGATCTCGACCTCGAGCAGTGTCTGGGGCCGGGCGCCGACGAAGCCGTCGGTCGCCTCAGGGTGGGCGTCCACGCCGGTCAGATAAGGTTTGATGTCATAGATGGGCGTTCCATCCATGAGGTCAGCGCCTGAGACGATGAGCACCCGGCCGTTCGCGCCGTCGTCTTCGATGGCTTCGAGCCGGACGCACGACAGGCCGATGGGATTGGGCCGAAACGGTGAGCGCGTGGCAAACACCCCCATCCGCACGTTCCCGCCCAAGCGCGGAGGCCTGACAGTCGGCGACCAGCCTTCCGATTCGGAAAACTGCCAGATCAGCCAAATGTGGGAGAAGCCTTCTAGGCCGCGGAGCGCTTCGGCCACGCGGTAGGCCGGTTCGAAGATGATCTTCGCACGCAACGACGGAGCCAGCGACGCCTGCCGCGGCAGCCCGAACTTCGTCGGAAAATCGTTGTGAATCCGTGCGATGATTTCCATATAATCTACAAAGATAGTTATTTTAT
The DNA here is from genome assembly GCA_905233345.1 of uncultured Bacteroidales bacterium. GTDB lineage: Bacteria > Bacteroidota > Bacteroidia > Bacteroidales > UBA932 > Cacconaster. Next base: position 8,514 of record CAJODQ010000010.1, read on the forward strand.
TTCACCGTCACCTTCGGAATCTCGCTCCAGCGGGTGGTGCGGTGGGGCGACTGCTGCTCGCGGGCGCTCTGCACCTGGCCGTCGCCCTGGATGCCGAAGAGGACGGAGCCGCGGCCGTAGGTGGCGTTGATGGCGTCGATGGCCTGGGAGAGGCGCGCGTCACGGGCATCGGTGTCGGGGTCGCGGAAGAGCGAGCGCGGATGCCCGTCCTTGGGAACGACGCGCGTAAAGACCACGCCGGCCTTCTTGTAGCCGTAACGCGGGTTGAAAAAGGTTCGGACCGCGTCGGCCGCCGCCACGACCACGGCGGCATGGTCGTCGGTACCGTCGGGAAAGAGCACCAGCTGGCTCGCCAGGGTCTGCGGATCATCTTCGTGGAATCGGTTGGTCATGGCGAACGCCACCATCTCGAGTGCCAGAGAGCCCTGCCGCCGCAACTTCGTCACGGCGGACTCGGCGAAGGTCGCCACCTGGCTGCAGAGTTCGCCGACATCACGGATTTCCTTAGCGAAACTGCGGGAGACGCAGATGGTCTGCTTCGGCTCGATGTAATCCTCGAATTCCACGCAGGGCACGCCCTGCAATTCCTTCCAGGTGCGCCAGCCTGGCAGCGCGAACTGCTTCCGGACATCATATTCCTTCAACTGCACATAATCCCAAGCCGTGTTTACACCCAGCAGCGCAAGTTTCTTCACGGAGCGCCGCCCGATGCCCCAGACATCCGCCACGGGGAAGCGGCGCAGCACTTTCTCGATATCCTGGGGACGGTGCATGTAGCAGCCACCCTGCAGTTTCGGGTATTGCTTGCAGAGCTTCGATGCGATCTTGGCCAGGGTCTTGGTCGGGGCGATGCCCACAGACACGGGAATGCCGGTCAGCTTGCGGCAAGCCCGCGAGATTTCGCGCGCATAGGCCGCAAAATCATCTCTCTCCACGCCGCGCAGGTCCAGGAACGACTCGTCGATGGAATACTGCTCGACCGAAGGAGCGAAGGTCCGCAGCACCTGCTGGACCCGGTGTGACATATCGCCGTAGAGCGCAAAATTCGATGAGAACACCGCCACGTGGTGCTTTTCCACGATGTCGCGAATCTTGAAGAGCGGCGCGCCCATCGCAATGCCCAGCGCTTTGGCCTCGTTGCTGCGGGCCACGGCACAGCCGTCGTTGTTGCTCAGCACGATGACGGGCTTCCCCTCCAGATCGGGACGGAACACCCGTTCGCACGAGGCGAAGAAGTTATTGCAGTCGGCCAGGGCGAACATCGCTAGGCTTTCTTGATGATGTAAGTCACGACACCCCAGATCACAAAGTCGTTGTCGGGGCCGACCGGGATGGGCTTGAATTTCGTATTGTGTTCGTTGCAGGGCAGCAGCACGGCACCTTCGGCACCGATGGCCACGCGCTTGACCGTGAACTCCCCGTCGATGAAACAGACGGCTTTGCAGTCGCTGTACGGCTCCACAGAGCGGTCAACAATCAGGATGTCCCCCTCGTCCATGTCGGCGTCGACCATCGACACGCCGTCCACCTGAAAGAAAAAGGTGGAGGCGGAATGCCGCACCAGCAGCTTCACAAGGTCGAGTTTCTCGCGCACCTCTTCGGCTGGCGAAGGAAAGCCCGCCTTGATGGCGCCGACCAGGATGCTCTCGAACGAATCAGAATCAGTTATCGGATGGGGTTGCATAGCACAAAGGTACATAAAAATATTCGTATCTTTGCCGCAAATACATGCACGAATCCCATGATCCGCAACATCATCTTTGACTTCGGCCAAGTCCTCGTGGACTGGAATCCGCACTACCTGTTCGATCCCTATTTCGGCGATCCCGACAAGGCGACCTGGTTTCTGGATCACATCTGCACGAACGAGTGGAACCGCCAGTTTGACGCCGGAAAACCTTTCGCCGAAGGCATTGCTGAGCTGAAGGCCGAATTCCCGGAATGGACCCGCGAAATCGATGTATACTGGTCGGAATGGACGAAGATGATGGGCGGCCCCATACCGGGCATGTACGAACTCGTGGCCGACCTGAAAGCCGCAGGATACGGTGTGTACGGCCTGACCAACTGGTCTTCGGAAACCTTCTACCAGATCGAGAAGTACTATCCGGTCTTCGCCCTGCTCGACGGAAAAGTGGTTTCCGGCGACGTACGGCTGCTGAAACCCGATGCCGCCATCTTCCACTGCCTGCTCGACCGCTACGGCCTGAAGGCCGAAGAATCGGTCTTTATCGACGATACGCTCTCCAATGTAGAGGGCGCCCGCGCCACCGGCCTCTCCGGTATCCATTTCAAGGATGCGGAGACGCTGCGGAAAGCATTGCACGCCAGCCTGCCCCATCCATTCTGAAACAATGGCCTCCTACCTGCAGATCGAGAACATTTCCAAGTCGTACGGGCCGAAAGTCCTGTTCGACCACATCGGCTTCAATGTGAACGAAGGCGACAAGATCGCCCTGATCGCGCCCAACGGCACCGGAAAGACCTCGCTCATGCGCATCCTCGCCGGAAAAGACAAATCCGACTCCGGCGGCAAGATCACCTTCCTGCAGGAAATCCGCATCGCGTTCCTGGAACAGGATTACGACTTTGATCCCGAAGCCACCCTGCTCGACCAGGTGCTCAGCGGCAGCACGCCTTTCCTGAAAGATCTCGACGACGCGGGCCGCTTCGAATACGAACACCGCATCATCCGCATCCTCACCGAGTTCGGCCTCAGGCCCGACCAGCAGATGAAGGAACTCTCCGGCGGCGAAGTCAAGCGCGTGGCCATCACCCAGGTCCTCGCCCCCGAAGCCGACTTCCTCATCCTCGACGAGCCCACCAACCACCTCGATGTCGACGCCATCGAATACCTGGAGAACTACCTTCGCCGCTCTCGCTGCACCCTTTTCATGGTCACCCACGACCGCTACTTCCTCGACCGCGTCTGCAACATCGTCATGGAGCTCGACCACGGCCAGATTTACGTGTACAAAGGTGATTATGAGAACTATTTGGAAAAACGCGCCGAACGCATCGCCAACTACAACGCCGAGACCGACAAAGTCCGCAACCTCCTGCGCCGCGAACTCGAGTGGATGCACGCCACCCCCTGCGCCCGCACCGGCAAGGCCAAATACCGCAAACAAGCCTTCTGGGAACTGAAAGACCGCGCCGAACAGACCCACGCCGTCCGCCAACTGACGATGGAAGCCCTCGAAGGCGCCACCCGCCTGGGCACGAAGATCATCGACTGCTACGACGTCGGCTTTTCCTATAGCGAGCGTAGCGGTGGGTGTGTTTTCGGTGAGCGAGCATTTTTTCGCGAGCGAAACGGAAACCAGAGCCGCGAAGCAAGCGATAAATGGTTAATCAAAGACTTCACGTATAAGTTTCAACGCTACGACCGCATCGGCATCGTCGGGCGCAACGGCATCGGGAAGAGTACGTTTATTGATCTCCTCACCGGCGCCCTCGAACCCACTACCGGCCACATCGAACGCGGCGAATCCCTCAAAATCGGCTACTACCACCAAAGCGGCATCCAGTTCGACGAGCGCCAGACTGTCCTCGAGACCGTCAGTAACCTCGGATTGCTGAACCAGTTCCTGTTTCCCCACGACATGCTCAACAACCCCGTGGCGAAACTCTCCGGCGGCGAAAAACGCAGACTCTACCTGCTGACCATCCTCATGCAGCAGCCCAACCTGCTGATCCTCGACGAGCCCACCAACGACCTCGATATCGTCACCCTCAACATCCTCGAGGAATACCTCCTTGACTTCAAGGGCAGCTTGATCGTCGTCTCCCACGACCGCCACTTCCTCGACCGCGTCGTCGACCACCTCCTCGTCTTCTGCGGCGACGGCCTGATCAAAGACTTTGTCGGCGGCTATACCGAATACCGCACGTTTATCAAGGACTACGAGGCCGAACAGAAAAAGCAAGCGAAGTTGCGGGAGGATGCGCGTAGCAGCGATCGGTTTTCGGAGCCGCGAGCATTTTTTCGCGAGCGGGACGAAAACCGGAGCAGCGGAGCGCAAAAGAAACGGCTATCCTATAAGGAGCAACGCGAATTCGACGCCCTTGAGGCCGAACTGGAGAGCCTCAACGCAGAGAAAGCCGACATTGAAGCCCTGCTCGCCGCCGGCACCGCCAACTACGAAGAAATCCGCAAGGCCTCCGAACGCTACGAAGCCCTCAAATCCGAACTTGACAAAAAAGAAACCCGCTGGCTCGAACTGAGCCTGTAGTGGCCGGCTTCACGTTTTTTTTCGTATCTTTGTGGGTTATGAAAAAGAAACCCACTGTAGCGTTGATCTATGACTTCGACGGGACGCTGTCGCCCGGGAACATGCAGGAATTCGGGTTCATCCAGGCCATCGGCCAGACACCCGAAGAATTCTGGAGCAAGAGCAACGCCGTGCCCGAAGGACAGGAAGTCAGCAGCATCCTCTCGTACATGAAACTCATGATCGACGAGGCCAAGAAGAAAGGTATTTCCCTGACCCGCGACTCTTTTGTCTCCTTCGGCAAACACATCGAACTCTACGAGGGCGTTCATCACTGGTTCTCCCTGATCAATGACTATGGCCGGCGCCACGACGTGGTGATCGAGCACTACATCAATTCCTCCGGCCAGACCGAGCTCATCGAAGGCACCAGCATCGCCAAGGAATTCAAGAAAATCTTCGCCTGCTCCTTCTGGTACGACGAGAACGGCGTCGCCGTCTGGCCCGCCGTCGCCGTCGACTACACCGGCAAGACCCAGTTCCTGTTCAAGATCGCCAAAGGCATCATGGACATCAGCGACAACACCAAGGTCAACGACAGCCAGAAAGAGGATGAGAAACCCATCCCCTTCAGCCACATGATCTACTTCGGCGACGGCACGACCGACATCCCCTGCATGAAGATCGTCAAGATGTTCGGCGGCAACTCCATTGCCGTGTACGACCGGAATAACCAGCACCAGATCGATACGGCCCGCACCCTCCTGAAACAGGACCGCGTCAATTTCATCTGCGAAGCAGACTACCGCATCGGCAGCGAGATGTATGAAGTCGTGACGACGATCATCGACAAGATCAAAGCCGAAAGCGATTTCCAGGCCCTGCAACGCAAAAACCGCAGAAAATAACATGAAATTCAATACCCGGATCATCTGGCCCATCATTTTCCTCCTCTACGTGGCCACCGTTGCCTGGCTTTGCTTCGGCAACTTCTCCCCCAGCCCCGACATGCCCCGCCAGATTCTCGGCATTCCCCTTGACAAGTGCGTCCATTTTCTGATGTTCATGCCCTTCCCCGTCCTGGGCACCCTGGCTTTCCGCAAATACTCCTGGTGGAGGACCCTCTGCTGGATGACCCTGCTGGCCAACATCATCGCCACCCTTTTCGAGACCTTCCAGACCCGCATCAACCCCGAGCGTTTTACGGATCCCAAAGACCTGAACGCCAACCTGCTCGGCATTACCACGGGTCTGCTGCTGATGGCCCTCATCGGGCTTTTCTCCCACAAGAAATAAGTCAACTTCGCATATGAACCACAAATTGCTGTTTCCCCTTCTGCTGCTGGTCCTCCTGCTGCCCGCCCCGGCACAGGCCGCCCGCGACAAAGACCTCCAGCCCATGGCCGATTCCCTCACCAACTACCTGAAGGAAAAGACCACCGTCCGGAGTTTCGTCACCGTTGAAAAAGCCAACATCCTGAACGACGGCACCCTCCGCCTGACCCTCAGCCGCGGCCTCGTCGACTTCCCCCTGCGCGAACAGGAGATCAAGGATATCTACGCGATCGCCCGGGCAACCCTGCCGAAGAAATATGCCAAGTACAAGAACAAACTCTCCCTGTACGCCGACAAGAAGCCCGTGGAGTATTACAAGAGCCGCTACTTCATCGGTGAGCGCGACCGCGGCGCCGTGAAGGAACACCAGCAGTACGCCGGACAGTTCCACGACCAGCTCGCCGCTCCCCTGCTCACCCGCAGCTCCTCGGCCAACCACCCGACGCAAGGCCTCCAGAACCGACACATCGCCCTCTGGCAGAGCCATGGCTGGTATTACGAGCAATCCCTGGCACGCTGGGAATGGCAGCGTGCCCGTATCTTCGAGACGGTGGAAGACCTCTATACCCAGAGCTACGTGGTGCCCTTCCTGGTGCCCATGCTCGAGAATGCCGGCGCCGTGGTGCTCCTGCCGCGCGAACGCGACTGGAACACCCGGGAAGTGATCGTGGACAACGACCTCGACGCCAAGGGTTACCACGAGACGGGACAGTGGCAGGCCGCTCCTGATACGGGCTTTGCCCACAACCGATCGACGTATCTTTTCAAGGAGAATCCCTTCAAGATGGGTACCGCACGCATGGCCATCACCGATAAAAACGGGAGCAAGAGCATCCGCTGGATCCCCAACGTCCCCGCGGACGGCGAATACGGAGTGTATGTGTCCTACCAGACCGTTCCGGGCAGTACCAACGCCGCACAGTACGAAGTGCACCACAACGGCGGCGTGACCCGCTACAGCGTCAACCAGCAAATGGGCGGCAGCACCTGGATCTACCTGGGCCGCTTCGGCTTCCGCAAGGGCAGTCCCGACCAGGGCGTGTATCTCAGCAACCTGGGCGACGGCCAGAGCGTCGTGACCGCCGACGCCGTGAAATTCGGCGGCGGCATGGGCAACATGGCCCGCGAACCATTGGAGACCAAGGAAGGTGCCTACGATTTCGAACCTGAAATCTCCGGCTATCCCCGCTTCACCGAGGGCTCGCGCTACTGGCTGCAGTGGGCCGGCTTCAACGACACCATCTACTCGCGCAACGCCGGAACCACCGACTACAACGACGACTACATGTCGCGCGGCCTCTGGGTCAACACCATGTCGGACGGCTCCTACCTGAAACCAGACAAGAAGGGCTACAACGTACCCTTCGACCTCTCGTTCGCCTTCCACACTGATGCCGGCACCACGCTCAACGACTCGATCATCGGCACGCTGGCCATCTACACCCGCCTGTCGAACGACGACGAGAAATACCCCAACGGCGAAGACCGCTCCATCGGCCGCGACTACACCGATATCGTCCAGACCCAGATCGTGGAGGACATCCGCGCCCTCTACGAACCCATCTGGAACCGCCGCCAGCTCTGGGACCGTTCCTATGCGGAGAGCCGCATGCCTGAAGTGCCCGGCATGCTCCTGGAGCTCCTCTCCCACCAGAACCTGGCTGACATGCGCTACGGCCTCGATCCGAGTTTCCGCTTTACCGTATCGCGCGCCATCTACAAGGGCATGCTCAAGTTCCTGGCCTACATCAATGATTTCGACTACACCGTGCAGCCCCTGCCCGTGGAGGGCTTTGAGGCGCACCTGAACGCCGAAGGAAATGCCTGCCTGAGCTGGACGCCCGTGGAAGACCCGCTCGAGCCCACGGCCACCCCCACTGGTTACATCTTGTACACCCGCATCGACGATGAAGGCTTCGACAACGGCCAGCCGCTTTTCGAAGCCCATGCCGAGCTGCCCGTCGAGTCCGGCCACATCTACAGCTTCAAGGTGGCGGCCACCAACGCCGGCGGCGAGAGCTTCCCGAGCGAGATTCTTTCGGTCGGCGTGGTGTCGAAAGATGCACCGACCATCCTGATCGTCAATAACTTCGACCGCGTCAGCGCTCCTGTGAGCTTTGCCAGCAAAGACTCGCTCTACGCCGGTTTCATGAACCGGCTCGACAGCGGCGTGCCCTACCTGCAGGACATCTCCTTCATCGGCAACCAGCACGAATTCCGCCGACACATCCCCTGGATGGACGATGACAGCGCCGGCTTCGGAGCTTCCGACAGCGACTTCGAGACCCGGGTCATCGCCGGCAACAGCTTCGATTATCCTTACGTGCATGGAATGGCCTGGATGCACGCCGGCTACAACATTATCTCCGCCAGCCGCAGCGCCGTGGAACAGCACCGCATCGCCATGAACCAATATCCCCTGGCCGACATCATCTGCGGCAAGCAGATCACCACGCAGATCGGCCGGGAAGGCGCTGGCCCGCTGCGCTACCAGCTCTTCCCGCAGGGCCTGCGCGAACAGATCGCCGATCTGACCCGCGTGGGCGGCAGCGTGCTCGTCTCGGGCGCCTATGTCGGTTCCGATCTCTGGGAGCCCGTGTTCCGCTTCCCCATCGATTCCACGCTGAAAGCCGATTATTTCGATCCTGCCAAACAGTTTGCCACGGAAGTGCTCCACTACAAATGGATGACCAACAGCGCCGCCGTGACAGGCCAGGTGCGCGGCGAGCAGAATCCCTGCGGCATCACGCGCAACAGCCGCTACTACTTCAACCAGCAGCTGGGCGAGCGTGTCTACTGCGTAGAGTCGCCCGACGGCCTGACGCCGGTGGGCAACGGTGCCTGCACCATCTTCCGTTACGCAGAAAACAACATCTCGGCCGGTGTGGCATACCAGGGCGATTATAAAACCGTGGTCCTGGGATTCCCGGTCGAGACGCTGGAAACGCAAGAGCAGATCGACTGCCTGATCGGCGAGATCGCCCGCTTCTTCCAAAAAGATCGCTAGAAAGCGCTCATGTCGATGGCCGATACGCCGGCGACGCTCTCCATCGCAAAGGAGGTGCCGCCGGCGAGTTCTATCACCACCTTGTGTGTGCCGGTGGACGAATAGTTCCATTTCAGGCCGGCCGCATAATTCTGCTTCTCCCCTTCCCCGAAGTCCACTTTGCCGGACAGGCCGTTGCCATTGATGGTCGGGACCACAAACGTGGGCAGGTTGTGCGTGATGGCCAGGCGCTGGTTGAGCGGCTGTGCCTGGGTGATGGTCACCGCACGGGTCAGGCCCTCACAGTTGAACGTCACGGAACCCTTGCGAATGGAAGAGCCGGTATTGGCGGCGATTTTCATCGTGACCGTGCTCGTTCCTTTGTCGCCCGATGCGGGACTGATGGTGATCCAGGGATCGGCCGTGGCTGACCATTTGTAGTTGCAGGAAACGGTGACTGACGATGACCCGCCTTCCGCCGAGATCGAAACCTGGCCCGTGCTGAGCGTCAGTTCAGGATCTTCTTTCTGGCAGGCGGTCAGCCCCAGGACACATACAAAAAAGAGTGCAATATATCTTTTCATGGCCGTATCAGAATGTAAGGGTAAGGGAAAGTTTGTCATTACCGCGCTGAAGGGTGAGCGTGTAGGCACCTTTCAGTTTCGATGCGGCGATGCTCATCTGCACGCCAGCATACGTGACGCAGTCGGAAGCATCCGCGCCGGTGGAAGACTTGAAGGTCCAGTTGACATGGTCCTTGGTATCGATGGAGACGATCTGGAGCGTCTTGGCATAGGAGAAAGTCGTCGCCTCAGCGAGGGTCTGGTTGTCAAAGACCGGAATCTCTGTCACCAGCGTCTCGTCGGTCGTATCGTAGAGGAAAGGCGTCCACTGGTTTTCTCCCCAGTTCTCACTACGGTAGAAGGCCCGGATCCGGTCGCCCTCCAGCGGGTAGGTATTGAGGATGCAAGGGATGCCGGTATAGCCGCGCCAGCTGCGCGCACTCGTCAGGTCGTAATATTGCGAACCGCTCACGAAGTCCTTGATGTTCCCATCCGCATCGGTCAGGGCCAGGATGAAATAGCCTGCAAAAGGATCGTTGCCGCCGTTGCAAACGCCGCCCACCTTCATGTTGAAGCTCTTGCGGGGAACGATCGTTCCGTCCGGCTCCAAACCCTTGAAGACGGTACCGGACGAAGACGTGCCGGAAAGGAGATAGAGGTATTCCTTCGCCATACCGCCCTGGTCGGGCTTGAACCCGATGATTGCCGCATGCTGGAAGAGATACTGCCGGTTCGGATTGGGCACGAATGCCGACAGCGCATAGTAACCGTTGCTTTCACCGCTCCAGCCCCAGTTGACGCTCAGGTTGCCGGCCTCGTCGTAGCCATCCACCAGGAAAGTATGGCCGCCGCCGTCGCGGTGGGCCGCATAAATCACCGGATGCTCCTGCAATTCTTTCTTGAGCATATCGAGCCAGACCGCATCGCTGAAATAAGCGCGATAATAATACGTTGCTCCGGCGTCGAAGCCCAGGTGATCGATGGCCTTGCCCGCCACAAGGTGGGTCTTGGCGCTGGTCGAGGCATCAAACTTGGCCTGGACCATCACGCCACATTCGTAAACCAGTTGCGCCACAGCATCCGCCTCTGCGGCAGTGTACTCGCCCTTATATTCCATCCGGATATTCGACCAGTCGTAGGGTTTGCCAAGGTCCATGCCCGGAATCGTCACGTTTTCACCGGAATCCGTCGTATAACTGTAACTCGGCAGGGTCCCCTTTCCGGCAGCCGGATAGCCGTAAAAGCGCGCCAGCATGCTCATGGCCAGCGGAACACAGCCACACACAGCTTTTTTGCCGCCCACTTCGGGCGCCAGGTTGTTGAAAGGCGTTCCCTGCCCCCAGAGCGGGGTGTCGTACTTGATGGCCGGCTGATAGGGATTGTCGGCCTTGGTCTGCACGAACATGGCGTCCCACTGACGCAGCGCCCGCGCCCGCTCGTCGGACGTAGCCTCACGCGAAAGGACCACCTGGTCGGCGATATCGTCCAGCCACGCAGACAGGCCTTCGGGCATGTCGGCGCCACGGCCGAAAGAATTCGTGAAGGAGTAACCCAGGATGGGGTTGCAGGCGTCCTCAGCCGCCACAATCACGAAGCCGCCACCGGCACGGTTGAAGATGTAGAAGGGAGGCTGCTCTTCCGCTGCCTTGGTCAAAGGAACGGCAGCGCGCTCCACGGACTGCAGCGGAGCCATCCGCAGGGCCACATTACGGTCGTTGCGGAAGAAGGCGCGCGCCACCTCGGCGGCACGCAGTGCATCGACCGAATCAGCCCGCAAGGGCAGGACGGACAGCAGGATCAACGAAAATAATAAAGTGAAATGTTTCATTATTCAGCGTATTTCAAGCGATGGATCTTGTAATTGGTAAATCCGAAAATAATGGCGATCACCGGCGTGATGAAGCAGAAGATCGCGAAGGGGAAATAGGCCATGGTGGCCACCCCCAGTACGCTCGACTGCACCACGGCGCAGGTATTCCAGGGCACCAGCACGGAGCTCACCGTTGCGGAATCCTCGAGGGTACGGCTGAGCACCTCCGGTGCCAGGCCGAAATGACGGTAGGACGAGCGGAACATGTTGCCGGGCAGCAGGATGGCCATGAACTGATCGGAGAGCGTCACGTTGCAGAAGATGCAGCTGACGACCGTGGCCAGGATCAGGCCGCCCGTGCCATGGACGGAGCGGACGATGCGTTCGGTGATGGTTTCCACCATGCCACAGGCCGAGAGGCAGCCGCCAAAGAGCATCACCGAGAGAATAATCCACACGGTGTTGACCATCGACTTCATGCCGCCGGTCGAAGCCAGGCGCGTGACCAGCGGATCGGGTGTATCAATCGACACATCGGTCGACATCATCTGGAAAAGCGAGCCGAAGAAACGGCGGAACGGCGCCGCATCGGGTCCGACAATGCGGTCGATGATCTGCGGCTGGGCGAAATAAGCCAGCAGGCCGCCGGCCAAGGCAGACAGGAAAAGCGTCACCACGGCCGGCACTTTCTTATAGATCATGAAAATGGTCAGGCCGGGGACCAGCAGGTACCAGGGCGAAATGTGGAACACCTCGTGCAACACGGCGAGCTGCGCGTCCATGTGGACGCCGGTCTTCACGGGCACGACGAGACCAACGACCGTATAGAAAATCAGGCAGATGATCAGGGCCGGAATCGTGGTGATGAAGGTATAGCGCACATGCGTATAGAGGTTCACGCCGGCGATCGAGGCCGCCAGGTTGGTGGTGTCGCTCAGCGGCGAAACCTTGTCACCCAGATAGGCACCCGAAATGATGGCGCCGGCCAGCCAGCCCACCGGCAAGCCGATGAAGCTGCCTGCTCCGAACATGGCCAGGCCCACGGTCGCCACCGTCGTCCAGGAACTGCCCGCCAGCATCGACACCACGGCACAAAGCAGGAAAGCCATGACGATGAAGATGCGCGGATGGATGAGTTTCAGGCCGTATACGATCATCGACGGCACGATGCCCGAGAGCATCCAGGTAGCCGTCAGTGCGCCAATCGACAGCAGGATAATGATGGCCGGTGCGGTATTCTTGAAGTTCTCCCCCACCTTCTCTTCAAACTGGCTCCAGGGAATCTTCAGGTAGTACAGGCCGATGAGGGCCGCCACCACCGACGCGCCGAAAAGTGCCAGCTGCGACGGTCCGCCCGTCAGCGCATCGCCGAAGATCACCACGCCAATCACCAGCAGGGCGATCAGCGTCAGTACGGGCACGAGCGACAATAATAAACCGGGCCTTTTCATTCTACATCATCTTCTTTCTGCGGAAGAACAGGAACACCAGCAGCACGATCACCAGCATGGCGCCCAGCACGATCAGGATGTCCCAGAACCCGCCCACCAGCGGCAGCTGGATGTTCATGCCGTAGATGCTGGCAATCAGCGTCGGCGGCATCAGCAGCAGGGAAACCATCGTGAAGATCTTCATGATCTTGTTCTGTTCCAGGTCGATCAGACCCAGCACCGTGTTCTGCAGGTATTCAAGTCGTTCGAAACTGAAGTCGGTGTGGTTGATCAGCGACGAAATGTCTTTCAGCAGGACGCCCAGCTTGCCGTTGATCACGTCGGGCGTCTTGTCGGAGCGCAGGATGCTCGAGATCATGCGCTGCTTATCAACGATGTTCTCTCGCACCAGCATGGTGTTCTCCTGCAACTGGTTGATGTCGAGGAGGAATTCTTCGTTGACGTCCTCACCCAGGCTGACGCGCTTACTGTACTGGCCGATCTCCTTCGACATGAGCTCGATCATGTCCGCATCCAGGTCGATGCGGTTCTCCAGGATGCCCACCAGCACGTGGAAGCCCGTGGGATAGAGTTTTGCGTTGAAGAGGATGCGCCGCTGGATGTCGGTAAAGCTGCGCAGGGGCACCTGCCGGATGGAGGTGATGGTGTGGCCGGTCAGCACGAAGGAGACCGACTCCATGGTGTAGTTCTCAGCGCTCGGAATCAGGAAGTTCGTATTGGCGAAGATCGCGTCGATGGTCTCGGAGTAGCGCGATGAACTCTCGATCTCCTCGGCCTGAGCGCGGCTTTGCAGGGTGGTGTGCAGGAAAAGTTCGACGGCCCGCTTCTCTTCCCCCGTGGGGTTGAAGAGGTCGAGCCACAGGGCATCCTCCATCGAGATCTGTTTCAGGATCGCGATCGATTCGGAGACTTCCGCCTGTCCGTTGAGCGTATAAAAGATTTTGATCATGTTCCTCGAGTTTAAGTGTGTTGGGATTCCGTGAACCGGACCACCGTCCGGGACTCAGCACACACATTCTCGAGGGGTCAGTTTCTCCAGGGCCACGCGACGGAACTCCGACAGTCCGGCGCGTTTCTCACTATCGAGCGTGAAGGAAATGTTGTCCCGCAGATATCTGTAGGCATACTCCCTGGGAAACTGATGATCGTATTTTTCTACGGCCTCGGGGATATGGCGGATGCCATATTCGAGGGCCTGGTTGAAGGATTCGATGAAAGAGGGTTCGAGGGGCCGCGAGGCGGTCCAGCACGCGAACACGAAAGGCAAATGTTTGAGGGCGATCCACTCGGAGGCCAGGTCATACACATGGCGGAACTCCCCGCCGTGCCGAAGGGCCTTGTCGCCGATGAGCAGGTAGCAGCGGGACGGATCGAGTGCCTCGCGCGAAAAATCGAAGGGTTTCAGGCGCGGAGCGATGTGCCACTTCTCGCGGCAGAGATACTGCGTCAGGAGCACAGAGGTACGGCTGTCCACGTCGAGCAGGATCTCGTCGACTTCTGCGATGGGGCGACCGGATACCACCAGCACGCTGGCCACGGGGCCCGTGGCACCGATGCAGAAATCCGACACGATGGACGGGTGTTTCAGGTCACTGAGCGCGCCCACCGGCATGATGCCCACGTCAGCCTTTCCCTCCCGCAGCAGGGCGGCAGAAACCGACGGGGTGCAGAATTGCATACAGATCTCACCGGGGGCCATCCTGGCCTCCAGCCCGTACAGGAACGGGATCGTATTCAGATAGTTGATCGCAGCAATTCTTACCATATCTTGCAAAGGTAGGTAATTTTTTTATTTGGTGTTCTCCCGCACCCGGAAAAGCCACATGCCGAAGAAGGTCAGCAGGCCGTTGACGATCAGCAAGGTGAAGCCCAGATCAAAGCCCCAGAAGCGCTTGCTCACCAGGTTGAAGATCAGGCAAAGCACCGGGGCCGCGATGGCGATCCAGGGCGTAGCGCCGTCGCGTACCTTCACCTTCGTCAGGATGCCGAAGAAGAACATGCCCAACAGCGGACCGTAAGTATACGAAGCCAGCTTGTAGACGAGGTTCACCACCGCGTCGTTGCTCACGACGAAGAGCACCACGATAATGATCAGGAAGAGCACGGCCACGCCGGCATGCACGAGCTTGCGGATGTGCTCCTTGCGCACTTCACCCAGGTCACTGCGACCGTTGAAATTCAGGTAGTCCACACAGAAACTGGTGGTCAGCGATGTCATGGCCGCACCAGCGCTCGGATACGAAGCCGAGATCAGGCCGATGAGGAAGAAGATGCCGGCCGCCACGCCGAAATACTGGCTGGCGATGGTCGGGAAGAGTTCGTCGGTCTTGTCGATACCCAGGGCTTCGAAACCACCCAGGTGCTGGGCATACACACACAGCAGCGCGCCCATCAGCAGGAAGAAGAAGTTGGCCACCACGATGATGACAGAGGTGGTGTACATGTTCTTCTGGGCAGCCTTGATATCCTTGCAGGCCAGGTTTTTCTGCATCATGGCCTGGTCGAGTCCCGTCATGGCGATGGTCACGAAGATACCGGCGATGAACTGCTTGATGGCGTTGGTGCCGTGGCTCCAGTTCCAATCGAACCAGCTGGTGAATGTGTGGCCGTAGCCCACCGTACCGGCGTTCTCATTGACCGTATTCCCCACGATGGAGAACATCTGGCCGAAGTTCCAGCCCATGTTGCGGCAGATATAGAAGATCGTCATACCCACAGCCAGCAGCATGAAAGTGGTCTGCAGCACGTCGGTCCAGATGATGGTCTTGACGCCGCCCTTGAAGGTATAGAGGTAGAGCAGCAAGAGGAACACAGCCGTGATAAGGGTAAACAGCAACACCGGCGACATACTCTGCGACAGGCTGCGCGGCATGAAGGCGAAGAAAACCACGATGACCACGAACACGCGCACGGCGGCGCCCAGGATACGGGATACCATGAAGACGGTCGTGCCGGTCTTGTGCGATTTCGGCCCGAAGCGCTCTCCCAGATAGGTGTAGATCGAGGTCAGGTTCATCTTGTAGTAGAGCGGCAGCAGCACCTTGGCAATGATGATGTAGCCCCCTACAAAGCCCAGGACCAGGGGCATATAGAAAAAATTCTGCACCCACACGTTGCCCGGCACGGAGATAAAGGTCACGCCCGAGATGGACGCGCCAATCATGCCATAGGCCACCACGGGCCACGGGGCTTTCTTATCGCCGGAGAAGAAGGAATTCGATCCGGCCTTGCGTCCCGTGATCCAGGAGATCAGGAACAGGAGCGCGGTGTATGCAGCAAAGGCCACGAGAAACCATACGAAGGGAAATTCGTGTCGCATAGGTCAAGGTTTAAAGGGTTGTCGGTTGGTAATGGAGCGACCCAGGGTCAGCTCATCGGTATATTCGAGGTCGTCGCCGAATCCCACGCCGCGGGCGATGGACGTCACGGTCACCGGAAAGTTGGCGATCTGCTTGTACAGGTAATAGGCGGTAGTCTCCCCTTCCATGCTGGTGCTCAGGGCGAGCACGACTTCCTGGATGCCGCCCTGCGCGAGACGCTCGCCCAGTTCGCGGATGCGGAGGTCGCCGGGGCCGATCCCGTCGATGGGCGAAATGATGCCGCCCAGGATGTGGTAGAGGCCGTTGTACTGGCCGGTATTCTCGATGCTGAGCACGTCGCGCAGGCTTTCCACCACGCAGACCAGCGAGGTGTCGCGGCGGGTGTCGCCACAAAGCGGGCAGACGCCGTCGTCGGAGATCATGCCGCAGACGGGGCAATGGTGGACATCCTGGCGCAGGCGCACCAGCGCACCGGAGAATTGCTCCACATTCTCGCGGGGCTGGTCGAGCAGGTGCAGGGCCAGGCGCAGGGCGGTCCGGCGACCGACCCCGGGCAGCGTGGCCAGCTGATCCACGGCCTCTTCGAGTAAAGCGGAGGAATAATTCCGGCGGAACATCGGCGGAAAGCGCGCTTATCGGCGCTTGTCGGGGTTCTGGTCGAAATAAGTGTCGACGGCGTTGCGGACGGAGCCGTAGTGCAGCAGCATAGCCTTGGCTTC
Source organism: uncultured Bacteroidales bacterium (assembly GCA_905233345.1). GTDB lineage: Bacteria > Bacteroidota > Bacteroidia > Bacteroidales > UBA932 > Cacconaster. Next base: position 24,912 of record CAJODQ010000010.1, read on the forward strand.
GGCGTAGTCTTCAATGCCGGTTTCATCCATGATCATCTTGGTGCCGCGGTCCACCAGTTTCTTGTTGGTGAGCTGCATATCCACCATCTTGTTGCCTTTCACGTGGCCCAGGCGGATCATCGTGGAGGTGGAGATCATGTTGAGGATGAGTTTCTGCGCGGTGCCCGATTTCATGCGGGTGCTGCCGGTGACGAATTCGGGGCCGACGACAGCGACGATGGGAATCTCGGCGGCGGCAGCCACGGGGGCGTCGGGGTTGCAGGTGATGCAACCGGTGAGCAGGCCGCGTTTGCGGGCTTCTTCAATGGCGCCGATCACATAGGGCGTCGTGCCGGAGGCGGCGATGCCGATGACGATATCGTCTTTCGTCGGGCGGTACGGCTCGATGTCTTTCCAGCCCTGTTCCCGATTGTCTTCGGCACCCTCGGCGGCACGGCGGATGGCGCTGTCGCCGCCAGCCATCAGGCCGATGAACAGGTCGTAGGGAGCGCCGTAGGTCGGCGGGATTTCGGAGGCGTCGAGGATGCCGAGGCGGCCGCTGGTGCCGGCACCCATATAAAAGACGCGGCCGTTGCGGCGCATGCGCTCAACGATGCCGTCAACGAGTTTCTCGATCTGCGGGATGCATTCCGCCACGACTTCCGGCACATGCCGGTCCTCGCGGTTCATGTTTTCGAGCAGCTCCCGCGTGCTCATCTTGTCGAGGTTCGAATAGTTCGAACTCTGCTCTGTCACCTTCATTATTTCGCGTTTTTATGATATTCTACCAAACCGTCGATGGGGCCCTTGAGGATGATGCCCATGCGCATGCCGGCGGCGTTGACGGCTTTCTCCAGGATGTCCTTGTAGTAGAAAGCGATGGAGCCGACGAAGTTCACCGGATATTTCTTGTAATCGTAGTGCACGATATTGCGGTGCAGGAACTCCTCGAAGCTGCTCTTGAGCAGGTTGGCCATGTGCGGATGGTTCTTGAACTCACTGATGAAAGGCGAGAACGATGCGAGGAAGCGGCTCGGCATGGGCTCGCGGTAGACCTTCTGGACAATGGCCATGTAGTCAAGGCCGAAGCGTTTCGTGAATTCATTCTCGATGGCCGGCGGAAGCAGACCCTTGATGAAGTCGGAGATCAGGCGTTTGCCGAGATAGGCGCCGCTGGCTTCGTCGCCGAGGATGAAACCACCGGCACGGACGTTCTGCGCAATCCCCTCCCCGTCGTAGAAACAGCTGTTCGAGCCGGTACCGAGGATGCAGGCGATGCCGGGCTTGTGGCCGCAGAGGGCGCGGGCCGCCGCCAGCACATCCGACGCTGCCTCGCAGGTCGAACCCGGGAAGACTTTCCCGAAGCAGCGCTCCAGTTTGGCGGAAATCTCACCGCCCACCATGCCGGCACCGTAGAAGAAGATCTGGTCGACTTTCGTGCCGATCTCCGGAACCAGTTTCTCTTTCAGAATCTTCTCGATTTCGGCATCTTCCATGAAAACGGGGTTGATACCCACGGTCTCGATCGACTTGACCGAACCGTCATCGCAAATGGCCCGCCAGGAAACCTTGGTGGAACCGCTGTCAGCTATCAGTTGCATATCTTTTTAAAATTAGATTCAATCTACAAATATAGTCATTTTTCCGTCGCCGATGTCCCAAAAACGGGGACACCGGGAGCAAATACCCACTAAAATGCGCCCGATGTCCCAAAAAGTGGGACATCGGGCGCAATAACGGTCGGTTTTGCTCCCCGACTGCTCTACTATTTCAGCCGGATCACCCGCACGCCGTTCTGGGACTTGATGGCGTTGAGCTGGTCGACCATGGGGGTCTTGTTGATCACCACTTTCTTTTCGGAGTAGGAGGCGTGGATGAAGGTCAGGGTGTCGCCCTCCCAGTAGGCATAGGCCACGTGGGCGATATCAAGGCCGGGCGTGGCGCTGTTGAAGCCGATGATGTCGCCGGTCTGGATATTCTTGAGGTACTTCGGCAGTTCGGCCTTCGGGATGTACCAATAGCGCCAGCTGTCGAGATTCTGCTCCACGGCACGGATCTTCTCAACGTTTTTCGGACTGTCTTTCAGCTGTTTGTAAGATCCTGGATGGGTCGACATGTAGAAGAACTTCTGGTCGAGGGGACTGCCGCCGCATTCCCGGCTGACTTCCCGGAAAATGCCGCGGAGCTCGCCCTGGATGATCCATTCCGAAGTGTAGTGGATGCGCGAAGTGTAGCCGTCCACCTTGCCGTTGCGGTAGCGCAGCTGCCGCAGGTTGTCTACATATTTTTCGAAGGTCGGTTCTGCCTCTTTTGCAGTCAGCGACATCGCCAGGCACATCTCCACAAAGAGGATGCAGTCGGTCTCGCGCGTATTGACCGTCAGGCGCTCCGGCTCCTGCTCCAGGGTGCCAGCCACGTAGGGCGTACCGAGGAAGTGCTTGGCGACCTTGATCACCAGCTCGCTCATGGGCTTGTCCCTGTCGGGGGCCAGGAGTTTCATCACCGTGTTGAAATTCTCCACGTCCTGCTGCGTGAAGCGCGCATCGCCCTTTTCAAAGGCGGCAGCGCTGAACATGAGCCCGAAAAGGGCGACGAAAAGTATGAGGATGCGTTTCATAGTCAAAAAAAGGCAAGCCGGTAAGCCGGATTCTGTACCCTGACGGGCTTCTGTCATTTCTCTGATGCAGCCTACCCCTCGGCTCAGGCGAGCAGCCCTCAGACGCCGATATATTTGGCCTTGCAGCCCTCCGGTGCGTACCCCGCGTACGTCGCCGCACGCGGTCGTGGGCTCTTACCCCACGTTTTCACCCTTGCCGGCTCCGGATCAAGTCCGGGCGAAACCGGCGGTTGTTTTCTGTTACGCGCTCCATAAACTTTCACCTATCTGTGCTTTCCACAGGGAGGAGCTCTGTGCTGTCCGGACTTTCCTCACCGCTTGCGCGGCGCGACAGAAAAGCTTGCCGGGTGCAAAGGTACAAGAAAAATGGTTTGAACGATTATTTTTCCTATCTTTGTAACCCGTTAAAGAACTTAACGGACTATGAAAATCGGCTTCGACAACGACAAGTATCTGAAGATTCAGTCAGAGAACATCAAGGAACGCATCGCACTCTTCGGGGACAAGCTTTACATGGAATTCGGCGGCAAACTGTTCGACGATTACCATGCCAGCCGCGTGCTGCCCGGCTTTGAACCGGACAGCAAGCTGAAGATGCTCATGCAGTTGCGGGATGAGATGGAGATCATCATCGTGGTCTCCGCGGTGGATATCGAGAAAAATAAGATCCGCAGCGACCTGGGCATCACCTACGACGTGGACGTGCTGCGTCTGCGGGAAGAGTTCGAAAGCCGCGGAATGAACGTCAATTCGGTCGTCATCACGCATTACAACGGCCAGGCCAGCGCCAGCGCCTTCCGCAACCGGTTGGAGAAGATGGGCGTCAAGGCCTATTACCATTATATCATCGAAGGCTATCCGACCAACGTAGACCTGATCGCATCGGACGAAGGTTTCGGCAAGAACGACTATGTGGAGACCACCCGGCCGCTCGTCGTGGTGACGGCGCCCGGACCCGGCAGCGGCAAGATGGCCGTGTGCCTGAGCCAGCTCTACAACGAGCGCAAGCGCGGCGTCAAGGCGGGTTACGCCAAATTCGAGACCTTCCCGATCTGGAACCTGCCGCTGAAACATCCCGTGAACATCGCCTACGAAGCCGCCACGGCCGACCTCGACGACGTGAACATGATCGACCCGTTCCACCTGGAAGCCTACGGCAAGATCGCCGTCAACTACAACCGTGACATCGAGATCTTCCCCGTACTCGACGCGCTGTTTACCCAGATCTACGGCAAGAACCCCTACAAGTCGCCCACCGACATGGGTGTCAACATGGTTGGCTTCTGCATCAGCGACGACGACGTGTGCCGCGAGGCCGCCAACAACGAGATCATCCGCCGTTACTACACCGGCCTGTGCAACCTGGCCGAGGGCGAGGAAAACGAAGAGGAGGTCAACAAGCTGACCTTGCTGCTCAAGCAGGCCAACCTGGCCGCCGAGTATCGTCGCGTGACCGTGGCCGCCAAGCAGAAGGAAGCCAGCAGCGGCGAATATGCCGCCGCAATGGAACTCCCGGACGGCACGGTGATCACCGCCAAGCAGAGTCCGCTCCTGGGCCCGAGTGCGGCACTGATTTTGAACGCACTCAAGCACTTGGCCGGTATCCCGCATCCGGTCAAGCTGATCCCCGCCGCGATGATCGAACCCATCCAGAAGACCAAAGTGTCGTACCTGCACGGCCATAACCCGCGCCTGCACACCGACGAGGTGCTGGTGGCCATCTCCATGCTCAGTCTGACCGACGAGAACTGCCGCAAGGCCATCGACTGCCTGCCGATGTTCCGTGGCTGCCAGGTCCACAGCACCGTGATGCTCACGGAGGTCGACCGCAAGACCTTCAAAAAGCTGGGTGTCGGCCTGACCTGCGAGCCTGTCAAGAAGCAGAGCAGCAGCTATCGCAAATATTCCCAGCAATAAAACCCGTTTCCATGAATAAGTCCTTCCGCATGTTAGCCATCCTGTGTTGCCTGCTGGTCCTTCCGGCCTGCAAGGCCGACGGGCAGACTGTCAAGACGTACGGATACAAGGTGGAGGAAGTGCTGCCGCACGATGCGGGTTCCTATACCCAGGGCCTCTTTTTCGAAAACGGGGTGCTTTACGAATCCGCCGGCCAGTACGGCCAGTCGAGTTTCCGGCAGGTCGACCTGAAAACGGGCCGCGTGGAGCGGCGCCTCAACTTCGACCGGCGCTACTTCGCCGAGGGTTCCTGCGTGCTGGACGGACGCCTTTATGTGCTGACCTGGCAGGAGCACGAGTGCTTTGTCTATGATTTCAATACCTGGGAGAAACTGGGCTCGCACCGCTACCAGGGTGAGGGTTGGGGCCTGACCACCGACGGCAAGCAGCTCATCATGAGCAACGGCACGTCTGAAATCACGTTCCGCGACCCGAAAAACTTCCAGGTGCAGCGCAGCATCACCGTGACGCTTCGTGGACAGAAAGTGATGTATCTCAACGAATTGGAATACATCAAGGGCGAGATCTGGGCGAATGTCTATGGTACCGACCAGATTGTCCGCATCGATCCGTCCACAGGCCAGGTGCGCGGCGTCATCAACCTCCGCGGCATCCTGCCGGCGCAGCTGCGCACGTCAGGCACCGACGTGCTGAACGGCATTGCCGTCGACGCGAAAGGCAACGTCTACGTGACGGGCAAATACTGGCCGAAACTGTATCGAATATCCATCGTCGAAAAGAAATAACCATGAGTAAAGAGAGTCTGATCGCCAGTCTGAGGACTGTTCCCGATTACCCCAAGCCGGGCATCAAGTTCTGGGATGTCACAACCCTGTTCAAGAACGCCGCCGCTTTCAAGGAAGTGGAGGACATCCTCTATGAGGAATACAAGGACAAGGGCATCACCAAAGTGGCCGGCATCGAGAGCCGGGGCTTTGTGATGGGTGCCGCCCTCGCTTCCCGCCTGGGCGCCGGTTTCGTGTTGATCCGCAAGCCCGGCAAGCTGCCCTCCGAAACCATCGCGCTCGAGTATGAGCTGGAATACGGCCGCGACAAAATCGAAATCCATACCGACGCCATCGAGCCGGACGATGTCGTCCTGGTGCATGACGACCTGCTGGCGACCGGCGGTACAGCCAATGCTGCCGTGAAGCTGGTCCGCTTTTTCCATCCGAAGCATGTGTATGCCAGTTTCATCATCTATCTGCAGGATTTCGGCAGCATCGAGCGCTTCCCGAAGGAAGTGCCGGTGACCACAGTGCTGAACCTGCGCGGCTTTTAGTCCATGGACAGCATCGGCGCATATTTCGTCGGGCTCGACGTCTGGGGCTGGCTGGAGATCTTCGCCATGGTGGCGGGGATTTACTATGTCTATCTGGAGATCGGGAAGTCGCCGTGGCTCTGGTACGTCTGCATCCTGACCTCCGTCCTGAATATTTTCGTTTACTGGCACAACAACTTCGTGTCGATGACGGTCATCCAGTTCTATTACATCGTGATGGCCTTCTACGGCATCCATGCGTTCCGGGAGCTCAAGGATGACGCCAAAGCTGAGGCCATAGAGAAAGCGGCGTCTTCAGACAAGGAAGTACTCATCCGCCGCTTCGACTGGAAGACGGGCGCCTGGACGATGGCCATCGCGATCCCGGCCTATTTCCTCGTGGCCAACCTCCTCAAGGCCTATGCGGACACGCACGGCACCGCCCTCTTTCCTAGCCAGCCTTACTGGGATGCGTTCATCGCCGTGGGCAGCATGGTGGGCACCTTCTTCCTCAGCCGCTCGTACATGTGCCAGTGGTATGTCTGGATCTTACTCGACACGATCACTGTCGGTGTCTTCATTTACAGCCGCATGTACTGGATGGCCCTGATGTATGTGGTTTACATCATCCTGGCTTTCTTCGGCATCCGCCACTGGAAGAAGTATGGGGTGTATGTAGATTGACAGCCAAAAATGAAATGCCCGGATTAACCGGGCATTTCATTTATTCAATCATCCGACGGAACTCTTTCTCCGTCTCGACCGATTTCCAGCGCTGATACTGTTCGGGGGTCAGGATCTTGCTGTACTCCTTGTCGCGCTTCTCCTGCTGCTCTTCCATGAACTTCTCCATGTCCTGATTCCTCGGACCGCGGAATTGACCATCACCACGCGGAGGCATTCCGCCCGGTCCACCAGGGCCCATGCCGTCAGGACGCCCCTGCCCCATCGGCGGACGTTCGCCGCCAAAATCAGGACGACCGCCCGGAAAACCTTCCGACCGGCCCTGCGGCATCATGTTCTCCAGCTCACTCTGGCGCTGCTGTTCCATCTTCTTGTTAAACTTGTAGATCTTCTTGTACTGCTTCGGCGTCAGCAACACCAGTTCATTGAGCTGGTCGGTCTGCTCCTGTGCCACCTGCGCGGGATCACGTTGTTCAAACTGCGGAGGGAACGGTCTGTCGCCAGGCCTCTGCGGACCCTGACCGTTGGGCTGTGCAGCGGCTGTGAAAGCAATCACGAGCGCCACTGCGAAGAATAATACCTTTTTCATGCTATTATCTGCTAAAAAATTTTTGCAATCTGATACTTTTGACTATTTTTGCAGTCCCAAGTTTAACGCGGGAACAACGATCAGCCACTTTAGCTCAGTCGGTAGAGCAGCGCATTCGTAACGCGCAGGTCGGCAGTTCAAGTCTGCCAAGTGGCTCGAAAAAAACGGAGAGGCTAGCCTCTCCGTTTTTTTCGGGCCAGATACAAAAGAAGGGTTCGCATGTCGCGAACCCTTCTTTCATACTAACCTACTTTATTATTTCTTGAAGTAGTCGGCTACTTCGTCGGTAGGAACGAGTTCCTCTTGGAACGCGTAGGCACCCGTGCGCTCAGACTTGACCATCTTGATGCACTTCACCACATTTTTCAGCTGGGATTTGTCGCCAGAGAACGTTGCGACCGCTTTCTTTGCCATGGTATAATAAAGTTAGATGTTACTTGATCTCTTTGTGAACGGTGTAGCGTTTGAGGTACGGATTGTACTTCTTGAGCTCCAGACGCTCATTCGTGTTCTTCTTGTTCTTGGTCGTGATATACCGGGAGATGCCGGGAACACCGCTTTCTCTCTGTTCGGTGCATTCGAGGATCACCTGAACTCTGTTACCTTTCTTTGCCATTGCAGTAAATTATTAAACGATGTTGATCAAACCTTTCTCACGGGATTCCTTCAGGGTTTCAGCCAGACCGTTCTTGTAGATGGTCTTCATACCCTTGCAGGACACTTTCAGGGTCACGAAACGCTGCTCCTCTTCGAGCCAGAAACGTTTGGTCTTGAGGTTCGGGGCGAATTCGCGTTTAGTACGTCTTTTGGAGTGGGAAACGTTGTTTCCGATCACTCTCTTCTTTCCGGTAACTTGACAAACTCGTGCCATTGCTTATATTTTTTTATTTTCTATTTTCCAAAGGGGCTGCAAATATCTTGATTTTTATTCAAAAAACCAAATAATATTTTCTTTTACTAATTCATTTACAAAAACTTCAGCAAACGCTTCCACCGAATGTTCCGGGGGAACTTCTGGTTCGCATCGGTCGACATCCAGATCACCCGGGGCTTGCCCACGATGTGGTCTTCGGGAACGAAACCCCAGTAACGCGAGTCGAGCGAATTGTGGCGGTTGTCACCCATCATGAAGTAGTAATCCATCTGGAAGGTGTAGGTATCGGTCTCCTCCCCGTTGATGAAGATGCGACCGTCGTCCGTCACTTCGAGGGTGTTGCCCTCATACACTTCGATGATGCGCCGGTAGAGCGGCAGATTGTCGGCGGTCAGCACCACGGACTCCCCCTTTGCCGGAATCCACAGCGGACCGTAATTATCGCGCGTCCAACCCGTTGCCACGAAGGGGAAGAGCATTTCCTCCGAATCGGGATAGTCGGGCGGATAGATGTCGACATTCTGTTCGACGCTCACCACGTTGGCCAAAGCCTGGATCTTTTCCTTTCTCTCGTCGGTCAGCGGCAGGGCCGGATAACCGGGCAGCGTCTGGCTGTACCAGATCTCGCCCAGGTTGAAGTCCATGTCGCGCAGCAGGACCGGATTGACGGGCGTTCCGTCAGTAATCACCTGGTAGGTGTTCTGGATACCCGGCCAGCGCTCCTGGGCCTGTCCGTTGACATACACCTGCCCGTCGATGACGCGCAGGGTATCGCCCGCCACTGCCACGCAACGCTTCACATAGTGGTCCTTCTTGTCCACCGGACGGACCCGGATGGGGCCGTAGGTCTTGATGGCGTAGTCGCGCGAAGTCAACCGCACATGTGTGTAGTAGTCTTCGGCGGGCGCCTTCGAGAGCACCGTGTCGCCGTGCGGGAACGAGAACACGACGTAATCGTCGCGCTGGACGTCGCCAAAACCCTTGATCCGCCGATACTTGAACTGCAGGGCGGTCGAGTAGCTCTCTTTCCCGGAGAAAGGCATGGTGTTGTGGACGAAAGGCATGGAAAGCGGAGTCTGGGGCAATTTCGGGCCGTAGGCCGTTTTGCTGACGAAGAGATAATCGCCTGTCAGGAGGGAACTCTCCATGGAGGAGGAAGGAATCTTGAACGCCTGGAAAAAGAAGATGTTGATGAAGCTCACTACGACGACGGCGAAAAGAATGGCATCCAGCCATCCGGCAATCACCTTGAACGTGTGACTCTTCTCGGCCTTCTTGTCGATCCAGGCCTTGAGCCGGCGGCTCACGCAGAACTCGAAAATCACGGGCAACCCGAGGAGCCACCACCAGTTTCCGTGCCACGCGATCCACGCGACATACAATGCGGTCCAAATAGCGAACCGCACCCAGGATTTCCTATCAATTCCCTGGACAGTCAATGCACGAAACTACTTTACCGAATTGACGATAGCTTCGAAAGCCTTCGGATTGTTCATCGCCAGGTCGGCGAGAACCTTGCGGTTCAGACCCACGTTCTGCTGTGCGAGCTTGCCCATGAACTGGGAATAGTTCATTCCGTGCTGACGGGCAGCGGCATTGATGCGGGTAATCCAAAGGGAGCGGAAATTGCGCTTCTTGGTCTTGCGGTCGCGGTACGCGTAAGTGAGACCCTTCTCATAGGTATTCTTCGCTACGGTCCAGACATTTTTCCGGGCGAGGAAGTTACCGCGGGTTTCTTTCAGAACTTTCTTGCGGCGTGCCCTGGATGCGACACTGTTTACACTTCTAGGCATAATCTTTTGGTTTTTTGGAAGTCAGCGCCCTGACTCGCAGGGACTTTTCGGCTGATCATCCGGTTCAACAATAAAAAAACTACTTGACTAACAAAGCTCTTACGCGACCAACGTCGGCCTTGTCGATCAAGGACACGTGGGCGAGGTTTCTCTTCTGCTTCTTCGTCTTCTTGGTGAGGATGTGGCTGTGGTAAGCGTGTTTCCTCTTGATTTTACCCGAGCCGGTGAGCGTGAAACGCTTCTTTGAACCGGTGTTCGTTTTCAATTTAGGCATAATACTGTTTTTATAAAAAGTTGTGGTTACTTCTTCTTGTTCGGGGCGAGCATCATGATCATCCGCTTGCCTTCCAGTTTCGGCATCTGCTCGGCCTTTCCGTAATCTTCCAGCTCGAGGGCGAAGCGCAGCAGCAACTTCTCTCCCTGTTCGGAGAAGAGGATGGAACGGCCGCGGAAGAACACGTAGGCTTTCACCTTGGAACCTTCCTGGAGGAAGCTCTTCGCATGGTTGAGCTTGAACTGGAAGTCGTGTTCGTCGGTCTGCGGGCCGAAGCGGATCTCCTTGATGACCACTTTCGAAGCGTTCGACTTCTGTTCTTTCGCCTTCTTCTTCTGTTGATAGACGTACTTCTGGTAGTCGAGGATCTTGCACACGGGAGGATCGGAATTCGGAGCGATTTCCACCAGATCCAATTCCCGTTCTTCCGCCATCCGGAGTGCTTCCGAGAGCGGGTAGATACCCTGCTCGGGCACATTGTCGCCGACCACGCGGACGCGCGGTGCGGTGATGGCATCGTTGATTCTGAGTCCGTCCTCCTTGTCATGCCGGTTCTGCGGCAGTCGCTGATCCGGTTTGCGGGGGCCTTGCGGTCTCGGTTTCGGGGGTCTGTAGTTCGTTGCTATGGTCTGGTCCTCCTGTAATTAAAAGTGGTTGTTGTTACTATATTTATTTCAATTCGTTGGCAATCTCTTCCTTCATGTAAGCCATGAAGTCGGCGATCGTCATCACGCCCTTGTCTTCTCCACCCTGCTTACGCACTGATACTGTGTCAGTTGCCTGCTCTTTTTCACCGACAATCAGCAAGAAAGGCATCCGTTTGAGCTCATTCTCACGGATCTTCTTGCCAATCGTGACGTTACGATCGTCAATTGAGGCGCGAATTTCGGAATTATTCAACAAATCGCAAACTTTTTTTGCAAAATCGTTAAATTTTTCACTCACAGGCAGTATCGACACCTGGTCGGGAGCGAGCCAGAGCGGAAGCTTTCCGCCCGTGTGCTCGAGCAACACGGCCACGAAACGCTCCATCGAACCGAAGGGGGCGCGGTGGATCATCACCGGGCGGTGACGCTTGTCGTCAGCGCCCACATATTCGAGTTCGAAGCGCTCCGGCAGGTTGTAGTCGACCTGGATGGTACCCAGCTGCCAGCTGCGGCCGATGGCATCCTTCACCATGAAGTCGAGCTTCGGACCGTAGAAAGCGGCCTCGCCGTATTCGACCACGGTGGGCAAGCCCTTCTCGGCGGCAGCCTCAATGATAGCGGCTTCGGCCTTCTCCCAGTTCTCGTCGGAACCGATGTACTTGCTGCGGTCCACCTTGTCGCGCAGGGACACCTGGGCGGTGAACTTGTCGAACTTCAGCGTGCGGAAGATGTAGAGCACGATATCGATGACCTTGCAGAATTCTTCTTTCAACTGGTCGGGACGGCAGAAAAGGTGCGCGTCGTCCTGCGTGAAACCGCGGACGCGGGTCAGGCCGTGCAGCTCACCGCTCTGCTCGTAGCGGTACACGGTGCCGAACTCCGCGAAACGAAGCGGCAGGTCGCGGTACGAACGGGGCTTCGACTTGTAGATCTCGCAGTGGTGCGGGCAGTTCATCGGCTTGAGCAGGTACTCCTCCCCTTCCTGCGGCGTGGTGATGGGACGGAACGAGTCCTTGCCATACTTGGCCCAGTGGCCGGAAGTGATGTAGAGTTCCTTGTTGCCGATGTGCGGGGTGATCACCTGCAGGTAGCCGTATTCTTTCTGGACTTTGCGCAGGAACTGCTCCAGGCGCTCGCGCAGGGCAGCGCCCTTGGGCAGCCAGAGCGGCAGGCCCATGCCCACCTTCGGCGAGAAGGTGAAGAGTTCCATCTCCTTGCCGAGCTTGCGGTGGTCGCGTTTTTTAGCTTCCTCAAGCAGCACCAGGTATTCGTCGAGCATGCTCTTCTTGGGGAAGGTAATGCCGTAAATACGGGTGAGCTGCTTGTTGTGCTCGTCACCGCGCCAATAAGCGCCGGCAATGTTGAGCAGCTTGACTGCCTTGATGACAGAAGTATCGCGCAAGTGCGGGCCGCGGCACAGGTCGGTGAAGGCACCGTTCTGGTAGAAGGTGATGGTGCCGTCCTGCAGGTCGCTGATCAGTTCGCACTTGTAGGGATCGCCTTTTTCGGTATATTTCTTCAGCGCCTCCGCCTTCGAGACGTCGGTGCGGACAAAATGCTCGCCGGTGCGGGCCAGCTCGATCATCTTGTCTTCGATTTTCTTGAGGTCAGCTTCCACAAGCTGCCGGTCGCCCAGGTCCACATCGTAGTAGAAACCATTCTCAATGGCCGGTCCGATGCCGAACTTGACGCCGGGATACAGCGCCTCGAGTGCCTCGGCCATCAGGTGGCTGGAAGAGTGCCAGAACGTGGCTTTCGCCTCGCGGTCTTCCCATTTGTGGAGTTTGAGCGTCGCGTCTTCCAAGATGGGGCGTTCGAGATCATAAACTTGATCGCCTACCGATGCACACAATACATCGTTGGCGAGCCGGGGACTGATGCTGGACGCGATCTGGTAAGCCGTCGTCCCTCTCTCGAACTCTTTGACGTTGCCGTCAGGAAAAGTGATTTTAATCATTACAAATTGATTTATGGTTTGTCAGTTGAATCTGTTAACGTACGCGGAGGCGCTGGCCGATCTGCAGCACCTTCTTGGAACTGATGCCGTTGAGCTTGCAGATGGCATTGACGGTGGTCCCGTTCTTCTGGGCGATCTTGCCCAGCGTATCGCCCTTTTTGACCTTGTAGTACACAGCGTCGGTCGCCTTCTTCGACTGGGCGTCGGTCATGCCGTAGTGCGAGTTCACATTGAAATAGTGACGCTTGAGGGTGAGGACGGTGTCGCGGAGCGTGCCGTTGTCGAAGTTGATGACGCGCTCCGGATCGAAGGGCTTGCCCATGTAGCGCGTTTCCATGTGCAGGTGCGGGCCCGTGCTTCGTCCGGTACTTCCGCCGAGGCCGATCGGATCGCCAGCCGCCACCAGGTCGTTCTCCACCACCAGGCGCTGGGAGAGGTGGCCATAGTAGGTCTCCAAGCCGTTCGGGTGCCGGACCACCACCAGGTTGCCGTAACCGCCCGTGGCCTTGCCGCCACCCACGTAGCGCACCACGCCGTCGAAGGGGCTGCGGATGGTGTCGCCCACACGCAGCGGGATGTCAATGCCGTTGTGCGGACGGCCCTTGCGGAACTTGAAGGTGGAGCTGCGACGGCCCACGTACGGGGCCACGAAATGGTGGGCGGAATCGACCAGCAGCAGGTCGACTTCTTCCGGCAGATCGGAGACCTTCACGTCGCGGTAGGCATGGATCGATTCGATGTTCCAGTCTTCGAACAGGCCGGTCGTGTCGATGTCCGGACGTTCCAGCTCGATATAGTCCCAGGTATGGTCGTCGAAGAGGATGATCTTCACGTATTTGTCGGGCGTGGCCAGCGTGTCGATCGCCTTGGCCAGCATCATCGTCGAGTCGCTCTCATCGTGGACTTCATTCATTTCAGGATGCGAGAAATAGGATGTGTCAGGTTCCTGTGCCGAGAGACTGAAAGTGCTCAGCAACAGAGCGAAAAGGATGAGGAGGCAATGCTTGGCCATACGATGTTGATATATTTTGGCAAAAGTAACAAAATTGTTTCAAAGAATGATTATATTTGCTAAATATTTATTTGTCATGCGACGTTTCCTGCTTCTGCTTTCGCTGTTCGTCTCCCTGGCCGCCCCCGGCCAGAAAAAAGACAGCTTCTGGAGGGACCTCAACGATTTCCTCAATATGCGCGAAGACAAGAGCTACGCAAAACTCGATTCCAACTATATAGGCCGCTACCCCTACCACTGGGACGCCCGCCTCTTTTACAATTCCACGAGCCTGCGCATCAGAGTCGACGGCCTCAACGACGTCGACCTGGCGACGGGCATGAACCACCGGGCAGGCATCGGCCTGAGTTACAGAGGCCTCGGCCTGAGCTACTCCCGCGCCATCGGCAAAAAGCTCAACTTCAACTTTTCCCTCGACAGTTACGGCAAGAATTTCGGCTTCGAATACGCGCTGCGCTTCACCACAGCCCTGAAAGGCACGGTCAAGACGCCTTCGTCGGAAAGCCCGATGGAGAATCTGGTCCTGGGAGAATCACGCCTGAACCTGTTCTACAGTTTCAATTCCCGTTTCTCGTATGCGGCCGCCATGAAGCAGTCGAAGATCCAGCGCCGCAGCGCGGGCAGTTTCATCGCTTCCGCATCCTGGTCCGTATGGGACGTTGTCTCCCTCGACGGCTTCGGGACCGTGAGAGAACCGGAAGAGGTGGAATCCATCTTTGACCAGCTGCAGTCCAACCTGCTGTACAACCGCGTATCCATCGGTGCAGGCTACGGCTACAACTGGGTGTTCGGCAACCGGCACTGGCTGATACACGGTTCCCTGGTTCCGATGTGGACAGTATACGAAGCCACGACCGACTGGGAAAAGGGGAAGCGGAGCCATCACCCCTATCCTTACGGATGGGTCACTTTCTGCGCCACGGGAAGGGCGGCTGTTTCCTATCAATGGGGCGAACGCTGGTCCCTGGGGCTGAACGGCGTGATCAACCAAATGGTTTCCCGCAACACCAAGAAGGGTGATGACTTTCATCGCTTCGGCGCGCAGGACTGGCAGATCCGCTTGTCGCTGAGTTTCCGTTTCGGCTCGCGCTAATCACCGTAAGAAGCTGGCCGAAAGGCCTGTCATGTCAAATACCTCCTGGACCGTGTCGGTCACTTTCGTGATCGAGAAAGAGCCTCCATTCCTCGTGACAGCCTGCTGGAAGGCCACGAGGATGCGCAGGGCCTTGGAAGACATGTAATCCAGTTTCGAAAGGTCCATTTCGACTTTCGTATCCTTGCGCTCCATCAAAGGCTCGATGTCACGCTGGAACTGTGCGCTCGTGTCCGTATCCAGTTCACCCTGGACAGATACGATCACTACCCCGTTTTTTTCTTCGATGATCGTTTTCATACTATTTTGATATAAATAATTGCAATATCGTCATTCTGCAAGGCGTTGCCGCGGAAGGCCGCCAGCGTATCCAGCAGGGATTGGCAGGCCGCCTCGCTGGAGATGGCGGGATCCAGCCCGTTCATCCATTCCTGCAGCCGCTTCTCCCCGAAGAAGGAGCGGTCCGCTCCGCGCGCCTCGGTCACGCCGTCCGTATACAGCAGCACACGGTCTCCGTGGTGCAATTGCACGGTCTGCGTATGATAGGGATAATCCCGGTCCAGGCCGGCGAGCAGCTGCGAATCCTGGTCAAGAAAGTCCCCGTTGACCAGCGTCCGCGTATGCCCGGCATTGCAGTATTCCATTTTCAGCGTTTCCGCATCGATGTGTCCCAGGAACAGCGTACAGAGCATCTCGTACTCCGAATTGTCACAGATCAGGCAGTTCAGTTCCTTCATCAGTTCACAGACAGGAACCTCGCCGCGGGTACGGGAATGAATAAAGGAACTGATCGTAAACATCAGCAGCGCGGCTGTCGTGCCCTTGTCCGACACATCGCCGATTACGTACTGGAACTTGCCGTCCTGCATCCCGAAACGATAGATGTCGCCGCCCACCTCGCGGGCCGGCCGGAGCACGGCATGCGAATCGAAAAAGGAATTCTTGGGAAAGACCGTCGTCACTGCTTTCTGCTGCAGATCGCGTGCCTCGTTGAGCTCGTTTTCAGCCAGGCGCTTGCGTTCAAGGACACGTTCCACGACAGGAATGATCCAGAACCACGAGACAGCCAGCAGCAGCAGGAAAAGGAGGACCAGCATCATGATAAAGTCTTTCGCTGTCTCCTCGCGATCACCGAAAATATAATCATAGTCGTAGACGCCGATCAATTCCAGGGGACGTGTCGGGAAGGGATGGATGATGATGAAGCAGCGGTCGCCCCAGACGTCCGCCAGCCAGCAGGTACCCGTTTTGTCAAGTTGCTTGACCTTCTTCATCTTCAAGGTACGCCCCGCGGCAAAAGAAGGCGCGATGACTTCACCTTCCTTGTCCCTCACCACATAGGAATACTCTCTCTCTTCGTGCTGCACGCTTGAAACCAGTTCCAGGTAGGCGAAGCAGTCCTTGTCTCCCTGGTTCATCCGTAACTCGAGATACGGAGCAATGGTCTTCAGATCGTCCTCCAGATCTTCGTAATTCAGCCTGTAGGAGTGTTCCAGCGAGTCATGCAGCACCCACAGGGTAACACCCGT
This sequence comes from uncultured Bacteroidales bacterium, assembly GCA_905233345.1. Taxonomy (GTDB): domain Bacteria; phylum Bacteroidota; class Bacteroidia; order Bacteroidales; family UBA932; genus Cacconaster. Next base: position 41,177 of record CAJODQ010000010.1, read on the forward strand.
CGTCAACAAGCCATAAAGGGCCAGCAACAAGATAATCAGCAGGCGTGGAGATTCAGATATCCGCTTTTTCATTTCCGAAATTTACGAATTAATCGTAATCCGAGCAAATTTTAATTGTCTTTTATATACATCCGTTGGCCTGATTCCGTTTCATATGCTCATAAATAGTGGGCAATCCGCGACAAGCACAAGTCTTTTTTTTGTTATATTTGAAAGTTAAAATCCTCAGGAGTATGAGTTATCCCCTGTCCCAATCTCAACTAAGCATCTTCCTGGCTTGCCAGGGACTGAATGAGAACGACGGCAACTATCAGCAGGCATCGTTGTACCGCCTTCCCGACAGCGTTGACATCAAACGGCTCGCTACAGCCCTCGAAGCTGTGATCCAGGCACATCCCTATGTCCTTTCCCGCATCGTTCAGGAAGAAGGAATGCCGCGGATAGAAGATCATTCTACCGACGAGTGGCATCCGCTCGTGAAGGAAATCACCTCCATTGACGAGGTTCGCCCGACTTTCTGCCGGACGATGAACCTCCTCAAGGATCCGCTGCTCCGCATCGAGATCTACAAAACCAAAAAAGGAAATTATCTCTATTGTGATTTACACCATATTATTTTCGACGGTGCCTCCACCCTCTTGCTGACAGACCACCTGACGCGTGCGTATGCGGGGGAAGAACTGCCTCCGGAGCCCCTCAACGGCTTTGACATTGCTGCCCGGGAAGAGGCGCAGCGACAGGGAGAGACCTACGAAGAAGCGAAAAAGTGGTATGCCGGGACCTTCGGGGAAGGCGCCCAGCTCGACTCGAACATCCGGCCCGACGTGTACGACACCCAGCCGCAGCCCTATCGCGAACTGCTCATCGACCTGCCGGTCAAGGGTTCTGTCGTCAAGGCACTCCTGGCCAAATACCGCTGCGCCGACAGCGTGCTTTTCACAGCCGCCTTCGGCGTGACCCTCGCCGCCTGGAGCGCCGAGCCGAAAGCCGCTTTCAGCACCATCTGGAACGGCCGGAAAGGCCCTTCGATGAACGCCCTCACCATGAGCGTCCACACCATGCCCGTCCTGGTGAACGCAGACCCCTCCCAGACGGTGACCGGCCTGCTCGAAGCGCTCCGCCAGCAGATCAGCGGATCGCGCAGCCGCGCCTTCTACTCTTTCGCCGACTGCGTCCGTGATTTCGACTTCAATCCACCCATCAATTTCGGTTATCAGGGCAAATTCGCCGCCGCCACCGTGACCATCCGGCTGGAAGGAGTAGACATTCCCGCCGAAGACCTGCGTACCAACCCGCCGGGTCTCGGCCTTACGGTCGAACTCTTCGGACACGACGACGGCAGCCAGTTGCTCCGTTTCTGGCACCGGCCCGACCAATACTCGGAAAAGATCCTCCGCCAGTTCGCGGAAAGCTTCTCCGCCGTGCTCATTTCCATGGAAAAGGCCGAAACGCTGGCTGACCTGCAATATGTTACGGCGAAACAGCGAAAACAGTTGGATCGTTTCCAGCCCGCTGAAGCGGCCATCGATACCGGGAAGACGGTCCTGGACTACTTCAGGGAATGTGTGTCCAGGACGCCCGAAAAAACAGCGGTGGTCTACGGCGACAAACGGCTCACCTACGCGGAGCTGGACCGGCTCTCCGACAACCTGGCCGCTGAAATCAACAAGACCGTGAAGCCCGGCGGCGTGGTGTCGATCATCCTGGGGCGCAATGAGCACATGGTCACCACGCCCGTGGCAGCCATCAAGGCAGGCTGCACCTACCAGCCCCTCGACCCCACCTATCCCTCCGAACGCCTGGGCTATATGGTGCAGGACGCGAAAGCGGGCCTGCTGATCGCTGACCCGGGGCTTGAGCAACTCGTGGAAGGCTACAAAGGCCCCGTCCTCCTCACCGACAAGATAGCCGGACTGCCGAAAGGCAAGGGCAAGGGTGCGCCCAGGGCGGATGACTGCATCATTCTGCTCTATACCAGCGGCACCACGGGAAAACCCAAGGGCTGCATGCTCTCCCACACAAACCTCCTGACCTTCTGCCTCCGGTCCAACAAGCAGTTTGAACTCGGGCCGGACTCCGCCATGACGGGCTATGCCAGTTTCGGCTTCGACGCCTTCATGGGCGATATGTGGCGGACCCTGTGCGCCGGCGCCACACTTCACATCATTCCCGAAGACATCCGGCTCGACCTGGTGGCCCTGAACGAATACTTTGAGAAGAACGGTGTCACCCACGCCTTCATGACCACCCAGGTGGCCACCCAGTTCGCCCTCACGTTCCCGCGCTGCAAGGGTCTCAAAGTCCTGTCAACCGGGGGCGAGAAGCTGGCCAGCATCACGCCCCCGGGCTTCAGGTTCTACAACTGCTACGGCCCGACCGAATGCTGCTGCTACGTGGTGAGCAAACTCGTTGAGAAAAAGGAAACCGACATCCCCATCGGACGTCCCTCGGAGGGCATACACGTCCATATCGCCACAAAGAGCGGGCAACTGCTGCCGGCCGGCGCGGCCGGCGAACTGCTGGTCGCCGGACGGCAAGTGGGCATGGGCTACCTGGGCCTGCCTGACAAGACCGGCGAGGTTTTCATTCCCAACCCCTATGAAAAGGAGGCTGCCTACAGCCGTATCTACCGTACAGGCGACATCGTGCGCTGGCGCGAGGACGGGGACATCGAATTCATCGGCCGCAAGGACTCCCAGGTGAAGATCCGCGGCTTCCGCATCGAGCTCAAGGAAATTGAAACCGTAATCCTGGCGTATCCGGGCATCACCGACGTCACCGTGCAGGCCTTCGACGAAGAGGGTGGCGGGAAGTATCTGGCCGCCTATGTCGTGTCGGAACAGCCGGTCGACGTCGAAAAGCTGAACGCCTTCATCCTGGAGCAGAAACCGCCGTACATGGTGCCGGCCGTTACGATGCAGATCGACAAGATTCCGCTCAACGTCAACCAGAAGGTTGACCGCAAGGCCTTGCCCAAGCCCCAGCCGCAACAGCAGGAGCACAAAGCTGTCGACGCTCCTTTCAACATCCTCGAACAGGAGATCGCCGACTTGATCCGCGACACGGTCCATATCGAGGGCTTCTCGCTCACCGAACCGCTGCTCTACTACGGCCTGAGTTCCCTCTCCGCCCTGCGTCTGGCCACGGAGCTCTACAAGAAATACGGCGTCCAGATGAACATGGACTCCTTCGTCAAGACCGCGTCGCTGCAGACCATCGAGAATGAGGTGATCAAAGCGCTGATCGCGGGCCGCGGTGCGGCCGCACAGAGCGCGATGCAGCAGGCCGACACGCCGCAGCCGCTGACCTTCCAGCAGACCGGCGTCTATTTCGACTGCATGAAGGCCCCGCAGGAGACCATGTATAACATTCCCATGTTGTGGACCTTCCCCGGGGAAGTATCGGCCCAGGCCCTGAAGAAAGCCGTCGAAAAGGTGCTCGCCGCTCATCCTGTCCTGCAGTCTCACTTTGAGCAGAAAGACGGGCAGATCTGCCAGGTGCCTTCCGACGTGCCCATCCCGGTGAGCATCAACGAAACGGACATCCAGTCCCGCAGAGAGAATTTCATCCTTCCCTTCAACCTGGGCAAGGGCCCGCTGGGCAAGGTGGAAATCGTGCCCGGAAAGGACAAGACCTACCTGCTGAGCGACTTCCACCACCTGGTGTTCGACGGCCGCAGCTACGACATCTTCATCGAGGAAGTCTGTGCTGCGCTGGAAGGCAGGGAAATCGCCCCTGAAAACTACAACTACTTCCAGTATGCCGCCTGGCAGAAGGAATCCGAAGGCAGCGAGGCCTTTGCCCAGGCCCAGGACTTCTTTGCCCGGCAGATGGGCGGGCTGGAAAGTCCTTCGACCGTCATTCCCGACCTCGAACACGGCGACCATCCCGGCCGCGAGGTATTCCTGAGAAAGTTTGTCGAAGCCGACATCCATCCGCGCTGCAAAGAACTGGGTATCTCGGCCGCCAGCTTCTACCTGGGCGCCGCCTACCTCACCCTCAGCGCCTACAACGCCAACAAGAAAGTATACATCTGCACCGTCAGCAACGGTCGCGGCAACCTGAAGACAGCCGACAGCTTCGGCATGTTCGTCAATACCCTGGCCCTCGCCGGGGACTGTTCCATCGAGCGCACCGGAGACTTCCTCAAACAGTGCGACCAGGACTTCCAGGCCACCCTGCAGCACCAGGACTACCCCTTCGCCAGGATTGCCGCCGATTTCGGCTTCCAGCCGCAGGTGATGCTGGCCTATCAGGTAGGCGTCCTGGCCGACTACCGCGTGAACGGACAGCCCGTCACTGGCGAGAACCTGGACGCCGGCGCGCCCAAGTTCCCGCTGAGCATCTATATCGACGGCAGCGAGGGCAAGGAAGCCATCGTGCTGGGCTACGACAACAGCAAATACAGCGAAGCCCTCATGCAGGCCTTCGCCGACGCCATGGAATGCGTGGTAAGGGGGCTGCTGCAGCATGAGAAGCTCTCCGAGGTGCCGTACGTGGACGGCGAACGCCTGAAAGAGCTGGATGGTTTCAACCACTACAGCCAGCAGGTGGATGCCTCCCAGACCATCGTCAGCCTCTTCCGGGAGGAGGCCCGCAGGACACCCGACGCGCCCGCCGTGTGCTACGAAGACTATCGCTGCACCTATGCGGAGGCCGATGCCCTCACCGACCGCATCGCCGCCGCCATTGCCGCCAGGGGCCTGAAGAACGAAGACGTGGTCTCGGTGCTCATCGGCCGCAGCCAATGGATGCCGCTGGCCTCGCTGGGTATCCTCAAGGCCGGCTGCGCCTACCAGCCGTTGGATCCGTCCTACCCGGAGGAGCGCCTCAACTTCATGGTGACCGACGCATCAGCCCGCCTGGTCATCGCAGAGAAGGAACTCCTGCCCGTGCTGAAAGACTACAAGGGACCCGTGCTTACCACCGATGAACTGGAGTCCCTGCCAGAAGGTCCGGTTCCGGAAGGTCCCAAACCGGAAAACCTCTTTATCCTGCTGTACACCTCCGGCTCCACGGGCGTGCCCAAGGGCGTGATGCTGGAGCACCACAACCTGGTGAACTTCTGTGCCTGGTACCGGAAGTACTTCGACCTGAACGAGCACAGCCGGGCATCGGCTTATGCCAGCTATGGCTTCGACTGCTGCCAGATGGACATGTATCCGACCCTCACCACGGGCGCCTGCCTGTACATCATCCCCGAAGAGACCCGCCACGACATGAGCCTGCTGAACAGTTTCCTCGTCAACAACGGTATCACCCACAGCTTCATGACCACCCAGGTGGGCGTGATGTACGCCAGGAACTACCCGGACAACCCGACCCTGCAGCACCTCACGGTGGCCGGCGAAAAGCTGGTTTCCATGGACCCGCCTTCCTACGGCTTCCACAACGGCTACGGCCCCACAGAATGCACCATCCTCTGCACCATCTTCGACGTGAAGAAACGGGAGGCCAACATCCCCATCGGCCATGCGCTGGACAACACATATATGTATGTGGTGGACAAAGACTTGCGCCGTGTGCCCGTGGGCGCGGACGGCGAGTTGCTCATTACCGGCGACGCCTGCGTGGGCCGCGGCTACCTGAACCGTCCCGAAAAAACGGCCGAGGTGTTCATTGAGAATCCCTTCCGGAAAGGCATGCGGGCCTATCGCAGCGGTGACATCGTCCGCTGGCGCACCGACGGCAACATCGAGTATGTGGGCCGCAACGACGGCCAGGTGAAAATCCGCGGCTTCCGCGTCGAGACCAAGGAGGTGGAGGCTGTCATCCGGGAATTCCCCGGCGTGAAAGACGTGACCGTCCAGGCCTTCGACGCATCCTCCGGCGGCAAATTCATCGCCGCCTACGTGGTAAGCGAGGGCAATCTCGACACGAAAGCCCTGAGCGCATTCATCCTCGAGCGCAAGCCGCCCTACATGGTGCCCGCTTCCATCAACGCCATCGACAGCATCCCGCTCAATGTCAACCAGAAAGTGGACCGAAGGGCGCTGCCCGCCCCCGTGCTTTCCGCTTCCGACGACTATGTGGAGCCGGCTACCGATACGGAGCGCACGCTCTGCGAGGTGTTTGCACACGTGCTCGATGTGGAGAAGGTGGGGGCGCTCGACAACTTCTTCGATATGGGCGGTTCCTCGCTCATGGTGACCAATGTCATGGTGGAAGCCGAGAAGCGCGGCCTCAAGTTCAGCTACGCCGAAGTCTTCATCTTCCCTACCGCACGTGCCCTTGCCGCTCACATCACGGGAGAGAAGGTCCCCGACGCAGCGGGAGCTGAAGCCAGCGCTCCGGCGGAAGACGTGGCGCATTACGACTACACGGCCATCGACCAGCTGCTGGCCGCCAATACGCTGGAATCCCTCGCAGCCGGCAAGATGCAGAAGCTGGGCAGGAACATCCTGCTGACAGGCGCCACCGGCTTCCTTGGGATCCACCTGTTGCGGACACTCATCGACTGTACGCCCAAGAGCACGGTGATCTGGTGTCTGCTGCGCGGCAAGGGAGCGAACCTGACGGCCGAGCAGCGCCTCGCCGGGATGCTCATCTACTATTTTGAGCAGAAATACCGCAAGCTCATCGGCACGCGCATCCGGGTGATCGAGGGCGACATCACCAGGCCCGCCTCGTTCGAAGCCCTCCAGGCCACCGGCACCTCCTTCGACCTGGTCATCAACTGCGCCGCCAACGTGAAGCATTTCTCCAAGGGCAACGACATCGAGGAGATCAACTACACTGGCGTGAAGAATCTCGTGGATTTCTGCGAGAAGGCCGGAGCCCGGTTCATCCAGGTCTCCACCGAGAGCATCTGCGGCATGACCGGGGACGGCCAGCCCAAATTGTTCACCGAACAGCAGCTCTGGATCGGCCAGAACACCGACAACCAGTATATCCACTCCAAGTTCCTGGCCGAACGCCATGTGCTGGAGCACGTGGCGGCAGGTACGCTGCGGGCCAAGATCATGCGCGCCGGCAACCTGTCTCCCCGTGCGGAAGACGGTGAGTTCCAGGCCAATTTCAATGCCAACACCACGATGGGACGCCTCAAGGCATACCGGATGCTGGGAGCCTTCCCGTATCCGCTGCTCGACATGAAGATGGAATTCTCCCCCATCGACGAGACGGCGCTCGCCATCGCGCTGTTGGCAACTACGCCTGACGCGAACTGCGTGTTCCACATATCGAACGACCACCTGCTGCCGATGGACGACATTCTCTCGCGCATCCACCGGAGCGACGGTTCACCGATTGCGTATGTGGAACTCCCCGACTTCGCCGCCCGCATGGAAGCGGCCAAGGCAGACCCGGAGAAGGCCAAGGTGCTTTCGAGCATCATTGCCTACGCCAGCGCCCCCGACGGCCCCCATATGATGCCCAACGTAGCGTCCACCGCCTACACGATGCAAGTGCTGCACCGGCTCGGCTTCCGCTGGAATGCCACGGCCAGCGACTACGTGGACATGATCTTCGAGATGCTGGCTTCCCTCAGATATTTTGACATTTGACATATTACGATCCCGCTATGAAGAAAATTCTCACCCTCACGCTGCTGCTGGCCCTGCTGCCTTTCCTGGCCGGTGCCCAGGAAGGCGTCAAGAAAGTCTATGACGGAACGCTCAACCAGATGGATCAAATCGACAAGGCCGTCCGGCAGGCCAAGGCGGACGGCAAGTTCGTGGTCTGCCAGGTGGGCGGCAACTGGTGCCCCTGGTGCCTCCGCTTCGCCGACTTCATCACCAAGGACGCCGATATCCGCCAACTGGTCAGCGACCATTTCGTTTACATCCACGTGGACTATTCGCCCAAGGAATTCAAGAACGACCCCGCCCGGAAGGAGCGCTCCGAGAAGATGATGAAACGCCTGGGCAATCCGGGACGATTCGGCTATCCCGTGTTCGTGGTCCTCGACGAGAAGGGCAAGGTCATCCACACCCAGGACTCCAGTTTTCTGGAAGAGGGCAAGGGTTACGACAAAGCCAAGGTCGTCCGTTTCTTCAAGAACTGGACGCCTGAATCGGTCCGTCAACCGTAAGTAAGGTTATTCCCCGGTTTCGCTACGCTTCGTCAACGAGTTCCTGCAGGTGCTCGTTGACGCGTACGATGTCGGCCAGCAGGTTGTAAAGGCCGTCCTCCGAGAGGACGCCGCGTTTGAGGTCGCCCGGTACCAGCCCGGCTTCATCGGCCTCGAAATCTTCGCGCCAGGCGCCGCTTTCCAGATAGTCCGTCAGACGGTCTATGTCAACCTTTACGGTTTCATAGGTATCCAGGGCTGCTTCCAGCATCTGTACCGCCAGTGCGGTCCGGTCGAACGCCGCCTCCATGGCGACGATGCGCTGGATGGTATATTCGTTGAGTGCCATGCTCATGCGTTTTCTTGCGTTACAAAAATACAGTTTTATTTGTTATATTTGTATGGTAGAAACCCATAATGGCAACCCCGACCATGAGATTGTCTTCCCTCCCCGGCTCATTCCGCAGTCTTCTGATGCTGAGTATCCTGACGGTTGCCTGCTCATCGCAGGGCCCTTCCACGAACTTCGCATTGCGGCACCGCGCCTATCACTCCAGTGCCATCGACTTCAACGCCACGGCCCAGCTGGCCGTGGACGGCATCATCGAGACCGACATGCCCTACTGGATCGAAGTGTGGAAGAATGAGGACGAAATGCTGTCGAAAATCGAGCACGACGTGCCTTTCGACCCGCGGCCGTGGAGCACGGTGACCGCAGAAGGGCCGCACGCTGAATTGTCTGTGCGCACCTTCGGCTTCCGGGAGCCGGTCGACCGGATCACCATGACCTTTTCGGCAGGTCTGCGGGAAGGGGTGCAACAGAGTCCGTTTACAGCCAGCCTGATGAGCCAGGACGGCAGCGGACAATGGAAAGTGGAGAAACGCTTCCAGGGCGTCTACGCCGGAAAGGCCCTCACCCTGCCCTGGGATGCCCCGCGCAGGATGGCGCCCGAGCGCTGGAAATTCATCGTGGACATGCCGGAAGCCGAGACGGTCGTCTGGCAGGAATGGCTCTTTTTCCGGGACGGCAAACGGCTGACGATGCTCGCCTCGGAGCATTTCAGCAGTGTCTGGACATCTGCCACGGGCGACCGGGAATGGCTGTTGGTCGATTTGGGGCAGCCGCGCAGTTTCCGGGAGATCCGCCTGCACTGGCTCAACGCACCGAAGCACGGCGCGCTGCAGGTCGGAACGGATTCCTCCAGCTGGCACACCGTGGCGGAGCTGGGAGGCAGCGGCGCGGTGCGGTGCGACACGCTGCGCATAAGCGGTCGCGGCCGCTGGATACGGATCCTGCTCGACGCTTCGACCAACGGGATGCCCTACATGCTCAGTGAATTAGAAGTGCTGGGACGCGGAAGGCAGAAAGCGCTGGTTACGCCCGAAGGCTGGCCCGTGGACGCCTCAGTCCATCACGACCTCGACCATCGCATCGACCTCGACCGGAACTGGCTCGTCGCCCGTCAGCCGGAGGCCAACGATCCCGGGAGCTGGATTCCCGCCTCGGTACCCGGCACTGTCCTGTCGAGCTACCTGGACGGCGGCATGCTCCCGAATCCGAATTTTGGTGACAATCAGCAGTATATCAGCGAGTCCTACTTCCTGTCGCCCTTCATCTACCGCACCCGCTTCGCCCTCCCCCGCAGCTACCGCTCCGGCGTTGAAGACGAACGCATGCTGCTGCATTTCGACGGTATCAACTGGAAAGCCATCGTCTTCCTGAACGGATCATCTGTCGGTATCATTGAGGGCGCTTTTACCGATGCCACCTTCGACATCACGCCCCTGCTGACGGCGGACAACCGGCTGGAAGTAATTGTCATGCCGCCGGGCCATCCGGGCATGACCAAGGCGAACACCCTGGAGCGCTGCGCCCCCAACGGCGGGGTGCTGGGTGCCGACAACCCCACTTTCCACGCCTCCATCGGCTGGGACTGGATTCCGACCATCCGCGGCCGCAACATGGGCATCTGGAACGACGTGTGGCTCGAACGCATCGGTCCCGTGCAACTCACGGAGCCCACCGCAACGCCCCTCTTCGCGGCGCTGGAGACCCTTCCGCCCATCCTCGACACCAGCCAGGTGCGGATCCGCCTGGGCGCCACGCTGGTCAACCGCGCAGAATATGCCGTGGAAGCCCTGTGGGAAGGCAGCTACGGTGATGTCCCCTTCAGCCAGTCCGTCTGGCTGCCGGCGGGCGGATCCCAGCGCGTCACGACCGAAATCACCCTCAAGAACCCGCGGCTCTGGTGGCCCAACGGCTACGGCGAACCGCATCTCTACACGGTCGACATGCGTATTCGCGGCAGCGATGCGCTCCGATTCCAGTCCGGTGTCCGTCGCTTCGACTACGACACTTCCGACGGTACGCTACGCATCTGGATCAACGGCCGTCGGCTGGTGGGGCGTGGCGGCAACTGGGGTTTCAGCGAAAGCAACCTGCGCTACCGGGCGGAAGATTATGAGCGGGCGATGCAGCTGCACCGCCACGAGAACTTCAATCTGGTCCGCAACTGGGTGGGCATGACCGGCGACGAAGAATTCTATGAGGCCGCCGACCGCAACGGCATCCTCGTATGGCAGGATTTCTGGCTGGCCAATCCCGCCCGCCGACGAGGCTCTGTTCATGGCCAATGCCGAAAACCTGCTGAAACGCATCCGCAACCACCCGAGCCTCCTGCTCTGGTGCGGACGCAACGAGGGCTATCCGCCCGTCTCGCTCGACACGGCGCTGCACGCGCTCGTGGCCCGCGAAGATCCACAGCGCTATTACATCTCCTCATCGGCCGACGAGGTGGTGTCGGGCCGGGGACCCTATTACCGCCTCCCGGCCAAAGACTACTGGCAACTCGACCAGCGCCCCGGGTACCGCAACGAGAGCCGCATGTTCCACAGCGAACGCGGCATGCCCAACTTCCCGAACTACGAGAGCCTGATCGAAATGATGCCGGCTTCCCAGGCCTGGCCGCCGACCCGCCTCTGGGGCGTCCATGACTTTGCGCTGCAGAGCGCCCAGCGGGGACAGACCTTCATCGATGCCGTCAACGCCTACTTCGGACCTTCCCCCGACGGCGAGACCTTTGCCCAACGGGCCCAATGGGTCAACTACGACGGATACCGGGCCATGTTTGAGAGCCGCAGCCGCGAGCGGCGCGGACTCCTGCTCTGGATGAGCCACCCGGCCTGGCCTTCCATGGCCTTCTGCACCTACGACTGGTTCCTCGACGGCACAGCCGCTTACTACGCCTGCCGCAAAGCCTGCGAGCCCCTGCACATCCAGTGGAACCCGGCCAGCCGGCTGGTGGAGGTCGTGAACTACAGTGCGGGCGACCAGCACGGGCTGCGTGCCGTGGCCACGCTCTACACGGAAGACGGCCAGGCAGCCAGCCGCCGCGACACGACGCTGGCCCTGCGGGAAGATACGACCATGGAGCTCTTCTCCCTGGATTTCCAACGCGCCGGTCTCAACGGCAATCCGCGCTGGGGCCACCAGGTCTGCTTCCTCCGCCTCCAGTTGTTCAACGGGGCCGAAGTGGTGTCGCACAACGACTACGCTATCGCGGCGGAAGAAGACAACTACCGGCAGCTCAACGGTCTGCCCAACGCCCATGTCAAACTGTCCCGCAAGCGCGCCCGCAACGGACAGCAGGCCGCCGTCACGGTGACCAACACCTCCGACGTTCCGGCCCTGATGCTTCACTTCGTAGCCCGCCGCGGCGACGGCACCCGCCTGCTTCCCGCCCTCTGGTCGGACAACTACATCCACCTGATGCCCGGCGAAGAACGCGTGCTGCACTTCGAAACCCCGGGAGACAACGCACATGCACTCGTCGAGGTCCGCGGTTTCAATGTCCCGGTCAGCGAGATACTCGTACGCTAAATTTACTATCTTTGCGGCTTTGGAAATCATCAATTCAAAAACATGAAAAAAATGTTGTTTTTCCTGGCCGCTGCCGGGCTCATTGCAGCCTCCTGCGGCACCAAGCCTGCCAAGACGGCCGGGCTCAACTACGACTACATGGACACCACCGCCCGTCCGGGCGACGATTTTGCGAAGTACGCCACCGGCCACTGGGGCGACTTCAACCCGCAGCCGCCGGAGTATCCTTCCTGGGGCGCTTTCACCAAGCTCGCTGAAGAGAACACCAAGACCCTGGCCAGCCTGATCCAGGGAATCGCAGCCCAGGACAATGAGAAAGGCAGCATCGCCCAGAAGATCGGCGACCTCTACAACATGGCCATGGACTCGGCACGCCTGAATGCCGAAGGCGCCGCTCCGCTGAAGGCCCACCTCGCCGAGATTGACGCCCTCGACAGCCGCGAAGCGCTCCTGCAATACTGCGCCAGGGAGCACGACAACCTCCTCTTCGGCATGTATGTCGACGCCGACGAGAAGGATTCCGACAACAACATCGTCGCCATCGTCCAGGGCGGTCTTACCCTCCGCAACAAGGAGTACTACTCCTCCAAGGACCCGCAGAACGTGATGGTCCGCGAAGCCACGAAAGAGCATATGCAGAAGCTCTTCGAACTGGCCGGCTACCCGGAGAAAGAAGCGGCCGCCAAGGTTGCCCGCATCTGGGCACTGGAGACCGAACTCGCCGCTGCGCACTATTCCATGGAAGAGCAGCGCATCCCTGAAAAGAACTACCACAAGATGAGCGTGGACGAACTGATGGCTGCCTGCGCTCCCTTCGACTGGAAAGACTATCTCAAGAATTATCGTTACGACAAGACGACGGAGGTCGATCTCGGCCAGCCCGAGCCGGTGGCCAAGGCCTGCCGTATGCTCATGAGCACGCCGCTCGAAACCCTCAAGGATGTCTATCGCTGGAAGCTCATCAACAGCGCCTCCTCCCTGCTGTCCGATGATTTTGCACAGGAGGATTTCGAATACAGCCGCAAGATTTATGGCACCCAGGAGATCACGCCGCGTTGGAAACGTGCCGTCAATCTGGTGGACGGCCTGATGTCAGACGCTGTCGGTCAGTTGTATGTCGAGAAGTTCTTCCCGCCGGAGGCCAAGACCGAGATGGTCGAACTGGTCGGCAAACTCCAGAAATCGCTGGGTGAGCGCATCCAGGCGCAGGAATGGATGACCGAAGAGACCAAGACCAAAGCCCTCGAGAAACTTGCCGCCTTCCACGTGAAAGTGGGCTATCCCGACAAGTGGGACGACCTGACGCCGCTGGTCATCGACCCCGAGAAATCACTCTATGAGAACGCGCGTGCCGCTTCCGAGTTTTACTGGAACCTGAACTACGACAAGCGCTACAACAAGCCGGTCGACAAGGACGAATGGCTGATGCCCGCCCAGATGGTCAATGCCTACTACAACCCGACCAGCAACGAAATCTGCTTCCCTGCCGGCATCCTGCAGCCGCCGTTCTTCGACTTGCAGGCTGACGCCGCCGCCAACTATGGCGCCATCGGCGTGGTCATCGGCCACGAGATGACCCATGGCTTCGACGACCAGGGCCGTCTCTACACGAAGGAAGGCAATCTCCAGAATTGGTGGACCGATGCCGACGCAGAGGCCTTCAAGAAACCCTGCGACGCCATGACAGACTACTTCGACAGCCTCTGGGTCATCCCGAACGAACTCCACGCCAACGGCAAGCTCACCCTGGGTGAGAACCTGGCGGACCACGGCGGCCTCAACATCGCCTACAACGCCTTCCAGATGTGGCAGAAAGAGCATGGCCGCCTCGGCGACGACCACGGTTTCACGCCCGAGCAGCGCTTCTTCCTCGCCTATGCCAACGTGTGGGCCGGCAGCACCTCCGAAGAGATGCTCCGCTACCAGACCATGATGGACGTGCACTCCGTGCATTACCTCCGCATCAACGGCGCCCTCGCCCAGTGCGACTACTGGTATGACGCCTTCGGCATCCAGCCCGGCGACGCCTACTATGTGGCACCCGAGAACCGCGTGAAAGTCTGGTAACGACGCCCGTCCCGTGGCGCTTCGCTATCTGACGATCCGTCGTTTAAACAAAACCGCTTGCGTCATTGTACGCAAGCGGTTTTCGTTAATTCGCTGATACATAAGTACCCTTCTGCCACGCATCAATCGCGCTCAGGGCGCGTTTCGCGGGCGAAGCGGAAAAGTTCGAGCGGGAGATGGCAATAGCCGTCCGGATTCTTGTTCAGGTAGTCCTGATGGTAGTCTTCGGCGCGGTAAAAGTTCTGCAGCGGCCCGACCTCGACGGCGAGGGGCGCAACGAACGCACGCTGCACTTCGTCAAAGATCGCGCGGATCTTCGGAAGGTCGTTCGAATCGGCGTAGTAAATTCCTGTCCGATAGCGGGTTCCTTCATCTTCGCCCTGCTTGTTCAGCGAGGTCGGGTCAATGGCTTTGAAGAACATGCGCAGCAGGAACTTCAGGCCGACACGCTCCGGGTCATAGCGGACATGCACCGTTTCGGCATATCCGGTGGTATCGGTGTAGACTTCCTTGTAGCTGGGGTCGGGCGTGTGTCCGTTGGCGAAGCCAACCTCTGTCATGACAACGCCTTCGATCTGCTGAAAAAAATGCTCGGTGCCCCAGAAGCAGCCGCCGGCCAAATAAATGTCTTTATGCATGATAATCCATTATTTCGATATAAAAACTGAACGGTCGGAAACCGTCGTTGCAACTGATCATGGCGCTCATGGGGTTCTGCATCCACCCGTCGAAGAAGTTCCCTTCGCCGCGGGCCAGTGATTCGACAAAGGGCCGCATCACCTCCCAGGCCGACGGGCACAGCCCTTCCGGCCGCTGTCCGTCCACGGAAATCCACTGCTGACCCGGACGGACCTCGCAGGCATGCTCGATCGGGTTTTCATATAGCGCCATCAAATCGGGATACACCGTCTGGCGGACAGCCGTGATCCGGACTGCGTTCATAGTCTAGACGAGTGAGACGGGTTCCACATGGTGAAGGAAGGCTTCGGCGAAAGCGCTGCGGCATTCGAGACCACGGAAGCGTTCCATCGGGTCGTGCCACTCCTTCATGAGCTCTTCCAGCTGCTGGCTCTCGTGACAGAAACAGGCCTTGTACTTGCGGTCGCGGGTCGCGCTGATGTCCACCCAGTCAGACGGATGGAACATCTGTGTCTGCGTACCGCTCATCACCTCGAAATAGTATAGTTCGAAGCGGCGGTCAAGCCGGCGCCAGGCATCCAGCACCAGAATGCCGCAGACGGCGTGGTCGCGGTGCCCGTCGATGGGCCAGTGTGTGATGACGACATCCGGCTTCTCGCGGTCGAGCAACTCCCGCATTTCACGATAACGCTCGAGGTTCACCTCCGTGCTGCCGTCAATCTGGTCCATGAACAACGGCCGGGCACCCGTGGCTGCACAAGCGGCTTCCGCCTCTTTTTTCCGGATGGCCGCAGCCTCGGCGTGGCTCTTGCCGGCAATCCCCGCCTCCCCTTTCGTGAGATAGACGCACACCACTTCGTGCCCCGCATCGGTGAGCAGGCAGATGGTTCCGCCCGCCGCGGTTTCAGGATCATCGGGGTGCGCCCCGATCACGAGAATCTTCTTGCGGTCCTTGCGTTTGCCCGCCGGCGTCATGCCGGCCGCTGCAGCATCCAGCGGAATGCCGCCGAGGATGGTCAGCGCGGCGGCCCCGCCTGCTGCCTTCAACATTGATCTTCGGTTCATGTCGTCAAAGTTAGAAAAAAACAAATCTGTTCCAGCCCGGTCAGCGCATGTGCCGGGTGAGGAAATCAAGCACGTAGCTGTAATACAGTTTGCGGTGCTCCGGTTTCCAAAAGCCGTGACCGGCGCCGAATATCAGGTGAAGTTCGCAGTGGTCATAGACATTGGAGGCCAGCGCAGCATACTCGGGCTTGACCAGGCTGTCCTCGGTCCCATGGATGATGAGCACGTCGCCCTGATAGCCGGCAATTTCCTGATAGATGTCAAAATCGTCGTAAAACGGTTCATAAAAGACCCGGCCGAGACGCATTCCCATGATCGTGACGGTGTCAGGGATGTTCTCGCGCGTCGGGAAAAGCGCAAATCCGTCGTCCGGAATGCACAAGGCAGGGTATACGAGCACGATGGATTTGATCTTGCCGGCGGCATAAGGGGCGGCCAGGGCCGAGACACATCCGCCCTGGCTTTCGCCCAGCAGGAAGACATGCTCCGTATCCACGCAGTCCCAGCTGCGGACCATGTCGAGGATATCCAAGAGATTCTGGCGTTCCGTGAAGAGCGTCATCTCTTCCGTGCGGCCTTCGCTGCGGCTGTGGACAGAGCCACCGGCAAAATCATAGCAACAGCACACGTACCCCAGTTTGGCCAGCGTGTCGACCATTGCATAAAAGCCCATGTGCGTGCCGTTGTAGCCATGCGAGAGGATCACGGCCGGATGCTTGCCGGGCGAACGCGGAATGAAAGCCTCGCCATAGAGGCGGTTCCCACCGCTCGTGCACGAGATTTCACGCATTTCATAAGAGGGATCACTGGGCGCCTGCCACTGCCGGGCCGGCATCTGTGCAAAGGTCGTCAGCGAGCACAACGCCGCCGCCAGGACACAGAAGAATTGTCGGTATGCCTTCATGATGGTTCGGTTTTGCATTGGGATTTCAAAGTTAGGCAATTTTCTTCAGGAAACCGCATCCCGGTTCTAAAAGAACCGTGTGTCGCTTTTTTTCGTATCTTTGAGACTTATTGGATTACTGTGCACCTATAAAAAAGTGCAGCAAAACGAACAAAAATTTGATTATGAAAAGATTACATAGCTTACTCGCAGCCGTACTGCTGCTAACCCTCACAATCCCTGCATCGGCGGGCATCAGTTTCAGACGGTCCCCGCATTACAACCAGGACACCGTCACCAACAGCCGCTACTACCTGGTCTGCATCACCGATCCGGGCAACCTCGCCGCCATCAACGGCGAACAGGTCAAGGTCTACAAGACCGGCACTTTCGGCCGCCAGTTGCGCCTTGTGGAAGGAGACAACCGCATCGAAGTGACCCTCTTCAAGGGCCAGGAGGTCGAGACCCGGGAAGTTCATATCTACTACCGCCCCGGGACCGGCCTCGTCAGCCGTCCCGCTGCTGAACCCCAGCTGGAAGACCGTCTTTTCTACGTCACCACGAAAGAAGGCGCCTACCTCCAGTACGGCTCCGGCAGCGACCGCCTCGGCGGTTCGAAGATGGGCTACCTGGATCCCGGCATTGTTTTGAAAGTCACGGGCGCCGTCGGCGACCTTTACAAAGTGCAGCTCGCAACCAACCGCTTCGCCTACATCCACCAGGAAGACGTGGAGTTTTGCCCGCGCAGCAGCCGTATCGTCAACACCAACAACATGAACCTCAACAACGTGGGCGACTGCGACCGCATCCGGCTCTCGCTCCCGGAGAAACTCCCCTACGCATCCTGGACTTCACTCGATCCGACCACCATCAACATCGACGTGTTCGGCGCCATGAACAACAGCAACTGGATCACGCAGTACAACGAGTTGGGCATGGTGGACTATCTCGATGTGCAGCAGGTCGATAGCGACGTGCTGCGGCTCGTGCTCAAACTGAAAGACAAATACTGCTGGGGATACAGCGTGCATTACGACGGCAACGTGCTGCAGATTGAAGTCAAGCACACACCGAAGAACCTGACGCTCAGAGGGATGACCATAGGCGTCGATGCCGGACACGGCGGCAGCGCCTCCGGCGCGGTGAGCAACACGGGTTTGAAAGAGAGCGACGTCAATCTGAGCATCGTTCGCGAAGTCGAGAAGCTCTTGCAGAAAAAAGGCGCCAACGTCGTGCTCAGCCGCACGGACGACCGCGACATGACCATGACCGAGCGCAAGAAGATCTTCCTCGACGCCAACATCGACCTGATGGTCTCGGTCCACAACAACGCCGGCGGCTCTCCGCTCTCCGCCATGGGCACCAGCACCTACTATAAGCACATCACGAACCGCGATCTGGCCGCCACGCTGCTCAGGCACATGCTAGAACTGAATGTTCCTTCCTACGGCCTGACCGGCAACTTCAACTTCTCGCTCAACGCCCCGACGGAATATCCGAACGCCCTCGTCGAATGTCTCTTCATGAGCAGCCTTCCCGACGAAGAGATCCTGGCCGATCCCGCCAACCACCGGAAAATCGCTGAAAAAATCGTCGCCGGCCTCGAAGACTATCTTGAACAAGTATCAATAGCAACTGGAAGAACAACGGCAAAAAACAAGAAAGGAAAGAAATGACTGGCTATTGTGCTTTAGCGCTCTGGGTGTTGCTCCAGAACCGTCTCGCTCCGCTCGACCCCTCCCATGCTGCGCATGGGCCCCTCCCTCTTACAGTGCCGAGGGTGGCATGGGTTCTGGAGCAAGCACCCACCCGCGCTTGGCGCACAATAGCTCAAGGCTTGTTTATTGCGCGGGTGTGATATTGCTTTGAGGACCCTAAGCACCCGCGCTTGATAGCGGGAGGGGCCCGCCGCGAAGCGGTGGGAGGGATGAGCGAAGCGAAGGTCCGAAAAGCAATTCACAGAGCGCAAAACAAGCCGCAGAATGGATATGAATTTTGAGTTGACAGCACCCTATCAGCCGACCGGAGACCAGCCGGAGGCCATCAAGCAGATCGTAGCGTCGATCCGCGAGGGGAATGCTGCGACCACACTCATGGGCGTCACCGGTTCCGGCAAGACCTTCACCATGGCCAACGTCATCGCGACGCTCAACCGCCCCACCCTCATCCTCAGCCACAACAAGACCCTCGCCGCCCAACTTTACAGCGAATTCAAAGCCTTCTTCCCCAAGAACCTCGTCGAATACTTCGTTTCCTACTACGACTACTACCAGCCCGAAGCCTATCTCCCCACCACCGATACGTATATCGAGAAAGACCTGAGCATCAACGACGAGATCGAGAAACTCCGGCTCAGCACGTCCTCCGCCCTGCTCTCCGGCCGCCGCGACGTCGTCGTCGTATCGTCCGTATCCTGCCTTTACGGCATCGGCAACCCCGACGACTTCCACGAGACCACCGTCCACGTGGAGTGCGGCCAGAAACTCAGCCGCCAGAAATTCCTCTATAGCCTGGTCGACGCCCTCTACTCCCGCAACGAAGCCGAATTCAAACGCGGCACCTTCCGCGTCAAGGGCGACAGCGTCGACATCTTCCTCGCCTACGGCGACTACGGCTGCCGCGTCGTCTTCTTCGGCGACGAAATCGAGACCATCGAGACCATCGACCCCGTCAGCGGCGCCACCCTCGAGTTCCTCAACGAGATCTCGATCTACCCCGCCAACAACTTCGTCACTACCAAGGAACGCACCCGCAGCGCCATCGCCACCATTCAGGACGATATGATGGCCCAGTGCGCCTACTTCGAGGAGATCGGCAAACACCTGGAAGCCAAACGCCTCAAAACCCGCGTGGAGTACGACCTCGAGATGATCAAGGAGGTCGGCTACTGCCCCGGCATCGAGAACTACTCCCGCTACTTCGACGGACGCAGCGCCGGCATGCGGCCCTTCTGCCTGCTGGACTACTTCCCCGACGACTTCCTGACCTTCATCGACGAGAGCCACGTCACGATCCCCCAGATCCGGGCCATGTCGGGCGGCGACCGCAGCCGCAAGCAGACCCTCATCGAATATGGCTTCCGCCTCCCCGCCGCAGCCGACAACCGACCGCTGCGCTTCGACGAGTTCCAGGCTCTCGTGGGCCAGCGGCTCTACGTCAGCGCCACCCCGGGCGACTACGAACTGGAAGAAACCGGCGGCGAAGTCGTGGAACAGGTGGTGCGTCCCACCGGCCTGCTCGACCCGCCCATTGAGGTGCGGCCCATCGAAGGCCAGATCGACGACCTCCTGGAAGAGATCCAGATCCGGGCCGAGAAAGACGAACGCGTGCTGGTGACCACCCTGACCAAGCGCATGGCCGAGGAACTTGAGAAATACCTCACCCGCCTCGACATCCGCACCCGCTACATCCACTCCGACGTGGATACCCTGGAGCGCGTCGAGATCCTCGACGACTTCAAGGCCGGGCGCTTCGATGTGCTGGTGGGCGTCAACCTGCTGCGCGAAGGCCTCGACCTGCCCTCCGTGTCGCTCGTGGCCATCCTCGACGCCGACAAGGAAGGCTTCCTGCGCTCCGACCGGAGCCTCACCCAGACCGCGGGCCGCGCCGCCCGCAATGTCAACGGCCGCGTGATCATGTACGCCGACAAGATCACCGAATCGATGCAGGCCACCATCGACGGCACCAACCGCCGCCGCGCCAAGCAGATGGCCTACAACCAGGAACACGGCATCACGCCGACCCAGGTGGGCGTCACCGCCCACAATGCCGTACAGGGCCGGAAGACCTACGCCGACGCTTGGCGTTGGTAGCCACACGAATGGTGAGCACGCGCAGACAAGAAATAGAAAAGATGCAGATGATGCTGCAGTACACGATTAGCGCTACTTGCCAAAGCGAACGGAACAAACTGAAGATGATAGAGCAGAAGATCAGTTTGTGTTCGCCCGAACAGATCTTCCGCAAAGGCTACTCGCTCACATTGAGCAACGGCAAAGTGGTCAAACAGGCTGCCGAACTTCAGCCCGGTATGACTATCACCTCCGTCTTTTCCGATAGCGAAGTGCAATCCGTTGTGAAAGGATGACGGCCAAACAATGGATAGGACTGTGCGTGACACTTGCCGTGGTGGCAGGAGTTCATTTGTGCGTCTATCTGACGCGCAGCCGGTTGAGCCAACCTGACGAAGAAGCATTCGTAATGCTTCCGGAGTATGAACGGGCATTCGAAATGTACGTTGACTCCGTAGAAGATGCCGAACGGAAGCAACGCTATTCTTCGCACCGCCATTCTTCCGTTGAAATCGTCATGCAGCCCTTCGATCCGAATACTGCCGACAGCAGTTTGCTTGTATCAGTAGGTCTGCGTCCGTGGGTGGCAAAGAACCTTATCCGCTATCGCGAGGCAGGGAAGATTTTCCGTAAGGCAGATGATCTGAAAAGCCTCTACGGCATGAATGACTCGCTCTTTGCATCCATCCAACCGTTTGTGCAAATTGATACTACCATTATCGACTCATTATCGGGTCATTATCGGTCCATTCACGGTCCTTCATCGGGAGTGATCACTTCTACCTCCGTTTCGCACCCTAAATGTGACACCATTATCGAACTCAACTCAGCCGATACTTCTTCCCTGCAGTTCATTCGTGGTAT
>CAJODQ010000011.1 GCA_905233345.1 uncultured Bacteroidales bacterium
ACGGTGGCCTTGATGTCTTTGTAGCATTTCACCACGGCTTCGTATTCGCCGACCTGTTTGACCAGGGCGTCGCCCACGAGGGTGATGTTCTTGCGGTCCACGTCGAAACCGGCGGCCACGAGGGCGTCAGCGACCTGGATGTTGTTGACCGAACCGAACACCTTGCCGGTCTCGCTCACTTTGGCGGGGACCTTCACGGTCACCTCGGCGAGCTTGGCGGCGAGGCTCTCGGCAGCGTCGCGGAGCGCCTGCTCCTTGTGAGCGCGCTGACGCATGTTCTCGGCATGAATCTTCTTGGCGGTCGGGGTAGCCATGATGGCCAGGCCCTGGGGGATCAGCCAGTTTGCGCCGTAACCATTCTTCACGGTCACGATGTCGTCCTTGTTACCAAGGTTCTGAATGTCTTGTTTGAGAATGACTTCCATGGTGTTTCCTCCTTATTTCATCAGGTCGGTTACATACGGGAGAAGCGCCAGGTGGCGTGCTCTCTTGACGGCTTGCGAGACTTTCTTCTGGAACTTCAGGGAAGTACCGGTGATACGGCGGGGAAGGATCTTGCCCTGCTCGTTGAGGAACTTCTTCAGGAATTCAGCATCCTTGTAGTCGACATATTTGATGCCTGCTTTCTTGAAGCGGCAGTATTTCTTCTTCTTGACCTCGACGTTGACGGGGTTCAGATAGCGGATGTCGTCGTTCTGTGCCATAGTCGTATGCTTATTCGGCAGCGGGAGCTTCGGCGGGTGCCTCGGCCGGCTGGGTTGCGCCACTCAGTTTGGCACGACGGCGCTCGGCGTAAGCGATCGCGTGCTTGTCCATCGACACAGTCTGGAAGCGGAGGATCCGCTCGTCGCGTTTGAACTGGGTCTCAAATTTTGCAATGAACTCCGGTTCTGCCTGGAACTCGATCAGGGTGTAGAAGCCGGTAGTTTTCTTCTGGATCGGGTAGGCCAGTTTCTTCAGGCCCCAATCCTCCTGGCACACGATCTTGCCACCGTTGTCGGTGATCAGACCGGTGTACTTGGCAACCGCTTCCTTCATCTGAACATCAGACAAAACGGGAGTTGCAATGAAAACGGTTTCGTACTGTTTTAACATTTCAGTGGATAAATTTTTATTAATAAAGCCCTTCGGGTTTTTCCCAAAGGGCTGCAAAAATAGAGAGAATTTTCTAAACTGCCAAATTTTTCGGGCTCCGCTGCTCTGGTTTCCGTTCCGGCCGGCAGAAAAAATGCCGTCCGGCCCGGAAAACCACCCGCTGCTGCGCCCTTATCGCAGCTCATCCTACTTCTTCGGGGCGTCTTCGATGACGGCCTGGATGAATTGCCACCATTTCGCGACGGAAGGTACGAAGGCGCGCTCGTCCGGGGAGTGAGGCGATTTAAGGGTCGGGCCGCAGGAGATCATGTCCCACTCAGGATAGGCGCCTGCCAGAATGCCGCACTCGAGGCCGGCGTGAATGGCCATCACGGCCGGTTCCTTGCCGAAGAGCTTCTTGTACTGCTGTTTCATGGTCTTGAGGATGGGCGACTTGAGGTTCGGCACCCAGCCGGAGTAACCGCCGTCGAAGAAGACCTTGGCGCCCGCCAGCTCGAAGCAGCAGCGGATGGATTCGGCGAGGTCTTCCTTCAGGGAGTCGGTCGAGCCGCGCAGCAGCGTCCTGACCTCGATGACACCTTTCTCCGTCTTGACGATGGCCAGGTTGTTGGAGGTCTCAACGAGGTCCTTCACTTCCAGGCTCATGCGGTCGACGTTGTTCGGGCAGGCGTAGAGCGCCTTGATGAGCTTCAAGCCCGTGGTGCCGGCAATGACCTTCGAGGCCTTGGTCGGGGCGATGGTGATCGAGACGTTCGGGTCGATGGCGGCGAGTTCCGACTTGACGGTGGCCATGGTGCCGCCGACCAGGCGGGTGGCTTCGTTCTCCATGCCGGCCGGGATGGCAACGACCGCCTCGGCCTCACGCGGGATGGCGTTGCGCATGTTGCCGCCGTTGAAGCTCACGAGCTTGCCTTTGAAGTCACGCAGCATCGGCAGCAGCACGCGGGCCATTACCTTGTTGGCGTTGCCGCGTCCTTCGTTGATCTCCATGCCGGAGTGGCCGCCGCGCAGGCCGGTGACGATGATCTGGAAAGCCTTGTAGCCTTTCGGCATCGGGGCCTCTTTGTATTTGAAGGTGACGTTGGCGTCGAGACCACCGGCGCAGCCCACGTAGAGTTCGCCTTCCGTTTCGGAGTCGAGGTTCAGCAGGATTTCGCCCTTGAGCACGCCCGGCTTGAGGGCCTTGGCACCCACCATGCGGGTTTCTTCGTCGACAGTGAAGAGGGCTTCGAGGGGTCCGTGTTTCAGGGTCTTCGACTCGAGCACCGACATGGCGGCCGCCACGCCGAGGCCGTCGTCCGCGCCGAGGGTGGTGCCGCAGGCATACACCCAGTCGCCGTCTTTCTCATGGACGATGCGGGTCTCGATCGGATCCTTCACGAAATCGTGCTTCTTGTCGTTGTTTTTCTGCGGGACCATGTCCATGTGGGCCTGCAGCACGATGCCCTTACGGTTTTCCATGCCCTTGGTGGCCGGTTTGCGGATGATGACGTTGCCGCACTCGTCCTGGAAGGCCTCAAGGCCGAGGTCCTTGGCCCATTTGACGAGGAATTTGGCGACTTTCTGGGTATGTCCGGACGGACGGGGAATCTGGGT
This sequence comes from uncultured Bacteroidales bacterium, assembly GCA_905233345.1. Classification (GTDB taxonomy): domain Bacteria; phylum Bacteroidota; class Bacteroidia; order Bacteroidales; family UBA932; genus Cacconaster. The sequence goes on from CAJODQ010000011.1 coordinate 2,692, forward strand.
AAGTGCGTAGAAATTGTTCCAGACGCACTTCGGTTCTAATTTACGGATAGGCATAATGTAATGTTATAAGATTATTTATCGGATAAGCAGGGAATTGAGGGGCAGGGTGCTTTCTTCGCCCAACTGGTAGACCGGGACCCGGCTCTCAAGCAGCAGGTGGCCGTCGTAGTTTACGCGGCAGCGGGTGATGGCGGGGATGCGGTAGTGGACGAGGACGTCCTTGCTGCGGTCGGAGGCCGCTTCGGGGGTGGTAAGGGGCTCAGCCACGAACTCGATGGTCACGGGCTTGCCTTCCGTGGAGGAGGCGGGCTGCAGCCCCTGGGCGCTCACGCGCAGGGCGGTGTAGCGCTGTTCCTTTGCGTCGGAGGACGGGGTTACGTCGAAATGCTTGATTTCAAGGGATTCTTCGCTGACGCCATAGAAGAGTGTGAGGTAGCGCTCTTCAAGGCGGGTGAGTTCATCGATGGCGGCCTGCAGGGCTTCGCCACTGAAGGTGGCGTCGGTGTCGCCGGTGGCGATCTGCTGGCGTTTCTCGCGCAGGCTGAAGATCATGGCAGCGGCATCGGCGGCCTTGCGGTCGGGCGATTTCTCCACCACATTGTCCTGTGTCACGGGTACGCGCTCATAGCCTTCGCCGGAGCGGACGGCCTTGTAGAGGGTGGTCGTCTCGTGCCCGAGGTTGCCCAGCGGGTCCACGCCCTCGAAGCGTTCGTTGCCGGCCTGGCTGGTGAAGCGCCAGGCAGCGGGCGTGCCTGTGTAGTCATCGGCCATCACCACGAGGCCCTGGGCGCAGAGCTGCAGGAAATTGATGTTCGCGCGCTCCGGCAGGGAGATGGAGTAGCGGAAGGCCGGGTCGGCTTCCACATAGGGCGTCAGGGTGATGGATTCGAGGGTGTAGCGCGTCTCGTTCTGGGTGCGGGCGGCTACGCCGAGGTATTTCTGGGCAAAGGCGGCATAGGGCCCTGCGGTGAAGGCTTCGCGCCGGGCTTCGACCGTCAGGCGGACGGTCGTGCGGGGCAGGCTGTACACCGCTGCGCCGGCTTGTGCCCGTGCTTCGGGTAGCAGCAACAGCAGGAGGGACCAGGCCAAAAGAATTCTTTTCATATTTCGCATGGATTATCCCGTAAAATTAACCAAAAATTTGTATTTTTACAACTATGAAAAAGCATCTGATTCTCCTCGTCTTGTTGGCAGGCATTCCGTTCCTGCTCCAGGCCGGTATCCTCCGCACAAAGCATGCCGACCTGGTCAATCCTTTCATCGGAACCGATTTTCACGGCCATACCTTCCCCGGCGCCGCGTATCCTTTCGGCATGATCCAGCTCAGCCCGGACACGCGCGAACACAACTGGGACGGCTGTTCCGGCTACCACTACAGCGACACGACCATCAACGGCTTCAGCCATACGCACCTGAGCGGTACCGGCTGCGCTGACCTGTGCGACATCCGGGTGATGCCCGTGACGGGCTTTACGGAACCCGGGCCGGAGGAGAGCTACCGTTCCGGCTTCTCGCACGACCGCGAGGAGGCCTCGGCAGGGTACTATAAAGTACACCTTGACCGCTGGGATGTGGATGCCGAACTGACGGTCGGCCGCCGCATTGGCGTGCATCGCTACAGCTACCCGGACGATGCCGTGCCCCAGTTGATGCTCGACCTGGTGCCGCGCGACAAACTCCTGGGAACGAAGATCACACAGGTGGGTGACTATGCGATCCAGGGCTACCGGCGCTCCGAATGGTGGGCCGACGACCAGATTGTTTATTTCTATATGGAGTTTTCCCGACCCATCACCGATATTGTGATTGAAAAAGGAGCAGATCAGAGCCAGGACGGCATCCGCGCGCTGCTCTCCTTTGACACGCGTTCGGGCCGTTCGCGTTCCCACGAACTCATTGTGCGGGTGGGTATCTCATCGGTTTCCGAAACCAACGCCCGGGCCAATCTCGAATCGGAGAACAGCTGGCTCAAGCGCGGCATCTTCTCTTTCGATCTGCTCCGGGAATCCACCCGCCATGCCTGGGAGAAGTTCCTCGCGAAGATCGATGTGGAGGGCGATCCAGAGGCCATGCAGATCTTCTATACGGCGCTCTATCATACCGCCATCGCGCCGAGCCTCTATTCCGACGCCAATGGGGAGTACCGCGGCATGGACCGCAAGGTCCACAGGACCGACGGCTGGGACCGCTACCATATCTTCTCGCTCTGGGACACCTACCGCACCTTGCATCCGCTCTTCAACATCATCGAACGGGAGCGGACGGTCGACTTCATCAAGTCGATGATATCTATTTACGAAGAGCAGGGCAAGCTGCCGCGCTGGGAACTCAGCGCCAACGAGACCGACTGCATGATCGGCTACAGCGCCGCACCGGCGATTGCTGACGCCGTGGTCAAGGGTATCCGGGGCTTCGACCTGAAGAAGGCGCTGGAAGCCCTGGTGGCCACCGCCAACTATCCGGAGTACGGCATCGACATCTACCGCGACAATGGCCTGGTGCTGGGCGACAAGGTGCATGAGGACGTTTCCCGGACTCTGGAATACGCCGTCGACGACTGGTGCATCGCGCAGGTGGCCCGCGCCGCCGGCGACCGCCGTACCGAGGCGCAGTTCCTGACCCGCAGCCAGTACTGGCGCAACGTCTACGATCCTTCTACCGGCTTCATGCGTCCCCGCGTCAACGGCATGTGGCTCGATCCCTTCGATCCCACGGAGGTCAACAACCACTACACGGAAGCCAATGCCTGGCAGTATTCCTTCCACGTGCAGCACGACATCGCGGGCCTGACCGAAGTCAGCGGCGGTGACGGCTCCATGGAGCAGTGGCTCGACGAACTCTTCACCACCTCCAGCCAGTCTACCGGCCGGGAGCAGGCCGACATGACCGGCATGATCGGGCAGTACGTCCAGGGCAACGAGCCGAGCCACCACATCGCCTACCTGTACGATTATATCGGTGTCCCCTGGAAGACCCAGCGGATGGTGCGCCGCATCATGGACGAACTCTTCACGACCCAGCCCGACGGTCTCTGCGGCAACGAGGACTGCGGCCAGATGTCGGCCTGGTATGTGATGAGCGCCCTGGGCTTCTTCCCCGTTACGCCGGGCAGCGACCAGTATGCCATCGGCTCGCCGATCTTCCGCAACGCCGTGATCCACCAGGAAAACGGCAAGGACTTCACGATCCGCGCCCCGCGCACCAGCAGCGCCAACCACTACATCAACCATGTGATGCGCGACGGCAAGCCTTACACGAAAGCCTACATCCGCTTCTCCGATATCGAGGAGGGCCATACCTTCATCTTCGGCATGGACGAGACGCCCAACCCGGAATTCGGCGCCCAGCCGTCACAGCGGCCCGTCTCGGCCGTGGAGCAGACCATTGTGGTCAACCCCTGGTTCAAGGTGCCTTCCGCCACGTTCAACGCCTTCACCAAGGTGGAGATCGAGGCTGCCGACAAGGACTACCGCATCTGGTACCAGATGGTGCCGGAAGGCGGCACGCCCGGCGGCCCCTTCGACCTGTATGAACGGCCTTTCACGATCAGCCGCAGCTGCACCATCTACGCTTATTGTACCGATGCGGCAGGCAACCGCAGTTTCACGATGCAGACGACGCTGCACCGTGTTGACAACAACTACCGGGTACAGCTCGTGCATCCCTGCAATCCGATGTATACCGGCGGTGGTGACAATGCTATCGTCGACGGCCTCCGCGGTCAGAAGAACTTCCGCCTGGGCGGCTGGCAAGGCTTTCAGGATACGGATTTTGAGGCTGTCATCGACCTGGGCCAGGTGAAGCAGATCAACGGCCTGAGCACCGGTTTCCTGCAGGATACCGGCGCCTGGATCCTGCTGCCGGTCTGGGTGGAGTACGCCACTTCGCTCGACGGCAAGCAATATGTGACGCACGACCGGTTGACGCACGAAGTCGATCCGCAGGACTATACGGTCCAGATCCATGAATTCACCGATCCGGTCCATGCCAAGGCGCGCTATGTCAAGGTGCTGGCGCACAACTTCGGTACCCTCCCTGCCTGGCACGACGGTGCCGGCGGCCAGGCGCACATCTTCGTCGACGAAGTCACGATCCTGTAATTTATGAGAAAGCTTTTCTTTCTACTGGCAGCGCTTGCTGCGCTGGTTTCCTGTGGAAGCGGGCCGAAGACGGAGTCCGAAAAGTATGTCGATTTCCTGTACGCCAACATGCCCTGGCCGGATTTGGCAGCGCAGCCGATGACCTACTGGCAGGCCAATGTTGACAAGACGCTGGAAGTGCGCGAGCGAATGGGCTGGGACATTCCCGAGCGGGAGTTCCGGCACTTCGTGCTGCCGCTGCGCGTGAACAACGAGCCGCTCGACGATTTCCGCACGCTGTATGCCGATACGCTCTGCGCGCGCGTGGAGGGAATGTCGATCGGCGAGGCGGCGCTCGAGATCAATCACTGGTGCCACGAGATGGCCACCTATCAGCCTTCCGACGGGCGTACGTCTTCTCCGCTGCAGACGATTCAGCGGGGCGTGGGACGCTGCGGCGAAGAGTCGGTGCTGGCTGTGGCGGCGCTGCGTGCCGTGGGGATTCCCGCCCGGCAGGTCTATACGCCGCGCTGGGCCCATACCGACGACAACCATGCCTGGGTGGAGGTCTATGTGGATGGCAAATGGCAGTTCATGGGGGCTTGCGAGCCCGAGCCACGGCTCAACATGGCCTGGTTCACCGGGCCCGTATCGCGGGCGCTGATCCTGCATACCAAGGCCTTCGGCGACTATCAGGGCGATGAGGATGTGATTCAGCGGACGCCCTGCTACACGGAGATCAACGTGATCCGCGGCTACGTGCCGGCACGGCGCAGCGTCGTGACAGTGCTCGATAAAGTGGGCAAGCCCGTGAAGGATGCCCGCGTGGAATTCAAGATTTATAACTACGGTGAGTATTATACGGTGGCTGCTTATCAGACGGACCGCCAGGGGCGGGCTGCGCTCGACATGGGTTGCGGCGACATGGTAGCCTGGGCGGCGAAGGATGGCCGTTTCGGTCTGGCCGTGATCGACAGCGAGGCGGTGACGGTGACGCTTGACCATGCGGTGGGCGAGGGTTTCTCGCTGGATCTGGATATCGTCCCGCCAGCGGAAGATCCGCTTCCGTCGGGCGCGACGCCCGAAGAAGTAGCGCGCAACGCCGGGCGGCTGAAGGCGGAGGATGCGCTGCGCGAAGCCCGGCCCAAGGGCAACGCAGCGGTGCTCGATGCCTTTCTGGCGGCACACGACGATGCCAATGCCCGTGCGCTGGTCGCGTCTTTGAGCGCCAAGGACCGCGGCGATGTGACGCTGGACGTGCTGGAAGATGCCTACGCGCACATTGACGGTGTTTTCGATCCGCTGCGCGACTGCCCGCGGGTGGACATTGAGCCGCTCAAACCGTATTTTGCCGAACTTTCCGCACTGGGCCTGCAGTCCCGGTCGGAGATTGTGAAGTGGATGGCCGCCAACATCCGACTGGATAACAAGCACAACCCCCAGGGGTTGCGGATGGCGCCCATCGACGTGCTGCACAGCGGCAAAGCAGACCGCAAAAATCGCGACATCTTCTACGTGGCGCTCTGCCGGGCCAGCGGCCTGGAGGAGCAGCTCGATCCGCTCACGGGCTACGCTTCGATGGACCCCGAGGAGCGCCCGGCCGTTGCCAAAGGCATGCTGGAAGTCAGCTATGATGGTCAGGATGCACCGGAATATTACTATCAGTTTACCCTGACGAAGATCTTTCCTGCGACGGGGGAGACGCGTCTCTGCACGGTCGGCGAAGATTCCGACCACAATCCCTGGAACAGCATCTTCCCGCTCGAACTCGAGGAAGGCTATTACATGCTGACCAGCGGCACGCGCTTGGCCGACGGCAGTGTGCTGTCGCACAATGAATTCTTTACGGTAACGGCCGGCGAAACGACGCAGGTGCCGCTGGTGATGCGCAAGGCCGAGAATCAGCTTTCCGTGCTGGGCACGATGGATGCCGACCGCTTCCTGCCGCAGACTGGCCGTGGCTACTACATGCTGGCCGTGCTGGGCGAAAGAGATGAACCGTCGGTGCATGCGCGCCGGCAGTTGGAGACCCTGCAGCCGGTGCTGGCGCAGTGGGGGAGGCCGGTGCTCATCGAGGCAGATGCGGATGGCTCGATCCTGGAGATGCTTTGCAGCGGCGTCAAAAGCGAATCCCGCCAGAAACCAGTCGTGACGATTTGCGACAGTTTCGGCCGCATCGTCTATTTCTCACAAGGCTACAACACCTCCCTGGCCGAGGACATCAAGCGCATCCTCCCGCAGTTATGATCGTTCCCGGCTTCAACAACCGCTATCCCAAGGACGGTGACGATGAACTCTGGTCTTACGCCGATTGCCGGAATGACCGGATCGTCATCGAAAGCTGCTGCACGACCCTCGAAGAAGCCCTTTCAGCGCAGACGCGCGGCGCCAACCGCATAGAGCTCTGCACAGACCTCTCTGTCGGCGGCATCACCCCGCCCCGCGATCTCATCCAGGAAGTCGTCGATGCCCTGATCATTCCCGTCAATGTCTTGATCCGTCCTTCAACGCGTGTATTTCGCGCGGGTGGTATTGCCTCCAGGAGACATGCCACCCTCGGCGCTGTAAGAGGGAGGGGCCCATGCGCAGCATGGGAGGGGTCGAGCGAAGCGAGACGCTCCGGGAGGCAATGCCAGAGCGCATCACGCGTTGAAGGACAGATCGCACAAGCGTCGAATGGCTTCTCATTCGAAGACTTTGTCTATAACGATGCCGATATCTCGCAGATGATCGCAGATATTGAATACTGCAAGTCGGTGGGGGCAGCCGGTATCGTGGTCGGGGCGCTGACGCCGGACGGCGCCATCGACGTCGCCGCCATGCGCCGGCTCATCGCTGCCGCGGCGCCCCTCCCCGTCACCTTCCACCGCGCCTTTGACGTCTGTACCCAAGACCCTTTCGACGCCCTTGAAACCGTCATCTCCCTCGGCTGTACCCGCCTGCTCACTTCCGGTCAGGCCCCCAAGGCCTGTGACGGCCGCACGCTGCTGAAACAGCTCGTCATCCGCGCAGGTGACCGCCTCATCCTCCTCATTGGCCGTGGGGTCACCCCCAAAAACATAAAAACCCTGGCCACCGAAACCGGCGCCAGGGAATTTCACGGGACAGCCCTTCCGTAAAGCCTTATTCCTGCGGTGACAGCACGAAGGTGACGGAGCCGGAGGTGGAGGAGTTCTGGATGCGGCCGGAGATGGTCAGCAGACATTTGCCGTCCATGTATTCGATCACAGCCTCGTCGGACTCGAAGGTGAAGCCCTGCGGACGCTGTTCCCACGAATAATGGATGACGTTGCCGGAGAGCGAGAACTCGCTCATGTCGGCGTAACCGTCGCTGTAGGCGAAGATCATCTTTTCCGTGCCGGTCAGCGAAAGGGATGTGATGCTGCGGTTGGGAACGTCCTGGGGCACCTTGTGGTGGTTGTCCCACAGGAATTGGGCAATCTCCTGGAAATTGCAGCCGGTGAAGTCGGCGCCGACCGTAGTCCAGCCCTTGACCGTGAGGCGCGTCTTGTCGACGTTCCAGGCGCGGTAGACCTTGTTCGAAACGGTCGGCTTGAGGAACGTCGCCTGGGTCTGCTCGACGGTGCCGCCGTCGGGCTTGAGGGTCAGCGACACCTGGCCGGTCTGGCTGTTGTCGAACACGACGGAGCCGTAGCCGGCGAGCCGGTATTCGTTGCCGGAAACCGTATATTTTCCAGTCCGGTAGCTGACGGTCCCTTTCTCATCGGCGACCCGGCCGAGGAAATACAGGCCGCTCTCCGTCAGTTCAATGCTGACGATGCTCCCGACAGGGGCGGTCGAGGCCGCCTTGGTCATCGGACCGATGGACAGATTCCCCGCAAAGGAAGTGTAGGCCGGCTCAGGCAGTACGGGCTCGTCGTTGTTGGGGAACTCGTTGCAGGCCAGCAACAGCGGCAGGAGGGCTGCCAGGAAGGTGATTCTCAGGATAGTCTTCATCATTGTCAGAACAATTTCACATACAGGTGGGCGGAGAGCGTCGGCCAGACGACCATCCACCCGAGATATTTGTCAGTGTAGCCCTCGAAGCCCGGAACCAGGCTTTCAAGCACTTCGTTGGACAGGGTCACCGTCTTTTTCGAACCCGTAGGGGTTTCCCCCTGCGCCTGGAAGAAAGGCTTGCCCTGGTATTGCACGCCGAGGTCTACGGAGAAACTGACCGGGCTTTTTTTCTGGATGGCCCGTCCGTAGCCGACGCCCGCATAGGGTTTGACGGCGAAACGGTCGGTGCCGAGGCCCTTGCCGCAGAGCGCTGCTTCCAGCACGCCTCCCGTGGCCTTGACCAGGTAGCCGTCGACGATGAGTCCGGCCGTGTTGTAGTCGGCTGGCAGTCCCTTGAGGATGCCGCGGGCGACGCGGGGTGAACCCATGTGGGCGCCGACGGAGATGTGGAAGTCGCTGGAGCCGGGGAAGATGTCGAAGAGGACGCGGCCTTCGTTCATGCCCAGCTTGACCGTCATCGGCGTGGCGACTTGCTTGCCGGAGGGATCGCCCGGATGTTCCGGAACGGAAATCCCGTTGATCGTGGCGCCGACCAGGCCGGTGGCGAAACCGTAGCCCGTCCGCAGCTGCAGATGACCGCCCAGACGGGCGCCCAGTTCGACGGAGACCCCGTCGGTGCCGACGCCGGCACCGAGCGACAGGTACTGTGCCCGGGCGGGAAGCGCGCAGGCCAGTACGAGCAGCAGGAGGATCAGGCGCTTAGTTCTCATGGTTTTTGATGAATTGGGTCAGGAGCTGGAACAGGCGGTCGAAGTTCGCGTCGCTCGTATGCGCGTAGGTGTCCCGTGGCGTGTGGTAATGTTCGATCAGCGGACCGTCGGTCTCAAAATAGATGCAGGGTACGTTCTGCTCGGCGAAAGCATAGTGGTCGCTGTTGTCGGACAGCGGCTGGACGGCGATGTCGAAGGGCGGGAACTGCCCCGATTCATTGATGTCGTGGAAGACCTTCAGACCAGCCGCACCGGCTGCGGACACCTCCGTGGCCAGTTTGTCGCCTTCATCAGCAATCATGTCGAGGTTGATCAGATAACGGATCTTGTCGAGCGGCCTGCGGGGATTTGCACAGTAGAAGAAGGCACCCAGCAGGTTCTCTTCTTCGGCGTCGAGCAGGATGAACTGCATGCCGTGGCGCGGGCGGTGCTTGCTGAAATATTTGGCCAGGGTCACCAGCATGGCAGCGCCGGAAGCGTTGTCGTTGGCGCCCGGGAACAGGAAGTCGTTACCCATGAAGCCCAGGTGGTCGTAGTGGGCGATGAAGGTGTAGTATTCCTCGCTCTTCGAATCTGTGCCGGGCAGCCAGGCTACGATGTTGTGCGCGTCGCGGACCGGGAGCATCTCGGCGTCGAGGTGCAACTCGATCTCGCGGGCGTCGGCAGGGAAGGACCCGTTCACAAAGAGCACGGGATACGGGGTCTGGTACCAGGAGCGGGCCTTGAAATACGGGAACTGCTCTTCCTGCTGGAGGATGATGCCGCCCACCTGGTCCAGTTGCGTCAGCCAGGGCTGGTATTTGTCGAAGGGATCGGGCTGCAGGGCCTCCAGGTAGCGCTCCCAGTCGATCAGCACGAACTGGTCGCGGTAGAGACCGCTGCTCAGGTGCTCGATAAAACCTTCGGGCCGGTAGGCCTCCTCATCGAGCCGGGTCACCTTGAAGAAACCGTGGCACGTAGGGGAGAACTCCTTGACCGTGTAATCGAAGGTCGGCGCGTAGTCCACTCCGTCGACGGAGAGCGACATGGCCCCGCGCATCACGTTCATCGGGAATTGGAAGTGCTGGAGCCAGGGGAGATACTTTCCACTGTCTTCCGGCACGTTCCATCGTCCCGCATCGGAGGGTTCCACCACGCTCTTGAGGTAGGGCCGCGCCACCGTCTCTTCGGGGCCGGCCGCCTTGCAGGGCACGACGCCCTCGATGGCGGACAGTTGGTCGATGAGGTAACGGGCCGCCTGCAGGTCGCCGTCACCCCGGACACTGCGACCCTGGTACCGCTCCTGGGAGAGTTCTTCCACGATGCCCCCGTACAGCGCCTTGTAGTCGGGTGTACAGCCGTAGAGGGCGAGGGCGGCGGCCAAAAGCATGGCGATTCTTTTCATGGTCTTGGATTACTGGTTGATGATGTCGCGGACGGTCTCCATCATCTTCTCGCCGCGAAGGCCTTCGCCGCGTTTGTAGATGGTGCCGTCGGGCGCGAAGAGGATCATGGTCGGGATGCCGGTAATGCCGTAGATGTCGGTCGGGTTTTTGTCTTCACCCACGAATATCTGCGGCCAGGTCATCTCCATTTCGGCCATCTTTTTGACACTGGCGGTGTTGTCGCCGTCCCAGACGGCCACGCCCAGCACGGTGAACTTGTCGCCGGAGAGTTCCTTGTGCGTCTTCTTGATATTGGGAATCTCGCGCATGCACGGTCCGCACCACGATGCCCAGAAATCGGTGAGTACCCAGCGGCCCTTGCCGACGATGTCGGAGAGCTTAATGTCGGCACCTTCCGGGGTCTTGCCGGCGAAGTCGACGAAGGCTTTGCCTTCGGCCGTCTCCTGTTCAGCAACCTTGCAGTTGCGGATGCGGGCGATCGACTCGTCTTCGGAGACGAACTTGCCGCATTTCGCCAGAATGCCGTCGAGCTCTTCGAGCGGCAGGTCATAGATGATATTCTGCAGGGCGTAGCGGGCGATATAGTTGTCCTTGTTCTTGTCGATGGCGGCCAGGCTGATTGTCTTTACCTTGTCCATCGTCTCCTCGTAGAGGGCTTCGGCTGCGTCTTCATCGTTCTCATCCAGGGCGGCGGCCTTCTCCCGGTATTCGCGGGACACGCCGTTGATCTCCTCGTTGAAATCGGCCATGGCCTGGTTGATCTTGGAACCCTTGAGCTCGCACTTGGGACCGGTCGGGGCGAAAGTCAACTGGTCGGTGCCTTTCTCGGCGATCACGTTGTAGGACCAGCTGCGGTCGCGCGGGGCGCGTTCGCGGAAGTTGGCCACGACGGTGTAGACTTTCTCCGGGTTGGCCGGGGCCTTGAGTTCGAATTTGCCGTCAACCACAGCTGCGGAGTCGAGGACGGTCTTGCCGTCGCACAGATAGACGAGCTGATCTTCCGGGAAGGTCTCGCCTTCGGCGATGGTACCCTTGATGGTGACGGTGTCCTGTCCGCACGAGGCGGCGAGCAGCAGGACGAAGAGGGAGTAGAAGATTTTTTTCATGGTGTTATAGGTTGAAAAATTATGTCAATGATCCGCCGACGATGTCGAGCAGTTCGCTCGTGATCGCCTGCTGGCGGCGCTTGTTGTATTCGAGGGTGAGCTGTTCGAGGAGTTCGTCGGCGTTGTCGCTGGCCAGCTGCATGGCCACGGTGCGGGCGGCCTGCTCGGCGGCATAACTGTCCATGAGCACGGTGTAGACCTTGAGCAGCAAGACTTTGGGCAGCAGTTCTTCCACCACTTCCTTTCGGCTCGGTTCGACGATCAGGTCGTCGTCGACCGGGCCAGCCACCGTTTCCGGCAGCACCAGCGGCAGGTAGATCTCCCGCGTGGGCGGTTGGGACGCATTGGACTTGTAGTGGTTGTAGAGCAGCACGATGCGGCCCACCTCGCCTTTTTCAAAGCTTTCGATGAGTTCGCGGGCCAGTTCGGCGGCGGGTTCGTAGGCGGGCTTGTCGAGCAGCGACGAGGCATCGCGGCGGATGATGAAGCCGGTCTTGCGCGCGGCTTCGGCGACCTTGCGTCCCACAGGGTAGAGGTCGATCTGCTCGCGCTGGACGCCGGCGTCTTCCAGGGCCCCGAGTTCGTTCAGGAGCGCTTTGACGGCGGTGGTGTTGAAGCCGCCGCAGAGGGAGCTGTTCGAGGAGAAGGCGACCACGGCCACGCGCGGGCTGCCGTTGTCACGCAGCAGCGGCGTCTCGAGCGCCGTTCGGACATTGCGGTCGGCCAGCAGGTCCTGCAGGATGCCGTGCAGCTTCTCCTGATAGGGAAGCATGCCGGTGATGGCCTGCTGCGCGCGATGCAGCTTGGCCGCCGCGACCATCTTCATGGCCGAGGTGATCTGCAGGGTGCTTTTGACCGAAGCGATCCGGGTCTTTGTCTCCTTGAGCGATGCCATGGTTTATTGGTTGAGCGCGGCGACGATCTCGGCCGCCACGCGTTCGATGGTGTCGGTGATAACTTTGTCGATTTTGCCTTTGGCCAGCGGGTCGAGCACGTCGGCCCGGTGGTCGGAGCGCATCCGCTCCAGGAAGATCTTCTGGAATTCAGGTACTTTCGACAGCGGAATGTCGCGCATCAGGGCGTTGGTTCCGCAGTAGAGGATGGCCACCTGCTCGCCCACGGGCATCGGGCTGTACTGCGGCTGGATGAGCAGCACATTGTTCTTGCGACCCTTGTCGATGGTCAGGCTGGTGACGGTGTCCATGTCGCTCGAGAACTTGCTGAACGACTCGAGCTCGCGGTACTGGGCCTGGTCGATCTTCAGCGTACCGGCCACTTTCTTCATGGATTTGACCTGTGCGCTGCCGCCCACGCGCGAAACGGAGATACCCACGTTGATGGCGGGGCGGAAGCCCTGGTTGAAGAGGTCGGTCTCGAGGAAGATCTGGCCGTCGGTGATGGAGATCACGTTGGTCGGGATGTAGGCCGACACGTCGCCGGCCTGGGTCTCGATGATCGGAAGGGCGGTGAGGCTGCCGCCGCCGCGCACCTTGCCCCGGAGGCTGACAGGCAGGTCGTTCATGGTCTCGGCGACTTCCTGCTGGTCGATGATCTTGGCGGCGCGCTCGAGCAGGCGGGAGTGCAGGTAGAAGATGTCGCCCGGGTAGGCTTCGCGGCCGGAGGGGCGGCGCAGGATCAGCGACACCTCGCGATAGGCCACGGCCTGCTTCGAGAGGTCGTCGTAGACCACCAGGGCGTGGCGTCCCGTGTCGCGGAAATACTCGCCGATGGCGGCGCCGGCAAACGGCGCATAGTATTGCAGGGCAGCGGGATCTGCGGCGTTGGCGGCCACCACGATGGTGTAGGCCATGGCGCCTTTTTCGCGCAGAACGTTCACGATGCTCGCTACGGTGGAGCCTTTCTGGCCGATGGCTACATAGATACAGAAGACCGGCTTGCCGGCCTCGAAGTTCGCACGCTGGTTGATGATGGTGTCGATGGCAATGGCGGTCTTGCCCGTCTGGCGGTCGCCGATGATCAGCTCACGCTGGCCGCGGCCGATGGGAATCATGGCGTCGACGGCCTTCAGGCCGGTTTGGAGCGGCTCGTTCACCGGCTGGCGGAAGATCACGCCCGGCGCCTTGCGCTCGAGCGGCATTTCCGTCAGTTCGCCGGCGATCTCGCCTCGGCCGTCGATGGGCTGGCCCAGGGGATTGACCACGCGTCCGACCATCTTCTCGCCCACGCGGATGGAGGCGATGCGGCCGGTGCGGCGGGCTGTCATGCCCTCCTTCACCTTTTCGGTGGAGCCCAGGAGCACGGCACCGACATTGTCTGCCTCGAGGTTCATGACCACGGCCATCACGCCGCTGTCGAACTCCAGGAGCTCGCCGGCCTCGGCGTTTGTCAGGCCGTAGAGCCGGACCACGCCGTCGTGGACTTGAAGCACCTCGCCGACTTCTTCGTATTTGGCGTCGATGTTGATGTCGTGGAGCTGCTTGAGCAGCACCTCGGAGATTTCACTTGCTTTCAGATTGTCAACCATTCTTGCGATTTTTTCTGTTTTTCTCTTCCCATTCCTTGCGGATGGTCTGCAGCTGCGAAGCGATGGAAGCGTCGAGCCGCTTGTCTTCGATCTGGAGGACGAAGCCGCCGATCAGGTCCGGATTGATTTCCGTCTTGAAGTCGATCTCGGAGAATCCCTGCAGTTTCATCAGGGTCTCCAGCTTACCGGCCAGCTCCGGATCTTCCACGGCCGTGGTGAGCCAGGCTCGCGTGATGCCCTTCTCCTTGCGGTAGAGCACCCGGTAGTCGTATAGGATCGCCGACAGGTACGGCACGCGCTTGTTGCGGATCACCAGCGCGAGAAAGCGCTGCATCGTTTCGGAGAGCTGCGCGATGCAGGCGCTCATGGATTGATCCTCGCCCGACATCATCGCGCGCTTCAGTGCGGCGCACTCTTCGTAGACACGCGTCTCCGTGTGCTGTTCGTGGGCGAAGAGCAGCAGGGCGTGTGCGTAGCGCGAGGCGATGAGTCCGGAGTCCATGATTTAATTGACGGGTTGGTGGCTGGCGCGGGCCTCTTCGATCAGCTTGTCGATGAGGCTGTGCTGTTTCTCTGCGGAGTTGAGGTGTTCGCGGACCAGTTTCTCCGCCACCTCGATGGAGAGGTTGGTCACTTCATCGGCGATCTGGCGGCGGGCGGTTTCCTGCTCGATGCGAATGTCCTCGCGCGCCTTTTCAATCATGGCGCTGGTCTGGGCGCGGGCCTCTTCGCGGGCATCCTGGACGATCTTGTCGCCGGCTGCAGCCGCTTCGTTGAGGATGCGGGCCTGTTCCTTGCGGGCTTCTTCGATGAGTTTCTTCTGCTCGGCAGCCAGGTCTTTCAGGGTCTTCCGGGCCTCTTCTGCGTCACGAAGCGACTGCTCGATGGTGTCGGAGCGCTTCTTGACCATCCCCGTAATGAGGGGGAAGCCGAACTTCGCCAGGATGAAAAACACAATGGCGAAGATCAGGGTCATCCAGAAGAGGAGGCCGAAATCGGGTGTGATCAGGGACATGGACTAGCGGGTGATGCCCAGCAGGCAGACGAGGATGGCGAACAGGCAGGCGCCTTCGATGAGGGCGGCGATGATGATGGCGGTGGTACGCATGCCACTGGCGGCTTCCGGCTGGCGGGCCGAGCTTTCCAGGGCCGATTTACCGATTTTACCGATGCCGATGGCGGCTGCGATGGCTGCGATGCCGGCCCCGATGGCGGCGCCGAATTTACCGAGCGCCGAACCTGCGATGGCTTGTAAGATGATCATTAACATGGTTTTGTGCGTTTATTGTTTATTTAGTTGTTTCCAATTGTTTTTCGTGTTCGGGTTCCTGGCGGGAGAGGCCGATGAAGACGCTCGAGAGCATCGTGAATACATAGGCCTGGATGAAGGCCACCAGCAGTTCGAGCACGTCCATGAAGACGCCGAAGAGCACAGAAATGACGCTCATCGAACCGTTGATCGCCGGGCCGAGTTTGGCCGTGATGAAGATCACCGCCACCACGCCCAGGATCATGATGTGTCCCGCCAGAATGTTGGCGAAGAGTCGGATCATCAGCGAGAAGGGCTTGGTAAAGATGCCGATGATCTCGATCAGCGGCATGAGCGGGACCGGCACCTTGAGCCAGGTCGGCACGTCGGGCCAGAAGATATCCTTGTAGTAGTGTTTGTTGCCGAAAAGGTTGACCGCCAGGAACGTGCAGACGGCCAGCACGAGCGTCACGGCAATGTTGCCGGTGACGTTGGCGCCGCCCGGGAAGAAGGGCACGATGCCCAGCAGATTGTTGAGGAAGATGAAGAAGAAGGCCGTCAGCAGGTAAGGCGCATACTTCTCCCAGTCCTTGCCCACGCCTTCCTTGATGATGTCGTCGGTGACCATCGTGATGAGCATCTCCATCAGGCCCGGGAAGCCCCGCGGCGCTTCTTTCAGGGCATCGTGCCGCTTGTACCAGCGGGCGGTCGCCAGGATCAGCGCCACCAGCAGGATGGAGCTCAGGAGCAGGCTGAGCACATTCTTGGTAATGGAGATGTCGATGGGCCGTTTCCCCGTCGTTGCGTTCACGAGCTTGCCGTTCTCGTTGAGCGTATATCCGTTCTCTTCCATACGGGGGGAGAGGAAGACGTGCACCCCGCCGTCGAAGACGATGCAGGGCAGGGGAATGGAGATGTGATGATCGTTGACGGTGGTGATGTGCCACTCGTAGGCGTCGCCGATGTGTCCGAAGATGTATTCGTTCAGGTCGAAATCCTCCGTTTCAGCCGCATCCGCGTGCTGGGCCGCGGCGGGAACCGGGGCGGAAAGCAGCAGGACGGCCGCCAGCAGGAGTATCTTCCTTATCCCACGCATACGGTCACACAGTTGTCCCGGACTTCCACGAAGCCGGGTTGGCATTCGATCTCATGGCTTTCGCCTGCCTGCACGTAACGGACCACACCCGCCACTGTGGAGGAGATCAGGGGTGCATGGTTCTGGAGCACCTCGAAACGGCCGAGCGTGCCGGGAAGTTCCACCAGCTCAGTGTCGACCGAGAGGATTTCCCGCTGGGGCGATATGATTTTCAGGCGGATCATCACTTACCGGCTTGTGCAAGGAGTTTTTCGCCCTTTTCGATGGCTTCTTCGATGGTGCCCACGTTGAGGAAGGCCTGTTCCGGCAGGTGGTCCACCGCACCGTCCATAATCATGTTGAAACCCTTGATGGTATCTTCGATCGAGACCATTACGCCCGGGACGCCCGTGAACTGCTCGGCCACGTGGAAGGGCTGCGAGAGGAAGCGCTGGATGCGGCGGGCGCGGTTGACGGTGAGCTTGTCTTCGTCGGAGAGTTCGTCCATGCCCAGGATGTTGATGATATCCTGGAGCTCCTTGTTGCGTTGCAGCACCTGCTTCACGCGCTGGGCGGTCTGATAGTGCGCCTCGCCCACGATGTTCGGGTCGAGGATGCGGGAGGTGGAGTCGAGCGGGTCGACGGCCGGGTAGATGCCCAGCTCGGCGATCTTGCGGCTCAGCACCGTGGTGGCGTCGAGGTGGGAGAAGGTGGTGGCCGGAGCCGGGTCCGTCAGGTCGTCAGCTGGCACGTAGACAGCCTGGACCGAGGTGATGGAGCCGTTCTTGGTGGAGGTGATGCGCTCCTGCATGCGGCCCATCTCCGTGGCCAGGGTGGGCTGGTAGCCCACGGCCGACGGCATGCGGCCCAGCAGGGCGGACACCTCGCTGCCGGCCTGTGTGAAACGGAAGATATTGTCGATGAAGAGCAGGATGTCTTTCGGATCGTCGGCCTTGCCGCTGTCGCGGAAACTCTCTGCCAGAGTCAGGCCCGAGAGCGCCACGGAAGAACGGGCTCCCGGCGGTTCGTTCATCTGGCCGAAGACCATGGCCACCTGCGATTTCTTCAGTTCTTCGTGGTCGACCTTGGAGAGGTCCCAGTGGCCCTCTTCCATGCTCTTGTCGAAATCCTTGCCATAGCGGATCACCCCCGATTCAATCATCTCGCGCAGCAGGTCGTTGCCTTCGCGCGTACGCTCGCCCACGCCCGCGAACACCGAAAAGCCGTTGTGCTTCTTGGCGATGTTGTTGATGAGCTCCTTGATGAGCACGGTCTTGCCCACGCCGGCACCGCCGAACAGGCCGATCTTGCCGCCTTTCAGATAGGGCTCCAGCAAGTCGATGACCTTGATGCCGGTGAAGAGCACTTCCTGCGAGGTGGTGAGATCCTCGAACTTGGGCGGCTCGCGGTGGATGGGGAGGGCGCCGCTGCGGTCGAGCGAATCCATGCCGTCGATGACGCCGCCGACCACGTTCATCACGCGGCCGCGGATCTGGGCGCCTACGGGCATGGTGATGGTGTCGCCGGTACAGCGGACTTCCATGCCGCGGCGGAGGCCGTCGGTCGAATCCATGGCCACCGTGCGGACGGTGTCCTCGCCGATGTGCTGCTGCACCTCGATGGTCAGGGTGCCCCCGTCGGGACGGGTCACTTGCAGCGCTTCGTGGATGGAAGGGAGCCGGGACTGCTGGTCTTCGTTCAGCATGAAGTGGACGTCGACCACAGGGCCGATGATTTGGGATATGCGTCCGGTAAGAATAGCCATATTTTTTCTTTTGAATTTACAAAGATAGTCTTTTTTTTCCTAACTTAGCAGCAGCAAAACGGCAACATCTATATAAAACATACGCATTATGGCTATTTCAATTTTAGATACCATCGCCCGTGAGGTCAAGGCCCAGGCTGGTGGTTTGGAGATTCCTGCACAACAGAAGAACACCGTGCTCAACGGATTGGCTGACTCCATCCTCGGCAGTCTCACGCAGACCGTTACGAAGGTCGGTGGCATCGAACAGGTCAAGGCGCTCCTCACCGGCAAGGCCGATGCGGCTTCCAGCCCGATCACAGCCCTGGCCGGCAATCTTTTCAGCAACAACATCCTGAAAAACCTCAACCTCGGCAACCTCCTCAATGGCAAGCTGGCGGCGCTGGTTCCTGCCATCATGGGCAAACTGGGCGGCGTCCTGAAGGACCAGGACGGTGACGGCGACGTCGATTTCCAGGACATCCTCATCACCCTCAAGGGCGGCGGTGCGGCCAAAACCCAGTCCCAGGCGGGTGGCGGCCTGCTCGGCGGCATCCTCGGCAAAGTGCTCGGCGGCCGTTAATCCCTGTTCTCCGAAAAACGATAAATCTTCTGATATATGGCTACTACCGCTACGAAACAGCAGAACTACACGATTCCCATTATCGTGATGTTCGCCCTCTTCTTCATGATTGCCTTCGTCACCAACCTCGCCGGTTCCATGGGCGTGGTCGTGACGAACCAGTTCGGCGCCAGCAAGGCCCTCAGCCAGCTCGGTACCCTGGCCAACTTCATTGCTTATGCTTGCATGGGCATCCCCGCAGGTATTATCCTGCGCCGCAAGGGCTATAAATTCACGGCGCTCCTGGCCGTCATCATCGGCTTCATCGGCGTGGGCATCCAGTTCCTCTCCGGCTATGCCGAGAGCTTCTTCGTCTATGTGCTCGGCGCCTTCGTAGCCGGCTTCTCCATGTGTATGCTCAACATCGTGGTCAACCCGATGCTGAACACCCTGGGCGGCGGCGGCAACAAGGGCAACCAGCTCATCCAGTGGGGCGGTTCCTGCAACTCCATCGGCGGTACCATCGCGCCGGTCCTCGTCGGCTGGCTCGTGGGTGGTTCCATTGAGAATGCAACCGTCGCCAAGGTGGCGCCCGTGATGGTCATCGCCATGGTCATCTTCGCCATCGCTTTCGTCGTGATCCTGCTCACCAACATCCCCGAACCGCACAAGGAAACGGCAGCCGAGAAAGCCGCCCGTCTGGCCGGTACGGCGAAGAAAGACAAGCACAGCCCGCTGAGCTTCCGTCACTTCGTGCTCGGCGCTGTCGCCATCTTCTTCTATGTGGGCATCGAGGTCGGTATTCCGAACACCGCGAACATCCACTTCTCCAGCCTGCCGAACGTGGGTCCGGCCATCGCCGGCACCTTCATCGGCGCCTACTGGTTCTGCATGCTGATCGGCCGTCTGATCGGCGGTACCATCGGCGGCAAGGTCTCCAGCAAGAAGATGCTGCTCTTCACGGCTTCCCTGGCCATCCTGTTCATCCTGCTGGCCATGTTCATCCCCGAGTCCTCGACCATCACCATTGCCAAGTATACGGTGCCCTGGAGCCTTGGTTTCCTGACCCTCTGCGGCCTGTGCACCTCCGTGATGTGGGGTTGCATCTTCAACCTCTCGGCGGAAGGCCTCGGTAAATACACGGCAGCCGCTTCCGGCATCTTCATGACGCTGGTCTGCGGTGGCGGTATCATCCCGTTCATCCAGAACGCCATCGCCGACAAGGTGGGCTCCATCCAGAGCTACTGGCTCCTGGTCGTCTGCCTGGGCTACCTGATCTACTATGCCGTTTCCGGCTCCAAGAACGTGAACAAAGACATCCCGGTGTAACAGACTATGGAAAAAGAACTTGTAATGGGTATTGACGTCGGCGGTCAGAGCACCAAGATCGGCGTCGTCACCGCAGAAGGCGAGATCATCGCCCAGACGGTCATCTCCTCCCTGCAGACCGAACTCATCGATTATATCAACGAGCTGACGAAGGCCATCAAGGGCCTGATCGCCCAGACCGCCGAAGCCGGCAAGGTCAAGGGCATCGGCATCGGCGCCCCGAACGGCAACTACTACAAGGGTACGGTGGAATACGCTCCGAACCTCAAATGGAGCTACGACGCCGAAGGCAAGCCCACGGTTGTCGACCTGGCCGCCCTGGTCAAGAGCTTCACCAGCCTGCCCGTGACCGTTACCAACGACGCCAACGCGGCGGCGATGGGTGAAATGGCCTACGGCGTGGCGCGCGGCATGAAGAACTTCATCATGATCACCCTGGGCACTGGTGTCGGCAGCGGCATCGTGGTCAACGGGGAAGTGGTTTACGGCCACGACGGCTTCGCCGGCGAGCTGGGCCATACGATTGCCGTTCGCGACGGTCGCCAGTGCAACTGCGGCCTGAAGGGCTGCCTGGAGACTTACTGCAGCGCCATGGGCGTCCGCCGGACCGCGCAGAAACTGCTGATGGCCAGTCCCGATGTCAAGAGCCCGCTCCGCGACATTGACATGGAGAGCATCAGCGCGAAAGACGTGTACGACGCCGCCGAGAAGGGCGACGAGGTCGCACTCGACGTCTTCCGGACCACGGGCCAGATCCTCGGCCGTTCGCTGGCTGACTTCGTGAAGTTCAGCGCCCCCGAGGCCATCGTCCTCTTCGGTGGTCTGGCCAAGGCCAAGAAGTATTTCCACGACGATCTGGTGGCTGCGATGGAAGAGAACCAGCTCCAGATCTGGAAAGGCCGCATCAAAGTGCTGTATTCCTCGCTAAAGGACTCTGACGCCGCCATCCTCGGCGCCAGCGCCCTCGCCTGGTAAGGCTGCACCATGACTTTTCAAACCTTTCTCCGGCGTTACGGGGCCTATCTGGTGGCGGCGATCCTCTTCGCAGGCGCTTCCATCGCCCTCTGCTATCCCTCCCTGCAGGGGAAGGTCCTATATGCCTCGGACAACGTCAATGCCGTTTGTGCGGCGAACGAGGCCTGGAGCTATCAGCAGGAGACAGGAAAGGTGACCTGGTGGACGGACAGCATGTTTTCGGGCATGCCCGTCTACCAGATCAAGGGAGGACAATATAAGGCGGACCGCTGGCTGGCGCCGCTGAAAAACCTCGTGCGGGCGGTGCAAAGTCGACCCGCCGGTTTTTTTATCTTTTATTTCGTTTGCTTTTTCCTGTTGCTGCTGGCGTTCGGGACGGACAAGTGGCTGAGCATCGCGGGTGCCTTTGCGCTCACGCTGTCCACCTATTTTGTCATCATCGTCGGCGCCGGGCACAACACCAAGGCCACGACGATTGCCCTGATGTGCGTCGTCCTGGCCGGATTCTGGCTGCTGTTCCAGAAAAAGTACGCCCTCGGGGCTGTGGCTTGCCTGCTCGCATCTGCCGCGGGCATCACCACGCATCCCCAGATGTCCTACTATGTCATCCTGCTGATGGGCGTCCTGTGGATCGCCCAGCTGGTGGCGCACATGCAGCAGAAACGGATCCGGGACTTCCTGGTCGCCACGGCGATTTTCGTCGCTTGCCTGGGCGTCGGGACGCTGGCGAATGCTTCCAGCGTCTTCGCTAACATGGAATTCGTGGAAGAAACCAACCGGGGTTCGCATGGCGACGTGGAGAAAAACGAGTTTCTCACCAATTTCAACTACAGCCCCCTGGAGTCGTTCTCCCTGCTCATACCCGGTGTGGTGGGCGGCGGATCCCACATTGACGTAAACAGCCATTCTGCGTTTTACAAGACGCTGATAGCCAGTGGTGTGGATTCACGTGGTGCACGCGAACTCTCGCATAACGTCCCCCTGTACTGGGGCGGCCAAAGCTTTACGGCCGGCAATGTCTATGTAGGTGCGCTGGTCTGTTTCCTGTTCGTCCTGGGGCTTCTGCTGGTCCGGGGTCCCGTCAAATGGGGTCTGCTGGCGGCGACGGTTTTCTCTTTGCTTTTGGCATTGGGTGACCATTTCATGGCATTGTCGCGTTTCTTTTTCGCGTATTTCCCGTTCTATGCCAAGTTCCGGGCGGTCGCGTCCATCCTGATTGTCGCGGAAATTGCCATGCCGATTCTGGGTTTTCTGGCCGTGCAGCGCCTGCTGGATGGCGCTGTCGAAACGAAGAAAGCCATACGGAGCATCCTGATCGCCGGGAGCGTTACGGCTGGCATCTGCCTGCTCTTTGCCCTTTTGGGCCCGATGCTGCTGCCTTTCTCGTCCGAAGCGGACGCTACCTGGATGACGCCGGACAGGAACTGGTTCTATCGGGCACTGCTGGCTGAACGCAAATCGATCCTGGTGCGCGACAGCCTCCGTTCTGCCTTTTTCGTCCTGGCGGGCGCCCTCGTTATCTTCCTGTTCATCAAGGGCAAACTCAAACGGGGCCCACTGATCGCGGCCCTGGGCGTGCTGGTCGTGTTGGACCTGTGGCCGGTGGACCGGCGCTATTTCAACGAGCGCAATTTTGATACGCCCCGGAAAAACAGCGCGGAATACGCGCTGCAGGAGTGGGAGGAAACTCTTCTGCAAAAGCCGGGCTTTTTCCGCGTGCTGAACCTTTCTACCGGGAAGACTTTTACGGAGGCGCGGACGTCCCTGCGGTTGCACTCCATCGGCGGCTACAGCGCTGCCAAACTCCGGCGCTACCAGGATCTGGTGGAAGAACATCTGCTGCTGGCCCACATGCCGGTGATCAACATGCTCAACGCGCAGTATCTCGTGAAGACTGGTGCCGACGGGAAGCCCGAGGTGTCGGACAACCCCGATGCGATGGGCAACGCCTGGTTCGTCGAAGATGTCGTGGATGTACTGGATGAAGATGCAGAGCTGTTCGCGCTGAATACCGTCGACCTGAAGGCCAAGGCGGTCGTCAGCGGTGAGTCTGCCCGCTATGCGACCTCCAGCGCGGCGGCCCTCTTCCGTACGCCGGACCCGGAAAGGAGCATCCTGTTGGTCGACCACCGGCCGGATTATCGCCGCTACAGCTTTTCTTCCCGCAATCCGGAGCATGTCGTCTTTTCGGAAATCTACTATCCCTATGGTTGGAAAGTGAGCGTCGACGGGGAACCGGCCGAATACTTCCGGGCTGACTACGCCCTCCGGGCAATGCACGTTCCCGCCGGACAGCACCACATTGAATTTGTGTTCGATCCCGACAGCGTGAAGAAAGGGGACCGCCTGGCCATCAGCTTTATTATCCTGATGTATGTGTCCGTCATCGGCATCGTGGCCACGGCGCTGGTCCGCCAGCGGCGGCAGCGCGCATAACGGGCTTTCAGACTTCGTTACTTTTGGTTCTGCGTCAGCTTATAGAGCTTGACGGAGTTTTCGATGGTCTTTTCCTTGGCTTCGTTGCCGTAGCCTTCGACGTCGGCGATGTTCTTGGGGCTGTGCGTCAGGCAAAGGGCGCCGTTGATGCAGCCGCCGTCGCAGGCCATGCCCTCAAAGAAATTGGCCGCCGCTTTGCCCAGTTTCAGGCGCAACAGGTTGGCCCGGCACTCGTCGATACCGCTCATCACGACCGGCTGGACGCCTTCCACGCCGTAAGAGGCCGCAACATCGGCCACACCGCGGGCGATGCCGCCCGATTTGGCGAAGATGCGTCCGTAGAACGAGGCGTTGTCGAGGCTGCTGTCTTCCAGCGAAGTCGTGTCAATGTCCAGGGCATCGAAGAAGGCCTGGAGTTCTTCGAACGAAAGGACGCAGTCGATGGCGCCGCCGGTCTTGGGCAGGCGGAACTCCATCTTCTTGGAGCTGCAGGGGCCGATAAAGACCACCTTGGCTGTCGGGTCGGAGTGTTTGATAAGCCGCGCCGCTTCCACCATCGGCGAGACGGAAGAAGAGATATATTTCGTCAATTCCGGGAAATTCTTCTCAATGAACGCCACGAACGAGGGGCAGCAGGAGGTGGTCAGCATCCGCTTCTCCTTCCACTCGTTCACCTCGTGGTAGAGCGTGATGTCAGCGCCGAGGGCCGCCTCGACCACCTGGTGGAAACCGACCTTCTTGATGGCGGTCACCACCTGCGTCACGCGGCCGAAGTGGAACTGGCTCACGATGGCCGGGGCGATGACGGCGTACACGCGATAGCGCTTGCCGCCCTCCGAGCCCTTGAGCATATCAATGATGTCGGTCACGAACGACTTGTCGGTGATGGCGCCGAAGGGGCAGCGGTATACGCAGGCGCCGCAGGCGATGCACTTGTCGTAGTCGATCATGGCCTTCCGGTCTTCATCCATTGAGATCGCCTTTACCTTGCAGCTCTTGATGCAGGGGCGATGGCGCGTGATGATGGCCTCGTAGGGGCAGACCTGGCTGCACTTGCCGCACTCAATGCATTTGCTCTTGTCGATGACGGCGTGTTTGTCGACGATCGAGATGGCGTCGCGGGGGCAGGCGTCCTTGCAGGCGTGCATCAGACAGCCGCGGCAGGCCGAGGTGACCAGCATGCCGTCGATGGGGCATTCGTCGCATGCGATGTCGATGACGGCGATCGGGTTGATGTTCTTGCGGTCGCCGCCCATGGCCATCCAGACGCGCTCTTCGGAGATCGCACGCTCCTTGTAGATGCAGCAGTGCATGCTTTCCTTGTTGCCGGCCGCAATCTCCTTGGCGATGTCGATGCGGGAAGATTCGAGGTCACCGGCGAAGGCGTGCTTGATGACTTCCTTGAGGACCTTGTATTTGACAAGTTGGACGTTGGTATCGAATATCTTGTTGGTAACGCTCATAAGCGGGGAGTTAGCGGTTAATCGTAGTATAAGGTGACTTGTTTGCCCATGGCGCGCAGGTTGTCTGCCAGATGCTCCACGAGCTTGAGCTTAAGGGTCGTATCGATCTCGAGGCCCTGATGGGCCTTGTTGACGCTCTGTCCGATGAAGAACTGGATGCTGGTCGCCTCCTCGAAGAGGATATTGGCCAGCTGCGACGCGCCGTCCTTTTTCGGGAAGGTCTTGGGCGTCAGGTCGTCGATGGCCAGGTAGCGGTCCGACAGCTCCAGCAGGCGCCGCATCGTGATAACGCCTTCGGTGGCCAGGTCGATGCCCTCGATATAGCCGACGGGCGGCACGTCCTTATCGGGAAATTCGAAACTGGTCTCCAGCGTCTTGCCGAGGTGCCGGGCGACGATCTGGGCGGTGGTGCCGCCGCAGACCACTTTCTTGCCTTCTCCTTCGAGGAAACTGGATACGTAGAAATCGTCGCTCTCCCGGTCTACCGGCGGGCCGACCATGATGTTGACGTGCAGGGATTCCCGGATGCGGATGGCGGCGACGGTCGTGTCGTCGCCGGGCTTGTCGAGGTAGAGGTCGTTGCAGGCGGAGGCCAGCATGCAGGCGATGGCCCGGGCGGACATGTCGGGCCGGATGGTCCGGTCGAGATGCTCCATGATCTGCGGACGTGTCCAGCCGAAATTGAGGATCTTGCCCACGCCGGCGTGGACGGTGCCGTCGCTCATGACGATCACCAGGTCGTTTTTCTGCAGCTGCAGGTTGCTTTTGTAGACTTTCTTGCCGCGGATGTCCATTTCTTCCCGCTCGAAGTCCCGGCAGTGGCCTTCGTGGTACCAGATGGCCTGTGGGTTGTCGAATTCAAAGAGGCAGCCTTCGCCCTGGCGGTTGACATGGATGACCGAGAAGGTGGAGTAGGCGAGCCGGCGTACCTTGCAGACCGGCAGTGTCTGGATGATGGTCTCGATGCAGTCGATGATGTCGATGTCGTTGGCGATCATCTTGCAAAGCAGCTTTGCCGTGAGGGTGGACAGGATGCTGGCTTTCACGCCGCTGCCCAGCCCGTCGGCCAGGACGAGCGTCGTCCAGTCGTCGGTCTGGCAGAGTTCCACCCGGTCGCCGCAAAGCTCCTCGCCGTATTTGTTGAGGGAAGAGCAGCCGTATTCGAGACAAAGATCCATCGATTACTCTTCCTTTTCCTTTTTGTCGTCCTCCAGGATTTTCTTCAGGTTGACCAGCGCGACCTTGGTTTCCGCGGTCGTCTCGCCGAGCAGGGAGGCGATCTCCTGCGCCACGCGCATCTGCTTGGTGATCACCTCATCGGCGGTACGGATCGTGTTCTGGCGCACGGCGTCGAGCTGCTGGTTGTAGTTCACGATACCGGTCACGTCCTTCATGATGCCGAAGAGCACGTGCTGGTCCGGGATCTTGCTGATGGTCAGATGGACATATTTATCCGTGTTCGGAATGTACATTTCGGTCTCGAAGACGCTGGCACCCTGCTTGAGAGCATGCGTGAAATGGGCGGGATCGAAGAAGTCGGCGGCCATGCATCCCTTGAAGTCCGTGCTTTCGATGCCGAGCAGTTCGAGGGCCTTGTTGTTGATCTCCAGGATCCGGAGGTCGTTGTTGAGCACCACGATGCCCTCGGGGCTGTTGTGGATGATCTCGTAGGACATGGTCTCGGCGCGCTGCCGCATGTAAGGCAGGCACACGTCGATGTCGGCATAGCCGTTGATGACGGCCCAGGCCTTCTCGCGGCAGGTGGAGTAGCCGCAGGAGCCACAGTTGCGCTCGTCTTCCGGTTTGTATTTGCCGATGCGGTGGAGCACTTCCTCGATCTCCCGGTTGGAGGCGGGACGGCCCATGGTACGGAGGCGCGGATACTCGGCGTCGAGGATGACCCGGGTTTTGCCGGCGTCGGCCTGGACGGGATATTTGCGCTTTTCCTCATCCACGTAGTTCCACACTTCGCAGGCCGAGCGGATGGTGCCGCCGTCCTTTTTGATGATGCAGGGACCGCCGATGCAGCCGTCCTTGCAGACGTTCATCTCCAGGAACACGTGGTCGAGATGCTCGATGTTGTCGAGCGCCCGGATGCAGCGGTTGATGCCGTCAATGGCCAGGTACGCGTAGCCCTGGGGCCGCTGGACAAAGGAGTTGATGATACCCCTTGAAACAGGATAGTTCTTGGAAAAATTGGCGTGGGTCTTTTCGGGTTCCAACTGCACGTCCATGATGTCTGACAGCACGATGCCCTGCTCGTCGAACATCTCCTGGAGTTCCGGGAAGGTCAGTACGCCGGACACCAGGCCGCTTTCGGCGGCTTCCTTCTTCTTGGCGATGCAGGGACCGATGAACACGACTTTCGCGCCGGGGGTCTGTTCGCGGAGCATCTTGGCGTGGGCGATCATCGGAGAATCGACCTTGGCCAGGTATTTCAGGGCTTTGGGATAGTATTTCTGGATCAGCTGGCAGGCTGCCGGGCAGGCTGAAGTGATGAAATTGTCGTAGGTGCCGCTCTCGAGGAGCTCGCGGTACTTCCGGGTGACGGCCTCCGCACCGACGGCGGTCTCCTCGGCATCGGCAAAGCCGAGCCGGGCCAGGGCCAGCTTGAGGACTGAAAAGTTGGAAATGCCGAAGCTGGAAACGAAGGAAGGCGCGACGCTGGCGATCACTTTCTTGCCGGAGTGCAGGAGAACCTTGATCCGGTCGATCTCGCTGACGACCACCTTGGCATTCTGGGGGCAGACACGTGTGCAGTGGCCGCACAGGACGCAGCGGTCTTCGAGGATCGTGGCTTCACGGTCCCTGATGGCGATGGCCTTGACCATGCACTCGTGCAGGCACTTGTAGCAGTCATTGCACTGGACGTTCTTGGAAAACAGATACGCGGCCATGGGACGGGAGGATTATTTCTTGATGTAGGGATAGATGTCCCGCAGGAACAATTCCTCAACGTTCTCACTGTTGACGTTGTGGAGCAGCAGTTCGCCGTTCCCCAGCTTTTCGATCGTGGGGTTCTCCAGTCCTTCCGCCTTGACGGTGACGCCCTGTGCGCAGAAGCCCAGGCAGAAGCTGGCCCGGAGTTCCACCAGGTCCTCGACATCGCATTTCTTGATGATGTCTTTCAGGGCCTCGATCACATCATATGAGCCTTTGAGATGGCAGGAGCTGCCGACACAGACTTTCAGTATCATGGTAGTATCTATTTAAAAGATTGCGCAAAAATAGTATTATTTTGTATAAATCCGTGCATACATGGAGCCGGTGCTCAACTCGGTTTCCAGGCCGAGGATGTTGCGGTCGGGGCCCATGGATCGCCAAATGTAGACTTCGTTGCCGCTGCCGTTCTCCATCAGCCCGCGTTCGGTCAGGCGCAGGAGGAAGCGGTGGGCCGGCATGTCCGGGAAGCGCTCGCTGTCTTCGCCCTGATACACAAGTTCCCCGGGGTACGATTTGCCGGATACCAGGATGTGCACGGGCAGGGGTTCCTTCGCCCGGTCCAGATCGAGAAAGCGGAGAAAATGGACCAGCGAGAGGAAATCCACCGTGCATCCGTCGTTGGGAAAGACCTGGAAGACGGCCTGGTCGCCCAGCGTCGAGGTCGATTCGATATCCTTTTCCTTCCACAGGTATTCATATTTTCCGTCTTTGCCTTTTTTCTGGAAGGGATTGTCAAAGTACAGGGGCTTCAGTTCGTCCTGGCTGAAGTAGGTCTCGGCAAAATAGTCCGAGCCGAGGAACAGCCGGAAGATGGGTGTCGTCTGGAGCATGGCGGCCGAATAGTAGGCCGGGGTGCCGTTCCAGGACGATGCCTCCCAGGTGATCTCCGCCGTGACGACGCGGGTGTCGAGCGCGCCCAGCTTGTAACGGACTTCATAGCGGGCAGTTCCGAGGGTTTCGGTCAGCAGGAGGACGGGGATCAGCAGATAGGTGAGTCGGTTCATGGTTCAGGTCAGTTTCAGTTCAGGAGATAGGCGCGGGTAACGGAGGCCGGGCAGTCGCGAAGCCCGGCGGGGATGCCGGCGTAGAGCAGGCGCCCGCCCGCTTCACCGGCGCCGGGGCCGAGTTCGAGCAGGAAATCGGCCGAACGGATCACGTCGAGGTTGTGCTCAATCATATAAACGGTGTTGCCGCGCGACACGAGCGAATCGAAGAGCGCGATGATGCGCCGGATGTCCTGGATATGCAGGCCATCGGTGGGCTCGTCGACGATGAAAATCTTGTTTTCCACGCCCAGATACGAAGCCAGCTTGAGCCGCTGCAGTTCGCCGCCGGAAAGCGTGGACAGCGCCTGGTTGAGGTGCAGGTACTGCAGTCCCACGTCAACCAGTGGCCGGAGCTTCTTCTCGATGACCGTCCCGGCGAAGAAGGCCGAGGCCAGCCGTACCGACAGGTCCATGGCCTGGGCGATGTCGAGTGTCTCGCCGGTGGCCGGACTGGTGAGCTTGTATTGTAGGGCTTCGGGCTTGTAGCGCAGGCCGCCGCAGGCCTCGCAGGTGGTTTCGATGGCATCCATGAAGGCCATCTCCGAGACGATGACGCCCTTGCCGCCGCAGACCGGGCAGGCGCCCGCCCCGTTGAAGGTGAAATAAGCTTCCTTCATGTGGTGGGCCCGGGCGAAAGCCTTGCGGATATCGCCCGCCACGTCCATGTAGGTGCCGGGCGTGGAGCGGAGGCTCACGCCGATGTTTTTCTGGCTGATGTAGATCACCTGCTCCGGATCGGGATACTGCTGCCGGAAACATTCCATCAGCGAGCTTTTGCCCGAGCCCGCGACGCCGGCCACCACGCCGAAGACGCCCAGCGGGAAGTCGGTCGAGATGCCCTGCAGGTTGTTGAGCGTGGCGTTCTTCACCTGGAAAACGCCGGTCCCCGGGCGCGGGTCCGCCTTGAAGGGCAGGCGCTCTTCGACCAGCCGTCCCGTGGCGGTGCCGCTCTGCAGCAGTTCGTCCCAGGAACCCTGGAAGAGGATGCGGCCACCGTCGATGCCGGGGCCGGGGCCCAGGTCCACGATGTGGTCGGCGATGCGGATCATCTCGGGGTGGTGCTCCACCAGCAGCACGGTGTTGCCCGCGTCGCGCAGGCGCCGCACGGAGCGCTGGAGGCGTTCGATGTCGCGCGGGTGCAGGCCCACACTGGGTTCGTCGAGGATATAGAGCACGTCGGCCAGCGACGAGTTGATGTATTTGGCGATCTTGCAGCGTTGCGCCTCTCCGCCCGAAAGCGTGCCCACGGGCCGGTTGAGCGAGAGGTAGCCCAGCCCGATCTCCTCCAGGGCTGTGAGCCGGGCGCCGATGGCGGCCTTCAGATCGGCGGCCAGCGGATCGCTGAGTGCGGCAATCCAAGCGTTCAGGCGCGCGACCGGCATGGCGCACACCTCCGCGATATTCTTCCCTTCGATCCGGCAGGTCAGCACCTTGGGGTTGAGGCGCGTGCCGCCGCAATCCGGGCAGACGCCCATGGTGAGCATGGGGTTCAGCACGGCGGCGTGCAACAGGCCTTCCTCCGAGTTGATGATGCTGCGGTACATGCGCGGAATCAGCCCTTCGTACTTGGCGGTCTTGGGCCAGTTGGAAGGCGGGTTCTTCAGTTTGATCTGCGGGCTGTTGAGGAAGAGATCCAGTTCTTCGGGCGAATAGTCGCGAATCTTCTTGTCGAGGTCGAAGAGGCCGCTGTGCGCGTAGCGGATCCAGCGCCATCCACCCTTGCCGAAGGCGATATAGTGGATGGTGTCTTCGTCGTTGAGGCTCTTGTCGAAATCCACGAGTTTGTGGATGTCGAGCTCACGGATTTCGCCCAGGCCGGCGCAGCGTGGGCAGCTGCCCTGCGGGTGGTTGAAGCTGAAGCTGTCGGAATAGCCCACGAACGGCTTGCCCACGCGCGAAAAGAGCAGGCGCAGCAGCGCGTAGATGTCGGTGTAGGTGCCGACCGTGGAACGGGAGTTCTGCGTGGGTTTCTTCTGGTCGATGACGATGGCGATGGGCAGGCCTTCGATCTCGTCGACCTTCGGCCGTCCGTATTTGGGCAGGTACTGCTGCACGAAGGTGGGGAAGGTGTCGTTGAGCTCACGGCGGCTCTTCGCAGCGATGGTATCGAGCACCAGGGAGCTCTTGCCGGAACCCGAGACCCCCGTGAAAACGGTGATCTGGTATTTCGGAATATCGAGCGAGAGGTCGCGCAGGTTGTTCTCCCGCGCCCCGCGGATCCGGATGGTGTCGGTATTCATCGTTACAAAGTTACAAAAAAGCGGGCAGAATCGCGAGAATTTGTATCTTTGCCAGACACAGTGAATCAAAGAACCCCATGAGATATTGTAAACTCCTGCTTCTGACCCTCTTGCTGGCGGTGCCGGCTTGGGCGCAACAGCAGCCTGTTTCCTGGAAGGCCGAGGCCGTCCGGGTGGAGGGCAACACCTATGAGATCCGCGCCACCGGCACGATGGGCGGTTCCTGGCACATCTATGACCTGACCGACTACGGCTCCAGCGGCCCCTGCGGGACCGTATTTACCGTGGAGGCCGGCGACAAGGTGGCACTGGTCGGCGATCCGTACATCGCCTCCGAAGTCCATCGGGGCATGGACGACGTGTTCGGCATTGAAATCGGCACCTGCAGCAGCCCCGTGGTCATCTGCCAGAAGGTGGAACTCCTGCAGGGCAAGGAGGTGACGGTGCCCGTGACCGTCGAATGGCAGGCCTGCAACGACGAGAACTGCTTCCCGCCGGACGATTGCACGCTGGACGTGACACTGCCGGCCGGCGAGGGACTTGTGGCGGGGGATTCCGGCTCGGAGGCCGGAATGACGAATGGGTCGGCCGGAATGACGAATGAGGGCAAATCCATCTGGGGCCTCATTCTCGAAGCGATCGCCTGGGGCTTCGTGGCGCTGCTGACGCCCTGTGTCTTCCCCATGATCCCGATGACGGTGAGTTTCTTCCTGAAGCAGAACCAGACGGCCGAGGGCGAGGAAGAAAAGAAAGGCCGCGGCAAGTGGCTGGCCCTGATGTTCGGCCTTTCCATCGTGGCGCTCTATACGATACCGATTGCGGTCATCATCCTGATTACCTACTTCGCAGGTGGACAGACCGTTACGGCCGACATCTTCAACTGGCTGGCGACGCACTGGCTGCCGAATATCACTTTCTTCCTGATCTTCATGCTCTTCGCGGCTTCGTTCTTCGGGGCCTTCGAGATCACGCTGCCGAGTTCCTGGCTCAACAAGTCGGATTCGCACTCCAACGAGGGGGGTCTGGCGGGCGTCTTCTTCGTGGCGCTGACCCTCGTGCTGGTGTCATTCTCCTGCACGGGCCCGATCGTGGGTTCCGTGCTGATCAAGAGCACGCAGGGCGAGTTCTGGGAGCCGATCATCACCATGCTGGCCTTCTCCATCGCGTTCGCCCTGCCGTTCACGCTGCTGGCTTTTGCGCCTTCGTTGCTCGACAAGCTCCCGAAGAGCGGTGGCTGGCTCAACAGCGTCAAGGTGGTGCTGGGTTTCATCGAGGTGGCGCTCGGCTTCAAGTTCCTGAGCGTAGCCGACCAGACCTATCACTGGGGCATCCTCGATCGCGAGGTCTACCTGGCCATCTGGATCGTGGTCTTCACCCTCCTGGGCATCTACCTGCTGGGCAAGATCAAGTTCAAGTTCGACAGTCCGGTGGAGTACATCAGCGTTTTCCGCCTGATTCTGATCATCATCGACTTCGCTTTCGTGGTTTATATGATCCCGGGTATGTGGGGCGCGCCGCTGAAAGCCCTTTCGGGCTACCTGCCGCCGATTACGACGCAGGATTTCGTGCTCGATCCGGCGCAGCAGCGGGGCTCGCCGACTACCTATGTGGTGGGGGCGCAGGATGATTCGGGTTTGCCCGCTGACCGCAAGTATGCGGATTTCCTGCAGTTGCCCTACGGTATTCCGGCTTTCTTTGACTATGAGGAGGCGCGTGATTATGCCCGGAAAGTGGGCAAGCCGCTGCTCATCGACTTCACGGGCCATGGCTGCGTGAACTGCCGGGAGATGGAGGCACGGGTCTGGAGTGATCCGCGTGTACTGAAGCTCATGAAAGAAGATTACGTGGTCTGCTCGCTGTACGGCGACGACAAGACGGTACTTGACGAGCAGTACTGGGTGACCACCGATAAGGGCAAGGTGCTCAAGAGTTTGGGTAAGATCAATTCGTACTTCATGATGCAGCGTTTCCAGGTCAATGCGCAGCCTTACTATGCGATCCTGGATCCCTTCACCGAAGAGCACAAGGTGCCTTCCCGCAGCTACAACCTCGACGTCGACGCCTACGTCAAGTTCCTCGAGAAAGGACTCGAATAAAGTCGGCCACGTTTTGGCCCTCCAGCGTGGCCGGGAGCTTCAAATAAGAACTCCCGGGCACGTCTGAAGCTGAGAACGTGTCCGGGAGCGAATGTCTGGGGACAAACTCGTACCCCGTGTCAGAACTTATGGATCGCGAGGCCGCTGCGGAGCTTCGGCTCGAACCAGGTGGTCTTCGGCGGCATGATGTTGCCGGTGTCGGCAATGTCAATCAGCTGTTTCATCGAGACCGGATAGAGCGCGAAGGCTACCTTCATCTCGCCGCTGTCGACGCGCTTCTTCAGCTCGCCGAGGCCGCGGATACCGCCCACAAAATCGATGCGGTTCGAGGTGCGAAGGTCGCCCAGGTTCAGGATCTTGTCGAACACCAGGTTCGAGAGGATCGTCACGTCGAGCACGCCGATCGGATCGTTGTCGTTGTAGGTGCCCGGCTTCGCAGTCAGCGAATACCAAACGCCTTCGAAATACATCGAGAAGTTGTGCAGGCCGGCCGGCTTGTAGTTTTCGCTGCACGTGCAGTGGCACGGGAATTCACATTCGCACTTGCCGCCGTCTTTCGTGCAGTCGCACTTGCACTCCACGATGAAATCTTTCTGCAGCGCTTCGAAGAACTGCTTGCCCGACAGGCCGTTGAGGTCTTTGACCACGCGGTTGTAGTCGATGATCTTCAGCTGGTTGTCCGGGAAGCACACGGCCATGAAGTAGTTGTACTCTTCCTTGCCCGTGTGGTTCGGGTTCTTCGCGCGGCGCTCGGCGCCCACGCGCGCGGCGGCTGCCGTGCGGTGGTGGCCGTCGGCCACGTAGAAGGCCGGAATCGTGGCGAAGATCTCCGTGATGCGGGCGATGTCCTTCGGGTCGTCGATCACCCAGAGCTTGTGGCCGAAGCCGTCTTCGTCGGCGATGAAGTCGTATTCAGGCACGCGGGCGATGTAACGGAACATGATGGCGTCGATTTCGGCGTTGTCGGGATAGGCGAAGAACACCGGCTCGATGTTCGCGCTCTGGATCTGGACGTGGACCATGCGGTCGTCTTCCTTCTCCTTGCGGGTGAGCTCATGTTTCTTGATGGCGCCCGTGGCGTAGTCGTCGGTGTTGGCGCAGAGGATGATGCCGTACTGGGTGCGGCCTTCCATCGTCTGGGCGTACACATAGTAGTATTCCTTGTCGTCCTGCTTCAGCCAGCCGCGTTCCTGCCACTTTTTGAAGTTTTCGACAGCCTTGTCGTAGGTGCGCTGTTCGTGCTCGCCGGCGATCGGATCGAAGTCGATCTCGGGCTTGGTGATGTGGAGCAGGGATTTCTCACCGGCCTCGGCCTTGGCCTCGACGGAGTTCATCACGTCGTAGGGGCGTGCGGACACTTCCTTGGCGATGGCTTTCGGGGGACGGATGGCTGCAAACGGTTTAACCTTTACCATAATCGCGTCTTATTTGTTGAGTTGGAAGGTACGGTCGCCCGTTGCAAAGAACTTGCAGATCTGCGTGGCAGCGGCCAGGCCGGCGTTGATATTGGCCTCAGCGGTCTCGGCGCCCATCTTCTTGGGGGTGCCGAAGTAGCGTTTGCCAAATTTCTCGGCGAACTCGGCGGCGCGGTCCGGGGCCACGTCGGCGACGTAGCGGAGGTCTTCGCGTTCGCTCATCAGGTCGAAGAGTTCGGCTTCGTTGATGACTTCCTTGCGGGCGGTATTGATCAGGCAGCCGCCTTTCGGCATGCGACCCACCAGGTTCCGGCCGATGGAGCCTTTGGTTTCCGGCGTAGCCGGGATGTGGAGCGACACGAAGTCGGAGTTCTCGTACAGGGCTTCAAGCGAGGGTGCGACCTTGGCGCCCGTGGCTTCGATCTTCTCGTTGGGGAGGTAAGGGTCGAAAGCGAGGACCTTCATGCCGAATCCCATGGCGAGCTGGCCCACGAGGCGACCGACGTTGCCGTAGGCCTGGATGCCGAGGGTCTTGCCTTTGAGTTCGCTGCCGGTGCCCGGGGTGAACTGGTTGCGGTTCATGTAGATCATCAGGCCGAGGGCAAGCTCTGCTACAGCATTGGAGTTCTGGCCCGGGGTGTTCATGGCGACCACGTTGTGGGCGGTGCAGGCGGCCAGGTCGAGGTTGTCGAAGCCGGCGCCGGCGCGCACGACGATCTTCAGCTTCTTGGCGGCGTCCACGACTTCTGCGGTCACTTTGTCGGAGCGGACGATCAGGGCGTCGGCATCGGCGACAGCGGCCAGCAGTTCGGACGTTTCGGTGTATTTTTCAAGCAGGGCGAGGGTATGGCCGTTCTCTTCGGCGATCTTGCGGATGCCGTCCACGGCTGCCTTCGCGAAAGGTTTCTGCGTTGCAACTAAAATCTTCATAGCGGTTTATTTATGAAGTTTTTCGAATTCCTGCATGCAGTCGATCAGGGCCTGGACAGCCTCTTTCGGGCAGGCGTTGTAGATGGAGGCGCGGAAGCC
The DNA here is from genome assembly GCA_905233345.1 of uncultured Bacteroidales bacterium. Taxonomy (GTDB): domain Bacteria; phylum Bacteroidota; class Bacteroidia; order Bacteroidales; family UBA932; genus Cacconaster. The sequence continues at coordinate 38,079 of CAJODQ010000011.1, forward strand.
GCCGACGCTGCGGTGACCCTTGATGCCCACCATGCCACGCTCCTTGGCGAAGGCCATGAACTCGTCCTGGAGAGCCTCATAGCCCGGTGCCATGACAAAGCACACGTTCATGATCGAACGGTCTTCCTTCGCGGCAGTACCGACGAAGAGCGGGTTGCGGTCGATCTCGTCGTAGAGCATCTGTGCCTTCTCGACGTTCATCTTGTGCATCACCGGGAGGCCGCCGATACCCTTGAGCCACTTCAGCGTTTCGGTCATGACGAAGATCGGGAACACCGGCGGCGTGTTGAACATCGAACCGCCGTCGATGTGGGTGCGGTAGTCGAGCATCGTCGGGAGGTAACGGGTCACCTTGCCGAGGATGTCCTTGCGGATGATGGCGAAGATCACGCCGGCAGGGCCCACGTTCTTCTGTGCGCCACCGTAGATGAGGGCGTACTTCGAGACGTCGACCGGACGGCTCATGATGTCGGAGGACATGTCAGCCACGAGGTTCACCGGGCAGTCCATGTCGTATTTGATCTCCGTGCCGTAGATCGTGTTGTTGGTGGTGATGTGGAAGTAGTCGAGGTCTTTCGGGATCTCGTAGCCCTTCGGAATGTAGCTGTAGGTCTTGTCGGCGGAGGAGGCGACGCAGATGGCATTGCCGATGCCCTTGGCTTCCTTGAGCGCCTTCTTGGCCCAGACACCCGTCTCCAGGTAGCCGGCTTTGTTCTCGAGCAGGTTCATCGCGACATAGAGGAACTGGAGCGAAGCGCCGCCGCCCAGGAAAATCACCTCATAGTTGTCGGGAATGTTGAGGAGCTCCTTCCAGAGTGCGCGGCACTCGTTCATGGTCTCCTCCCACTCTTTCGAACGGTGAGAAACAGATATGACCGGCATGCCGGTCCCTTTGAAATCTTGCAATGCAGCGATTGCCGCGTCGATGGCCTGCTGGGGCAGTACGCACGGCCCTGCGTTGAAATTGTAAGCTTTTTTCATATATTATAGTGTTTGTTGGTGTTTTCGCACAAATTTGTAACCGTAATTCGCAAATATAATCAATTTATTTGACAAAATGCCAATTGTTTGCGAAACTCTTCAATCCGCGACAAGCGCACCCGGGCAGTGAGGGTACAACGCAGGTCGAACTGCTGGTCCACGGGCGTGATATCCATGTCTTTGAGCACTTTCATCACATCGTTCATCTGCAGGTAGTCGAAGGTGACGGTCAGGGTTTCGCCCGCCACTTTTTCGATGATCGTGGCGTTGGCGATGGCGTCTTGTGTGGCCGTCTTGTAGGCCCGGATCAGGCCCGGCACGCCGAGTTTCGTGCCGCCGAAATAGCGCACCACCACCACGAGGATGTCGCTCAGCTCATTGCTCAGCAGCTGTCCGTGGATGGGCCGCCCCGCCGTGGAGGAGGGCTCGCCGTCGTCGTTCATGCGGTAGGGTTCGCCCGTGCGTCCAAGACGCCAGGCATAGCAGTGGTGGCGTGCGTCGAAGTATTCTTTCCGCACCTCGTCGAGAATCCGCTTGGCTTCCTCTTCCGTTTCCACGGGGTAGGCGAAGGCCAGAAACTTGCTGCCCAGCTCTTTGTAAACGCCCTTGGAAGGGGCTGCGATGGAGCGGTAGGTGTCGGAAATTGCATTCATCGAGTAAATGTAAGAATATTTTTGTTAAATTTGTGTTATGGTATACACTTTTAGGGCAACGATACCCGAGAGCAAGGTCTTCTATCGGGTGTACGAAATAAAGGGCGACATGACGCTGTTCCGCTTCAACAGCTTCATCACCGACAACCTGGGCTTTTCGCCCGACCAGATGGTGATGTTTGAAGGTTACGACGAGAAAGGCGCGCTTTGCGGCGAATACGGCCTCTTTGACATGGGCGACGGTGCGATGGATACCGTCACCTTCGACATGGTGCTGGAACGCGGGGAGACGGAGCTCCACTTCGTCTTTGACCTGCGCAACGACCGCTATATCCGCCTGGTGTACGAAGGGGAGACCGGCTACCTGCCGATGCGGGCCTATCCCGCGCTGGTGGAGGAGAAGGGACAGAATCCCGACCAGTTCCGCGCGCGCTTCGAAGAAGAACCCGCCATTCCCAAGCTGCATCCCGTACGTGACGACAAGTTCGCGGCCCTCGACGACGATCTGGATGACCTGGATGATCTCGACGACGAGGAGGACGAAGACGACGACAAGATCTTCGACGACGGGGAAGGAGAGGAACTCTACGACGAGGGCGAAGACAAGGAATAACGCCCCGGCCATTCCGACAGATGTCCACCTTACATATCATATTGGGACCGACGGCAGTCGGGAAGTCGGACTATGCGGTCGCAGAAGCGCTCCGCGTGGGTTCGCCCGTGGTCTCTTGTGATTCCCGGCAGTTCTACCGCGAAATGCGCATCGGGACAGCGCGTCCTTCCGACGCACAGTTGGCAGCTGTCAGGCACTATTTCATTGCCGACAGGAGCGTGACCGAGCCTTGCTCGGCCGGCGCCTTCGAATTGGAGGCCCTTGCCCTGTTGGAGCAGCTCTTCCGCGCGCACGATACTGTGGTGATGGCCGGAGGCTCCGGCCTATATATCGACGCCCTGTGCAACGGTCTCGATGATTTTCCCGAGGCTGATCCTACGCTCCGTGAGGAACTTTCCCGGCGCCTGCGCGACGAAGGCGTGGCAGCCCTGCGCACCGAGCTCCGCATCCTCGATCCGGCCTCCTATGCCGTCATTGACCCGGCCAACGGCCAGCGCATCGTCCGTGCGCTTGAGGTGACCATCGGCACCGGACGCAAATATTCCGACTGGAAGACCCACAGCCAGAAGGAGCGCCCGTTTACCATCGTCAAGACCGGGCTCTCGCGCCCGCGCCCCGAACTCTACGCCCGCATCGACGCCCGTGTCGACGCCATGTTGGAAGAAGGACTGGTGGAAGAGGCCCGCAGCCTCCTCCCGCACCGCGACCTGCCTGCGCTCAATACCGTGGGCTACAAAGAATTGTTTGGCTATTTCGACGGACAATACGACCTGGCGGAAGCCGTCCGCCTGATCAAAAGAAACACACGCCACTACGCCAAAAAACAAATGACGTGGTGGGGCCGCGATCCGGAAATCAACTGGATAACGCTGTAAACTAATTGCCTACCTCCGACAGGAACTTGATTCGCACCAGCCGGACCTCCTCTTCGGTGAAGTCGCCGCCGAGTTCCTTGAGGGCATTGGCTACCGAGTCGGTGTCGGCCTCGTCGCGGAAATAGTCGTAGATGTCGTTCGCCTTGTCGTCATCGATGGTCTGGCGGATGTAGTAGTCGATGTTGAGCCGGGTGCCCGCGCCGACAATCGACTCGATCTCGGTGAGCAACTCCTCGAAGTCCATGTCCTTCGTGCGCGCGATATCTTCAAAAGGAAGCTTGCGGTCGATGCTCTGGATGATGTATACCTTGTTGGCGGATCGGTTGACCACCGACTTGACCACGAAGTCGTCGGGCCGGATGATGTCGTTTTCCTCCACGTATCTGGCGATCAGGTCGACGAACGGCTGGCCGTATTTGCGCGCCTTTCCTTCGCCCACGCCCTGGCAGTTCTTGAGTTCCGCCACGCTGACCGGATACTGGATGGACATGTCTTCGAGGCTCGGGTCGGAGAAGATGACCCAGGCCGGAAGGTTCATCTTGCGGGAGAGGTCTTTCCGCACGTCCTTGAGCATGGCCAGCAGTTGCTGGTCGCCACCGCCGCCGGCGTTGACATTGTGCTTGCCCACGCCGATGGGCATCTCGTCGTCATCATCATCTTCGCCGTCGACAAATTCCCGGTCTTCGGTCAGCAGCAGTTCATAGGGCTTCTCGTAGAAGGCGCGGCCTTCCGGCGTGACGAAGATTAGGCCGTAGCGCTCGATGTCCTTGTCGAGCAGGTGCAGGATGAGACCCTGGCGGATGACGGCGCTCCAGAAACGGACGCCCTTGTCGCGGCCGATGCCGAAGAGTTCGTGGCGGTGATGGTTGTACGACTTGATGATGGAGTTGTTCTCGCCAGCCAGAATGTTGGCCAGGTGATCGGCCTTGAAGGTCTCCTTCAGCGAAAGGATCAGCTCGATGACGGTGCACATCTCCTCCTGTCCGTTGAACTGTTTCTTCGGATAGAGGCAGTTGTCGCACATGCCGCAGTTGGCCTGCGGATAGTCTTCGCCGAAATAGTTGAGCAGGATCTTGCGGCGGCATTGGTTCGACTCCGCGTAGGAGACGGTCTCCATGAGCAGCTGCTTGCCGATCTCCTGCTCGGAGATGGGCTTGCCCTGCATGAATTTCTCGAGGCGCAGGATATCCTTGTAGCTGTAGAAGGCGATGCACTGGCCCTCCTGCCCGTCGCGTCCCGCCCGGCCCGTTTCCTGGTAGTAGCCTTCCAGGCTCTTGGGGATGTCGTAGTGGATGACGAAGCGCACGTCGGGCTTGTCGATGCCCATGCCGAAGGCGATGGTGGCCACGATCACGTCGACCTCCTCCATCAGGAAGGCGTCCTGGTTGTGGGCGCGGGTGGCGGCGTCCATGCCGGCGTGGTAGGGCAGTGCCTTGATGCCGTTGACGTTGAGCAGCTCGGCGATCTCTTCGACTTTCTTGCGGCTCAGGCAGTAGATGATGCCGCTCTTGCCGGGGTTATCCTTGATGAAGCGGATGATCTCGCGCTTGGGATTTGATTTGTCTCGGATCTCGTAATAGAGGTTCTCGCGGTTGAACGAGGACTTGAACACGCGGGCGTCCAGCATGCCGAGGTTCTTCTGGATGTCGGACTGCACCTTGGGCGTGGCAGTGGCCGTCAGGGCGATGATGGGTGCCTTGCCGATCTGGGAGATGATCTCGCGGATGCGGCGGTACTCCGGCCGGAAATCGTGGCCCCACTCGGAGATACAGTGCGCCTCGTCAATGGCGTAGAACGAGATGTGGAGCTGCTGGAGCAGCTGGATGTTCTCTTCTTTGGTCAGCGACTCGGGGGCGACATAGAGGAGTTTGGTGACGCCCGACAGCAAGTCGGCTTTTACTTCGGCGATCTGCGTTTTGTTGAGGGAGGAATTCAGGAAGTGGGCGATGCCCTCTTTGTTCTGGATGAACCCGCGGATAGCATCGACCTGGTTTTTCATCAAGGCAATCAAAGGAGAGATGACGATGGCCGTGCCGGGGAGGCAGAGTGCGGGCAGCTGGTAGCAGAGCGACTTGCCGCCGCCGGTGGGCATCAGCACAAAGGCGTCCCCTCCTTCGATGAGGTGTTTGATGATATCTTCCTGGTTGCCCTTGAAGGCATCCCATCCGAAAAAGGTCTTGAGTTTGTCGTGCAGATCTTGCGAAGTAACGTTCATACCACTAAGTTAGGAAAAAAACCGGTAATTCCCATAGTTTCTGACAATTTTTTGGAACTTTTGTTATCTTTGCGGCTCCAAACTGAACACAATTCAATGATTCATAACATGAAAAAGATCTTTGCAGTCGCAGTTATCTGCGCAGTTTCCGCAATGATGCTCGCATCTTGCGACAAGAAAACGTCTGAAGGTTCCCAGCCTTCCGGCATCTCCAAGTCCGACATCGACTCCGTGAGCTACATGATCGGTTATTCCACCGGCATGCAGATCCAGCAGAGCAATTTCGGTCCGCTGAGCACGAACGCCATCATCAAGGGTATCATCGATGCCGGCAAGGGTGTCGAGGTCGACTATGCCGTGTTCCAGAAAGTGGTGAACGGTTTCATGGACAAACGCATGGAAGCCATTTCCGCCGAGAACATCACCCGCAGCGAGAAGATGCTCGCCGCCAATGCCAAGAAGGCTGATGTGGTGACCACCGAGTCCGGCCTGCAGTACAAGATCGTCCGCGAAGGTAACGGTGTGAAACCGACCGAGCGCGACACCGTCGAAGTCAACTACGAAGGCACGAACCTCGACGGCAAGGTGTTCGACTCCTCCTATGAGCGCGGCACCACTGTCACCTTCCCGCTCAACGGTGTGATCCGTGGCTGGACCGAGGGTATGCAGTACGTGGGCGAAGGTGGTGAGATCATGCTCTGGATCCCCGCCGAACTCGCCTATGGCGACCGCAGCGTCAGCGCCGAAATCGGCCCGAACGAAGCTCTCACCTTCAAGGTGGAACTCGTTGCCGTGAAGCCGTACGTCGAGAAGCCGGAAACTGAAACCAAATAAGCAGATCGCGTATAACAAAAAGAAAGGCGCCCCAACGGGCGCCTTTCTGTTATCCGCAGTAGTAGAACTTCTTCACCAGCGCGGCCATCTTCTTGGGGTCGTTGGCGGCTTCGTGGCGGATGTTCTGGTCCTTGTAGGCCTTGAGTTTGGCGATGGTGCCGTCGATCAGGCTGGGGGAGAAGATGCCGTCCTTCTCGTAGAGGGCGCGGTTCTTCTCAAGGCAGAGGGCTGACTCGTGGCACGAGGCCGGCAGCTGCTCCAGCGAGTTGAGGAGCGCTTCGTTCTTCTTGTCGTGGATGTTGACGTCCACATAGGTCTTTTCGGCGACGTCCAGGGCATCCGGCATTTCAAAGCCGGTGCGGGCGGCGGTCACCAGGCCGGCGAGCATGTTGTAGATGTCGGCGCTGCCGTCGCCTGAACGCATTTCCACGGTCTGCTTGTCGGGCACGATGAAATCTTTCGGATCTTCCAGCGGATTGGCGAGGGCGCACATGCTATGGTCGACGCCCCAACCCAGCGGCACGCGCACGAGCACCGAGCGGTTGCGGTCGCCCCAGCATACGCTGGTCGGGGCTTCCTGGTGCGGCACGAGGCGGAAATAGGAGGTCGGGTTGGTGTTGCCGAAGGCGGTCAGCGACGAAGCGAACTTCATGTAGCCCGCGATGGCACGGCGGGCATCGTCGGAGAGCGAACCGTCCTTGATCATCACCGAACGGTCGCCCTTCATCATCCGGGTGTGGAAATGCAGGCCGCTGCCGGCCTTGCCCGTGGTGATCTTCGGGGCGAAGGTGATGTCGAGGCCGTACTGGTAGGCGAGCGAGCGGAGGATCCACTTGGCCATCAGCAGCTGGTCGGCCGCTGACTCCACGGGATTGACCAGGAATTCGATCTCGTTCTGTTCATAGATCTTGCCGTCGAGGGTGAAGTTGCCCACCTCGCAGTGTCCGTATTTGATCTGGCCGCCGACCTCGGCGATGCAGCGAATGGCATCGGCGCGGAAGGCCTCGAACTTTGCGAATGGCGTGGACTCGTGGTAGCCGTGCTGGTCTTCAGCGGGGAACATCTCGTCGTCGTTGTCCACGATGTAGAATTCCAGTTCGCCCATGGCCTCGAAGGTATAGCCGGTACGCTCCTGAAAAGCCTTGTGGGCTTTGCGGAGGGTGAATTCCGGCGCGCTCTCGAGCGGCTCGCCGTCCTTGGTGAAATAGCTGCAGAGGAAGCCTACGGTGGGAATCTCCTGGAACGGATCGACGTAGGCCGTGCTGAAACGCGGGATCACATAGAGGTCGCTGCTGTCGGCGGCGATGTAGGGGAAGAGGCTGGAGCCGTCCACGCGTTCGCCGTAGGAGAGAATCGTATCGAGGTACTGGCGGTTGGTTACCGGGAAGTTGAGGGTCTTGAGCCGGCCGTCAGCCGCCACGTAGCGGAAGTTGACGATGCGGACCCCATTGTGGACGATGAACTCTTCCAGGTCTTTTTTGGTGAAGTCTTTCGGTTCCTTTCCGAAGGCTTCTACCAGTGGATTGATGTTATATTCGCAGAAATTATGCATGATTGCTTATGATTTGTAGCTTATTTCTACAAAGGTAAGTGAAAAAAACGAAAATTCGTATCTTTGCGATGCAAGCCAACGCCATGAATTCCTTCCGACGCGTACTTTCCTATGCGCAGCCCCTGCGCCGCTACTGGCCCGGTTATCTGCTGCTCTCCATCCTGTCCGTGATCTTCGGTGTGGTGAACTACGGCTTGCTGGGCCCGCTGCTCACCGTGCTGTTCGACAACGCGGCTGCCGCTGAAGCCTGCCCGCGTCCCGCATTCTCGCTGACGATCTCGTTTTTCACGGATTGGTTCCGCTGGCTGCTGTCGTCCATCATCCGGGACGGCGGTGTGATCCGGGGCCTGCTCTTCGTCTGCGGCGCCATCATCCTGAGCTGCCTGCTGGCCAATGTCTGCCGCTACCTGTCGCAACGCATCGTGGTGCGGCTGGAGACCCGCATGATGAAGAACATCCGGCGCGACCTCTTCGCGAAGATCGCTTCGCTGCCGGTGGGCTGGTTCAACGAGCGCCGCAAGGGCGACGTGCTCTCCAGTATCTCGAACGACGTGGCGGAGGTGCAGAACACCGTGGCGGGCAGTTTTCACGTGTTTTTCCGCGAGCCGCTGCTGGTGCTGGGCTTTCTGGCCATGCTGTTCTACATGTCCCCGCGCCTGACGCTCGTGTCGCTGGTGGCCCTGCCCATATCCGCTTTCCTGGTGACGCGATTGACCCATGCGCTGCGTGCCGGCTCCGTGGAGACGCAAAGCCTTATGGGACGCATCGTGAGTCACTTTGAAGAGGCCATCTCCGGATCGCGCATCATCAAGGCTTTTTCGGCCCGCGACTACGTGGAGCGCGCTTTCGATCGGGACAACGAGCAGCACCGCAAGGTCACCCTGCGTGTGCGCAACCGCCAGGAGCTGGCATCCCCCGTGTCGGAGTTCCTGGGCATCAGCATCGCTGCCACCGTGCTTTTCTACGGGGGCTGGCTCAATTATCAGGGCAACCTGGGCATGACCTGGCAGCAGTTCATCGTCTACATCATGTTCTACTGGAAGGTGCTGGAACCGGGCAAGGCCCTCTCCAAGTCGTACGCAGCCCTGCAGAAAGGCCTGGTGTCGGCCGAACGCATCTTCGGCATCCTCGACGCGCCTGCCGGCATCGTGGACGGCAAGCGGCCCGTGCCCGAATTCAAGGAAGAAGTCCGCTTCGACCATGTGACCTTCGCCTATGAAGGGGAGCCGGTGCTGTGCGACGTCAGCCTGACGATCCCCAAGGGCAAAATGGTGGCCATCGTGGGGCCTTCGGGCGCCGGCAAATCCACCCTGGCCGACCTGTTGCCCCGCTTTTACGACGTGCAGGAAGGCGCCGTCCGCATCGACGGCACCGATATCCGCGAACTTCGGATCGACGAGCTGGTGGCCCTGATGGGCATCGTGCCCCAGGAGACCATGCTCTTCAACGATACGGTCTACAACAATATTGCCTTTGGCCGCGAAGACGTGAGCCCGGAAGCCGTGCGGGAAGCTGCCCGCATCGCCCATGCCGACGGATTCATCGAACAGCTGCCACAGGGCTACGACACGCCCGTGGGCGACCGCGGCGCCAAGCTCTCGGGCGGCCAGCGGCAGCGCATCGCCATCGCGCGCGCCGTGCTCAAGAACCCGCCCATCCTGATTCTCGACGAGGCCACGTCGGCCCTCGACACGGAAAGTGAGCGCCTGGTGCAGGAAGCCCTCGATCGCCTGATGGGAGGACGCACCGCCCTGGTCATCGCGCACCGCCTGTCCACCATCCGCCACGCCGACCGGATCTATGTGGTGCAGGACGGCCGCGTCGTCGAAGCGGGAAATCACGAAGAATTGGTTGCAAATAACGGTCTTTATTCCCATCTTTGCAGTTTGCAGGCATTTTCATAACATTCAGCTATGGCAAAGAAACCCTCCCGGAAACGCTCCCTCAATGTCCTCTTTGAAGAATCTTTCAAGAAGAACTGGGACCGTCCCGCTCTTTCGAATTACAATCAGAACACCCTTTATTATAAAGATGTAGCCCATAAGATTGCGGAGCTGCATATTTTCTTCGAGGCATGCGGCATCAAGCCGGGCGACCGAATCGCCCTGTGCTCGAAGAACCAGGCCAACTGGGGCGTGGCCTATCTGGCCATCATGACCTACGGGGCCGTGGTGGTGCCCATCCTCCATGAATTCCAGCCCGCCAACCTGGCGCACCTGGTGACCCATTCCGAAGCCCGCATTTTCTTTGTGGGCGATGCCATCTGGCAGAATATGGCCGAGATGGAGCTGCCCGGCGTGGAAGTGATCGTCACGCTGAGCGACTTCAAGGTGGTCAAGAGCCTCAATCCCGCCGCACCCGCCGCCATGGAGGCGATGGAAGCCCGGATGAAGGAGCGCTATCCCGCCGGCTTCAAGCCGGAAAACATCCACTACCATGTGGACATGCCCGACCAGTTGGCGCTCATCAGCTATACCTCCGGCACCTCCGGCTTCTCGAAGGGCGTGATGATACCGTACAGGGCCCTGCTCTCGAACGTGCAGTTCGCCCACGAGGCAGAGCCGCACATGGACTGCAACTCCCGCATGGTCTCCATGCTGCCTTCGGCCCACATGTACGGCATGATCTTCGAGTTCCTGTTCGAGATGACGCTCGGCGCCCATGTCTTCTTCCTGACGCGCCTCCCCAGTCCGAAAGTGATTCTCGATGCCATGAGCTCGGTCAAGCCCGATACCATCATCGCCGTCCCGCTGGTCATTGAGAAAGTATACAAGAGCATGCTGCTGCCGTTCATCAGCAAGAAACGCATCAAGCTGATGCTCAACCTTCCGGTCATCGACAAGGTGGTGAAGAACAAAGTCCGTGACAGCCTCATCCAGGCCTTCGGCGGCAAGTTCGGCGAAGTGATCATTGGCGGCGCCCCGTTCAACCGCGAGGCGGAAGCCTTCTTCAAACGCATCAATTTCCCCTTCACCATCGGCTACGGCATGACGGAGTGCGCGCCCATCATCACCTACGTCCACTGGGACAAGACCAAGCTCTATTCCTGCGGCAAGGCGGCGCCCCGCATGCGCATCAAGATCGATTCCGACGACCCGAAAAAGATTCCCGGCGAAGTGCTGGTCAAAGGCGAAAACGTGTTCCTGGGCTACTACAAGAACGAAATGGCGACCAAGGAAGCTTTCGTGGACGGCTGGTTCCGCACCGGTGACATGGGTGTCATTGACGGTGACGGCTACCTTTACCTGCGCGGCCGCTGCAAGAGCATGATCCTCGGTCCTTCGGGCCAGAACATCTATCCCGAGGAGATCGAAAGTATCCTGAACAACCTGCCCTACGTGGTGGAATCGCTCGTGATTGAGGACAACTTCAAGCTTGTGGCGCTGATCTACCCGGACTTCGAACAGGCCCAGGAAGACGGTCTCGACCGTGAACAGCTGGAAGAGAAACTCGCCGAGGACATGGAGCTGGCCAACCTGGAGCTCGACCAGTACTGCAAGCTGAGCCGGGTGGAGATCGTGGACCAGGAATTCGAAAAGACCCCGAAGCGCAGCATCAAGCGCTACCTGTATCAAAGAGGAAGCAACGCATAAATGGAAGACAAGAAGAGAAAGTTCGACCGCCGCTATCTGGAGATGGCGGCCATCTGGGCGAAAAATTCCTATTGTACCCGCCGTCAGGTCGGCGCCATCCTGGTCAAGGACCGGATGATCATTTCGGATGGCTATAACGGCACGCCCTCGGGTTTCGAGAATGTGTGCGAAGACGAGAACGGGGTGACCAAGCCCTACGTCCTGCACGCAGAAGCCAACGCCATCACAAAGGTGGCCAAGAGCCACAACAGCAGCGAGGGCGCGACGCTCTACATCACGGATTCTCCGTGCATGGAGTGCGCGAAGCTGATCATCCAGTCGGGGATCCGCCGGGTGGTCTATGCCCGGGAATACCGGATCGTCGACGGGGTGGACTTGTTGCGCCGCGTCGGCATCGAAGTGGAAAAAATCGAAGTGGAGATCTAAGTTATGGAGCCTTCCAATCAGAAGCGGTGGACCACCATCGGCTGGTGCGTGGTCATTGTGCTGTTGCTCCTTACCCTGGGGCAGCTGTGGTTCGGCGGAAAAAAGAAGAAGACGGTCACCATCCCCGACGGCGACTGGGCCAAGCTGATGCTGGTCCTCGAGTCGGTGGGACGCGACTATGTGGATGAAATCGACCAGAAAGCGGTGACGGAAGAGATCCTGCCGGGCATCATGGCCCAGCTCGATCCGCACTCTGTGTACCTGCCGCCCGTGGAGCTGCAGGAGGCCGAGGAAGACCTCCAGGGCGGCTTCGACGGCATCGGCATCCAGTTCTCCGTACCCAACGATACGGCGGTGGTCTCGCAGGTGATTCCGGGCGGCCCTTCCGAAAAGGCGGGACTGCTCTCGGGCGACCGCATCCTGCAGGTGGACGATCGCGTGATTGCGGGCAACCATACGCCGCAGGACTCGATGGTGCGCCTGATGAAGGGCAAGCGCGGCACGAAAGTGGACATTCATGTCAAGCGCGAAGGGGTGGCGGAGCCCCTGGTGTTCCCCATCGTTCGCGACATGATTCCGGTCAACAGCGTGGACGTGGCCTACATGCTCAACGATACCACCGGCTATATCAAGCTGTCCAAGTTTGCCCGCACCACCTATCTGGAGTTCCTGAAGGCGGCGCTGTCGCTGCGGGAGCAGGGGATGCGGCGCTTGATCTTCGACCTGCGCGACAATACGGGCGGCTACCTCGACCAGGCGCTGATGCTCTGCAATGAGTTCCTGGAGAAAGGTGACCTGATCGTGTACATGGAAGGCCGCAACCGGCCGCGTCAGGACGTGTATGCCGACGGCCGCGGCAGTTGCCGTGACATCGAACTGGCGGTGCTGATCAACGAAGGTTCTGCCTCCTCGAGCGAGATTTTTGCCGGGGCCATGCAGGACAACGACCGGGCGACCCTCTACGGTCTGCGCTCCTTCGGCAAGGGTCTGGTGCAGGAACCGCTCTTCTTCAGCGACGGATCGGGCATCCGCCTGACGGTGGCCCGTTATCATACGCCTTCGGGTCGCTGCATCCAGAAGCCGTATGGCGAAGGTTACGGTTATGATATCTACGAGCGCTATCTCCACGGTGAGATGACCAGCGTCGACAGCATCAAGGTCAATGATTCGCTCCGGTTCGAGACCAAGGCCGGACGCACGGTCTATGGCGGCGGCGGCATCATTCCCGATGTCTTCGTGCCGATCGACACCTCCCGGTATACGGAATTTCTGGGCGCCTGCAACCGCCAGAGCCTACAGGCCAAATACGCCAACCTGGTCGCTGACCGCAACCGGCCCCGGCTGCGCGAGATCCACGACCTGCCTACGCTCAACCGTTTCCTCGACGGCCTGAACCTGAAGGAAGGCTTCATCGCCTACGCGAAAGAACGGGGTGTCGTGCCTACGGCGGAAGACTGGGCCATCTCGGGCGAGTTGATTCTGGTGCAGCTCCGCGCGCTCATCGGCCGCAACACGCCGATGAACGATGCTGCGTTCTATCCCATCTATCTGTCTACCGACAATGTATTGGAAGCGGCGCTGAAAAACGGATAATCTGAAACTTTTTTGGATTTTATCCGTATAAATATTGTTTTCGCGTCTAAAATCTAAAAAATGAAACTGTCTCAATTCGGTTTTGACCTTCCGCAGGAACTGATCGCCAAGTATCCTTCCCCGGAACGGGACGAGTGCCGCCTGATGGTGGTGCACAAGGATACGGGTGACATTGAGCACCGGATTTTCAAGGATATCATCGAATACGCTGCGCCGCACGATCTCTTCGTGTTCAACGACGCCAAGGTTTTCCCGGCCCGCATGAGCGGCAACAAGGAGAAGACGGGCGCCGAGATCGACGTCTTCCTGCTGCGCGAACTCAACCGGGACCAGCGTCTCTGGGATGTGCTGGTCGATCCGGCCCGCAAGATCCGTATCGGCAACAAATTGTATTTCGGTGAGAATGACAGCCTTGTGGCCGAGGTCATCGACAATACGACTTCCCGCGGCCGCACGCTGCGTTTCCTCTTCGACGGCACCTACGAGGAGTTTCGCCAGACGCTCTATCAGATGGGCTCGCTGCCGGTTCCCAAGTGGATTCGTCCGCATGCGGAAGAGATTGACAAAGAGCGTTTCCAGACGATCTTCGCCTCGAAGGAGGGCGCCGTGGCCTGTCCGGCCGCCGGCCTGCATTTCAGCAAGATTCTCTTCAAGAAGATGGAAATCAACGACATCGACCGTGCTTTCCTGACGCTGTACATGGGTAACGCGCACTTCCATAACGTGGATGTGGAGGACCTCTCGAAGCACAAGATGGATTCGGAGCAGTATTCCATCTCCGAAGAGACGGCTTCGGCGGTCAACAGTTGCAAGGCCCGTGGCAACAAGGTCTTCGCTGTAGGCATCACGGTGGTCCGCGCCCTCGAGACCTATGTGACGACCAAGAAAGAGATCCGGGCTTTCGACGGATGGACCAACAAGTTCATCTTCCCGCCGTACCAGTTCTCGATCCCCGACGCGATGGTTACCAACTTCCATCTGCCGTACAGCACGATGCTGATGAACGCCGCCGCTTTCGGCGGTTTCAACCACGTGATGAACGCCTACAAAGTCGCCATCGACGAAAAATACCAGTTCGGCACCTACGGCGACGCCATGCTTATTATCTAAGTATTGAACGATAAGTACAAAACCTAATGCCCGGTAACCCCGGGCATTTTTTGTCTATTTACCGATGAATCGCGTAGCTTGCGCTTGGGCGCTCTGGGTATTGCCTTTACTCCCTTTGGTCGTGCTCTCGCCTTCGGCTCGGGTCGGACCGACGCTTGTGTTTACTGGGGCTCCGCCCCAAACCCTACCGCTCCGACCGGCTATTACACAAGGCTCTCCCGCTCGGTCTCCGCTAGCGGCTGATGCCGCAAGCAATAGCGAAGTGTGCTCATGGAGGGGTGTGACGGCGCTGGAGCGATTTTGGAGAAAAAGGAATGTGGGTGGACCCGTGCAGGGAGCGGTGCTTGCATGACGGCGTCTGTTTGACGCGGCATCAGCCGCTAGCGAAGGCCGTTGTGAGGGCCTTTAGAATAGCAGGCCGTAGCGGTAGGGTTTGGGGCAGAGCCCCAGTAAACACAGGAGGAGTTAGCCGTCAAGCGACCGGGTGAGCTCCTTTTTCGACAGCATGAGCGAGAGCGCGTTACATTCCGACAAAGCACACTTCGCATTTTACAAAAATCAATATTCGTCATCGGAGAAAGTATTGCTTTTCTGCGGGCGGTGGGTGGAGCGGGCTTCGTATCTTGCGAGCAAAAAAGATATGGAGCCCGATCGCTTTGTCTGTTTGTGTGCGCTGAGCAAAGTCTTTGCGTACAAATGCGCCATCGGCCGGCAACTGATGGAAACCTTCGGTGGCCCCGAAGGTGTCTTCCGCACTCCGCCCCACACCCTTGCCACCGTCCTTCACAACGGTGAACTCTACCTCGACCTTCTCTTTGAACCGTCGCTGCTCGAATGGGCCGCCGACGAAGTCGCCTGGGCCCGCAGCTATGGCATCCGTCTGCTCGGCCTCGACGACCCCGCCTATCCCCGGCGCCTGGCCGCCTGTGCCGACGCCCCACTGCTGCTCTACTGCAAAGGCGAAGCCGACCTCAATTCGTCGCGCGCTCTGGCCGTCGTCGGCACCCGCAAGGCCACCTGGACGGGCCGTGAAAGTTGCCGCCGCATTGTCGGTCGACTGGCCGACCTGAATGAGAAACCCCTGATCGTCAGCGGTATGGCGCTGGGAATTGACGGCTGCGCCCATGCCGCCGCCATCGAGGCCGGCCTGCCGACCATCGGCGTGCTGCCCTGCGGCCTCGATGAAATCTATCCGCGTCAGCACCGCGAACTCGCGCGCCGCGCCCTCGAAAAGGGCGCCCTCGTCACGGACTTTCCCCGCGGCACCCAGCCCATCGCCTATACCTTCCTGCGCCGCAACCGCATCATTGCCGGCCTGGCCGACGCAACTTTGTTGGTGGAGTCGTACCAGAAGGGCGGCGGCCTGATCACCGCCTCCCTGGCTGCGTCGTACGAACGCGAGGTCTTCGCCGTTGCTGGCCGCATGACCGACGGCTCATTCTCTGGCTGCAATGAACTCATCGCCAGGCGGGAAGCGACCCTTGTATCCGACGCCGACACCATTCCCCTGACTATGGGCTGGATCTCCGCCCGGCAGCGCCGGGGCGCCGTGCCGCTCCTGCGCCCCGACGATCCGCCCGAACGCTGCCAGGTCCTCCGCTGCCTCGAAGCCCGCGCGCCGCTTTCCGTCGAGGAAGTCGCGGCCCTCACCAAGCTCGATCCCCGCGCCGTCAACCTGCTTCTGCTCGAACTCGAAATGGAGGGCCGGGTGGTGGCCGACGGAAACAAATTTTTCGTAACTTTGTAAGAATGTTGATCGACACCCACTGTCATCTCTACGACGAAGCCTTCCGCGACGATTTCGACGCGGTGCTTGCCCGCGCCCGGGAAGCCGGCCTTGGAGCCTGCGTCATGCCCGGCATCGACCGCGCCAGCCACGACGCCCTCGTGGCCATGGCCGACGCCCTGCCCGGCTTCGCCTTCCCCTGCATCGGCTTGCATCCGACCTCGGTGGGGGCGGACTGGGAGGAAGAGCTCGATTTCGTCCGTCAGCACCTAGGCGACCGCCGCTGGTACGCCATCGGCGAAATCGGCCTTGACGAGTACTGGTCGAAAGATTTCGTGAAACAGCAGATGCGCGTGCTGGCGGAACAGATCTGCCTGGCGGCCCGCCTGGATCTCCCGGTGATCATCCACCTGCGCGAGGCCACCGAAGACTTCCTGCGGGTGCTGGAAGACGTCCGTGGCGTGGAATTCCGCGGCGTGATGCACGCCTGGTCGGGCAGCTACGAGCTGTACCGCCGCCTGCTCGGCCTGGCCGACTTCAAGTTCGGCATCGGCGGGGTGGTGACCTATAAGAACGCCGGCGTTGCCGTGGCGCTCGAAAAAATGTCGCTCGACGACGTGATTCTGGAGACCGACTGCCCCTGGCTCACGCCTGTTCCTTACCGCGGCAAGCGCAACGAGCCGTCCTATGTGCGGCTGGTCGCCGAAAAAGTAGCACAGATCAAGGGCCTGACGCCGGAGGCGGTGGGGGAGACCACCACGGCCAACGCGCGCCGGCTTTTTAATTTATAGCATACGATGGACCGAAAGATTCTCCTTATCTACACAGGCGGCACGATCGGCATGAAGCTGGATCCCGAGACGCAGCTGCTCAAGCCCTTCGATTTCACCCAGATCACCCGCGAGGTGCCGGAACTCAAGAAATTCGGCTATGTCATCGACTCCCTGTCTTTCGACCCGGTCATCGACTCTTCCGACGTGAATCCCGCTTTCTGGATCAAGCTGGCCGGCATCATCCAGGCCAATTACGGCTTCTACGATGGTTTCGTGGTGCTCCACGGCACCGATACCATGGCGTACTCCGCCTCGGCCATGAGCTTCATGCTCGAGAATGTGGAGAAACCCGTGATCTTCACCGGGAGCCAGCTTCCCATCGGCATGCTGCGGACCGACGGCAAGGAGAACCTCATCTCCTCGATCCAGCTCGCCGCCGAGCAGGATGCCGCGGGGCATCCGCGCATCTGCGAAGTCTGCATCTATTTCGACAGCCTGCTCTTCCGCGGCAACCGCACCTCGAAGTACAGCGCAGAGAATTTCAGCGCCTTCCGCTCGCCCAATTATCCGCCGCTGGCGGAGGTGGGCATCCACATCCGCTACAACGAGACAGCCATCTACCATCCCCGCCGCTGGGGCCGGCCGTTGCGTCTGCACACCCAGCTGGATACGCGGGTGGCCGTGCTGAAGATCTTCCCGGGGATCACCGAGCCCCTGGTGCACGCCGTGCTCTCGACGCCGGGCCTGCGTGCCGTGGTGCTGGAGACCTACGGCTCGGGCAACTCGCTCTCGGAACCCTGGTTCCTGGACGCGCTCAGCGCCTTTACCCGGGCGGGCGGCGTGATCGTCAACATTACCCAGTGCCAGGCTGGCGCGGTGGACATGTGCGCCTATGCCAACGGCGATATCCTCAAACAGGCGGGCCTGGTGAGCGGAAAAGACATGACCACGGAAGCCGCGGTGACCAAATTATTTGTGCTTCTGGGGCAATATTCTGACAATAAGAAAGTTACTGAGAAATTTGAAAAAGGCGTCAGTGGAGAAATTTCTTAGAAATAGTGTTACTTTCAAAAAAAAATATTAAATTGCAAAGAATTTTTGGCGGACTACGCGCCGCCCAAATGTAAAATAGAGACTATAACTATTTAAAATTCAGTGTTTAATAATTAATCAAAAAACCTATGAAAAAAATTTTCATGTTTTTGGCAGTTATTGGCCTTCTGACCATTTCTGCTGAGTACCAGAAGACTTTTGCACAGGATCAGCCTGCCGAGCAGACTGAAGCCGTTGCTCAAGCCAATGACGAGGTCGTCGATCCGTTCGCCGCAGGACCCAACGACACCCCGATCCACCAGCAGCTGAAGAAGCTCTTCATCGAAGGTGGTGCCACCTTCATGGCCCTTGTGCTGTTGTGCCTCATCCTTGGTCTGGCTATCGCTATCGCGAAGATCATTACGCTGAGTATCGCACAGAACAACAACCAGAAGCTTCTCGACAAAATCGAAGATTGCCTCAAGAACGAAGGTGTTGAAAAAGCTTTCGAGCTCTGCAAGAACACCCCGGGCCCGGTGGCACGTATTTTCACCCAGGGCCTTCTCCGCGTGAAAGACGGCCAGGGCATTGAAAAAGCTGAGAAATCGGTGATCGAATACGGCTCCGTGGAAATGGGTAAACTCGAGAAGGGTCTCTCCTGGATCGGCTTGTTCATCGGTATCGCTCCGCAGTTGGGCTTCATGGGTACTGTGCTCGGTCTGATTCAGGCCTTCGACGCCATCGAGGTTGCTGGTGATATCAGCCCGGCACTGGTGGCAGGTGGTATGAAAGTCGCTCTGATCACGACCGTCGGTGGTCTGGTCGTCGCTATCATCCTCCAGCTCTTCTACAACTACATTATTTCCAAGATCGACACGATCGTCGTGGATATGGAAGACTCCTCCATCTCGCTCGTCGACATGCTGGTGAAATACAGCAAATAAGTAACAAAACACCAACCTTTTCACTGATTTTGTTATGAAAGAAACGAACGAAAAAAGAGAGAACAGGCCTTGGAAGATTCTGGAATTGGTCCTCTTCCTGGTGTCGCTGGTGCTCTTCGTCGTCGTGTTCACGGCCAAGCCGACCACGACCGACAACGCGGCCCTCGATACCTTCTTGTATTGGATCTATTGCCTCCTCTTCCTGGCGCTCTGCGTGACCTTGCTCTTCCCGCTCTTCGGGGCGTTCAAGAGCAAGAAGAAGCTGTTGCGGCTGATCATTCTCATCTTGGCTGTCGTCGTGATCGTCGGTGGAGCATGGTTGCTTGCTCCCGGTACGCCGATCGAGACCAAAGCCACTGTTAACCCCGGCGACTTCAAGTTCGCTGACATGGTTTTGTTTGTCACTTATCTCATGGTGGGTGCCGCTATCGTGGCGCTGTGCTGGAGTGCTGTCCGCAAAGCTGTGAAAAAATAAGTATCTGAAGTATGGCTAAGAAAAAGGTTCCTGAAATCAACGGCTCATCTATGGCGGATATTGCGTTCATCGCGCTGATATTCTTCTTGATGGTGACCACGATGGACAAGGAGGAGGGTATCTCCCGTCTCCTTCCGCCCATCCCTCCTGAAGATCAGAAGATGGAGGACTTGAAGGTCAATCGTCGGAATATCATCCAGGTGAAAATCAATTCCAACGACAGATTGTTGGCCGGCAGTCAACCGATGGATGTCAGCCAGCTGAAGGACAAGATCAAAGAATTCATGACCAACCCTTACGACGACCCGAACCTTCCTGAGAAAGAAGTTCAGGATATCCCGGGTCTCGGACCGGTTCCCGTTTCCAAAGGCGTCATTTCCCTACAGAATGACCGCGGTACCACGTACCAGGCCTACATCACCGTTCAGAACGAGTTGATCAAGGCCATCAACGAGCTCCGCGACGACTTCTCGATGAAGACCTTCGGAAAGAAATACTCCAAGTTGAGTGAGGAGCAGCAGGAGATGGTTCGCAAGGCCGTCCCGCAGAAGATCTCCGAAGCGGAACCCAAGGACGTCAAGAAGAAATAGGAGAATTCAGTATGGCTAAATTCATCAAAGAAAACAAAGGTGAACTTCCGCAGATGAATACCTCGTCCCTGCCGGACATCGTGTTCATCATCCTGATGTTCTTCATGGTGTGTACCTCCATGCGTCAGAATGAAACGAAGGTTCGCGTCACCACGCCGATGGCGACGGAGATCGCGAAACTCGACCGGAAGGACTTGGCTACTTATATCTATATTGGAACGCCCTCGCAGCAGTACCAGAAAGAGTACGGTACGGATTCCCGTATCCAGCTCAACGACGTTATCGTGAAGGACAACAACGACCTCAGCCCGATCCGCGACTTCATCGCCGCAGAACGTGAGAAAATGTCCGAGGTCGACCGTCCGTTCATGCAGGTCAACATCAAGGCTGACAAAGACACCCGCATGGGTATCATCACCGACGTGAAGCAGGAGCTCCGTCGCTGCTCGGCCCTGAAGATCATGTATGGTGCACGCAAAGGCGCTGCAAAATAGAAATTGATCGCATCGAAGAAAGGGTGGTTTCGGGCCACCCTTTCTTTTATCTATCAGACAAAATGGCAATGAAGAAAACCCTCCATACCCTGGCAGCTGCCGCCCTGCTTCTTCTGGTGGCCTCCTGCACTCCGCAGGAAAAACACGCGAAATACGTCTTTTACTTTATCGGCGACGGCATGGGCTTCACCCATGTAGCGGCGGCGGAGGCCTACCTGGCGCAGGAGCGCGGTGTGATCGGCATGGATCCGCTCTGCTTCACGCAGTTCCCGGTCCTGGGCCTGGCTACGACGTTCTCGGCCAGCAACATCATCACCGACTCTTCGGCGGCTGGAACCGCCCTGTCGACCGGTGAGAAGACCACCAACGGCATGCTCTGCATCGCGCCGGACTCCACGACCCTCCTGACATCGATCTCCTTCAAGATCCACGATGCCGGCTACAGCGTGGGCGTGATGTCCACGACGCCGATCAACCATGCCACGCCGGCCGCTTTCTTCGGCCACAACATCAAGCGCGGCAACTACTACGAGATCGGTAAGGAACTGCCCCGCGCCGGCTTTGAATTCTTCGCCGGTGGCGGCCTCTACCATCCCAAAGGCAAAGAAGGCGATGCGGAAGTCGCACTCTGGGACATGATCCCCGAGGGGAACTATACGCTGGCTTACGGCTATGAAGATTTTCTGGCCAAGAAGGACGCCGACCACATCGTGCTGATCAAAGAGGAAGGATCAGAAGATATGTGCCCCTATGCCCTCGGCCGTCCCGAAGGCGCCCTGCAGCTGTCGGAGATCGTCGAAGCGGCCATCTCTGTGCTGGAACGCAATCCGAAGGGTTTCTTCCTCATGGCGGAAGGCGGTCTGATTGATTGGGCCGCACACAGCCAGGACCTGGCCGGCACCATCTTCGAAGTCCTCGACTTCGACAAGGCCATCGCCGTGGCGAACGCCTTCTATGAGCGCCATCCCGACGAGACCCTGATCGTGGTGACCGCCGACCACGAGACCGGCGGCCTCGCACTGGGTCGCAAAGGCTACACCTACGACTTGACCGTGGTCGACGACATCCAGAATCCGTCGGCTCCGACCAGCGTGGAAGAATACATGAACAGTCCCAAGGCCATCGACAGCGTCAACGAAAAGGCACGCGTCGGTTGGACGACCTTTTCCCATTGTGGTGGACCGGTTCCGGTCTGGGCCAAGGGCGTGGGTTCGGCCCAGTTCGCCGGCCGGCAGGACAACACCGACATTCCCAAGAAAGTCTGCGCCGCCATGGGCGTGCAGTTCTAAACGGATTTGATGAGACGCTTTCTCACTCTTTGTCTGATCGTGCTGCTGGCAGTTCCCGCGTTTTCGCAGGAGCTGCCCAAGCGCGAATTTCGCGGAGCGTGGCTGCATATCGTCGGCAACCAGCAGATCAAGACCCTCACCCGGGAGCAGATCCAGGACTGGTTCACCGCTACGCTGGACAGCCTGCAGGACATGGGCTGCAATGCCGTGATCTTCCAGGTCCGGCCGCAGGCCGATGCCTTTTATGCATCGGACATCGAGCCCTGGACCCGCTTCCTGACCGGTGAGCAGGGCGTCGCCCCCGATCCCTTCTGGGATCCCCTCCAATTCATGATCGAGCAGTGCCATGCCCGCGGCATGGAGCTGCACGCCTGGTTGAATCCCTACCGGGTGACGTCGAACGACCAGGAACAGTTGCATCCCGACCATCTCTACTTTAAGAAGCCCGAGATTTTCAAGCGCTACGGGAAGCAACTCTATTTCGATCCGGGTGAACCGGAAGCCATTGCGCATACCGTGCGCGTGATTGCCGACATCGTAAACCGCTACGATGTCGACGCCATTCATTTCGACGACTATTTCTATCCCTATCCCGTGGAATTCGAGGAATTCCACGACGACAGCTCGTTCAGCAAGTACGGCGCAGCCCAGGGCTTCGAGTACTGGCAGAAGAACGAATGGCGCCGGCACAACGTGGAGACGTTGATCCATGCGGTCAACGATACCATCAAGGCCATCAAGCCGTGGGTGCGTTTCGGCATCTCGCCTTTCGGCATTCACCGCAACAAGAAAGATACGCCCGATGGCAGCGGCAGCGATACGGACGGGCTCTCGAACTACGAGCAGCTCTTCGCCGACGTGCCGGCCTGGGCGGAAAAAGGCTACATCGACTACATCGTGCCGCAGCTCTACTGGCGGATCGGCTTCGCCCGTGCGGACTACGATGTGTTGATCCACTGGTGGAACGACCAGAACTACAAAGGACAACTCTATATCGGCCAGAGCATCTCGACCTTCAGCGCGCCCGACCTGGACAATCCGGACGTCACGCAGACGGCCCGCAAGATGCAGCTGGTCCGTGATCTTCCCAACGTCGACGGCAACGTATGGTGGCCCGGATGGTCGCTGGCGCCCCAGGCGCAGCCCTGGTATGCGCCCCGGCCCGCTCCGGCCGACGCCCGGCCTTTCGCGCTGCAGGATTCCCTCCGCACGGTCTATCAGCGTGACCTGGCCCTGATCCCCGCCTATACCGATCTGGATGCAATCGCGCCTGAGGCCGTGGCTTCCATCAAGATTTCCGGCAAGGGCCTCTCCTGGGAGCCCGTGGCGACGGACGATGTGTTGCAGCAACCGCATTTCTATGTGGTCTACCGCTTCGGCGCCGGCGAGCCCGTTGACCTGACGCGCAGCAGCGCCATTGTGAAGATCACCCGTGACACGCACTACAAGCCCGCTGAGAAACGGGACGGCCATCATCAGTATGTGGTGACGGTGGTTGACAAGTGCTGGAACGAAAGCCCCGCATCGACAATTATCAAATGGTAACACGATAAAATGAAACGAATCAAGGATTATTTGAGCGGACAGCCCCAGCAGGACATTGTGGTGAAGGGATGGGTCCGCACCAAACGTGGCAACAAGAACGTGGCGTTCATCGCCCTGAACGATGGTTCGACGATCAACAATATCCAGGTGGTCTGTGACTTGCAGAAGTTCGACGAGGCCCTGATGAAACAGATCACCACGGGCGCCTGCCTGTGCGTGAAAGGTGACCTGGTTCCCTCGATGGGCAGCGGCCAGGCCGTGGAGGTGCAGGCCCGCGAGATCGAGGTCTACGGCACCGCTGACGTCGAGAGCTATCCCCTTCAGAAGAAAGGCCACAGCATGGAATTCCTGCGCGAAATCGCGCACCTGCGCCCCCGTACGAACACCTTCGGCGCCGTGCTCCGCATCCGCCACGCGATGGCCTTTGCTATTCACAAATTCTTCAACGACAGAGGCTTCTTTTATCTCCATACGCCGCTGATCACGGCGAGCGACTGCGAAGGTGCCGGCGAGATGTTCCAGGTCACGACCCTCGACCTCGATAACCTGCCGCGTACCGAAGATGGCCAGATCGACTACAGCCAGGATTTCTTCGGACGCCAGACTTCCCTGACCGTGAGCGGCCAGTTGGAAGGTGAGCTGGGTGCGACGGCCCTCGGACAGATCTACACCTTTGGACCGACTTTCCGTGCGGAGAACTCCAACACCCCGCGCCACCTCGCTGAATTCTGGATGGTGGAGCCGGAGATGGCCTTCTACGACGTGAACGACCTGATGGACCTCGAAGAGGAATTCATCAAATACCTGGTGCAGTACGCCCTGGACAACTGCCAGGATGATCTCGCGTTCCTCAACAAGATGATCGATCCCGAACTCATTGACCGCCTCAAGAGCGTCGTATCCACCGAGTTCGTGCGCCTGACCTACACCGAGGGCATCAAGATCCTCGAGGCGAGCGGCCAGAAATTCGAATTCCCGGTGTCCTGGGGCGTGGATCTGCAGAGTGAACACGAGCGCTACCTCGTGGAGAAGCATTTCGGCAAGCCGGTGATCCTGACCGACTATCCGAAAGACATCAAGGCCTTCTACATGAAGCAGAACGACGACGGCAAGACGGTCCGCGGCACCGACGTGCTCTTCCCGAAGATCGGCGAGATCATCGGCGGCAGCGAGCGTGAGTCTTCCCTTGAGAAGCTGAACCGCCGTATCGAAGAGCTGCACATGGACACCACCAACCTCTGGTGGTACATCGACACCCGTCGTTTCGGCACCTGCCCGCACAGCGGCTTTGGCCTCGGTTTCGAGCGCCTGCTGCTCTTTGTCACCGGCATGAGCAACATCCGCGACGTGATCCCGTTCCCGCGTACGCCCAAGACAGCAGATTTTTAAAACTAACTTATACCTGAACTGAACTATGTTGGTTATCGGCATCGCAGGGGGCTCCGGCTCCGGCAAGACAACGGTTGTCAAGGAGATCGCGCGCAGGATGCAACCCCAGGAAGACGTGGTGGTCATCCCGCAGGACTCCTATTACAAAGACCAGGGACACCTTCCCATGGAAGAGCGCCAGGCCCTGAACTTCGACCATCCGGATTCCATTGACTGGAAATTGCTGGTGGCCCAACTCCGTGACCTCAAGGCCGGTAAGGCCATCGACGAGCCTACCTATTCCTACATCACCTGCACCCGGCAGGCGGAGACGGTGCATGTCGAGCCTGCCGATATCATCATCGTGGAGGGCATCCTCATCTTCACCTGCAAGGAGTTGATGAAGGAGCTCGACATCAAGGTGTTCGTGGATGCCGACGATGACGACCGCCTGATGCGTGTCATCACGCGCGACATCGTGGAGCGCGGCAAGAACGTGGAATGGGTGATTGACCGCTACACCAAGACGGTCAAGCCGATGTATCTGCAGTTCATCGCGCCGAGCAAGCGCTATGCCGACATCATCGTCCCGCAAGGCGGGCACAACAAGGTGGCTATCAACGTGTTGCTTTCGGGCGTGCGCAAGATGGCACGGGAGAAAGAACAAGAGTAAATGAAGTTTTGGGGCGGCAAGAACAAGGAGGACCGGGTCGGATTCTATACGACCCTGGTGTTCCATTTGGCCGTCCTGATCGTCCTGCTGGTAGTTTCCATCGGCCGCGTGGCTTCGACCGAGACTTCTTTCGTGCTCGACTTTACGAAGCAGGAGGAGCTCGAGAAGCTGCAGCGGGAGGTGGAGCTGCAGGAGCAGGTGGCGCGCGATCTGCAGGACCAGCTGGCCCGGCAGCCGCAGCAGCGCATCCGCAACGTGGCGGTCGACGCGGGCAGCAAGCTCAAGGACGACCGTTTCAAGAATCCCTCCGAGGTCTATGACGAGGCGAAGGAGCTGCAGCGCAAGCTGGACGCTTCGAAGCGCGATGCCATGGCACAGAAAGCTGCCGAGGAGGCGGTGGACCTGAACCGGGAGCAGAAGGGGGAGGAGCGGCAGGAGCCGGATCATGCGTTCCAGGGGCCGTCGGTCATTTCCTATGAGGTGGAGGGCCGCAAGGCGCTGAACCTGCCGGTGCCGGCCTACAAGGGCTACGGTGCCGGAGATGTACTGGTCGACATCGTGGTCAACCAGGCGGGTCGCGTGACGGCGGCCAAGGTCCGTGCAGAAGGCTCTTCGGCCGACGCTTCGCTTCATTCCTTCGCGATTGACGCTGCCAAGCGTTCCCGTTTCTCCGCTACCAACGAAGCCATTAAATCCCAGCCTGGCTGGATATTATATCGATTTATTGCACAATAATATACTATGAGACCTGAAATTGAAGCCGCCATTGACAGCATCAACGTGACGATGAATGCGGGTGGCATGAACACCATCAACATCGTTTTGGCCTTCGTCATGTATGGCGTGGCCCTCGGCATCAAGCCGCACATGTTCGTCGATGTCTTCAAGAAACCCAAATCCGTCATCCTGGGCGTCTGTTGCCAGCTCTTCCTGCTGCCGCTGCTCACCTTCCTGCTGGCGCTGCTCATGGACAGCGTCGGCTGGATCTCCTGGACCATGGCCCTCGGCATGATCCTGGTGGCCTCCTGCCCGGGCGGCAACATCTCCAACTTCATCAGTTCGCTCGCCAAGGCGAACATCGAGCTGTCGGTGTGCCTGACAGCCATCAGCACGGCGCTGGCGGTCTTGATGACGCCATTCAATTTCTGGCTCTACGGCAATATGTTCCTGCGTTTCGCCTCGGTGCACGGGGAGGTGCCTTATCTGGTGATCCCGCTCTGGGATGTGTTCAAGACCATCTTCATCCTGCTCGGCATTCCTTTGACGCTCGGAATCCTGACTTCGCACTATCTGCCGAAGCTGGCCGAGAAGATGAAGAAGCCGTTCCAGTATGTGAGCGTTGTGTTCTTCCTGGCGATGGTGGTGCTTTCCTTCATGGGCAACATAGACGCCTTCATGAAAAGCATCAAGTACATCTTCGTGATTGTGCTGATCCACAACCTGCTGGCTTTGAGCACGGGCTTCAGTGTGGCTTCGTTCTTCCGGCTGCCGCGTCGGGACCGCCGCACGCTGACCATCGAGACGGGCATCCAGAATTCGGGCCTCGGCCTGGTGCTGCTGCTCGGCACCTCGATTTTCGCCGGCCTCCCGCCGCACGGCGGCATGCTGGTCATCACGGCCTGGTGGGGTGTCTGGCACATCATTTCCGGCCTGACGGTCGCCGCTATCTTCAACCGCTCTAAGAAACCGTTGGATTAGCGGAATAGCGCCGCCTGCAGCGCTGTACTCCACAAAAAAAGCAGGCTAACGGCCTGCTTTTTGTGGAGTATAGGGGAGTCGAACCCCTGACCTATAGATTGCGAACCTATCGCTCTAGCCAACTGAGCTAATACCCCGTGAATCGGATGCGAAAGTACATGTTTTCTGGCAAATCAGCAAGCTTTCCCGCAATTTTGTTTGCGCTGGTCCTGCTGGTCCTGTCAGCCTCCCGGGCCTTCGGCCAGGAAATCCGCGTGACGGAGCTGCCGCAGCAGAAGCTGAACGTGACACCCGGGCAGTATTCCGGAATCACCCACGTTTCGGGCGACCGCTACGCCGTGGTCGACGATAAGTTGCCGGGCGGCGGCATCGTCTATTTCGAGCTTCCCTTGCAGGATAACGGAAGCGTGCGGATGGCGCAGGTCCGCCGGACGGTTCCGGAAGGGACTTTTGCTTCCGAAGTGCAAGGACGGGACAACGAGGGTATTGTTTATGTCGACGGCCGTCTGTTCGTTTCGGCGGAAAGCGACCAGTCCATCCGGGAGTACGACTTGGACGGGCGGGAGACAGGCCGGACACTGTCCGTTCCCGCAGACCTGGGTGTGTCGGCCATCGTCGGTAACGGTGGCTTCGAGGCCTTGACCCACAGCGCGGAGACCGGCTGCTTCTGGACGACGACGGAGCTACCGCTTAAGGCGGACGGACGAACTTCCCGTCTGCACCGGCTTCAGTGCTTTGACGCCGGACTGCAGCCCAACGGCCGTTGGCTCTATCGGATGGATGCACCGCGCGTGTCCGAGGCGGAGGCTGCCATGACCCTGGCCTATGTCCACGGTATTCCGGCCCTGGCTGCCCTGGAGGATGGCCGGCTGCTCGTGCTGGAACGCGAAGTCTATGTGCCGAAAGGCCGCCCGCAGGACATCTTCCGGTGGAGTTTCTCCCGGGTAAAGCTATACCTCGTCGATCCTTCCGACCGCCCGGCTGGGGCGGGGGAGGTCCTGCCCAAGCAGTTGTTGTGTTCCTTTGAAACCGGCATTTCGCTCACGCCCGCCGGCATCGACGTCGCGCTGGCCAATTACGAAGGGATGTGCCTCGGCCCCCGTCTCCCCGACGGCCGCCGCTGCCTTGTCCTGATCGCCGACACCCAGGCCGGCATGCCCGCCCTCGCCCAAAAGCTCGGCCGTCGCCAGCTTACCCACGAATTCGTGAAGGTGCTGCTGCTGAAAATCCACTAGAACATCATGCCCATCGCAGCCTGGCTGGCCTTGCGGCTCTGGGAGGCGTTGAGTTTGCCGAAATTCCACTTCAGGGTAATGAAGAAGTGGCGGCCCAACTGGTTGTACATCGAGTCTTCGACGTAGTTCTCAGTCGTGATGTGGCGCGTCGTGCGTGTACTGTTCAGGATGTCGCTGGCGTGGACACCGATGGAGAACTGCTTGATGTTCTTGACGACGCTGATTTCCCACATCAGGTACGGAAGGTTGTAACCTTCAGGGAAGCCGTGGTAGAAGTGGTAGTCCATGTAATTCATCAGCTCCCATCCGTGCTTGGTCTCCCATTCCAGGTCCAGCGAAACCGAACTGCTCCAGGTCTTTGTGTCTGCTTTGCTGTCCAGGGAATAATGGGCCGACTGAAAAGTGGTCCGGCCTTCCAATTCGATGCTGATCGCGTCTCCGCGATAATCCATGCCAAGGCGCGGCGAGAGAGACAGGCTGTTGGTAATACTTTCGCTGAAGCCGCTTTGACCGGAGTAGAAGAGATTGCCGCTTTCATCGCCCCAGAAGCTTTCCATAAACTGGGTATAGTCGAAGGTATCGACATCCAGTCCGGGCAGGCGACGGGTGTTCTGGTAGCTCACCGAACGGCTTTCTGAAAGAGAAAGCCCGGCCGACAGTTTCAGTTTCTTGTTTTTTGTCACCGGAATCTGGGCACCGGAATACAGCGAGGCCGATATGGCCGGCTTGGCCGAGTTGACCGGAATGCTGTACTGGATGCCGTCGTCGTCGAACCAACTGGCCGTTACCATCTGGCGCTGGTTCATGGAGGTATTCAGATAGACATTGAAGCTGCGCTGCTTCTGCGGGTTGTTGAGATAAACGCTTCCGTTGAGATAATGACCATACGCTGGCTTCAGGTAGATATTACCCATCCGCAGCCGCGTCGGCACGGAGATGTCTAGTACGGGCAGCTGGTTTGCAGCCGAAGGACGGGTCGAGCGTCCATTGTAATAGATGCTGAAACTGTTTTGCTGTTTCGTCCAGCGAATGTTGAGATACGGATTCCAGTCAAAAAGCCACTCGCCCAGCCCGGATTCCGTTTCTCGCCCCAGCGATTTGGCGCGGGTCTCGTTGAGCGTTTCCTGCATCTGGGCGCCCAGTTGCAGAGAGGTCCGGTCTTTCTTGTATTGGAACTGTACACTTTCGTTGAAATAGATGTAGGTATTCTTCGTATAGGTAGAATAGTAGTCGTTGTGTTTTGTATAGTCCTTCTTGTCGATAACCGAAGGATTGAACCCGGCTGAGCCGGAACTGCGGTCAAAAGCATCCTTTCCGTTGTTGCGCCAGGAACCGGAACTGTTGACGTTGACCGACAGGGTCCAACGCTCCGCAATCGGCTCGTTATATGCCAGGCGGACATTCCCGCTATAATTGCGGTTATCCGTCACATAGAACAGATCGCGGGTGACGGGATCCGGTGACGCCTGCAGGAGGGTCTGCGAGAACTCGCGGCTGTCCGCGTCATAATCCGTCAGGGAATAGTTGCCGGACAGGGTGATGCTGCGGTTCTTGTTGCCGCCCAGTTCCTTCAGGCCCAGGCTGAGGAAGGCGCTGTGTGAGAACTGACGGGATACCGCAAAATTCTTCGAAGTTGCACTGTTCAACTGCTGCCCGTCGATCACATTCGACGACGCGTTGTCGTTGTAGCGCTCCGTTTTTCCGCCGGTATAGCGGAAGGTGGGCTCAAAGTCGAAGAGAACTTTCTTCCGGTTGGTATTTTTCAGTTCCAGGTTGACCTTCACATTGTCGTTGGTCGTGAAGTTTTTGTTCTCGGTCTCCGTAAAGATGTCGCTGCTGTTCTGAACGAAGGTCGTCCGTTCCGCACGGCTGCGGGAGTCGTTGAAGGAATGGTTGTAGTTGGCCGCCGCGGTGCTCTCCAACCCTTTGATGCGCGTCGTGTTGTAGTTGGCGCCGGCCTGCCAGTAAGTCTGGATGCCACCGCCACCGCCGCCGATCTCTACCCGCGACCGATCGTCATCGTCACCATAAACAATCACGAATACAGCATTTTCCTCCGAAATCGGTGCATTGTAGGCGCCGCCCACCAGGGTAATCTGGTCTTTTTCGTTATAGCCTGAGGCCATCACGTTGCCGGTATAGAGGAAGCCGCGGTTGTCGACCATCTCGTCCTTGCGGTCGCCGGCTATCGTCGTGCCGGCGCCGGCCGTCGCGTTGCCGAACCAGCCTTTCTGGAACTCCTGTTTAAATTCCAGGTCCATCACCTTCTCCCGGTCGGTGGCCACGCCCGTAAATTGTTCGGAGTCACTCACCTTGTCGATGACCTTCACCTTGTCGACCACCTTGGCCGGCAGGTTTTTGAGAGCCATCTTCGGGTCGTCAAAGAAGAAGGTCTTGCCGCCCACGGTGATCTTCTGGATGGTCTCGCCGTTGTATTTGACTGTACCATCTTTGGATACTTCCATGCCCGGCATGCGCTTGAGCAGGTCCTCCAGCATGGAGTTCTCGCCCATGACGAAGGAGGCGGCGTTGAAGATGATGGTGTCCTGCTTGATCTCGATGGGGTTGCCGATGGCCGACACATGCGCGGCATCGAGCATCTCGGCGTCCTCCGACATATGGATAATGCCCAGGTCCACGGAGTCACGGTCCCAGTCGAAGGAGAAATAGCATTCTTTATTATAGGTCTTGTAGCCCAGCATCTCGACGGTCAGGATGTAGGTGCCGCGCGTTACCTTTTCGATGCGCGCTCGGCCGGTGGTGTCGGTCAGCGTGAAATTGGTAATAAGGGTGTCATTCTTGGCCGTCAGGTAGGCAGAAGCATAGGGAATCGGTTTGTCGGTACCGGTTTCCAGCGCTTTGACAATGACGGAACCCTGGTTCCGCTCAAAAAGACCTCCGGGAATGAACTGGGCCCGGGCTGCCGTCGCAACCAGCAGGCAGCAAAGTATAATAATGATACGTTTCATCATGATAAAGGACGCAAAACGCCTGCAAAAGTTATTCCGCTTATTCAGTCCAGTTCTCTCCCCATTCCGGAGATAGGCCGGTATAATAGGTAAACAATTCCTCCTGGAAACCGCTCATGACCCGGCGTACGATGCCGTTGCTGTCTGTGTAATAGTAAGTTGGGATGCCATGGATGCCCATCTTCCTGTCGAGTGGGCCTTCCTTTCCTTTCAGGTCGGAAATCACCAGATAGGGCTCTAGTTGAAAAGCCTTGACCCGCTGCTGAAGTTCAGCCTGAGAGCCCGCATAAACATAAGCGACCACGGCCAGGCTGTCACGATCAGTGGCGGAGAGGAGGTCTTTGAACCAAAAATGGGTATCGCGCTTCAAATAACCCCATCCTTCGTAAATCAGAAGGATGCGTTTCCCATCGGTCACCGACCAGTCGAAGGGTTTCCCATCCACGCCTACGCCGTCAAAGTGCGGCAAGGGATCGCCCACGAGGATACCTTTTTTATCAATATAGGACTTGAATGATTTGCCCAGATGCGTTCTCTTCATGCCGGGATTCAGGCTGTTGTATACTTCCCGTACCTGTTCGCGGGGGATGCGGACGCAATTGTCGGTGACATCGGCCAGGGCTGTAGGCGAAGTGGCGGCATGTTTCACGGCCAGTTGCATGCGTTCTTCGTTCAACTCGCGTAGCTGGCGGTTTTCTTCTTTGTCGGATAAATGCTGAATGTAGATACTCTTTTGCCGGGCATTCAATGCCTTCGTCGCGGCGATGTATTCGTCCTCCGTATTGATCACGGGCGTGTCGTTCTCTTTTTTGCCGCAGCCAATACAGAGGATCAGGCAAGCCAGCAGCAGGACGGCCGCTTCGATCCTTGCGTGTATTCTCATGAGAAATCTTTTCTGCAAAGATATACTAAAGAATTTAGTTTAACAACTAAAAATTATAGTAATAATACAGAAGATCCTTGATCCCATTTTCCTGTCACGAAAGGGACGGTTCATCCATCTCGTCCCTTTCGCGTCACTGAATCGGGCGTTTTCCCCAGAAACGCCTCCACGAAAGGGAAATAGCGGCGCCTGCATGCCTTTCGTGACAGACCCTATGGCGCAGGGAGAGCTGCTTTGCGATGGAGACGGCTAGCGGCTGACCCGCTGGAAGACGATGGGGGTCAGGCTGAAGTCTGCGCTCCGTATATTACAGCCTTCCAGCTCCAGGCTGTTGCCGTCTTCGGATACTTTCGCTTTCATCGGTTTTCCCGTCGGAACAGGTTGACGGACATAGCTGTAAGTCCAGTCACCTTCCTTCCAGAAACCGTCCTCAATAAAGAATCCCGTGTCGTATTTGTAGAGGGTCAGCTGAAATTCGGAACCGTTCTTACCGTCCACCGTGTAGGCAAAGGACTGGTAGAACTGCCGGCCGGAAAGCTGATAGCCGGTGCCGTCGCTCCGGAACACCCAGGTGTAGGAATGAATACCGAAGGTCAAGGCAGAAGCCACGTCCTTGCCGTACCAGCGTCCAACGAGCGGTACCTTGTCATCCTTTGCCGGGATGCCATATTTCGGGTCGCCCTTCTTGCTGGAGAAGGAATCCGATTTCTGCTTGTACCAGGGATAGGTCACAAAGGTGAAGGCCCGGTCAAAGACTTTGCTGAAGTCATCGAGGGAACGGGCGGTATATTCAATTGTATCGCCCGCCGAAAAACAGCAGATATAAGAGTAGTTCCGCAGGGAATTGCTCGTCTGATAATTCGTCAGGTAATAGGTGAAGGGATCGAGGGAGACTTCCTGCTTACCGCCTTTGAGCGTCTTGATGGTCCGCAGGTATCCCGTGCCGTCTTTCTTGAAATGGCAGACTTCCGTGATGGAGAAGGGCAGGTTGGCATAGAGTTCAACCTGGTCATCGGTGCCGCTGCCGTTGCTGCCTCCGATATCGTGGTGCAGATGCAACCAGTCGCTCTGCCAGGTGCCTTCCAACAGATTCGGGGCGCCCTCTGCACTCTTCACGACTTCCGTGTTGATGAGCAGGAGGCAGTTCACGTCGCTGATTTCCTGGAGGAACTGGAGATATTCTTCCATCGATGAGAAAACGATTCTCTCGCCGGAAGGCTTATAGACACCCTGCCAGTCATCCATATAGTAGGTAATCAGATGATAGATCGTCTCTCCTCGCCATTTCATCCGATAGACCTGGCTGGGGGCACCGAGGGCATATTGCTTGACAGGCTCCTTCAGGCTTGTCGGCAGATCCTGATAGGAGACGTGGCTCACGGGAACGGACCAGCTCAGATACCCCACTTCCTCATAGAGACTCGTGATGTCCATGAGCCGCAGGGTTATGTTGCGGTTTTCCAAGTAAAAGGTCCCGATCTCCACGCCGTAAGATTCCTCGGGAAAAATCGGTGATTCACCGCCCCCACCCGGGTTGTCGACGGGATCGCACCCGGCCAACAGCGCGAACAGGCAGGACAGGCAGAGAAGGATGCCGGTGCGAGTCATTTCTTCTTGACGACGATGTCGGGGACGTTGATGTCGGCGTGGCCGGAATACCAGGCGCCGTCGCCGTCTTCAAACTGGAAGTCTCTGACGACAAGGGTTACATCCTGGAATTCGCCGCCATTGGCCTCTCCGTCGATGTCTTTCACGTCGACCTGCAGTTGGGAAAGCGGGAAGCCGTTGCGGACGATCTGATACGTTCCGTCGGGACCTGTTTTTAAGGTGTCGAGCGGATAGTAGTTCTCGTCATAGATGACGCCGGGCTCGTTGTCCACTCTGTTGCCGAGCGCCACCTGGAGGCCCGGGACGGGCTCGCCCGCCTCATCAATGACCTTTCCCTTGACCGACCATTCCGCCGATGGTGTACCGTACATGCAGACAGGCCAGCAACTGGTGGCACTGATGCCGACCAGCGCCAGCAACATCGCAAAGAAACCGGTTTTACCGGCCTTGTTTTCGAGATTACGTTTCTTCATACAACACTAAGATGCACAAAGATACAAAATCTTGCGTCAAAGAGTTTCCGTAAAATTTTCGTTTTTCTCCGAAAAATATTAGGAAATAAGAAAAAAGTATTATCTTTGTATCGGGAATAATCCCGTAAAGAAGTGAAAATGGAGAAACTGACTGCCAAAGAAGATGAGATCCTGCGGATGTTCTGGGCCCATGGGCCCATGTTCATCCAGGACCTGCTCAAGCATTTCCCGGATCCGAAACCGCACTACAACACCGTCGCCACCCAGGTAGGGTTCCTCGAAGAAAAGGGCTATGTAGGCCGCGAGAAATTCGCCAATGCCTACCGCTACTACGCCCTCGTGGACGAGCGCGGCTTTGCCGACCAGGTGATTTCCGATACTGTCGAAAAATTCTACGCCAATTCCTACGCGAGCGTGGTCTCGCGCTTCGTGGAGGAGGACAAGATGGATCTGGATGAGCTCAAGGCGCTCATCGCCCAAATTGAAAACCAGCGAAAATGAGCAGTTTTCTTTTATATATCCTGAAGTGCGCGCTTCTGCTGGCCGTTTTCGACGCATTCTTCCTGCTGGTGATGCGGCGCAGCGGATGGTTCCGCTTCAACCGTATTGTCCTGCTGGCCGGCAGCGTGCTTTGCCTGCTACTGCCGCTGATTCCGGTACGGCTCCCGAATCCGACGATCTATTCCCAGTGGATCGAGCCGGTCTTTGTGGTCGCGTACAACGACAGTGCGCCCATCGTCGAGACCGGCGAAGCGGCAGGGCTGGGCATACCCCTGTGGCAGATCCTCCTGCTGGTTCTCTATGCCGTTGGTGCGCTGGCGACATTCGCCTTTTATGTTCATTCTTACGGCAGTATGTTCCGCTTGCTCCGGCACACGCCCGGTGAAAAGCACCCCAGCTACACGCTCCACCTGTTGGACCGGGAAACGCCCTCCTTCAGCTGGATGCGGCACATCGTCATCGCGCGCAGCGACTTCGAACGCTATCCCGCCATCCTCACGCATGAGCGCGCCCACGTGCGCTGCGGGCATTCCCGCGACCTGCTGCTCTCTTCGCTCCTGACGGTCTTCCAGTGGTTCAATCCGCTGGTGTGGATCTGCCGGACCGAGCTCAAACTACTCCACGAATACGAAGCCGACGACTTCGTCCTCAACCAAGGCATCGATGCAACGCAATACCAATTATTACTCGTGAAGAAAGCCGTGGGGGAAAAGCGTTTCCTCCTGGCCAACGGTTTTAATCACGCCCAACTCAAAAACCGTATTACGATGATGCAAACCACCACCAAGGCAGCCTGGAAAAAGTTCTCCTTGCTGCTCCTCCTCCCGCTGCTGGCCGCCGCTATGCTGCTGCTGGCAGAATGTACTTCCAAAGAGCCCGAAGATCTTGCGGAGCCCACAGTCAGCGAAAAAGTGACGCCCGCCGTGGAAACCCCGGCGGCCGAGCCAGAAACCCAGACAGAGCCGGCCGATGAAGGCGAAGCCATTCCTTTCGTTCTGGTCGAAACCAAACCCAAGTTCGAAGGCGGCGACGCCAACAACTTCTCCCGTTGGGTGAACCAGCGGTTGCAGTATCCGCCTGAGGCGAAAGACAAGGGCCTCCAGGGTCGCGTGACGGTCCAGTTTACCGTCGAGAAAGATGGCAGCGTTACGGGAGTGAAAGTGCTGCGCGGTGTCCATCCGATCCTCAATGAAGAGGCGGTGAGAGTCGTCTCCCTGTCCCCGAAATGGACGCCCGGCACCGTCAGGGGCGAGCCGGCCCGTGTCGTCTACAACTTCCCGCTCGTCTTTCAGCTAAGTAAATGAAACGGACCGCTTATCTGCCGTTTGTGCTGGCCGCCGTGATGACTGTCGTCACGGCGGCGGCACAGCCTGCGGACTCGCTCCGCCGGGAGGCGCTCGCACAGGCTCGCTACCTGAAGAGTATCTTTAAGACGGATGCCGCCATCGAACGGATCTCCGCCTTCGTAACGCCCGGCACGATGGACGAAGAGGTGCTCGCCGAACTGGCGGACTGCCACTTCATCAACGGCGACTACGAAGCGGCGGCCGGCACGTACCAATTGCTGTCCCTGAAGGCGCCGGACAACCTGCTTTATCAGGTCAAGCAGATGCAGATCGCTTTCCGGATGAAAGACTATCGGGCCACCGCCGCTTTCGGGCAGCAGATCCTGGCGCAGGATTCCATCCCGGCTGTGGTCGCCTTGACGGGCGACGCCTTCAACCTGGCCGGGCAGTCCGACTCCGCCCTGGTATATTACCAGCACGCGCTTGCGCTCAAGCCACTGAATGAAACCGTGGTGAGCAAGGCGGCGAATATCCTCCTCGCCGACAAAGACTATGACAGCGTGATCGCGCTGACCGACGACTACCTGGCCTACGATCCGGAGAATTTCACGGTGCTGCCCATCCGGGGGCTGGCTTACTACCTAAAGAGTGAATACGATTCCTCGTATGTCATCTTCCAGCATCTGGAAGACCTGGGCGTGGACAATTATCCGCTCCATTACTATCTCGGGCAGAGCCTCTGGCACACCAACGTTACGTATGCGGCAGAGCGGGAGCTGCAGCGGGCCTGGGCCATCGATTCGAGCGATGCCAACCTGGCGTGGGCCATCGGCGCCGTCAAATCCGAAATGTACCGGCCCTTCGAAAAGCAGGTCAAGCCCTGGTTGGACAAGGCCTCCGACATGATACGGCCGGATTCCGCCTTCGTTTCCCGCATCCATCAGCAGTACGGGACGGGTTACTACGGCATGGAACGCTTCGACGAGGCCATCGCGCACTATCAGGAAGCGTACCGCTACAACCCCTCCTTCATCCAGGCCCTGTCGACCATCGCCTATTGCTACGAACGCCAGAAGAAATACAGGCAGGCCCTGGAATACTACGAAAAGTATCTGAAGCTCGCCCGCCCCGGCTCCCGCGGCTACGAGTTCGCCCAAAAGAGCATCGAATACATCAAGGGCGAGTTGTTCATGGAAGAATAGCCGCTAGCGGCTGCTGATCCAAACCAGGGCTTCTTCGAGCGGCTGTTCCGTCAGCACATCGGGTGCGATGGGGTCGTCGCAGAAGAGTTCGCCCGTGCGGGCCATGTCGCAGCCGATTGTCAGCACGAGTTGCGAGCCGTCGGGCATGCGGTAGGGCGTGTTGGCGGAAGCGTAGCCCGCCGTGGGGCCACCGAAGCTACGGGCATTAGCCAATCCCCTGAAACAAAGCAGTGTCGCCTCGCCGGAGCTGGCCGTCATGTCATCGGTCAACAGGGCGACGGGGCAGAGGATCAGCGGCTTCTCCATGATGCCGACGCTTTGCAGGACAAAGATTTTCGTGATGGGCGTCGAGAACTGGCGGCTCTTGAAGCGCAGGATCGTGTCGTCGGGCAGGAAGCGGTGGATGGCCGCGATCATGGGATACATATTGCCACCCGTATTGCCGCGCAGGTCGATGACGACACCTTGGATGTCTTCGGTTTCCGGCAGGGCGTCGAGCACGGTTCTGGCGTAGCGCTGATTATCGTCCTGGCTCTGTCCGCTGAAAGCAGGCAGCGTAATCAGGACGATGCCGCCATTGAGCAATTTGACGGAAGGTTCAGTCTCCTTGTCTTCGGCGGCCGATTCCTGTTGTCGTTCTACCGTGGAAAGGAAAGAATGTTTGCCCCCGGCCACCTTCAGGGCAGCCCGGCACACATCGTAGGCTTCTTCCATCGTGGCCGGCTCTGCAGCCAGCGCGGCGGCCCGCGCCGTCTCCCATGCCGGTCCCTCGGCAAAGAGTCCGTGCTTGTTCATCAGCTTCACAGCCTTTTTGACATATTGCTGCTCTTCCGTGCCGCAGCCGGATAGCATCAGGCTGGCCAAAATGCCAAGGCCGACAAGAAAACAAGTGAAGTGTTTCATAGTCTATTTTTTTGCAAGATAATCATTTTCCGGGTAATAATGACTACCTTTACATACAAAGCAATCAGGCTATGAAACGTTTCATACTCCTTCTGATACTCTCCGCATGGTTGTACTGCCCTATGGGTTACGGGCAACAAATGATTTGGCATATCGTCACTACAGTGGCTGAGAATCCTAACAGCGCCGTTACCATCAACTACCATTGCGGCAGTAGTGACAGTTACGTTCTGTATACCCTGGAATCAGATCCGGATTTCACTTTGGCTAAGAAGGCGTGGCCAGTCTGCCAGCGCTGGAGTACGGCTGAAATCCCGAACACGGCCAGGAATTCCACTTTTTATACGCAGGAACGCTATGTGTGCTATGCAACCCTCAGCGGCCTTGCCGCCGATACCCACTACCGCTACAAGATCGTGACGGACTGGGCCGAATCGGATGTCCGCAGCTTTCGAACCGCAGGTGCGCCAGGTGATTGGAAGTTTGTCGCATTCACAGACTTCCAGCATCGAGAAAATCCCGTGACACTGCCGCTGATCCAGCAGATGAAAGAAATGGCCTCAGATGCTGTCCTGATGCTCTGCAGCGGGGATCATATCGACGTGGCGGGAAACGAGTATGAGTGGAGCTACCTTCTGGACAACGACGTGTTCCGGGATTTTGTCTACGCCTGCTCCCCCGGGGACCATGCTTACTGGGCCTCCGACAAGGTTGACGGGCACTATCCCCAGTATGACTATGCCTACACATTCAATCATCTGTTCAAGTTCCCTGATAACGGTGCTCCAGATAGCCGCAATACTTCCTATTGGTTCCGCTGCAACAACGTCCTTTTTGTGTCGCTGGATATGCACAATTCTGACATCTCCACTGGTGCTCGTTTTTCCGATCAGGTACGCTGGTTCGAAGAAACGCTGGACCGTTTGTCCGGTACCTACCAGTATCTCGTAGTTTTTGAGCACAAGTCCATCTTCGGATCGGAAATCGTGGATTCCGCTGTGGCCCGGAACCTGCGCCCGCAGTGGTTCCCCGTATTCCGGAAATATCGCGTTGACCTGGTACTGAGTGGCCACGACCATATCTATTCCCGTACCTTCGCGCTTGATGGCGACTGTCCTACAACCGATCCAGAGAAGGGGACCTATTACCTCGATATGGGTTCCAGCGGTGACAAGCGCCGGCCTCTGGACCGATCCCTCACCGAGAGTCATCGTCATGCCAAGGTGCTTGATCTCAGAGAGCTCGACATGAGCTGCGCTTGCACGGTCGATGTCGAGGCCACCTGCCTCCGGATTATGGTCTACGACCAGCACGGAGGCACTGTAGACAGTTTTACGGTTCCGCGTAAGCATCGTAATAATCAATAACAATCCCCCTCCCATCATGAAACATTTGTCTTTTCTTCTGATGACTTTGTCATTTCTCGTGCTTTCCCCGTCCTACAAATGTAACGTGAAAGGGGAGGCAGGGGCAATGCTTCCGATCCGCGGCCTGGCGATCGAGGCGCCCAAACCGGAGAGCCTGGACAGATTCCTGTATTTCATTGAAGAAGATCTGGCGCCGGCACATTTTAATGTGCTGATCCTGCGAGTAGACTGGAATTACGCATACCAATCGTATCCTGAACTTTGCGATCCGAATCCGCTGAAGCAGGAAGATGTGAAACAGATCGTGGCCCTCTGTAGAGAGCACGGCATCCGTCTTGTGCCACAGATCAACTTGCTGGGCCACCAGTCGTGGGCTGAAACCACGCACGCGCTGCTGCGGGAATATCCCCAGTTCGACGAAAATCCGTCGGTCAAGACAGAGGACTATACACCCTGGCCCAATCCGGAACGGCTTTATTGCAAGAGTTACTGCCCGCTGCATCCGGAAGTCCACGATGTTGTCTTCGCGGTGGTCGATGAAGTCTGCGATGCCTTCGAGGCCGATGCCTTCCATGCCGGAATGGATGAAGTGTTTTATCTGGGCGAGGAAGAGTGCCCACGCTGCCATGATAAGGACAAGGCCGATCTCTTCGCCGGTGAGGTGACACTGATCCGCAACCATCTGGCTGAAAAGGGCCGCCAGCTCATGATCTGGGGCGACCGGCTCATCGACGGCCGAACCACGGGCATCGGCGAATGGGAGGCCAGCTACAATGATACCTGGCCGGCCATCGACCGTATCCCGAAGGATGTGTTCATCTGCGACTGGCATTATGAGCGTGCTGACCTTACAGCCGTCTATTTTGCCCTTAAAGGTTTTCAAGTGGCGACCTGCGGCTATCGCAATCCGGACGTCTGCCTGCAGCAGATCGACGACCAGCAGCGCTTCCGGGCCCAGTCCTCGCCCGAAACCGCTGCCCGATTCCAGGGATACATTCACACCATCTGGTCGGGCGCCGACCACTTTCTGAAACGCTATTATGAGCTAAAAGATGGAAAGCAGCCGGGGGAAAGCAAGGCCGGCGAGGCCGAGGGGAACGGCGATGAGGAAGAAGACCGTTCCGGCGACGTTCGTTCCCTCATGGCCGTCATCAACGCATTTACGCAGCAGCCTTAAATGCGGAAGTCGCCGGAGGCGATACGGCGCAGGGCGGTGAGGTAGGCGCCGGAGCCGAGGGCGAGGCCGAGGTCCCGGGCCAGGGAACGGATGTAGGTGCCGCGGGAGCAGCGGATGCGGAGTACCGCGGCGGGGCGGGGCCCGTCGCTGGTCGAAGAAGTGTGGTAGTTGTGGACGTGGCGCACGACAGGGTCGACGGCGTAGTCGTCGCCCGTCATCACGTTGTGCTGCGTGAAGCCTTCGAGCGCGATGTCATAGATTTCGATCCGGTTGGTCTTGAGCTCGACCGGCTCGCCGCTGCGGGCATATTCGTAGGCGCGGAGACCGTTCACGATCTTGGCCGAGAAGAGCGGCGGTACCTGGTCCTGCGGACCGGTGAAGGCGGGCAGGGCGGCACGGACGGCTTCTTCGGTGATATGTTCGTACGGAAAATACTGGTCGATGGGC
The DNA here is from genome assembly GCA_905233345.1 of uncultured Bacteroidales bacterium. Lineage (GTDB taxonomy): Bacteria > Bacteroidota > Bacteroidia > Bacteroidales > UBA932 > Cacconaster. Next base: position 79,182 of record CAJODQ010000011.1, read on the forward strand.
TGCTCCAGGTCGAAAGACGACGTGGTGGCGCCGAATTCGACCGTGGCCAGGTATTCCTTTTCGGAAGCCTGCAGTACCTCCGCAAGCTTGGTGGCCTTGCCGATGCACACCAGTAGCAAGCCCGTGGCGAGCGGGTCAAGGGTGCCGGCGTGGCCGACTTTCAGCTTGCGGAGGCCAAAGTGTTTCTGCAGGGTAAATTTGCATTTGCGCACCAGGTCGGCGGAGGTCCAGCGGTAGGGTTTGTCCAAAGGGAGGACGATCCCGTCGGGATAATCCGCCAGGTCGTGCGAGAGATGCGCTTCGAAGAAGGCGGCCATGCCGTCTTCGACTGGACATCCGTCAAGCACAAGGAATCTTCTCGATGCGGCGCTGGTGTCTTCCACCTTCAAATTCGGTTTCAAGCCAGGTCTTGACGATGAGGCGCGCCATCGGAAGGGTGATGAAGCGGGCTGGCATGACCAGGACGTTGGCGTTGTTGTGCTGTTTGACCAGGGCACCGATGGCGCGGTTCCAGGCGAGGCCGGCGCGGATGCCCTTGTGGTGGTTGAGGGTCATGGCCATGCCGTTGCCGGTGCCGCAGAGGGCGATGCCGCAGTCGACTTCGCCGCTTTCGATGCCGTGGGCGAGGTCGTGGGCGAAGTCCGGATAGTCGACGCTGGCCGTGCCATGTGTCCCGTAATCCACGACAGAATATCCTTTCCGCCGCACGTATGCGATCAATTGCTGCTTATATTCATAGCCAGCATGATCCGAAGCAAAACCAATTTTCATATTCAATCGTTGTTGAGGATTGCGCTTAAAGCGCAATCCTATCCGTTATTTCAAAGAAACTATACCTCTGTCAATTCTCCGAAGAACCTCGGGCTTGCCCATGAGGGCCATCATTTCGGCGACGCCGGGGCCGACCGACTTGCCGACCAGGAACAGGCGCAGGGTGTTCATCACCTTGCCCATGGGCCAGGCGTTGTCGCGGATCAGGTTTTCGAGCGATTCGCCCACATGCTCTTTCGTGAAGGGCTCGATGCCGGCAATGAAATCGCGGACCTTCGGGATGATCGTCGGGATTTCGTCTTTCCAGAACTTGGCGACGGCCGCCGGGTCGTATTCCGTCGGGGCTTCGAAGAAGAACAAAGTCGCGTCATGGAATTCGGTGGGGAAGTGAACGCGCTCGCGCATGAGCTCAAGCACGCCAGCAATATATTCATCGCTGAAGGCTGCCACGCGGGGGCCTTCGGCGGCGCGGAATTCGGCCACCAGTTTTTCGATGGGCCGCATCCGCAGGTATTCCTGGTTGAACCACTTCGCCTTGTCCGGGTTGAAGCGTGCGCCCGACTTGACGACACGCTCCAGCGTGAACACTTTCACCAGCTCGTCGAGCGAGAAGATCTCCTGTTCCGTGCCTGGATTCCAGCCCAGGAAGGCCAGCATGTTGACGAAGGCCTCGGGGTAGTAACCGTCTTCGCGGTAGCCGCGCGACACCTCGCCCTCGGCGTTGACCCAGCGCAGCGGGAACACCGGGAAACCGAGGCGGTCGCCGTCGCGCTTCGAGAGCTTGCCTTTTCCGTCAGGCTTGAGCAGCAGCGACAGATGCGCGAAACGCGGCTGCGTGTCCTGCCAGCCGAAAGCCTCGTAGAGCAGATAGTGCAGGGGCAGGGAAGGCAGCCATTCCTCGCCGCGGATGACCTCGGTGATCTCCATCAGATGGTCGTCCACGATATTGGCCAGGTGGTAGGTCGGCAGCTCGTCCACGCGTTTCCACAGAACCTTGTCGTCCAGCGTGTTGCTGTTGACTTCGATGTGGCCGCGGATGAGGTCGTCCATCTGCACGATGCGGTTTTCTGGAATCTTGAAACGGATGGTCCAACCCGTTTCTTCCGTCAGCCGGTGGGCAACCTCTTCGGCCGGGAGCGTGAGTGAGTTTTTTAGCTTTCCCCGCGTCTCCCAGTTGTAGGTGAAGGTTTTCTTTTCAGCCTCGGCCGCCAGGCGGAGCTCAGCGAGCTCTTCGGCGGTGTCGAAAGCGTAGTAGGCATAGCCCTTGGCCACGAGCTCCTCGGCATACTTGCGGTAGATGCCGCGGCGCTGCGACTGGCGGTAGGGGGCGTGGGGATGTTTCGCCGAAGCGACTTCCACCACATTGCCGGCCTCGTCCACACCCTCGTCGGGGTAGATGCCGCACCAGCGGAGCGCCTCGATGATATAGGCCTCGGCGCCCGGCACGAAGCGCTGGGAGTCGGTGTCTTCGATGCGGAGAATGAAATCACCACCCGCCTGCTTGGCATAGAGGTAGTTGTAGAGCGCCGTGCGGACGCCACCCATGTGGAGCGGGCCCGTAGGACTGGGCGCGAAGCGGACTCTGCGTCTTCTTTCCATGGTCTTATTCGCTGGCGGGAGTTTCCTTGACTTCCGGGGTTTCCTTGACTTTTTCGGGGTTGAGCATGCGCTCGCGGCGGATGCAGGCCGGCTCGTCCTCCAGTTCCTTGATGAGGCGCACGTCCTCCACGATGAGGGCAGGAATGCCCGTCACGCGTTTCTTGTTGAGGAGCTTGCCGTCGTCCGGTGCGATGGGCGTGCCTTTCTTGCGGTGCAGGAACAGATCTTTGCGGTAGGGAACCTCGATGCGGTTGCCCTTGTTGACCTCGTTCTCATCGATGACCGGCAGCTGCCACATCTCGAACCCGGTGGCGATGATGGTAACGCTGATCTTGCCGCCCATCGAATCGTCGAACACGATACCGCGCTTGAAGTTGATGGTGGCGCCGGTGTACTGCGAGGTGAATTCCATGATCTGCGAGAGTTCCTCCATCGAGATGCCGTTCTCCGCGTCGGAGCTGCCCGTGATGTTGATCAGGGCGTTCTTGACGCTGCGCAGGTTCAGGTCATTCAACAGCGGCGACTTGAGGGCCATTTCGACGGCCTTGATGGCACGGTCGTCGCCCTCGGCTTCACCAATACCCATGATGGCGACGCCGCTGTTTTTCATGACCTTCTTAACATCAGCAAAGTCCACGTTGATGTAGCCGCTGCTGGTGATGATCTCGGCGATGCTCTTCACGGCTGTCGCCAGGACCTCGTCGGCCTTGTTGAAAGCGGTGAAGATGTTCATCTTGCCGTAGAGCTGATAAAGCTTCTGGTTGTCGATCACCAGGATGCTGTCCACGTGTTTGCTGAGTTCCTTGATACCTTCGATAGCGCGGTAGAGCGCCTCCTTGCCTTCATCGCGGAAGGGGACGGTGACCACCCCGACGGTCAGCATGCCCTGTTCTTTGGCGGTCTTGGCTACGAGCGGTGCCGCACCGGTACCGGTGCCACCACCCATGCCGCAGGTCACGAAGACCATCTGCGTATCGCCGCCGAAGAGCTTGCCGATCTCTTCGATGGATTCTTCGGCGGCCTGACGGCCAACCGTATAGTCTGTACCGGCACCCAGACCCTTGGTCAGGATGGGGCCGATCTGTAGCTTGGTGGGAACAGGACTTTTCTGCAGGGCCTGGGTGTCGGTGTTGCAAATCACGAAGTCGACATCCTTGAGGCCCAGGGAATACATATAGGAAACGGCATTGTTGCCACCGCCGCCCACACCGACGACGGTAATGATGTTACCCCGTTTTTCCCAGCTGGTAGGGATCAAATCTACGTCCATATCTCTTAAGCGTTGTTGTTGTCAGAAAATAACATATCGATGAAGCTCGGGCCCTTTTTCTCTTTCTTTTTCCGTTCGTCTTCGGCGGCCTTGCGCTCTTTTTCGAGGCGCTTGCGCTCTTCCTTGGCGCGGCGTTCTTCTTCTTTGGCACGGCGTTCTTCCTCCTTGCGGCGTTCCCGCATCTCCCGGTTGGACAGGGTCGGCTCTGTTGCTTCGTTGACTTTCTCTTCCTCGAAGAGCGTGTCCTGGATGCGCTGGGCCTCGGCCTGCTGGGCAGGTTTGGCCTCTTCGCTCAGGTCGATGGCGTGCGAGAGCATCGGGTCGAGGGCCTCGAGCACCAGGCCGACGACGGTGGAGGCATACACATCGTAGGCCTCTTCCACGCTGCCGTTGTCGATGGCGCCCTGCGGTGCGGCCAGACGGACTTTCTGCCCGAGCAGAGAACTGGCGAGCTGGAGCAGGTCTTCGTGGTGGCTGACACCGCCGGTGATGACCACGCCCGAGGAAATGCGACGGGCGTAGCCCGATTGTTCGATGACGTAGCGGACGGCGTCGAGGATCTCGCTCAGGCGGGCCTCCACGGTCCGGATGAGCAGGCTCATCTCGAGTTCACCTTCCACGGTCTCATTCTCGCTCTTGAGCACCAGCTTCTTGTTTTCGATGGCGTATTCTTCGCAGCAGCGTCCATGACGCAGCTTGACCATTTCGGCCCAGTCGCGGGTGATGTTGGCCACGTTCTTGATGTCGGTGGTCACCGATTCGCCGCCGAAGGGGATGATGGCCACGTGACGGACGATGTTGTCTTTGATGATGGCCACTTCCGTGGAGCCCTTGCCGATGTCCACCAGCGCCACACCGTTCTCCATTTCGGGGCGGCTCAGCACGGCGCGGGCCGAAGCGATGCCATTCAGAATGGCCTTTCCGGGCTTCAATTCCAGTTTCTGGAGGACATTGACCCGGCGGTCACGAAGCGATCTGCGCCCGTAGAAGAGCTTGAAGTCCACTTCAAGCTGGCCACCGACCATGCCGATGATCTCGTCATAGGTGATGCCGATGCGGTCTTCGGTGCTGTACTTCTGGGGAACGGCTTCGAAAACAATTTCGTCGCCTTCGAGCGGGGTCTTGTACCGCGCGCGGGTAATCTGGCGAACCTCTTCTTCCAGAATATAGGAAGAAGGGTCGCGGCGGGTGATCTGAATGGGTACGTTCTTGCTGTGAAGCACCCTGCCCGAAAGGCCGAAGGTGACGGAGTCGATCTCTTCGGGGAGATCGGCCTTCGCCTGTTCGACCAGCCCGCGGACCACCTCTTCGACCTTGAAGTCGTTGACGATTTCTCCGCTCTCGATGCCGGCCGACGGGACGTCGTGGTAGCTGATGATCCGGACGCCGCTGTCGGTTTTCTCACCGACGGCCAGCGCGATCTTGGAGCTACCGAAATCCAATGCTGCTGCGAATCTGCTCATAGCTGCCTGCAAATTATCTGTTGGTTATACTTTAAATTGATTGTCTTATAGTGTTTTTTCTCGTCCAGTTGGGGCTCGATGTTGCGCCACCATGCATCCAGTTTCTGGAACTTGGTCACGTAGTCGCAGGCGTCGCCGAAGATGATGGAGGGACCGGGGGTGCGGGTATAGAGCACAATATCCCCGTTGGCGGCGATGTCGAGCTGGGTAATCTCGCGTTTGAGCACGGGCTTGCTGTCGATGTATCGCGCCAGCTCCACCATGCTGCAGGTCCAGTTGCGTTCCGCGGCGGGGGCGAAGCCCTTGTAGCCGCTTTCCAGCTGGAGCGGAATCTGTCCGGTGACCACGGGTACGTCGGCAGGGTTGCGCACCGGGAAGAGATAGCCCTCCGGATCGGCGTACCAGTGCGCTTTTCCGTCTTCAAAACGGATGACGGGCTTGCGCTGGGTAATCTGGACGGCCAGGGTCCGGTCGTCGGCGGTATAAACCTGCGCGCTGACCACCTCACCCATGCCGCGAACCTGCGTTTCGAGTGCGTGCAGGTCGATGCTGTCAATCTGTTTGCCGATGCTCTGTTTGGCGAGCATCCGGTGCATTTCCGCCTTGTCCACAATGTGGCTTTCGAGCGAGTCGAGCAGGATGACTTCGACTTTGCGGCAGCGGGCCTGCTGCTGTCCTTCAGACACCAGCCGGCTGGTAAAGTAGAAGTAACAGCCCAGTATGCTGCCCGACAGCAGCACGATCAACGTGGTGAGGAGGATGCGCTTGGTCATGCGAGGGTCTTGAGCCAGGTTTCGATGGGTTCGATGAAGCGGTCGACGTCGCCGGCACCGAAGGTGACCAGGCAGTCGATGTTGCGGGTTTCCAGGTAGTCCATCAGCTGTTCCTTGGGAATCAGTACTTTGTCTTCGAGGGTCACCTGGTCGAAGATGAGTTCGGAATTGACGCCCGGAATCGGTTCTTCGCGGGCGGGGTAGATGGGCAGAAGGATCAGGGCGTCGAGGCCGCTGAGCGCTTCGGCGAATTCGGGTGCGAAGTCGCGGGTCCGGGTGTAGAGGTGCGGCTGGAAGATGCCGAGCAGCGTCCGGCCGGGGAAGATGTTGCGCATCGAGCTGATGGCCGCCTTGATCTCGTTGGGATGGTGGGCGTAGTCGTCGATATAGGCGATGCGCGGGGTATTGACATGGATGTCGAAACGGCGCTTGACACCCTGGAAGCTGGCCAGTGCGTCGCGGATGGCGCCGGGAGCGGTGCCGTGCAGCAAGGCAACGGCCGAGGCGGCTACGGCGTTCTCTACGTTGACCCAGCCCGGGATGCCGACCGAGCAGTGTTCGATGCGTCCGCCCGGATGGTTGAGGGTGAAATCGAAGCGCCCGCCTTCCATCGGCTGGATGTCCGAGGCGTAGAAGTCGCAGGGGCTGTCGTAGGCGTAACACCAGACTTTGGCCCTGGTGTTGGCCAGCGGCACATCGACGCCCTTTTTCACCACGACGTGTCCGTCTGCATCGACCTGGGCGGTGAACTGCCCGAAAGCCTCGACCACGTGTTCGTGGTCATTGTAGATGTCGAGGTGGTCAGCGTCAGTCGCCGTCACTACGGCGATATGGGGATGCAGCTGCAGGAACGAGCGGTCGAACTCGTCGGCCTCGGCCACCAGGACCGGATTCTTGCTCAGCAGCAGGTTGGTGTCATAATTCTTCGAGATCCCGCCCAGGAAAGCATTGCATCCTTCGCCCGAGGCGGTCAGGATATGGGCGAGCAGCGTGCTGGTCGTGGTCTTGCCGTGGGTGCCCGATACGGCAAGGCACTCCTGGCCGCGGGCAATCTCCCCCAATGCCTTCGAACGCTTGCACAGCGCGTAGCCGTGGCTGCGCACGTATTGCAGCTCGTTGAGATCTTCCGGAATGGCCGGCGTATAGATCACGAAGGTGTGGGCCACGTCCTGCGGGATGGCCGTCACGTCGTCTTCGTAGTGGACGGCGATACCTTCATCTTCCAGCGCGTGCGTGAGGGCCGAGGGCGTCCGGTCGTAGCCCGAAACCGCAAAACCCCGGTTCTTGAAGTACCGGGCAATCGCGCTCATGCCGATGCCGCCGATCCCGATGAAATAATAATGCGTATACATTATTTAACCAGTTTTAAGACTTCTTTCGCAATCACTTCCGAAGCATCCTTCTTTCCGAGCTTCAGGATATTCTTTTCCAGTTCGGCCAGCTTGGCGTCGTCGTGGATGAGTTCTTCCACCGTGTTGAGCAGTTTCGTGTCGGCTTCGGCGTCGCGGACCATCAGGGCCGCATCTTTGTTGACCAGGGCCATCGCATTGTGCGTCTGGTGGTCTTCCGACACGTTGGGCGAAGGAACGAAAATGGTGGCCTTGCCCGCCACACAGAGCTCTGAGATCGTGCCGGCGCCCGCGCGGGACACCAGCAGGTCGGATACGGCGTAGGCCAGGTCCATCCGCTGGATGAAATCCGTATAGAAGAGGTTCGATACCTTGCGCCCGGCCATGAATGCATCCACGCCGCTCTTGTAGAATTTGCCGCACTGCCAGATCACCTGGTAGTCCGCCTTGTCGGAGCGGTGCTCCACCCAGTCGCGCATCACCCGGTTCAAGGTGCCGCAACCCAGGCTGCCGCCCACCACAAAGAGCGTCTTTTTCTTCGGGTCGAGCCCGTAGAACTGATAACCCTCCGCACGCTGCTCCGGTGTGGCCGGGGCGATCTCCTTCCGGATCGGGTTGCCGGTGAGGATGATGCGGTCGGCCGGGAAGAAGCGCTCCATGCCTTCGTATGCCGTGCAGATGCACGCGGCGCGCTTCGACAGGATCTTGTTGGTCAGGCCCGCATAGGAGTTCTGCTCCTGGATGAGGCAGGGGATGCCTTTGTGCGAGGCGCTCCACAGCAGCGGGGCGCTGGCATAGCCGCCCACGCCCACGGCGACATCGGGCTTGAACTCCCGGATGATGTCGCCGGCCTTGCGGACGCTTTTGGCCACTTTGAACGGCAGGGCCAGGTTCTTGGGGGAGAGCTTGCGCTGCAGGCCCGCGACGGGCAGGCCGATGATCTTGTAGCCGGCAGCCGGCACGCGCTCCATTTCCATTTTGCCTTCCGCACCCACGAAGAGAATCTCCGCTTCGGGGCAGATTTCCTTGATGGAGTTTGCGATGGAAAGGGCCGGGAAGATGTGTCCGCCCGTTCCGCCGCCACTGATGATGATGCGAGGTTTATTCATCGGGAGTCGTATAATTGAATTCGGTGGTATCGGAGGTGGTCTGGTGGAAACCGTCCGCTTCGGCGATGCTGGCCACCATGGCCGCTTCGGCGGCTTCCCGGGCAGCACGCTCCATGGCATCCTGTTTCTCCAGCTGCTTGTTGACGGAGAGGATCATGCCGAAGGCCCCGCTCAGCACCAGGTAAGCCGTGCCGCCATGGCTGATCAGGGGGAGGGTGTGGCCGGTGATGGGCAGGATGCGCACGTTCACCAGAATATGCAGGAAGGCCTGCGTCGTGATCAGGAACGCGAGTCCCGCGATCAGGACGCTGGAATAGGTGGCTTTGCAGCGTTGGCAGAGCCGTATGCAGCGGAAGAGGAAGATCAGGTAGAGCAGGATGACGAACAAACCGCCCAACAAGCCGTATTCTTCCACGATGAAGGCATAGATGAAGTCGGAGAAGGCCATGGACAGGGAGTAGCGCTGGGTACTCTTGCCCGGCCCTTTGCCGAAGATGCCGCCTTCGGAGATGGCCACCTTCGCGTTTTCACTCTGGCGGTCCTTGTCCATGAGTTCCTGCTGCTCCTGGCGGGAGAGGCTCTCAAAGTCCTGCTCCTCTTTCTGGAAGTGGGCGGTCAGACGGCCCTCGACCGTGCCAAAGCGGTTGAAGATCTTGCCCACGCTGGATTCGAGCCGCTGCGGGTGCCCGGCAAAGAAGGCATGGTAGGTGAGGAACATCAGCAGCAGGGCCGCCATCAGGATACCCACCGTGATGCCCAGGTTCTTGAGGCTCACGTTCATGAAGAAGAGCACCAGGAAACTGATCAGGCCGATCAGCAGGGCAGAGGAGAAACTGTTCTGCATGATCAGCAGGCAGACCGCGCCCACGGGCAGCAGAATCTTCAGCGCGAATTGCTTGAAGTCGTCGAGGGTGTCGCCCCAGAGCTCCAGGGCGCGCGCCAGATAGAGAATCACACCGATCTTGGCGAATTCGAATACCTGGAACGTGTGCCCATGGATCTTGATACCGCGAACAGCCCCGTTGATCTCCGCGCGGAGTCCCGGGACAAAAAGCATCAGGAGCATCAGCACCGACGCGCCGTAAATGACGAAGGAGAAGGTGCGGTAGAAGCGCAGCGGAATGAGGTAGCAGATCAGCAGGGCCAGGAAACCCATCAGCACCGACTTGGTCTGCTCCATGAAAATGGCGACCTTGCTGATGCCGCGGGAAGATGCCAGGAAGCTGCTCGACGAAAAGACGGCAGCGATCGAAATCATGGCGAAGAACACCACGATGATCCAGATGACCCGGTCTCCCTTGAGTTTCCAGAACTGATTCATGCTACAGCCTCCTTACCGCTTCCTTGAACTGGCGTCCGCGGTCCTCGTAGTTCTTGAACAGGTCGAAGCTGGCACAGCAGGGGCTCAGCAGCACCGTGTCGCCCGAAACGGCCAGTTCCGCACATTTATTGACACATTCTTCGGCCGAGAGGGTCTCGTAGACGGGCACCATGCCGCCGAAGAAATCCTTGATCTTCTTGTTGTCCACGCCCAGGCAGACGATGGATTTGACTTTCTCGCGTACCAGGTCGGCGATCGGGGCGTAGTCGTTGCCCTTGTCGGTGCCGCCCAGGATCAGGACGATGGGGGTCTGCACGCTTTCCAGGGCGTACCAGGTGGAGTTGACGTTGGTGGCCTTCGAGTCGTTGATATAGAGTACGCCGCCGACCGTCAGCACTTTCTCCATGCGGTGTTCCACGCCCTCGAAGGTGGTCAGCGATTTGCGGATGGTCTCGTTGGTGACCTTCATGATCTTGCCGGTGATGGCCGCCGCCATGGAGTTGTAGACGTTGTGCCGGCCTTCCAGGGCCAGGTCGCGTACCAGAATGTCGAACTCGTCGCCGTCGTAGCGCACCCGCAGGGTGTCGTCGTCGAGCCATGCACCTTCTTCCACCTTTCCGTTCTGGGTGAACGGCAGTTTGCGGGCCTGCAGCACGATTTTGTTGAGCTCGCCGATGGTCACCTCGTCGTCGTTGCAGAAGATGAAGCAGTCTTCCGGCTTCATGTTGCGGGTGATGCGGAACTTGGCGTTGATATAGTTCTGGAAGCAGTGGTCGTAGCGGTCGAGGTGGTCGGGCGTGATGTTCATCAGCACGGCGATGTCGGCCTTGAAGTCGTACATGCCGTCGAGCTGGAAGCTGCTGAGTTCCAGTACGTAGATGTCGTGCTTCTCGGTGGCCACCTGCATCGCGTAGCTCTTGCCGATGTTGCCGCCCAGGCCCACGTTGAGGCCGGCGTTCTGCAGCAGGTAGTAGATCAGCGAGGTGGTCGTGGTCTTTCCGTTGCTGCCGGTGATGCAGATTTTCTTGGCCGTATCATAGTAGCCGGCGAACTCGATCTCGGAGATGATGGGCGTGCCCTGCTCACGCAGGCGCACCACCAGCGGTGCCGTCTCGGGGATGCCGGGGCTCTTGATCACGAGGTCGGCCGAGAGCACCTTTTCGGGGGTGTGTCCGCCTTCTTCAAAAGGGATTTCCCATTTCTGCAGCTGGCTGCGGAACTGCTCCTTGAGCGTGCCGCTGTCCGAGAGGAAGGTGTCGTAGTGCTGCACTTTGGCCAGCACGGCGGCGCCTACGCCGCTTTCTCCACCGCCGAGGATGACAGCTTTTTTCATGATTATCGGATCTTCAGGGTTACGATGGTGATGACCGCCAGGATGATGGATACGATCCAGAACCGTACGACGATCTTGTTTTCAGGTTGTATCTGTTTCGGCTTCTGGATGAGTGCGTCGGGATTCTCCTTCTGGAAGTGGTGGTGCAGGGGAGACATGCGGAACACACGCACGCCGGTGCCGGTTTTTTTCTTGGTGTATTTGAAGTATGCGCGCTGGATGATCACGGAGAGGCTTTCCACGAGGAAGACGCCGCAGAGGATGGGAAGCAGCAGTTCCTTCCGGATGAGGATGGCCAGCACGCCGATGATGCCGCCCAGGGCCAGAGATCCCGTGTCGCCCATGAAGACCTGGGCCGGGAACGCGTTGTACCACAGGAAGCCCAGGAGGGCGCCCACGAGGCAGACCGCGTAAACGGTCACCTCACCGATATTGGGCAGGTACATGATGTTGAGGTATTCGGCGAAGCCCGTGTGGCCCGACAGGTAGGCGAGGACGCCGAGGGTCGCGCCGACGATGGCCGAGACACCGGCCGCCAGGCCGTCCATGCCGTCGGTCAGGTTGGTGCCGTTGGAGCAGGCGGTGATGATGAACGTAATCACGAGCACGTAGAGACCGCCCTGCAGCGCGCGGACCACGGGTCCGGAGAAGGGAATCAGCCATTTGTAGTCGAATTCATTGCCTTTGAAGAAAGGAATGGTGGTGCGGCTGTAGCTCACGCCCTGGTCGGCGGTCAGATAGAGCGTCAGGCCCACGATCACGCCGAGCAGGACCTGTCCCACGATCTTGTATTTTCCGTTGAGGCCTTCTTTGTTGTGTTTGAATACCTTGATATAATCGTCGAGGAAGCCCAGCAGGCCCAGCCACACGGTGGTCAGGATCAGCAGCAGGACGTTGGTGTTGGTCAGGTCACCGAAGAGCAGGATCGGGACGAGGATCGACAGCAGGATGATGATGCCGCCCATGGTCGGGGTGCCTTTCTTCTGCAGCTGGCCTTCCAGGCCGAGGTCGCGGATGGTCTCGCCGATCTGTGCTTTCTGCAGCTTGGCGATGATGGATTTGCCCACGACCATCGAGGTGAGGATGGCCACCACGGCGCAGCAGAACGCGCGGAACGTAATGTACTGCATCAGGCCGGATCCCGGAAAGTCGATGCCTGCTTGTTCAAGATATTGAAACAGATGATAGAGCATATCGAAACAACGGTTATTTCATTTCTTCAAAAGTTTCGGCGATCACTTCCTTGTCGTCGAAGTGGATCTTGGTGGTGCCGATCACCTGGTAGTCTTCGTGTCCCTTGCCGGCCACCAGGATCACGGCGCCCTGCGGCGCGGTCATCAGCGCGGTGCGGATGGCTTCGCGGCGGTCGGTGATGAAGAGGCTCTTGGCGCGGGCTGCAGTGTCCATGCCGGCCCGGATCTCTTGGATGATGGCTTCCGGATCTTCGGTGCGCGGGTTGTCGGAGGTGACCACCACACGGTCGGCATATTTGGCGGCGATGACACCCATCTCCGGGCGCTTGGTGCGGTCGCGGTCGCCGCCGCAGCCGAACACACAGACCAGGGCGCGGTCCTGGCAGGTCTCGCGGAGGGTCTTCAGAGCGTTCTCCAGTGCGTCAGGCGTATGGGAGTAGTCCACCACGCCGGTCAGGTCGTTGCCGCCGCGGACGAAGTCGAGGCGGCCGGCCACCGGACCGAGGGCGCTCATCTGCACCAGCACTTCTTCGGGCTTGGCGCCGAGCAGCACGGCCGTGCTGTAGACGGCCAGCAGGTTATAGGCGTTGTGTGCGCCGATAAAGCGGGTCCAGACCTGGGTGCCGTCGATGCTGACGAGCATGCCTTCCAGGCTCTCTTCCACAATCTTGCAGCGGAAGTCGGCCATGCGTTTGCAGGCGTAGGTGCGCACCTGCGCGCGGGTATTCTGCACCATGACCTCGCCGTTGCGGTCGTCGATGTTGGTCAGCGCGTAGGCGTCTTTCGGCAGTTCGTCGAAGAAACGCTTCTTGCAGTCGCGGTAGGCGGCGAAGGTCTTGTGGTAGTCGAGGTGGTCGTGGGTCAGGTTGGAGAAGATCGCCACTTTGAACTGCAGGCCGGCGATGCGCTCCTGGTCCACGGAGTGGGAGCTCACTTCCATGAAGCAGTAGCTGCAGCCTTTCTCCACCATCCGGGCCAGGAGGCCGTTGAGCTCAATGGGATCGGGGGTGGTGTGGGAGGTCTCCAGGCGCTCGCCGTCGATGTAGTTGGCGATGGTGGAGATCAGGCCGCACGCCCATCCCAGCTGGGTGAAGAGGTTGTAGAGCAGGGTGACGGTCGTGGTCTTGCCGTTGGTGCCGGTGATGCCCACCAGATTCAACTTGCCGGACGGATGATCGTACCAGTTGTCGGCGGCCAGTGCGAGGGCCTTGCGGCTGTCGGCCACTTTCACCAGGACGGTATTGCCAAGGCTGTCGAGCCCCGGGGTGTCGTTCTGGTAGAGGACCGCGCTGGCGCCCGCGGCAACGGCCTTGGCGATGTAGGCGTGTCCGTCGACAGCCGTTCCGGGAACGGCAATGAAGAGCGCGCCTTCGCGGCAGGTTCGCGAGTCGAAGGTCAGGAAGGTAATCTCCCGGCCCAGGTCGCCCTTGCTGGCTATGACGTCAATGCCTTTCAGTATGCTACTTAGTTTCATGCTCCAGATATTGTTCTTTCAGTTTGAGTGCGATGGTAAAATCTTTGGCAGTATCGCCGGCGGCCGGCGACTGGCTTTCCACGATGCCCTGTCCCTCGAAGTTCACCCGGTAGCCCGATTTCTCGAGGAGTGCGAGGGCTTCGCGCAAGCCCATGCCCTTGACGTTGGGGACCAGGCCTTTGTGGATGTCTTCCTGTCCTTGGAGGGCCAGCAGGCCGTCGTTCTGGGGGAGGGAGCCCTTCCTCGGGAGGGGATCCTGCCAGTCAATGGCGGAGGCATAGATTCCTTCGGCCACCTGGCGGAACACCGGGCCGCTCCAGCTGCCGCCGTAGAAGTTGTTGTAGGTCGGTTCGGAATAGACGACCACGATCATCGAGTATTTCGGGGATTCGAAGGGGAAGAAGCCGACGAAGGTGGCCTGGTGCATCTTGTGACCGGCGCGGTCTTCGTAGCGGCCCGTGTTGGGGAAAACGATACGGGCAGTGCCCGTCTTGCCGGCTACTTGTACCGGGCAGCCGCTGAACGGGCGATAACCCGTGCCGCCCTCCGACGCCACGACGCCGCGCATGGCCTCCCATACCTTGTGGGCGGTCTCCTTGCTGCAGACGGTACCGATCTTCTCCGGCTTGAATTCTTTCACGATCTGGCCTTCCTTCTGATAGTTGCGTACGAGGTGGGGCCGCATCATCACACCTTCGTTGGCGATGGCATTGTAGAAGTTGAGGGTATGCAGCGGGGTGATCTCCACCGTATAACCCATGGCGATCTGGGGCAGGTCCTTCATGTTCCAGGCGCCGCGGCCGGTCTTGACCGTCGGATCCTTGACCGTGGCCTTGGCCATGCCCTTGAGTTCGAAGGGGAAGTCGTAGGTGATGCGCCGCTCGTTGGTCAGCTTGTCGAGGAATTCCTTCGGATCTTTGTCGTAGTTGCGGGCGGCCAGCATGCGGAAGATGTTGTTTGAAGAGATCTCGAAGGCGCGGCGCACGGAGATGGTGCTGTAGCGGTCGAGGTAGTGGTCCACGAAGGGCGCGCCGCCGCCGTAGTTCCAGGTCACGATGGCGGGCACTTCGGTGTCGAGGGTGATTTTCTTGTCTTCGAGCAGGGTGGTCAGGGTGGCGCACTTGAATACGGAGCCCGGTTCGCCCTTGCGGCCGATGGCGTAGTTGTAGGTCTCGTCGAAGCCGCCCTTGCCGTTCTTCTCCAGGTTGACCATGGCCTTGATTTCGCCGGTGGGGATGTCCATCACCACCACGGTGCCCGCGTGGACCTCGTTGGTCTTGCGGAGGATGTCCATCAGGGCGTTCTGGGCCATGTCCTGCAGGTCGATGTCGATGGTCAGCTGCACATCGAGGCCGTCCACGGGCTGGATGGTTTCACGGTCCGTGTCGACGATCCAGTTGCGGCCCTCGGTCAGGCGCATCGGCTGGATGCCGTCCTTGCCGCGGAGGATGGTGTCGCAGCTGCCCTCGATGCCGATGCTCGGGATCTCGCTCTGGTCTTTGATGTAGCCCAGGGTACGGAAGCCCAGGCGGCCGTAGGGGTAGGTGCGGTGGTCCACTTTCACCTCGTCGCGTCCACCGCGTCCGCGACCTTCGCGCAGAATGGGAAAGGAGGAAACTTCCTTCATCTCCTGGTAGGTGAGCAGGCGCCGGTTGAGGAAGAGGTAGCGGCGTCCGCCGTTGAGGCCTTCCTTGCGTCGCTCCACGATCTCTTTCTTGTACTGGGCGGCTTTCTTGTCCTTGTAGAAGTTGGCCAGGCAGATGGCCAGTGAGTCGATGTTTTTCGCGAAGAGGGCGGAGTCGGGCTGCACGCAGTCCATGCCCATGCGGTATTCCGGAATGGAAAAGGCGAGGTAGCGCCCGTCGTCGGCCAGGATGCTGCCGCGGGTGCAGGGGAGGACGTCTTCGCGGGTGGTCTTCTTCGAATAGCTGCGGCCGGGCTTGTGGATGAACTGCAGGTTCACGATCTGCCCCACTGCCACCAGTGCCAGCAGCACGAACAGCAGATAGAAAGCGCCGATTTTTCGAATATTGGCCTGCATCGTCCTATTTCTCCATCTCAATGCGTTTGGGCGGCTGTACCGGGGCGTGCAGCTTGGAGCCGCTCGCCTTCAGCAAGCCGTCGATCCGGGTGCGGTTGTTCATGCCCACCAGGTCGAGGGTGCGCTGCTGGTAGCTGATGCGCAGCTCCTGCAGTGCCTTTTCGTTTTTCTGTACCTTGACGAGGTTTTGTTCCACCATCAGGCTCCAGGCGATGGAGACGCAGATGATGAGGAACACGAAGAAGATGAAACCGAGCTGACGATCCACGCCCCACTCGATCAGCTTGTCTCCGCTGAGATAGCTGACCACCTTGTCGACAAGCCGTTTGAAGCGGCCTTTGCGTTGGTTTGGATCCTTTTCCCGTTTTTTCATCGTCTTACTGCCTTTCGGCGACCCTCAGTTTTGCGCTGCGCGCGCGTGTGTTTAAAGCAATTTCTTCCTCGGAGGGAAGAATCGGTTTCTTGTTCACACGCTGGAGCTGCCCTTCCTGGCAGCCGTCCCTGATTGCGGTCTTGACGATGCGGTCTTCTAATGAATGGTATGTAATGACGGCCAGCCGTGCTCCTTGCCCGAGCGATCGGAAAGCCCCTTTCATAAACCCCTCCAATGAAGTCATCTCGCCATTGACTTCAATCCTCAGCGCTTGGTATATCTTTGCTAAATACTTATGTTCTAAAAAATTAGGCAGAACAGGTGCAATCGCTCTGCCTAAATCGTCCGTGGTCTTCAACGGGCTTCTCTCCCGGGCCGAAACCACCAGTTCCGCAACCCGCCTGCTGCCCTCTACCTCGCCGTAAAGCCGGAAGATCCTTTCCAGGTCTTCCCCACTATAACTATTTACTATATCAGCTGCACACACCGGTGCGTCAGCGTTCATGCGCATGTCCAGCGGCGCGTTCTCGAAACGGAAGGAAAAGCCGCGCTCTTCCGTATCGAACTGGTGCGACGATACGCCCAGGTCCGCCAGGATTCCATCCACCGCCGCATATCCGTAGTATTTGACGAAGTTGTGCACAAAGCGAAAGTCGCCATGGACAACGGTCAGTCTCGGATCATCGGGCGCGTTCGCCAGGGCTTCCTGGTCTTTGTCAAAGGCGATCAGCCGCCCTTTCGGGCTGAGATGTTTCAGAATCTCGCGGCTGTGGCCGCCTCCGCCAAATGTTGCATCCACGTAGACTCCGTCTTCGCGAATGGCAAGCGCCGTGATGCTCTCGTTGAGGAGGACGGGAGTGTGGTACGCAGACATGTCGGGAATCTCCTTCTGCTATCCGAGAATCTTTTCGGCCAGCGCCACGAAGTCTCTGCTCTCCATTTCCTGCGCCTCGTACTTCTCTTTGTCCCAGATCTCGATCATGTGGTTGCTTCCCGCAAAGACGACGTCTTTTTCGATGCCCGCCTTCTCGAGGAGGGCTTTGGGGATCGTCATGCGTCCCAGCTTTCCGTCCGGCTCTACGTCCGCAGTGCCTCTCATGTATTCCCGCCAGAAGGTGTCATGTTCCCGGTTGAAGGGGTTCAGACGGCTTCTGACCGCTTCGGAATCCTTTTCCCACTCATCGTAGGCGTACATTTCGAGGCACTCTGCGAAGAGAGACTTTTTAACTACGAAGCGAAGGCTTGCGCCCTCGCCCATACTGGATTTGAAGGCGGAAGGGAAGATCAATCTTCCCTTGTCGTCGACCTTTGCCTTGTAGCAACCGATAAACTTCGCCATCGTATCCTATATGCGTTCAGTGATGTGTGTTGCAAAGTTAAGAAAATTTTCCACATTCTTCCAAATATTTACAAAAATTTACACCAAAAAGTTATCGACAGTCCTGCAGGCTTTCGCGCAGCCCGCTGGTAAGCGGTTTTGCGCTGCAATGTACGCAGTTGATGGTCAGGCGTTTATGAAAAATCCTCCCCTTTGTTAAGAAGGGGAGGACTTTCTGTAAAGCGCTGATTGATTGTTGCTTCCGTTGCAGCGAAAGAAGGGCGAAGTTTATCTATTTCCTTTCGGTGACGAAGCGGAAGAAGGGATCGATGTCTTTCTTGTTGGGGAAGCGGGCGATGTAGCAATGGTTGCCAAGGTCGTCGGAGAGGGCGTCGGGGACGCGGCCCTGGAAGCAGAGGGCCGAGCCGTACTGGTCCAGGACCTCCTGGTGGCTGTGGGCGTAGGCCAGGCCGTCGCGGCGGGAAGCGTAGGCGCAGTAGAACTGCTCACCTTCGGCTTTGCGGCGCTCGTCGAAGGCCACCATGTCGGCCCAGATCTGGAACACGTCGGTGGAATGGGCGTAATTCATCATGTCGGGGGTGTAGCCGCCCGGCGGGCGCATGTTCACTTCGAGGCCCACGTAGTCACCTTTCTTGCCCAGTCCTTCGCGGTCGCGGTCGAGCTGGAAGAACTCCAGGTGCACGAAGCGCCCCGGGGTGTTGAAGGCCTTGACGGTGCGGCGGCCGATGGCGGCGAGTTTCGCCGGCACGGTCTTGTTGGTCCAGTAGCAGGTGTCGAGGTTGCCGTGCACGATGTCCATGATGGGCGTGGGGAACACGGAGTTGTTTTCGAAGATGGGTTCCAGGCGGGAGTTGTAGATGGCGTCGTAGCTCACGAGCAGGCCGGTGATGAATTCCTCGATGACGAAGAAGGCGTAGTTGGGATGGGCTGCGAACCAGGCTTCCAACTCATCGTCGCTCTGGATCTTGAAGGTGCCGGAGGCGCCCATGCCACTGTCGGGCTTGGCGATGACCGGATAGCCGGTCTTTTTGACGAAGGCCCGGATGGCCTCCTGTCCTTCAGCGCCTTTGATCTGCCGGGCCGTCGGGATGCCGCCCAGGGCGTAGTATTTCTTCATCTCGGACTTGTTGCGGACGGCGGCGATCCGGTCGCTGTGGAGGCCGCTGGTGATGTTGAAGTCAGTCCTGAGGCGGGCGTCCTGCTCCAGCCAGTATTCGTTGTTCGACTCGATCCAGTCGATCTTGCCGTATTTGTGCGCGAACCAGGCCACGGCGCGGTACATTTCGCCGTAATCTTCCAGGTTGTTCACTTTATAGTAGTCCGTGAGGTTCTGGCGGAGCTCCCACGGCAGGTTTTCATAGTTGGTGTCCGCAATGCCCAGCACATTGATGCCATTGGCGCGCGCGCCGGCGCAGAAGTGCCAGTAGGTCTGCGGAAAATGGGGGGAAATGAAAATCAGGTTCATAAATGAATAAGATTGGTTTTCTTCACAGATGCGGCGCATGTGGCCGCTGGCGATTTCCCAGGCTTCGCCGTGGAGCACGCTGCGGCCGTCCTTGATCCGGATGTAGCCGCCGTCGGGGAAGGTGTAAAAGTGGCGGCCCAGGCTGTCGGGAAACGCCACGTCTTCCAGCAGGCGCTTGCCGTCTACCTGGAAATGACGCACTTGCTCGAAGTGCGGAATGAGATTAAGGTCAGTCAGCCCCAGACCCGTGAGCCAGCGCTGATAGCTCGGACTGTCGACTTCGCCGGGCAGTTCGGGATGGGCGTATACCTTGTCGGCGCAGTTCATGGAACCGGCGCTGCAGCCCATGATCACGCCGGGAAAGTCTTTCAGCAGGTCTTTGAGCCCGATCTCATGGATGAAGCGGTTTTGCGTGGGCGTATGCCCGCCGCACATCACCACCCAGTCGGCCTGCCGCACGAGCTCGGCCGCCCGGTGGGCGTTGCGCCGTTCGAGCATTGTGATGGTGCCCGTTCGGATGCCGGACTTGTGGATGCAGTCGCTCATGCCTTTCTTCACGGAGCGGGTGAAGCCGCGGTCGTCGGGTGCGGCGCTCACCAGCAGCACGCGTGGGGCGCGACGACCGCCCGTGGCTTCGCGCAAAGCCGTTTGAACTGCGGCCAGGAAGCCATTGTCTTCCGTAAAATGGTCTTCGCCGTAACGGGTGGGACTGCCGGTGAGAAACAAAGTCATGCGGCAAAGATAAAAAAAATCCCGGCGGGTGGCCGGGATAGGCGAAGAATTCCGAAAATCCGGATTATTTCTTCTTCAGTTCGTCGCGGATTTCGCGGAGGAGCTGGATGTCTTCGGGGACGACGGGTTCGGCCGGTTCCGGAGCGGGTTCTTCCTTCTTCTTGGTCATCTTGTTGATGCCCTTGAGCACGAAGAAGATGCAGAGGGCGATGATGAAGAAGTCGACGGCAGCCTGAATGAAGTTGCCGTAGGTGAGATAAACGCCCGGTTTGACGACTTCGCCGGCGGCGTCGACCACTTCGCTGCGGAGCGTAATGGCCAGCTTGGTGAAGTCCACGTTGCCCAGTAGCGCGCCGATGAGCGGCATGATGATGTCGGCGACCAGCGAAGAGACGATCTTGCCGAACGCACCGCCGATGACCACACCGACGGCCATGTCCATCACGTTGCCCTTGAGCGCGAATTCTTTGAATTCTTTAATGAGTCCCATTTTTGTATAGATTTTAGTGAATATTCAATCCCTACAAAGATAATTATTTTTTTCGAATGATGTTCAGGCCGTCGCGCAAGGGAAGGATGAAATTCTCGACACGGTCATCGCCGGCCACCAGGTCATTGAAGGCCAGGATGCCGCGGGTCTGCTGGTCGCGGGGCGGCTCCTCGGCGCAGACTTTTCCGTCCCAAAGCACGTTGTCGGCCACGATGAGGCCACCCGGGACGACGAGCGCGAATACCGACTGGTAATAAGCGACATAGTCCCGCTTGTCGGCATCGATGAATACGAGCTCATAAGGTCCGGTCAGGGTCGGCAGGATGTCGAGGGCGTCGCCGATGTGGAGTAGGATGCGGTCGGAAAGGCCCGCCCGCGCGAAACCTTCGCGGATGAGGTCTTCCATCTCGTCGTTGATTTCCAAGGTGTCGATCCGGCCGCCTTCGGGCAGGGCACTGGCCATCCAGAGGGTCGAATAACCTGAGAATGTGCCGATTTCCAGCACCCGTTGTGGCTGGAGCAACTGCACGAACTGCCGCAGCAACGCACCGACTTCCGGGCCGGAGACCTGGCGGCCGTGGCTGGTCCGCAGCCAGGACTGCCGCTCCACCCACGCCAGCGCTTCGGTCTGTGGAGTCGACATCTCTCGGACGTAACGTTCCAATGCGTCCATTTCTATTTGAATATCAGGGTACAGAGGCGATCTTCCGCAAGGACGTCGCGGGCTGCCTGCTGCAGGCTGTCCGGAGTGATGGCTTCGATGCGGCGCCGTACTTCCTCGTCAGGCATGATTTCGCCGAAGACGAGCATGCTCTTGGCCATGGACAGGGCTTGCGCCTCACCGTTGTCGGCGGCCACGGCCAGTTGGCCCAGGAGCTGCTTCTTGGCGATGCGCAACGCTCTCTCCGTCAGCGGTTTCTCGCGCACGGCGGCCAGCTCGGCATGCACCAGTTCCAGGCATCTGTCGAGGTTGGGTTTCTCGCAGCCGAAATAGATGAGCATCGAGCCGCTGTCGGCGAACTGGGTGAAAGACGCGTCGATGGCATAGACCAGCGCGTTTTTCTCGCGCAGCTGCTGGTTGAGGCGAGAATTGGCGCTCGGACCGCCCAGCAGGTTGGCCAGCAGGATCAGCTCCATGCGGCGCGGATCGTAGTAAGAGTAGGCGTTGGTGCCAACAATACAGTTGATCTGGTGGTTTTTCTTGGCGACTTCCTTGTGGAAGAGGGTGGGGCGCGGAAGCTGGGTCGGCGGGACGGGACGTGCCGGCCGCGGCGCCGGTTTATAGTCCGCGGGAATGTATTTGGCGATGGCCTGCAGGGCGATCTTCTCGGCGCGCTGCGGGGTCATGTTGCCCACGATGGCGATGCTCATCCGTTCGGGGCGGAAGTTCTCGCGCACATAGGCGTGCAGGGCGGCGGAATCGATGGTTTTCAGGCTCCTGGTCGTGCCGAGGATGGGACGGGCCAGGGGACTGGGTTCGAAGAGCAAGCGCTCGAATTCCTCAAAGATGCATTCCGAAGGGGAGTCCTTGTACATGTTGATCTCGTCGATCACCACGCAGCGCTCCTTGTCGAGTTCCTTCTGCGGGAAGGTGGAGGTGAAAGCGAGCTCGAAGAGCAGGTCCACGGCCTTGGCCGTGTCTTCTTTCAAAACCGTCGAATAGAGCACCGTCTCCTCCTTGGCCGTATAGGCGTTGAGTTCGCCGCCGAGGACTTCGAGCCGGTTGCTGATCTGCTGCGGGGTGCGCTTCGCCGTGCCCTTGAAGAGCATGTGCTCGGTCATGTGGGCGATGCCGCTGTGGGCCTCCGGCTCGTTGCGCGTACCCGACTGGATGGCCAGTGCAGAGTAGGCCACTTGCGAGCGGGTGCGGCGGAAAGCGAACTGCAAGCCGCAGTCGAAAGTCTTCGTGTAAATCATGCGGCAAAATTAGACATTTTATTGCTATATTTGCAGACTATGGAACAATTCATCGTATCAGCCCGGAAGTACAGGCCCAACAGCTTCGAGACGCTGTTGGGGCAGGAAAACATTGCAAGGGCGCTCAAGAACTCGATCCTGCGCGGCCAGCTGGCGCACGCATATCTGTTCTGCGGCCCGCGCGGCGTGGGCAAGACCAGCGCCGCCCGCATCTTTGCCAAGACCATCAACTGCGCCAACCCGGGCCCGGACCTGGAGCCCTGCGGTGAATGTGAGTCGTGCCGCTCTTTCGCGGAAGGCCGTTCCTACAGTATCCACGAGCTGGACGCTGCCTCCAACAACTCGGTCGACGACATTCGCGCCCTGACCGACAAGGTGCGCATCCCGCCGCAGGTGGGGCGCTACAGCGTCTACATCATCGACGAGGTCCACATGCTCTCGCAGCAGGCTTTCAACGCCTTCCTCAAGACGCTCGAGGAACCGCCGGCCCACGCCATCTTCATCCTGGCCACCACCGAGAAGCACAAGATTCTCCCGACCATCCTTTCGCGCTGTCAGACCTACGATTTCAACCGCATCAGCGTGGACGACATGGTGCGCAACATGAAGGACATTGCGGCGAAAGAGGGCGTTACGGTGAGTGACGACGCCCTGCACATCATTGCACAGAAGGCCGACGGCGCCATGCGCGACGCCTTGACGCTCTTCGACCAGACGGTCGCTTTCTGCGGCAAGGAGATCAGCTACGAGCAGGTGATCAAGAACCTGAACGTTCTCGACTACGACTATTATTTCAGCCTGACGGAGAATTTCCTCGCCGGCGACTACGCGCAGGCGATGCTGACTTTCGACGAGATTCTCTCGAAGGGCTTCAACGCCCAGAGTTTCATCGGTGGCCTGAGCAATCACTTCCGCGACCTGCTGGTCTGCAAAAACGACGCTTCCCGCACGCTGCTCGAGCTCGCCCCGACGGTCGCCGCCCGCTACCGCGACTTCGCCGCGCGTTGCGACGTCGGCTTTCTCTTCGAAGCCCTGGCCATCACCACGGCTTGCGAAACGGCTTACAAGCAAAGCGGCAACCCCCGCCTCCTTATCGAGTTTGCCTTGATGAAGATCTGCAACATTACGGCAAACTTCGCAAGCGCAAGCTCCGGGGCTCCGGGGAAAGGTGTTACTGGGGCGCTGCCCCAAACCCCGCCGCTCCGGCCTGCTATGCCTCAAGGCTCACCCTCACGGCCTACGCTAGCGCCTGATGGCGCTCCGGAGGCCGCACAAGGCAAAGCTGCGGGTGATTTCCGGAGCCGCGAGCATTTTTCAGCGAGCGGGACGGAAATCAGAGCAGCTGAGCCGGAGCAAGCTGAGGTGAAACAGCCGGAGGTGAAGAAAACGCATTCGACCGGATTGTCCATCAAGGAGATGATGGCCCAGGCCAAGCAGGAACCGGCAGCGGCGGCCGAAGCCGACGCCCAGAACCCGGCGCCCGGCTCCCCCGACGCCACCAAGCTGGCCGACATCTGGAAGACCCTGGCAGAAAGCGAGAGCAAGATGCCCCGCCTTTCGTCGGCCATCGCCAACGCCACACCCGCCATGGACGGCAAAGACATCCATTTCGAGGTCGGCAACCTCGCCCAGAAAGAATGGATCGACCGCAACTGCCGCCCCCGCATGGAAGCCTTCCTCCAGAAACACTTCGCCGATAGAAGCATCCGTCTCATCGTCGACGTGAAAGAGACGGCCGACACCGGCCGCGGCATGTACATGCCCTCCGACAAGGCAAAGTTTTTGCAGGAGACTTCGCCCGAATTCAACGCATTGCGCAAAGACTTTGAACTCGAGATCAGCTAACGATGAAACTATTCTGCACGAACCTGGTCAAGAAATACGGCAAACGCACCGTCGTCAAAGGCGTCTCTATCGAGGTGGAACAAGGCGAAATCGTCGGCCTCCTCGGGCCCAACGGTGCCGGCAAGACCACCAGCTTCTATATGATCACCGGCCTCATCAAGCCCAATTCCGGCCGCATCTTCCTGGGAGAAGAAGAAATCACCAGCCTCCCGATGTACCGCCGCGCCCAGAAAGGCGTCGGCTACCTGGCCCAGGAAGCCTCCGTGTTCCGGACCATGAGCGTTGAGAACAACATCCTCTCCGTCATGGAGATGGCCGGTTTCGACAAAGAGTACCGCATGGAACGCCTGGAAAAACTGATCGAAGAGTTCGGCCTCCAGAAAGTGCGCAAAAGCATGGGCGTCCAGCTCTCCGGCGGTGAGCGCCGCCGCTGCGAGATCGCCCGCGCCCTGGCCATCAATCCGAAGTTCATCCTGCTTGACGAACCTTTCGCCGGCGTCGATCCCATCGCCGTGGAGGATATCCAGCACATCATCGCCAAGCTCAA
Source organism: uncultured Bacteroidales bacterium (assembly GCA_905233345.1). GTDB lineage: Bacteria > Bacteroidota > Bacteroidia > Bacteroidales > UBA932 > Cacconaster. The sequence goes on from CAJODQ010000011.1 coordinate 103,586, forward strand.
GACCATGAACATCGGCGTGATCATCACCGACCACAATGTCCACGAGACCCTGGCCATCACCGATCGCGCCTACCTCCTTTACGAAGGTTCCATCCTCGAAAGCGGCACGGCCCAGCAACTGGCCGACAACCCCGAGGTCCGCAAGAAATACCTCGGACAGAACTTCGAGCTGCGTAAAGCAGTATTACACGAAAGGGTAGAGGACTAGTCGTCCAAGTCTGACGCTTTTCCTTTGTATTCGGGCGAGCGCTTCTCCAGGAAGGAGCGGATGCCTTCCAGATAGTCCGTACCCTGATAGACCTTGGTGCGGTAAGCGTTGATGCGCTCGAAGGTTTCCGAGGGCATCACGTTGGCCGCCTTGCTCAGCGCGCGGAACTGGCGCTTGATGGCGCTGATGCTCATCACGCTGTTGCGGCGCAGCGGGGCGAGGAACTGCTCTTCGAGCACCTTGTCGAGCTCTTCCGGCGGGGCGATGCGGTTGATGAGGCCCACGTTCAGGGCGTCGTGTGCGGTGATGGGCTGCGCCAGGAAGAACATCTCACGGGCCTTGTTGATACCCAGCTGGTTGATGAAGTGGATGATGCCCGACGCGTTGTAGGGGATGCCAATCTTGGCCGGCGTGATGGCGAAGGTGGCGTTGTCGGCGCTGACGATCATGTCGCACGACAGGCAGAGGTCGCAGGCACCGCCCCAGACCGTGCCGTCGACGCGGGCGATCACCGGGATGGGAACGTCCTGCACGCTGCGGAGCAAGCGCTCCATGGGGACATCGTAGGCCAACGGGTCTTCTCCGTTCTGGGGCAGTTCCCGGATGTCGTGGCCGGCGCTCCAGACGCCCTTGTTGCACTGGGCCTTGATGACGATGCCCACGCATTCCTGGTGATAGCCCTGGAAAATGGCCTCGGCCAGTTCCTGGCACATTTCGGCGCTCAGGCAGTTGAAGTGATCGGCATTCTGCATCTCCACGAAGCAGATGCGGTCTTGGATGGAAGATTGGACTAACATGGGGATGATTTGGTTTCAAAAAAGGCACAACCATCGCAGCCGCCCTCGGGGCAGGCGTTAGGGCGCTGGCCCGCGGCGGCGGCTTTCGGGTTGCGTTTGCGCCACAGGCGCAATTCTTCCTCCTTGGCACAGACGATGCCCTGCTGGCGGAGCGCCTTGTTGTGTGCGATCTCACCGTCGGGGAACTTCCCGTCTTTCTTGACCAGAATGGTGATGGCCAGCCCGGCCACGCCGAGCGCCAGGAGCAGGATGGCCATGAGGATGTCTTTCATCGTGCTTT
>CAJODQ010000012.1 GCA_905233345.1 uncultured Bacteroidales bacterium
GCGAACTCGCGATTAAATAACACTGATTTCAAAGAACTCTTATTCTACGGCGTTCGCGCCGTGGCATAAAAACTATAAAACTAACGAACTATTGATTATATTTGTAAAGTGCTATTTTCCATCCTATGTGGCGTATGTCTAGACTTAAAATATCTTCCATGGTCTTGTCTGCAGTCATGCTCCTACTGGCATCCTGTACCAGCAGTAAGACAGAGGCAGTACTCAACGATGTAGAAACCTATGTCAAGGAACGGCCAGATAGTGCCTTGGCCACCATCCGTGCCATTGACACCACGACCCTCACCACCCGCAGCCTCCGTGCTCATTACGCCTTGCTGCACGCCATGGCGCTCGACAAGAACTGGATCGACACGACGGATGTTGGTGTCGTGATGCCGGCGGTAGAGTACTACGACCGCCATCCTTCAGGTATACATAGGGCAAAAGCTTGGTACTATCTCGGGAGGATTCAAGAAAATGGAGGTGATATCCCTGAGGCAAGCATCTCATTCTTGAAAGCAGACCGTTATTCAGAGAACTGCGATGACATTGCTTTCAAGGCATTGGTGTATCAATCGATTTCAAACATGTATAATAAGACGTATCTTGATGACGATGCACTGCATTACACGGGACTGTCTTATGAGCTATTGGTCCGTGAAGGGGATACGTTGGGAGTCAATGCTTCTCTATATCGGATGGCACAAGATTATAATAACGTGGGGAGATATGCAGAGTCCGATTCGTTATATAGACTCCTGATAGAGGACAATAGGATTCACCCCAATTTAAGAGCGTCTGCAATATCCAATTACGCATTGGGTCTCATTACGCACAGTGTGCAATATGAGCAAGCCGCCTCCCTTTTAGATACAGTCATAAATACGTATGGTTCCTTGAATCGCGAAAATTATTGGGGTGCTTACGCATATGCTTTAGTCCGTACTGGAAAAGAGAAGCGAGCTGATCATATTTTTAAGCAGCTTGAGAAGTTGCCCGGTAGTTCTTCGGCCTATGTTTATTCATATTGGAAAAGTATGGCCGATGCTTCTCAAGGAAACTATAAAGCTGCTTATCTTTCTCAAAAGAAAGCTGCTGATCTTCAGACGGAGAATGTCCAGAAAATTCTTCAGCAATCAGCCATAAAAGCTCAGAAAGATTATCTAGAAGAGGCAAATATGGAGGCTGAAAGAAAGGTGAAGCGGCAACAACTATTAGCAAGAGGAGAAGTCGCCCTCTTTTTAATCTTCATATTTCTGTTAGTATTATTATTCAAGCGTCGTAGTAAAATAGCTGCTCAGAAGCATGAATTATTGTATGAGGCATACAAGGAATTGACGAGCCGGACAGAAGAAGAGAAAGCGAAAGTTCGTAATCAGTACATTCAGATGTGTCAATCGCATTTTAGCCATATTGGTCGAATTAACGAGATGCTGAATGTATATGCTAGGGAGTCCAATAACAATTTATATAGGGAGTTGAAGCGATCTATTCAACGGGTGGGACTTGATGAACAGAGCCAACAACGATTCGAGAAGATGCTCGATGATTCTTTCGATGGTGTAATGACACACTTCCGTGATTCTTTCCCAGGTAAAAAACAGAGATTCTATCAACTAGTCAGTTACCTATTTGCCGGCTTTGGAACTACAACAATTTGCACAATCATTCCCGGGTATAATAAACATAATATTCATGTGGAAAAGTCAAGGCTTAAGCAGATGATTCAGAACTCAGCCTCGCCGTATAAACAACAATTTATGGAGATGCTTTCATAAGTGTCTTATTCTCATAGTATTATTGACCTTCTTTTTTTTGTGTTGGCGGGGGGGGGGTAAAATTCAGATAGTCAACAAATTAGTGAAATTGAGAGGTTTTTTCTTTTTGTTTACGCTCAATCTGCTGGTAAATTTGCTCATGAAATAATTTAAAAGCTATGAAAAAAATTGTATTATCATTGACAATTTGTAAAAGACCGGCCTTATAGGGAAAACGAATAGGAACAATCTTTGATTGCAATAAATGATATGAAGAGATATCTGTTATTCAAGGCAATTCTTACGCTTCTTTTCATTTTCCCACAAGAGACGCTGGCGTTCTCTCCTGACGATACGCTTGTCTGTGGCGGAAGGGCCTATGCTATAAGCGCCCCGCTCACCTATGGGTTGGACAATCGAGAGACATCGATTTTATTCTATAATCCGGACGATACGATTCTCATCAGGATTTATGGCCGCGTGGAAGAAATGCAAGATCGTCCAAAGGTCAGTGTGCCGATACTGACGGAATCCCCGTTTTTTGCGCTTCTCAATTCAGACGAAGAACTGAAAGATATGGTACGAACCTGTATTCCTGAAAAGAAACGGAAAGAATGGTTTGAAAAGCATATCCGGATTGAAATAGCTGTTCTCATTGATGGAAAGTGCCATTGTGCAGAAGTTGTTCAGGCTGTGGAAGCGCCTCTGCCATTTGATTTTAACAAGGAGGAGTGGCTGGCACTGGCACAATTGACGGACGCTATACAACAACAAGTTTCATACGATGACAACGGAGTGCTTCAGAAGGCAGGGATGCCTTATGGAACAAGTCGATTCATCATAGATTTCAAAGACGGGGATGTCGGTATCGTTATGCGGCCACCCGCCGTTGGTGCCCTTAGAGATGTGATGAAATAAAAAAAGCGGAGCCGTATCGATTGGGATACGGCTCCGCTTTTCGGAATGTTCCCGACGCTATTTCTTCTCTTCCTCGGGCTTGAGTTCTTCGGCTTCGTAGCCGAGTTTCACGATGGCGGCGGCGAGTTTCTCCTTGTCGGTCTTGGAGGCGCGGAGCGCCGAGGGAGAAGGGGCGGAGTATTCCCTTTATGAGAGCATCTGAAGGAATTGCTCTTTATAAGGCGAGTCTGTGTCTTGGATCATTTGCTTCAATCTTGATTTCTCGACATGGACGTTGTGCTTATTATAGCTTGGAATTATTATGCAGATTGTGGTTGTACTAAAGCCGGCAAAGATATAGCTGACAAGTTGATAATACCTCTGCTTCCTTTTGGGAAACGCTTCGCGAAAGTGGGTCATTATGTCATCGAAAGTATCATCGAGCACCTTTTCAAATCTGAGCTGGCTTTGCTCGTCCTGCCCTATCTGTTGAATAGATCTCTTCAGTTCTCTATAAAGATTGTCATCGGACTCATTGGCGTAGATATTCAGCATCTCATTGATACGGCCGATATGACTAAAATGTGACTGGCACATCTGGATATATTGCGAGCGAACTTTTGCTTTCTCTTCTTCCGTCCTACTCGTCAAATCCTTATATGCTTCTATCAGCGCTTCTTTCTCTAGAGATACATGTTTGTTACGACGCTTATTATACAGAATAAGTACAAGGATCAAGGTGAGTAACGAAGCGGTTATTCCCCACACAATGGCTTGCCGGCGCCTGGCCAATCTTTCAGATTCACGATTTATCTCTTCTAAAAAATCTTTCTGTGACTTAATAGCAGATTGCTTTAAAGCTTTCTTGACATTCTCATCCTGAATATCATACGCAGCTTTTTGAAGACGGTAAGCTGAATCATAGTTACCGACATACGCGTCCGCCCGGCTTTTCCAATAAGAATATGAAAGATATGTCTCTCCTTGGCCTGCCTCTATCTTCCGGAATATCTGTTCTGCAGTTTTATTCCTTCCCGTTCGCAAAAGAGAATACGCAAATGCCCCCCAGTAATTTCTTTTTCGTAAAGTTCCGGTAGATGACAGGACCTCATTAAATAGTTTTACTGCTTCCTCAAAATCCTCATTGTGAGTTACTAGGCTTAGTGCATAATCGCAAAGTAAAGAAGATTTAAGATTATCATAAATTCGCCCACCATCAATCAGAAGACGATACAATGAATCAGCCTCATCATATCTACCATTATTATATAATTCTTTTGCCATACAAAAAAGAGCGGAATTTGCATTGACGGAATCTCTTGCTTCACTAAAGAACGTAAAGGATCGTTCTGCATATTTTAATGACTCCTCATGAAAATGTGTTTGGCTATATAAGTTAGAAATCGCCAGATAAACCAGCCCTTTAAACTCCAGATCTTCAGAATCTTCAGCATACTTTTCGGCCCTTAAAAAAGAAATGCTTGCATCCGGACGATTGCCACCATTCTGTTGTATCCTTCCCAGATAATACCACGCCTTCGCCCGCCGAATACCAGAGGGATGGCGGTCGTAGTATTCCACCGCGGGCTTCACTATATTTACATCGGTCGTATCTATCCAGTTCTTGTCCAGGGCCATGGCATGGAGCAGTGCATAATGGGCGCGGAGACGAGGGGTCTTCAGCGATGTTGTATCGATGGCGCGGATGGTGGCCAAGGCACTATCTGGCCGTTCCTTAATATAGGTCTCTATGTCATTGAGTGTTGCGGCAGTTTGGTGGTTGGCACAAGAAGAAAAAAGAAATAATGCCAGCGAAAAAGTGATGAAAGATACGTTAATACGTGTCATACACACAATTTGTAATGATTTTTCTCTACAAAGATACTTATTATCATTTACTCACCTTATCACTCATTTATTCGCTATCATTTGACCCTCCCGCCATACAAGCCCGTAAGCCATACAGAATCAATTGATTATAAAAATCTCTCATGTTTCTCGCAGCAAAAATCAGCAATATCCTGTAGATCTGCCGATTACGGAAAAATGAGAGCATTCGACATTTCTCATTCAGCAAAATCGGCTTCACACGCTATTCCAGGGCCGATTTCATTCTTTCAAATGAGAGCATTTTGTTGGGTAGTTACTATCGCTTCACCTGTAACTTTGCATATCCAGAATTTGATCCTTCTCAACATTCATGATGTTTTTTGCATCTAAAATACAAACACATCACCTCTCTATGAAAACGCAAAAACATAACAAAACTCGCGCGCTCAGGTTCTTCTTTATGTTGCTTGCCCTCCTGGGAATGGGTGTGAGTTGTGAAGAACTCGGCATCGTCGAAGTAATGTACGGCTCACCAACGGCCCATTTCTCCGTTAAAGGCAAAGTCACCGATGATAGCGGAAACCCCATACAGAACATAGAAGTCTATCTGTATGGCGTGACCAATTATGAAGGACAGGACTATGCCGTCCCTAATCCTGGTCTACCTGTAATGACCGACTCGAAAGGAACCTACTTGATAGAAAGGAGCGACAGGCCATATTCCACGATTCAGGTCAACGTGAAAGATATCGATGGGACTGCGAACGGCGGCGAGTTCGCAAGCGACAGCCTTCGTAACAGTACCTATGTGTTTATCAAGGACAAAAAAGATAAAGACTCGTGGTCTATCGGTACTGCCGACATCACAATGCCCGACATCAAACTCAAAAAGCAATAACTTTATTTATCAGACATTCAAAGGCCATCTCTTCTAGACACATTCTTGTGCACGCGTTTTGAAGTATTTGAATGATCCAAAAAAGAACAGCAATGAAAAAATTTATCATTTTATTGGGAACATTACTGCTGGCTGTGACACTAAATGCGCAAGTGTATGTCGGCGGCAATCTCGGCATTTCTTTCTATCGCGATGTCACCACCTCGTCGGCGAGAGTTGAAAGTAAAAACTATTTTTCGATTGCCCCGGAAATCGGGTATGCATTCAACAAGTACTTTTCTCTTGGTACGTCCGTGCTTTATCAATGGAACGAAAGCGGCTCTCAGCGTTTCGCCGTCTCTCCTTATGCCCGCTGCACTTTTGCGCAGTGGGAGCATTTCGGCCTTTTCGTCGATGCCCTTTTCGAATATAGTTCATCTTACACTTCCCCAATCAGGTCTCGATACAATTCCTGGCAAGCAGGTCTGGCTCCCGGGTTCAAGATCCCCATCACGCCGAAATGTGGACTGACGACCCATATTGCCTTTTTGGGGTGGAAGAAAGTAGGCGATGAAGTCGTATTCTTCCCGAGTGTCAACTTCATCAATTCCGCCACGGTCGGATTCTATTACAATTTATAAAAGGCCGGTCTTATAGAAAGAAGCGGAGCCGTATCGATTGGGATACGGCTCCGCTTCTCATTTCAGTTCCCGACGCTATTTCTTTTCTTCCTCTGGCTTGAGTTCTTCGGCCTCGTAGCCAAGTTTCACAATGGCGGCGGCGAGTTTCTCCTTGTCGGTCTTACTAGCGTCGTACTTGATCCAGACCGTGCGGTCGTCGAGGTTGACTTTCATGTCTTTGATGCCTTTCTCATAGGGGAGGTTGGCTTCAACTTTCTTGACGCAGTTCTTGCAGTCGATGGTGGTGACGAAGGTTACTTCCTGGATGTCGGCGTTCTTTTTCTGTTTCTTGTCCTGGGCGAAAGCGGCAGTGCCGGTCATCAGGAGCAGGGTGAGGGTAAGGAATAAAAAGCGTTTCATGATGGTATGGTTTTTTAGTTTATTTCCATAAAGTATATCGGAGTCCGATATAAATTTTGCGGCCCATGAGGGGACCCCAGACGTTGCTTGCATCGAACATGTTCGGTAAGTACATGGACGAGGTCGTGTGCATGTGGCTGAACGGGGCTTCGGCCCCGATGATGGCGTGGTGCTGGCGGTAGCCAAGAATGTTCTCGGCTCCGACATACACGTCGATACCCTTGAACTTGCGGGTGATCTGCGCATAGAGCATCGGATAGACCGGCGAGGTTTCCATGCTCCAGATTTCCGCCGCGTATTTGGGAATCCGCATCGGGCCATTGAGCTGGGCCGTGAAGTCGAAGGTCCATTTGTTCATGGCCGTAGCGTACTGCATGTTGAGCACGCCTTTGTAGCGGCTGGTCATCGGGCGTTCCACGAGGCCCTGGTCCTTGAGCGTTACTTTCGCGTCGGTGTAGCGGAAGGTGGCCGTGATGTTGAAGCGCTCCAGCGGGTTGACCGAGAAGTCCACCTGCCAGGTGTTGGTGTAGGACTTGCCGTTGAGGTTGTAGAAATCGATGGTCTGCGGGTTGCGCTCCGGGTCTACGACCACCTGCTTGTTGAAGTCGTTGTGGAAGTAGTCGAAGCTCAGGTAGGTCTCGGTGTCTTCCGCGCCGAAAGGCAGGTAGAAGGTCAGGTTGCCGCCCCAGGTCCAGGCGTCTTCCAGCAGGTCGAGATTGTCGGGGATGACGAAGGTCTTGTTGGTCGAGAAGATGCCGAGGTTGTCGGTGAAGATGTTGGCGGTGCGGTAGCCTCGGCCGCCGAGGGCGCGCAGCGTGATCCAGTCGGCAGGCGCCCAGCGGACATTGGCGCGCGGGGCGAAGAGCCAGCCGTGGAGGGTGTTGTATTCGAGGTTGACGCCGCCCACGAAGGTCAGGGCCTCTTCCCAGGTGAAGGTATATTCACCGAAGCCCGAGATCGCATGCTCTTTGCGGCTGAAGTCAGTCAGGTAGTCATAACCATAGCCCTGCCGGATGTCGTCGTATTGCCAGGTGGCGCCGAACTCGACCTTGTGGAGCTCGTTGATCTCGTTCTGGTAGATGAGGTTGGCAAAGGCGGAGTTCTGCGTGGCGTCGTAGTTTTTCAGGCCGAAGAACGAATTGAATTCGTGGTGGTTGAAGTCGGTGACCAGGGCGATGTTGGCGTGGTTGTCTTCAGCAAGGGGCACGCCGATCTTGAAGTAGCCGTTAACGCCGCGGTTGCGGATCTTGGAGCCCCAGATTCCGTTCTGCAGGTTGTAGGTGTTGTCTTTGGTGGCGTCCATCTGGCCGCCGAGGCGGTCGTCGTTGAGGAATCGGCCGCCGAAGCGGATCTGCATGCCGCTCGGGGCGTAGTAGAGCCAGCGGCTGGTGAAATTGAGCTGCAGGTCTTCGGGTTCGTCGCGGAAACCGTCCTGGTTGTGGTCCATCTTGTAGGCTGTGCCGCCCACGTGGGCCATGTTGATCATGCTCCACTTCTCGTTGAACTGGATGGCCGAGGCGACGTTGGCCTCGAACATGGCGTCGGAACTGCCGTAGAGCTGGACGAAGAGCGGGGTTTCGTCGGTGGGCTTGCGGTGTTCCATGTTGATCTGGCCGGTGATGGCCTCCAGGCCGTTGATCACGGAAGAGGGGCCTTTGGCGATCTGGATGCTCTCGAGCCACTGGCCGGGGACGAACGACATGCCGAAGGGCGAGGCGATGCCCCGCATCACAGGCCGGTTCTCGTCGAGCATCTGGGTGTAGGTGCCCGAGAGGCCGAGGAGCTTGATCTGGCGGGCGCCGGTCACGGCGTCGGAGAAGCCGACCGTAACGCTGGCGGAGTTCTCGAAGCTCTCGGCCAGGGCGCAGCAGGCCATCTTGCACAGGCCCGCCGCGGTGATGACCTCGGTCTTGATACTCTTGAGTTTGGGCATGGTACTCTGCTGGGCGGTCACTTTCGACTCGCTCAGGTCGTTCTCGCCGCTGAGGTAGAATTTCGCCTCGGCGGTGCCGGGCTCGACGACCACCGTGTCGCGGGTGTAGCCCACATAGGTGGCGATGAGCGTGGCGCGGCCGTTCAGTTTCAGGGTGAATTCGCCGTTCTCGTCGGTCTCGATGAGCTTTTCCCGCTCCATGTGGTAGACCTGGGCGAAAGGCAGGGGTTCGGTGCCGCCGTTCGGCTTCTGGTAATAGACGTAGCCGTGGAAATTCTGTGCAAGGGCCGGCACCAGGCTCAGGCACAGGGATATGAATGTGAGGATTCTTTTCATGGGGTTCTGTTGGGTTGTGTTGAGGGATGTACATGAGATGCCCGGTCAAGCCGGGCATGACAATCCTCAGATCAACCAAACAGAAAGGCGGGAAAGGGAGGCGCGCTCCGGCAAGGGCGGGGCATGCGAGATCTGCGTGAGCAGGTGGGCGGGCAGGGTCTGCGCGAAGCAGGGCGTCTCGAAAACGAGGGGCAGGCCTGCGTCGGGCGTGCCGGCGGCGCGGTCGATGCCGCTGTCGCTGTCCTGGGCGTCGGTCAGCACATAGACGTGCGTCGAGCAGCAGCCATGATTGTGGTCATGGTCGTGGTCGGCGTCGTGGCTGTGGTGGTGGATGGCCTCGCAGGAAACGTCGCCCAGCATCCAGACAAAGTGCCGGCTCCCGTCGTCGTAGCAGGTGTGGATGCCGAAGCCCGCGTAGGAGAACACGTAGGCCAGGGCCAGCAGGCAGCAGAGGATGCTTGAAGCACGTTTCATCGATGCAAAAGTAAAGATTATTGACTATATTTGCAAAATGCAACTTGTAAAATCATAATTAATTAGGATATGAAACCCTTCTGGAAAATCGTATTCGGCGGTTGCCTGGGTACCCTCATCGCATTTCTGCTTTTCAACCTCATTTTCTTCTGGGTCATCGGCGCGGCCGTCTCCTCCATCGGCAAGAAGGCCGATAAACAGCCGACCGTCCCCCGGAACGCCATCCTGAAGATTGATCTCAACAATTCCATCGCGGAGCGGACCCAGGAAGGCTTTAACTTCAACCTGCTGGCGGGCAGCGCCAGCCTTTCGGAGAGCGTCTCGCTGCTCGACGCCGTGCAGGCGCTCGAACTGGCGGCAGTTGATCCGCAGATCCGTTTCGTCTACCTGAAGGCCGACAACCTCAACATGGGCATCGCACAGGCGGAGGAACTCCGCAACGCGCTGCTGCGCTTCCGCGAGAGCGGCAAGCCGGTGATCTCCTACAGCCAGAACCTCTCGGGCGGCTCCTACTACCTGGCATGCGTGGCCGACAAGGTGATCCTCAATGCGTACGGCGAATGCTCGATCACAGGCCTGAACTCCATGCAGCTGTACTACAAGGACCTGATCGACCATCTGGGCATCGACATCCAGCTCATCCGGCACGGCAAATACAAATCGGCCGGCGAGCCCTACATCAAGAGCGAGATGAGCCAGGAGAACCGGGAGCAATACGAAAAGCTGCTCTCGACCATCTGGAATACGATCGCCGAAGCCGTGGCCACTTCGCGCAGCTTCACCACCGAGCAGTTCAACGCCTGGATCGACGACCTGGCCATCAGCACCGGCGAGGACGCCCAAAAATACGGCCTGGTTGACGAACGCTGGTACGACGACCAGGTGCGCGACTACTTCTGCACGCTCTGCGACGTGAAGAAAGCCAAGAACCTGCACTATATCTCACTGGGTGATTACGCCAAGGCCCGCGTGAAATCGAACTACCGGGCGAAAGACAAGATCGCCGTGATCTATGCCGACGGCGAGATCGTGATGGACGACGACGGCATGGGCAACATCGGCAACAAGTTTGCCCGCGAGATCGCCGAGGTGCGGCAGGACTCCGCCGTCAAGGCCGTGGTGTTCCGCGTGAACAGTCCGGGCGGCAGCGTCCAGGCCTCCGCCGCCATCGAGCGGGAGATCGAACTGCTGAAAGCCTGCAAGCCCGTGGTGGCCAGCTACGGCGAATACGCAGCTTCGGGCGGTTACTGGATCAGCTGCCATGCCGACAAGATCTTCTCCGACCGGAGCACGCTCACCGGCTCGATCGGCGTGTTCGGCCTGATCCCGAGCTTCGGCCGGGCCCTCAAGAAAAACGTGCACCTGAATGTCTTTGAAGTGTCCACGCACAAGCACGGTTCGCTCGCCAACGGCATGTTCGCGCTTGATCCCGTGGAAGAGGCGGTCATGCAGAAGCAGATCGACGATACCTACGAAGACTTCGTGAGCCGGGTAGCGACCGGCCGCGGCCTCTCGACCGACGCCGTGGATGCCATCGCACAGGGCCGTGTATGGGCTGGCGCCGATGCGATCCAGATTGGCCTCGTCGACGAACTGGGCGGTCTGACCGACGCCATCCGCTATGCCGCCGCAATGGTGTCGCTCGACAATTACCGGCTGGTCGAATGCCCGGCGGTTCCGACGCTCTACGACCAGTTGCTCGCCTCCATGTCGGAAGAAGGCACCGAGCAGGACATCCAGGCCAGCTTCGAGGCGCACGCCGCCCGCATCAGCGAGTGGCTGCTCGGCCTCCGTGGCCCGGAAATTGCCGCCCGCATGGACAACATCATGATTGTACTCCAATGAAACGGACGATGAAACAGCTGTCTTGCCTGGCGCTCTCACTTGCCGCCCTGTTGCTCGCCCTTCCTGCGGCGGGTCGGGTCTGGTATGTGAGTGAAAGCGCCGGTTCCAACCGCAACGACGGGACGCGGGAAAACCCGCTCAAGAACATCCAGAAAGCGGTCGACCTTGCGGAAGCGGGCGATGAGATCTATGTGGCGGAGGGCAACTACTACGGTTTGCTCAATGCCGGCAACATCCGGATCAACAAGGGCGTCTCTATCTTCGGCGGATACGCGACGGACTTTTCGGAGCGCGACATCCTGAAGCACCGGACGTATATCCAGCCCACCGCCACCTCGAACGGTACGGCCATGGGACAGGGCACGATCCAGATCAACGTGCTCCAGCCCGGTACGCCCGTGGTGCTGGACGGCCTGATCATGGACCGCGGCAATTCCGTGGCATATGACGCACGCGGAGAGGGACGGCCCGTCGGGGTCGAAACGGCCATGATGTGCCCCATCGGCACGGCCGGCGTCGGCGCGCCGGGCATCCCCGAAGATCAGGTCCATACCAGCGAAACAGCGATTGTCAGCATCAATACGGGCTGCCGCTGCGACGTGACCATCCGCAACTGCGCCTTCCTCAACGGACCGAATTTCGGCCTGATCGGCTCGACCTTCGGCACGACGGTGACGGTCGACAACTGCATCTTCGTCAACATCCGCATGGCGGCCGTGGAGCTGCGCGGCGCTTCAGCGGCGCTCAACAGCAAGACGGTCTTCACCAACAATACCGTGCTCTTCACCTGGTCGCGCCTGCGAGACCAGCGCGACATGGGCTATGGCTACCGCTACATGCCCCGCAACGATACGTATCTCGACCATTGCATCATCGGCTGCAGCGTGTTCTCCGGGCTTGACCGCACGCATGTGGACAGCCCCGCCGCCAAGGAGGCGGAGCGGGTGACCACCTGTGAGCATTCGCTCTTCTTCCTCAACCGCCAGGCCGACCTCGTGCTGCCGGGTGGCGGCATGTTCCTCCGGGTTCGCGTCGATGACTTCGAAGACGTGGAGCAGCTGGCCGAGGTGTCGGGCAACAAGGCGGTCGACGATCCGGAAGACCTCTTCGGCGATGCCATCAACGGAGCTTATCTCAAGGGCTTTGTCAAGGCGACGGCCGAGAATCCCAGTGTGAAGATGTTCGCCAACCACTATCCGGTGGAAGAGGCGCTGAAGCTCTTCGGGGCCGTGGCGGGCTACGGTGCACAACTGCCGAAATAGTTCGCCAATGAAACGCTGGTTCTTCGTTTGGGCGCTTGCCCTGCTGGCCTTCCTGCCCCTGCGGGCGGAAAGGGTCATCCGCGTCAACCTGGCGGGCTACCTGCCCGATGACATCAAGGTGGCGGTGCTGCTGGCGGACGGGGACGTGCCGGCTGCTTTCGAAGTGCGCGACGCCATCACGGACCAGTGCGTGCTCCGGGGGGAGGGCTGTCGGGAAGATGCTGCCAAGTGGGCGCTGCCCTGCGCCCTGCGCCTGGATTTTTCTGCGCTACAGGCCCCAGGTGCTTACTATCTGGTCTGCGCCGAGGCCGTCTCGCCGGTTTTCCGCATCGGCCCTGACGTGTACGACGGGCTGTCTGATTTCCTGCTGACCTACCTGCGCCAGCAGCGATGCGGTGACAATCCCTACAACAACCACGTGTGCCACGAGCACGACGGTTACATCGTGTACCATCCCACCCGCACGGGCGAGCACATCGACGTAACGGGCGGCTGGCACGACGCGACAGATTACCTGCAATACACGACCACTTCGGCGACGACCATCTACCAAATGGCTTTCGCTTGGAAATACGCCACAGACCGTTCGGTCTTCGGCGACCGTTTCGACGCCACGGGTCGTCCCGGGGGCAACGGCATCCCTGACATCCTCGACGAGGTGAAGTGGGGGCTCGACTGGCTCGACAAGATGAACCCGGCGCCGCGCGAGATGTACAACCAGATTGCGGACGACCGCGACCATGCCGGGATGCGGCTGCCGTACCTCGATTCGGTGGATTACGGCTACGGGCCGGGTGCCGGCCGCCCCGTCTATTTCGTGACGGGCGAACCGCAGATCGCCGGCCGGAAGGTCAACCGGACCACCGGTGTCTCTTCCATTGCGGCTAAGTTCGCTTCTTCCTTTGCCCTGGGCGCCGATGTGATCCGGCCCTGGTATCCCGAGTTCGCCGCCAAGCTGGAAGGCAAGGTCCAGGACGCCTGGGATTTCGCGCTGGAAGTGCCGGGCAACACGCAGACCGCCTGCGTCGTGTCGCCCTATTTCTATGAAGAAGACAGCTGGGTGGACGACCTGGAACTGGCCGCCGCCACGCTCTACGCCCTGGGCCGTGGGGACGACTGGAAGCAGCGCGCCGCCTATTGGGGCGAGCTGGAGCCCTATTCGCCCTGGATCGACGGGCAGAAGGGCAAGGAATACCATCACTACCAGTGGTATCCGTTCATCAATCTGGGACACTGGCTGCTGGCGGAGAGTGAAGATGCCGCGGCCTCTGCGGAGTTTGCCGGGTATCTGGAAGACGGCCTGGGCCGGCTCCAGGGCCAGGGTGCTTCCGATCCGTTCCGACACGGCGTTCCGTATCTCTGGTGCTCCAACAACCTGACCTCCGCGGCCCTGACACAGGCCTGGCTCTATGGACGGGCCACCGGCGATATGCAGTTCCGGGAGCAGGAGACGGCTTTGCGGGACTGGCTTTTCGGCTGCAATCCCTGGGGCACGTCGATGATCGTCGGCTGGCCAGCGGCGCAGCTGCCGGGCTATGACACGCCGACAGATCCCCATTCTTCCTATGTGAAGGTCAACGGCGACCTGCCGCTGGGCGGCCTGATCGACGGGCCGATCATGCGGCAGCTCTTCCTGGACCGGGCGGGCGCGGCACTGAGCCAGCCCGATGATTTCGCGTGGCTGAACCATGGCGAGGCCGTGTATCACGACGACATCGGCGACTATGCCAGCAACGAGCCCACCATGGACGGCACGGCCGGCCTGATGGCGTACGCGGCGGAACTGGAAGCCCGCGGCCGCGCCGCTCGCATCTTCCAGAAAGACCGCTTCGGGGCCATCGTCCGGGTCCATCCCGACGAGAAAGTCATCTATCTCTGCTTCACGGCAGACGAGAATTTCAACGGGGCGGAGACCATCCTCCAGACCCTGAAGAAGCAGAAGGTCATGGGCAATTTCTTCCTGACCGGCAACTGCCTGCGCCATGCGCCGAACCAGGCGGTCATCCGCCGCATCGTGGCGGAGGGCCACTATGTGGGCGGGCACTCCGACGGGCATGTGCTTTACTGCGACTGGGGCCCGCAGCGGCCCACGCTCATGGGTGCCGACAGCATCGTCAACGATCTGAAAGCCAATTATGCCGAGCTGGCGAAATTCGGCGTGCCGCGCGAAGCGGCACAGTGGTTCCTGCCACCGTATGAGCACTACAACGATTTCAGTGTGGACATCCTCGAAGGGATGGGGGTTCACGTGGTTAACTATACCCCGGGCATCGGTACACCCGCCGACTACACGACGCCCGATATGCCGAGTTACCGGAAGGCCCAGCCGCTGATCGACGGGCTCTGGAAATTCGAGAAAGAGCAGGGGCTCAACGGCGCGCTGCTGCTCATCCACCCGGGCATCCATCCCGACCGCCCGGAGAGCGAGCGCCTCTACAACCGCCTCGACGAGATCATCCGCTACCTGAAGAAAAAAGGATACCGCTTTGACAGACTACCTTGATGAATATGTACAAGATAACCCGAAAGAATAACCTGACTCCCACCATCTGCCTGATGGACGTGGAGGCGCCGCGCATTGCCGCCGCGGCGATGCCGGGCCAGTTCCTGATCGTGCGGGCCCGGCCGGAAGGGGAGCGCGTCCCCCTGACCATCTGCGACTATGACCGTGCGAAGGGGACGGTGACCATCGTCACCCAGCTCATCGGCGCTTCGAGCCGCCTGATCTGCGCCCTCGAAGAAGGAGAATGTTTCACCGACGTGGTCGGGCCGCTGGGCGTGCCTTCCGATTTCGTGGAGATGCCGGATGACGCGCTGAAGGGCCGCCGCTATCTGTTCGTGGCGGGTGGACTCGGCACGGCGCCGGTCTATCCGCAGGCGAAATACCTGCACGAGCGCGGCGCGAAGGTCGACGTGATCGTCGGCGCCAAGACCGCCGACCTGCTGATCCTGCGCCAAGAGATGGCTTCCGTCTGCGACCATTTGTACGTCTGCACCGACGACGGTTCTGAAGGGCATCACGGTCTGGTTACCGAGCAGATCAAACTGCTGCTGGAAGCAGGGGAGACCTACGATCAGGCGGTGGCCATTGGCCCGATGATCATGATGAAATTCGTGACGCTGACGCTGAAGGATTCCGGTATTCCCTTGACGGTGAGCCTCAATACGCTGATGGTCGACGGCACGGGCATGTGTGGATGCTGCCGCATCACGGTGGGCGGAAAAGTGCGTTTTGCCTGCGTGGAAGGGCCGGAGTTCAACGCTTATGAGGTCGACTTCGATGAGGCGCTGCGCCGCCAGACCATGTACCGCCCGCAGGAACAGGAAGCGGATCATCAATGTAAAATAGGGAGAGGTTAATCATGGCTGAAAAGATAGGACGTGTTCCCGTGCGCGAACAGGACCCGAAGGTCCGGGCGCACAATTTTGAAGAAGTGTGCTACGGCTACAATCAGGAAGAGGCGCTGCTCGAGGCGTCCCGCTGCCTGAATTGCCGCACGCCCCGCTGTGTGCAGCACTGCCCGGTGGGTATCCATATTCCGGAATTCATTGCGCAGGTGAAAGCCGGAGCCTTTGCCGAGGCTGCCGCGGTGATCGCCCGCGACAGTTCGCTGCCTGCGGTCTGCGGACGCGTCTGCCCGCAGGAGACGCAGTGCGAAGGCAGTTGCATCCTGGGCGTGAAAGGCGAGCCGGTGGCCATCGGCAAGCTGGAGCGTTTTGTGGCCGACTGGTCGCGCGAAAACGGCGGCGTGCCGGTGGAGAAGGCGCCTTCGAAGGGTATCAAGGTGGCCGTGGTGGGCAGTGGACCATCTGGCCTGGCCTGCGCCAGCGACCTGGCCAAGCTGGGTTACGACGTGACCATCTTCGAGGTCCTGCACAAGGCCGGCGGCGTGCTGCAGTACGGCATCCCCGAGTTCCGTCTCCCGAAGGAACGGGTGGTGGAGCCCGAGATCGACAGCGTCCGGGCATTGGGCGTCCAGATCGAGACCAACGTGGTGATCGGCCGCACGCTGACGGTCGACGACCTGCTGGACCGCGAGGGCTTCAAGGCGGTTTTTGTCGGCTCCGGCGCAGGCCTGCCGCGTTTCATGGGCATTCCCGGCGAGAGCCTGAACGGGGTGTTCTCCGCCAACGAGTTCCTGACCCGCAGCAACCTGATGAAAGCATACGATCCGTCGAGCGATACCCCGATCTTCGTCGGGAAGCGCGTGGCGGTGGTCGGCGGCGGTAACGTCGCCATGGACGCCGCGCGCACGGCGCTGCGCCTGGGTTCGGACGTGACGATCGTCTATCGCCGCACGGAAAAGGAACTCCCGGCCCGTGCCGAAGAAGTGCACCATGCCCGGGAAGAAGGCATTGACTTCAAGATGTTGACCAATCCGGTGGAGATTCTGGGCGATGAAAACGGTTGGGTGCGTGCCCTGCGCTGCATCCAGATGGAGCTCGGCGAGCCCGACGCCAGCGGCCGTCGCAGTCCAGTACCGGTGGAAGGTTCTGAGTTCGAGATTCCGGTCGATGAAGTGATCATGGCCTTGGGTACTTCGCCGAACCCGCTGATTTCCAGTACGACGAAAGGGCTGGAGACGGAGCGTCACGGCAGCATCGTGGCCGATGAAGCCGGCGCAACGTCACGCCCCGGCGTCTTTGCCGGCGGTGATGCCGTCACTGGCGCCGCCACGGTCATCCTGGCCATGGGTGCCGGACGCCGCGCCGCCGCCGCGATCGATGCGTATCTCCGGAAGTAAGGTTAAATCTAAAAAAATGCTGCCGATGTCCCAAAATCGGGGACATCAACGACAGTATCCCGATTATTTCTCCGCCGGCTTGACGTAGCGGTCGTCGGTGACGGTCTTGACGGCATCGATAAAGGCCGGAGCATAGGCCGGAGCGGTACGGCGGCCACGGACGATGACGCCGTTTTCACTCGGCTGCATGGTCTGGTCGTTGTGCTTGACAATCAGGAAGCGGGCCAGTTTGTCCCAGCGTTTCATCATCATGTCAGTGTAGGCTTCGGTCTTGGCCGTCAGGAAAGCGGCGCGGTCGGAGGGAGTCATCTTGGAAGCCTTCTCCTCCACCTCTTTCTGGTCGGCGGCATAGAAGTCCTCCAGCTCATTCTGGGCGTCACGCAGGTCGCCAATCATGGCACTCCAGCGCGGGTAGACCATGTTGGCTACGAAGTTGTTCATCCAGAAAGCGCTTTCCGTGCTGAATTCCAGAATGTTGTTGTTCTCGCGGCGGAACGGTTCCGGCACGCGGGTGATGCCGCAGTAGACCGGCACATACGCCACCATCGTGGCATCGTCCATGTTGAAATAGGTGACACCGCCCACAGCATCGGGCAACCAGTCACGCATCTGGCAGACCATGGTCATGCCGCTCTGCTGGCAGCCGATCGGGCGCTCGCGGAACATCGCGGTGGAGTCGCTGCTGAAGAAATTGACCGACTGGCTGCGGTACGGGGACGCATAGGGGCCTGCGCTCACGTCGGCGGTCATGTCGAGGGCCGTACCCTCATAGTGGTCGCGCATGTCGTTCATCAGCTCGCGGACAGAAATCGGTGCATCGGGCTTGATCCAGAGCGGCAGGTGGTCGCAGACCTCCGTATGGCCGTTGATGAAGGGCAGGTACTTGTCCATTTCTGCCTTGTCGTAGTGGTGGCGGAAGAAGCTCCAGACGCGAGCTTCGCAGTAGCGGATGGCGCTGAAATCGAGCGGGCCGTAGGCTTCGCGGAAGCTGAAATCCGCATCGGAGCCCGTGTAGAAGCCCAATTCGCGGGCCAGCGACACCACGTCGGCGGCATACATGCACTCACCGGGGATTTCGCAGTAGCCGCGCTGCTTGTCGGCCTTGGATACCTTCTTCACCTGCGGGAACTGCTGGATGCGGCTGGAATTCGCATAGGCGCAGATGCAGTCGTCCGGGACACGGAGGGCCACCCACACGGCACCCTTGCGGCCCGGGCCCTTGCCCACGAGTTCCATGATCCAGGCCTCTTCCTTGTCGCAGACCGCGAAGGATTCGCCGGAAGCGTTATAGCCATACTCCTGCACCAGTTCGTGCATGATGGCGATGGCCTCGCGGGCTGTCGTGCTGCGTTGCAGGGCCAGGTGCATGAGCGTGAAGTAATCGAGATAGCCGTCGCGGTTCATGAGTTCCCGGCGGCCGCCCCAGGTCGTCTCGACGATGGCCACCTGGTTTTCATTCATCAGGCCGACCACACCGTAGGTGTAGGGAGCCTGGGCCACGAACCGTTCGGACGCCTGCGGACCCCAGCCGCGGATGGCGATCATTTCGCCGGCGGCATGCTTGCCGGGCGTGAAAAAGTCCAGCGGCTGCAGGAAGCCGAAGCTGTCGCAGTTATAGGTACACATGACGCTTCCGTCGGCGGAAGCCTTCTTTCCGACAATCAGGTTCGTGCAGGCGAACGCGGCCACCACCGAGCACAACAGGATGGCCGAGAGTATCAGCTTTTTCATGGTTTCTGTATGTTAATGAATCAATTACGCTTGCTGCAGGCAGGAAAGCAGTTCGGCTTTTGGCACGCTCCGCTGCTCGCCGCTGGCGAGGTTCTTGAGCGTGACGGTGCCTTCGGACACTTCCTGGTCTCCCACGATGGCCAGGTACGGGATGCCCTTGCGGTCTGCATATTCGAACTGTTTCTTGAGCTTCGTGTTGTCGGGATACACCTCGCATGCGACGCCCCCGGCGCGCAGACTGGCCGCGATGGGCAGCGAGTAGGCGATCTCCCGTTCTCCCATGTTGGTGAAGAGGACCCGGGCGGATGCCGCGCCGTCTTTCGGGAAGAGATCCAGGCCGCTCAGCACATCGAAGATGCGGTCGGCGCCGAAGCTGATGCCCACACCCGACATGTTCGGCAGGCCGAAGATGCCGGTCAGGTCGTCGTAGCGGCCGCCGCCGCAGATGCTGCCGATGGCGAAATCGAGTGCCTTCACTTCGAAGATGGCGCCGGTGTAATAGTTCAGGCCGCGGGCGAGCGACAGGTCGAGTTCGACGGGCTGGCGGATGCCCGCTTCGGCGATCAGGCCGAAGAGCGTCTCCACTTCCTCCAGGCCCTTCAATCCAGTCTCGGAGTTGGCGAGCAGCGTCCGCATCCGCGTAAGTTTCTCCTGCGTCGTGCCAGACAGCGTCAGCACCGGCTCGATGACGGCGATGGCCGCTTCGTCGAGCCCTTTTTCGCGAAGTTCCTCCTTGACCGCGTCAATGCCGATCTTGTCGATCTTGTCGATGGCCACGGTGATGTCCACCAGCTTGTCGGGCTGTCCCGACACTTCGGCCAGGCCGGAGAGGATCTTGCGGTTGTTGATCTTGATGCAGACCCGCACGCCCATCTGCCCGAACACGTCATCCACAATCTGGACGAGTTCCAGCTCATTGAGCAGCGACTTGCTGCCGATCACATCGACATCGCACTGGTAAAACTCCCGGTAGCGGCCCTTCTGCGGCCGGTCGGCCCGCCAGACGGGCTGGATCTGATAGCGCTTGAAGGGGAAGGAGATCTCATTCTGGTGCTGCACCACGAATCGGGCGAAGGGCACGGTCAGGTCGTAGCGCAGGCCTTTCTCCGGAGCCAGTGCGGCTTTCTCTCCGCTGTTCTGGATGCGGAACAGGAGCTTGTCGCCTTCCTCGCCGTATTTGCCCAGCAGGGTGCCGAGGTTCTCCATCGAGGGGGTCTCGATGCACTGGTAGCCGTATTTCTGAAAAACGGAACGGACAACTTGGAAAATATAATTGCGACCCGCCATCTCGGCCGGGCCGAAATCGCGGGTCCCTTTCGGGATAGAGGGTTTCTGAGCCATTTTATCTGTATACTGAGACAGGAATTTCCGTGAGCATGACCTCCGTGCTTCCATACGGACGGTGTGCTTGGTAGTACACTGAGAAGCGCTCGTAGATCACATCGCCGATCTTCACATGGTCTTTGTCCTGGAATTTGATGTCCTGTCCTTCCTCATATTCGCCGGAGCCTCGACCGGCACCGTTCGGCTTCTCGAAATAGATCTTGCTGTCCTTGACATAGAACAGCAGTTGTTTGCTGGAGGTGTAATCGTTCGAGGAAATGTCTATATAGGTGAAATGTTTGCGGTCTTTCTTGAAGGAGAGCGCCTCGTAATAGACGGTCTTCGTATAGCTGAGATTGGGGTTTGTCTTGTCAACGAATGTGACCTCGATGCCGCCGTTCGAATTCAGGTCTCCATTCCACTGGGCCTTGAAATACTCAGTCTCCTGCGATCCGCTCGCGTGGATGGGCCACCAGTCATCGTAAAGATTCTTAACTGTTGTGTTGTCCGCGCAGGAAGCGGCCATCAACAGGGCGGCTGCCAAAAAAACGAGGTGAAAAACTTTGATCCGCATGATTGTATAGTTATTGGATTGTCTTGCAAATATACAAAATAATGACAATCTTTGTAAGGATTTAAATACTGCCGTCATGAAAACACGCTGGATTCTGGGAGCGGGGCTCCTGCTGCTTTCCTTCCTTCTCACTGCCTGTGGCGCTGCAGGAAATGCCGCAACTGACCAACAGGACAATCAGGTCAATGTAGGTTACGGCACCGCAGATAAAGATGACGTGAATTACTCTGTCTCTTCTGTCAAGGTTTCCGACAAGGAAATTGCCACCTACAACAACATGTATGACTACCTGCGCGGACGGGTTCCCGGCGTTGTCATCGGGCCGGACAATTCCATCCGGATCCGGGGCATCAATTCGATCAATTCTTCCAATGAACCGCTGATTCTGGTCGATGGCGTGGAAGTCACGGACTTGACCAATATCAATCCGATGGATGTCTATTCCGTGGATGTGCTCAAGGATGCATCGTCTTCCATTTATGGCGTCCGGGGTGGTAATGGCGTGATCCTGATCACGACGAAAGGCGCCAAGCATACCAGCCGCGACACGAAGTAGGTGTGCAAGAGAGTACAGCGACAGCCATTTTTTCGTATTTTTGCGCGTTCTTGAAAAAACGAAATCCATGAAGGATAGCCTTTTGAATAAAATATGCGCCGAATTCACCCTGGCCGATGAAGTCAAGGCCATGGGTATCTATCCCTATTACCGTCCCATCGAATCGGGCCAGGACCCGGTCGTAAAGATGCAGGGAAAGAATGTCATGATGTTCGGCTCCAACTCTTACCTGGGCCTTTCCGACGACCCGCGCCTGAAAGAAGCCGCCATGGAAGCCATTCGCAAATATGGCACCAGCTGCTCGGGTTCCCGTTTCCTCAACGGTACCCTCGACATTCACCTGGCGTTGGAAGAGAAGCTGGCGAAGCTGGTCGGCAAGGAAGAAGCCGTGACCTACAGCACCGGCTTCCAGGTCAATCTGGGCGTCGTTTCCTGCCTGGGATTCAAGGACGGCTTTGTCTTCCTCGACTCACTGGACCACGCCTGCATCATCGATGGCAGCCGCCTCTCGTTCAGCCGCGTACTCAAATTCCCCCACAATGACATGGAATCCCTTGAGAAGAAGATGCAAGTCGCACCGATCGAGGCACCGAAGCTCATCGTGGTGGACGGCGTCTATTCCATGGAAGGCGACATCGCCCCTGTTCCGGAGCTGGTCGCCCTCTGCGAGAAATACAACGCTTCGCTGATGATCGACGATGCCCATGGCCTCGGCGTCCTGGGTGACCACGGACGCGGCACGGCCAACCATTTCGGCCTGACCGACAAGGTGGACCTCATCATGGGCACCTTCTCCAAATCATTCGGTTCGCTGGGCGGTTTCATCGCCGGCGACCACGAGGTGATCAACTACCTCAAACACAATTCCCGTTCGCTGATCTTCAGTGCCAGCATGCCGCCGGCCAACGTGGCCGCCGTCAACCGGGCCATCGACATCATGCTCTCCGAACCGGAGCGCATCGACCACCTCTGGGCCCTGACCCGTCACGCCCATGAGGAATTCAAGGCACGCGGCTTCGACATCGGTCATACCCAGTCCCCGATCATCCCGCTCTTCGTTCGCGACTTGAAGAAATGTTTGACTGCCGTGAAGATGGCCCTCGACGAAGGTGTCTTCATCACCCCGGTCATCCCGCCGGCCGTGCCCGAAGACTCGGTCATCGTCCGCTTCGCCCTGATGGCTACGCACAACTTCGAACAGCTCGACGAAGCCATCGACAAGCTGACGAAGGTATTCCGGAAACTGGAGATTATTCCGTAATTACTCCAAGATGTCGTTGATGTCCCCAAAACTGGGACATCCAAAGCAAATCCATAGAAAAACGCTGCCGGTGTCCCCGATTTTGGGACATCGGCAGCGTTTTTTTCTCCTTTTCGAAAATAAGACTTGACAACGGCCTTTCCTGATATTATCTTTGTGATGTAACCGTTAGATTTGTGCTGAATGAAAACGATCTTTGAAACCGCTCTTCATCAGAAAGAGCAGCAGGAACATACGAATACGACATAGATTGGTTGGAAGCAGAAGAAGTTGGATACGAAGAAAAGGAATGTGGAGATGGGAAAGATGGAGTTTCAGTTGGTGACCACGGATCACCTTGTTGACAGGTTATGGTTTCAGGATGATGATGATTTCAAGGCTGGTATGAATGGTGTGGCCGTCGTTGCTCATCTGTTGGAAATGGAAGTCTTGTCATTTATTCTTATGTCTAATCACGTGCACTTTGTCCTATGTGGATGCCATGATGAATCGTTGATGTTCATCAATGAGTTCAAACGTCACCATTCGGCATACTTGCAAAGGAAGTATGGACTCAAGGAGTTCCTGCGACGGAATGATGCGGATGTTCAAAAGGTATCCACTGAAGACGAATCGCTCGAAAGGGCCATTGCCTATGTGCAGATGAACAGCGTAGCTGCCAATATCTGCCTGCATCCTACCGGTTATCCCTGGGGAACGGGCAATGCCTTTTTCAAATTGACGCCCATTCATGGAAGAATCCTCGCGACCATGTCCCGGCGTTCCCAAATCAAGTGTCTCAGAAGCAATATAGAATTACCGGAATGCATCCGCATTTCGGATGGCTATGTCTTACCCGAATCATTCGTGCAGGTTCGTTTTGTCGAAGATATTTACAGGACGCCCGCACGATTCAATTATTTTTTGAGCAACTCTTCAAAAGCAAAGCGGAAATTGGAGACGAACCCTGACCTTCCTTCATTCAGAGACCAGATTATTCTTTCCGCCATTCCTGATCTATGCCGGTCTCTCTATCGGCAACCGTCTCTCAACGAGCTGTCTTCAGGTCAACAAGGAGAGGTCGTCAGGCAGTTGCGCAGGCGTTTCAATGCAGATATCCATCAGCTGGTCAGAGTGACTGGAATTGTATACCCGGAGATGGCCAGGATGCTTGACAGTATCTAAATACTGCTGCCGATGTCCCCAAACGTTGGACACCGGCAGCATTTTTCCTTCAAAACGATGTTGATGTCCCAAAATCAGGGACATCAACGACATTTAGGAGTTATTTTCGTTTGTAGATATAGCGGTAAAAGAGGTGTGAGCCGGAAGGGTCTTGTCCGAACCAGTGGATCGGCCCGCCGACATTGTACGATTCTTCCCGAAGGATCAGCCTGTCGGTCGTTACTTCTGCCACATCATAGAAATAGCCCCCATTGATGAAGATATGGTTATATCTGTATTTCCACTGACCCTGTCCCCACTCATCCGACATCCCTTTGGCGCGAAAAGAGCCATTGTCCTTGAAGGAAAACTCCCTATAGGGAAAGACATTGTTGACATCCTTGATCCTAACGAGTTTCCCGTCCTCCCATTCTTCTGACTGCGTCGAAACGAATACCC
This sequence comes from uncultured Bacteroidales bacterium, assembly GCA_905233345.1. Lineage (GTDB taxonomy): Bacteria > Bacteroidota > Bacteroidia > Bacteroidales > UBA932 > Cacconaster. The sequence continues at coordinate 24,044 of CAJODQ010000012.1, forward strand.
AGTCTTTACATAAAGTAGACACTTGGTATTTATTCTTTACCGACTGATCGACGAAGTTTTCTCCGAAGAACTCGATTTGTTCACTCTCTTCAATGATAGACTCACAGGCAGACACCGGAAACAGTATCAATGCAACGGCAAACAGAAGGACAAGACGTTTCATAAAAAAGATGTTTGCAGTATAGATGCACGAAGGTATCAAAATGTTGCGTCCTGACTGCCGAAAGATTTGTTATCGACAGCAAGGAAGCTTTATATTTCCTTCTCCCACAGAATCTCGTTCTGGACGCGGACGCTCTCTTCGTGGATGACGCTGAAGAGGGAGCGGATGAAATTTTCGTCCAGGTTCTCCCGCTGGCCTTTGCGGACCATGTTGTCGAGGAGGGCGTCCCAGCGGCCCATCTGGAGGATGGCGATGTTGTGGTCCCGCTTGTAGGCACCGATCTTTTCGGAGACGGCCATGCGGGCGTGGAGGATGGACAGCAGGTTCTCGTCGATGACGTCGATGCGGGCACGGAGCTGGTCGATGTTCTCGCGGTAGTCAGCCGATTCGCTGTCGGCGTCGCGCACCACGATATGCTCGCCGAGCATCACCCGCAGGGCTTCCGGCGTAAGCTGCTGCTTCGCGTCGCTCAGCGCGCAGTCCGGGTTGCAGTGTGATTCGATCATCAGGCCCTCCAGGCCGAGGTCCATGGCTCGCTGGCTGAGTTCCAGCAGGTATTTGCGGTCACCGCCCATGTGTGAAGGGTCGGCGAAGAAGGGCAGTTCGGGGAAGCGGGTGCGGAGCTCGATGGCGACGCGCCAGCCCGGATCGTTCCGGTAACCTCCGGTCTGCAGGGTCGTGAATCCGCGGTGGATGACGCCCAGCTTTTTGACGCCGGCCCGGTTGAGGCGCTCCAGCGCACCGATCCAAAGTTCAAGGTCGGGGCTGACCGGATTCTTGACCAGCACGGGGATGTCGGTGCTGCCCAGCTTGTCGGCGATTTCCTGCATCATGAAGGGATTGGCGGATGTCCGTGCGCCGATCCACAGGATGTCAAGCCCATGGTCGAGGCAGGCCTGGATGTGATCTTTGCTGGCCACTTCCGTGCAGGTGAACATGCCGAATTCCTCCTTGACGCGCTGGAGCCACTTGAGGCCCGGCGTGCCGATGCCTTCAAAGCCTCCCGGATGGGTGCGGGGCTTCCAGATGCCGGCCCGGAACACGTGGATGCCGAAGCTGGCCAGTCCTTCGGCCGTCTTCATCACCTGCGCTTCGCTTTCTGCGGAGCAGGGGCCCGCAATGACCATCGGGCGGGGGAGGGTGAAGAATCCCCATTCGGATATCGGAATCAGATCGAGTTTGTCTGCCATGGTGTCGTATACTTATCGGATGATTTTCTTGATGCGGTTGGCCTCTTCGATCAGGGAGCGGATCTTGTCCTGATCGTAGTCGGCGATGGCGTCGCGGAACGCCTTCATTTTATCGATGTACGTGTCGATGACGCGGAGCACGTTGTCGTGGTTCTGGGAGAGGATCGGGACCCACATGTCGGCGCTACTCTTGGCCAGGCGCACCGTGGAGGAAAAACCGCCGGAAGCCAGGTCGAAGATGTGCTTCTCGTCTTTCTCCTTGTCGAGTACGGTAAGGGCCAGGGCGAAGGAGGTGACGTGCGAGATGTGCGACACGTAGGCCGTGTGCACGTCGTGCGACGAAGCGCTCATGAAGATCAGGCGCATGTTGAGCACGTCGTAGAGCTGTTCGACGGTCTTGAGAGCCTTGGGCGAGGATTCCTCTTGGTTGGCGATGATACAGGCCCTGCCGTCGAAGAGGTTGGGCATGGCCGCCCAGGGACCGGAGTACTCCGTGCCGGCCATCGGGTGGGTGGAGACATACTGCTCGCGGCGCGGATGATACTGCGTCGAGAGGTTGATCTGCTCCTTGGTCGAGCATACATCGATGACGATCTTGTCGGTGGCCCCGGCGGCCTGGAAGTGGTCCAGGATGTCGCAGACCATCTTGACGGCAGTTCCCACCGGGACGGCGACCACCACGATGTCGCTGCGCTCCAGGCATTCCTCGTACGGTACGATCTCGTCGCAGAGCTGCATCTTGAGAGCGGCTTCCGCGTGGAAAGGTTCAGCCTCCACGCCCAGTACGCGGGTGGCGAAGCCCCTCCGTTTCAAGTCAATGGCCATCGATCCGCCGATGAGCCCGAGTCCAATGATTCCTATCGTCATACGCCTGTCAGTTTTATCGGTTCAAAATGTCCGCAATCTGCCTGCGGGCCTGCACCAGGACTTCTTCTTTGGCACAGAGGGAGATCCGGACATAGTCCGCTCCGTTCTTTCCGAAGATGAAGCCGGGGGTGATGAAGACGTCGCTCCGGTACAGGACCGTGTCGGAAACCCGCTCGCCCAGGCTCTTTCCTTCAGCCGGGGTCAGGGCTGCGTAAGGGTTGTCCGCGCCGACCTTTCCCCAAAGGAAAAGCCCGCTCGAGTCCGGGTCGTAGCGCACGTCCAGCTGGTCGAAGATGGCGCCGGCCAGCACTTTGCGGCGGGCGTACCCCGCATTTAGTTCGCTGAACCATTCCGGTCCCTGCTTCAGCGCCTCGACCGCCGCCAGCTGCAGGGGCTTGAACATGCCCGAATCCATCTGCGACTTGACCTTCAGCACCTGGGCCACCAGGTCCCGCTCGCCCGCCACCATGCCGATGCGCCAGCCCGACATGTTGTGGGCCTTGCTCAGCGAATTGAGCTCCAGGCAGCACTCCTTCGCGCCCGGCGTGGCCAGGATTGAGAGCGGATGCTCGTTGAGGATGAAGCTGTAGGGGTTGTCGTTCACCACGAGGATGCGGTGCCGCAGGGCGAAGCCCACGATCTTCCGGTAGAGTTCCGGGGTGGCCGATGCGCCCGTGGGCATGTGCGGGTAGTTGACCCACATGAGCTTGACGCCCGAAAGATCCATCTGCTCCAACGCCTCAAAATCGGGCTGCCAGCCGTTCTCTTCGCGCAGGTCGTAACGGATGATGCGCGCCTGGGTCAGCAGGGAAGCGGAGGTGTAGGTGGGATAGCCCGGGTCGGGCACCAGCACGCCGTCGCCCTCGTTGAGGAAGGCCAGGGCGGTGAGGAGGATACCCTCCTTGGAGCCCACCAGCGGCTGGATTTCACCCACCGGATCGAGCTTTACGCCATAATAGCGCAGGTACCAAGCAGCGAAGGCCTGGCGCAACTCCTCGATGCCCACGTAACTCTGGTAGGCGTGGGTGTCTTTGCGCTGCGCGCTTTCCGTCAGGGCGCGGATGGCGTCAGCAGGGGGCATGCCGTCCGGGGCGCCGATGCCCAGGTTGATGACGGATGCCTGCCCGGCGGCGGTTTTCCGTCGGTTGATTTCCGCGATCTCCTTCAGTTTGCGGGAGAAGTAGTATTCCTGGACCGAAGCGGTCCGCTTGGCGGGTTCGATGATCATAAGGCTGCGGTATATTCGCCCAGGACGCGCAGGTCGTCGATGAGCGGCCGCACGGCGGAGAGCGCCTGGTTGTAGCGTTCGTAGCTGTCGAACGTGATGTCGATGTAGAAGAAGTACTGCCAGCGCTTGCCGGGAATGGGCAGCGACTGGATACGGGTCAGGTTCATGTCGTAGAACGACAGGATGGTGAGGATGTGGGCCAGGGAGCCGGGCTTGTGCGGCAGCGTGAAGCAGAGCGAGACCTTGTTGATGCTGTCCTTGGGCACGCGGATGGCGTCGTCCAGGATCAGGAAGCGGGTGAAATTGTCGCGGTAAGTCTCGATCTGCGGCGCGAGGATTTCCAGTCCGAATTCCTCGGCGGCGAGGGTCGAGGCGACGGCACCTACGCCCTGCAGCCCTTCGCGGGCAATGTCTGCGGCGCTCTTGGCCGTGTCTTCGCTTTCAACCATCTTGATCCAGGGGCACTGCTTCTCGAAGAAGGCACGGGTCTGGTTGATGGCCATGTAGTGCGTGCGGACCTCCCGGATGTCTTCCAGTTTCTGCCCCGGCATCGCCATCAGGTTCTGGTGGATCTGTAGGTAGACTTCTCCCTTGATCTGCTGGGGATTCTTGCGCAGCAGGTCGAAGTTGGGAATCAGACCGCCGGAAATGGTGTTCTCGATGGCCATGACGGCCGCATCGGCACGACCCTGCGCCAGGGCGCTGAACAGGTCGTCGAAGGTGGCACACTCCACGATCGAGATGGGCTCCGTCTCCTCGGGACGGTAGAACTCGCGTGCCGCCTGCTCATGGAAACAGCCGGAAAAACCTTGGATGGCAACGTTTTTCATGCCTGTTTCTGCTGCTGGGCCATTTCCCGGGCTTTCCGACCGAAAATCACCTTGATGTCTTCCGTCAGGGCTTCCGGCGCTTCCAGCATCTGCGCGGGGTGCCGGAGCAGGCGCTCCCAGAATTTCATGGCGCTGACGAAGTAGAAGCCGTCGCAGAAGCGTTCGTCGGTCACGATCAGGACCGGCATGCGCTTGCCCACGACGATCTGGCCGTCTGCATTGACCACAGGCACCTCGGATTCCTTGCCCATCGCCATGAAGATGCCGGTGGTGCCGAAGTTGTAGAGATGGTGGTAGATGGCGGGTCCCTTGATGGACTTCATGTTGGTCAGGAAGAGCGAGGTATGGAAGGGGCTGAGCTTGATGATGGCGTTGGGCAGGATGCTGTGCTTGTCCATGAACTTGATAAGCCCCACCGACCATTTGATCAGGAAGTTGGGCGTCAGCGTCAGGATCCGGGCGATCTTGTCCGTGCCGTTGTTGGCGTCAATGTTGTTGTTGGCATCAATGGCGTCATCAATCTTCTGACGGATCTCGTCGAGGGTTTCCATGCCGGTGAAATCCAGTTTCACCAGGGCGTCCGGGGCATCGGGGCTCAGGTTCTTCTTGACGACAAAAGATACCTGGATCGTATTGTGCTTGTAGATACGGCCGTTCATGATGAAGCGGTTGAGGCGCGGGAAGCGGGCATACACCCGGACCATCGCGGCGATGATCAGATGCATATAGTTGTATTCCGTGCCTTTATCCGACTGCTCGATGATGAAGGCGTCCAGCGGTTCGCAGGGACAATCAAACTGGGTCATGTTCTGCGCATCGTTGCGCGTGGGCATGATGTGCGGGACAATGCGCTGGATCGGGTCGATATCTTTGACTTTCTTTCCGTCTGGTCTGAATCCGAACATAAGTAAGAATCGCGTACAAAAATTGAAGCCGCTAAGGTATAAAAAATATGAAAAAAGTCAGCTTTTTCGGCTGACTTTTCTACTTTATTTCGTGCTTTCTTTTTCCCGGTCTCCGCTGACAATCAATACGATTTCTCCCTTGGGCGGCGTTTTTGAGAAGTAGGTGAACAGTTCCTGCAGTGTGCCGCGGTGCGTGGTGTCGTGGAGTTTCGAGATTTCGCGCGAAACGGAGGCGGGGCGGTCGGGGCCGAAGACTTCCACGAACTGGCCGAGGGTCTTGACCAGCCGGAAGGGGGATTCGTAGAAGATCATCGTCCTTTTTTCGGCGGCGAGTTCGGCGAGTTTCGTCTGGCGGCCCTTCTTCACCGGCAGGAAGCCCTCGAAGCAGAAGCGGTCGCAGGGAAATCCCGAATTGACGAGTGCCGGCACAAAGGCGGTGGCGCCGGGCAGGGTTTCCACCTCGATGCCCGCCTCGACACAGGTGCGGACCAGCAGGAACCCCGGATCGGAGATGCCGGGGGTGCCCGCGTCGCTGATCAGGGCGACGGTCTGGCCGGAGAGGATGCGCTGCTTGACGCTTTCCACGCGTTCGTGCTCGTTGAACTTGTGGTGCGACTCCATCCGCGCCTGAATCTCGTAGTGCTTCAAAAGCACGGAGCTCGTCCGCGTGTCTTCGGCCAGAATCAGGTCGGCTTCGCGCAGGATGCGCAGGGCGCGCAGCGTGATGTCTTCGAGGTTGCCGACCGGCGTCGGGACGATATAGAGTTTGGCCATTTTTTTCTTACCTTTGTTCCTGCAAAAGTACGAAAAATGTTCATAGAAAGTGCCAAAAACCCCGGCTGGATCGAAGTCATCTGCGGTTCCATGTTTTCCGGCAAGACCGAGGAACTCATCCGCCGGCTCAAACGCGCCAAGTTCGCCAATCTCCGTGTCGAAATCTTCAAGCCCAAAATCGATACCCGCTATTCCGAGGAATCCGTCGTGTCCCACCAGGGGAATTCGATTCTCTCCACCCCGGTCGATTCCGCCCGGAGCATCCTGGAGAAGGCGGAAGGTGTCGATGTCGTCGGTATCGACGAGGCCCAGTTCTTCGACGAGGCCGTTGTCGACGTGGCCCGGCAACTGGCTGAGCGCGGTGTCCGTGTCATCGCCGCCGGCCTGGACATGGACTACCTGGGCAAGCCTTTCGGCCCGATGCCGGCCCTGATGGCCACGGCCGAATACGTGACCAAAGTGCATGCGATCTGCGTCCGCTGCGGTGACATCGCCCACCATTCCCACCGCCTTTCGAAGAGCGACCGCTTGGTGGAACTCGGTGAAAAGGATATCTACGAACCGGTCTGCCGCCACTGCTTCAAGCAGTTGCGCGAGCAGGACATCCAGTCCGGCACCTTGTTCGAGAAATAGATTCAGTCTTGCAGCACCAGCTCCACCGGACAGTGGTCGGAGCCGAAAATGTCGTTGTGGATGTCGGTCCCGGCGATACGCGAAGCCATGCCTTCTGAGACGAGAAAGTAGTCGATGCGCCAGCCTACGTTCCGTTCGCGGGCAGCCATCCGGTAGGACCACCAGGAATACTTGGCCTCGCCCGGATGGGCGTCGCGCCAACTGTCGCGGAAGCCGGCGGCCAGCAGCTCGCTCATCTTGGCCCGCTCCTCATCGGAGAAACCGGCGTTGAAATGGTTGGTGGCGGGGTTTTTCAGGTCAATCTCCTCGTGCGCCACGTTCATGTCGCCGCAGATCACCACGCCCTTGCGTGCGGCCAGGCCCCTGACATAGGCCCGGAAGGCATCTTCCCACTGCATGCGGTAATCGAGGCGGCGGAGGCCGTCCTGCGAATTGGGCGTATAGACATTGACCAGGTAGAAATCAGGCATTTCAAGCGTCAGCACACGTCCTTCGTGGTCGTGCTCTTCCACCCCGATGCCGCGCGTGACGGACAGCGGGGTGTGGCGGGTGTAGGTGGCCGTCCCGGAATAACCTTTCTTCTCGGCGTAGTTCCAGTAGGACTGGTAGTCCAGGAATTCCAGATCGATCTGGCCCTCCTGTAACTTGGTTTCCTGCAGACAGAAGAAGTCGGCGTCGAACGCCGTGAAAATATCGGCAAAACCCTTCTGGGCGACCGCCCGCAGGCCATTAACATTCCAGCTGATGAGTTTCATGATGCGAAGATACGAAAATTTAATTTTGTCATTTGAAAAAATGTTTCTATCTTTGTATTTCCAAACATCGCGGAGTAGAGCAGTTGGTAGCTCGTCGGGCTCATAACCCGGAGGTCGCAGGTTCGAGTCCTGCCTCCGCTACGAAGCTGAAAGCCAGTCAATTACGACTGGCTTTCTTGCTTCCCCGCCGGTTCTGCCTTTGGCGCCATATGGAGGCCGTTTTTATGAGGAAGGTACCAGGGCTGAAATGTGACCTTCCCCGGATCGACGTTTGGTTGTCTCCATCAAAAACCGTATCTTTATACCGATTAATCGGAATCTGGACATGGCCTTTGGATATTTAATGCTGTTTTCGGTGCTCATCACGCCTGTGATCATGGTGGGCTTTGGCCTGGTGTTTCTGAAGGATCCTCCCAAAAGCATCAATGCTGCCTACGGATACAGGACAAAAAGGTCCATGCGAAGTCAGGATACCTGGGATTTTGCGCATCACTATTTCGGGAAACTATGGCTTGTATGCGGCCTTGTGAGCATCCCGTTCTCGCTTGTCCCGGTATGGCTGGTGGTCGATAAAAGTAAGGACGTGGTCAGTTTGACAGGACTGATCGTTTTGGGCTTGCAGGTTATTCTGCTGCTAACCCCGATCATCCCGACCGAGAAGGCATTGAAGAACATCTTTGACGAATTCGGAAGACCTCGATGAATCCCATCTTTATCGGTCAAGCCTATCGATGAAGGCTTGTATCTGGAGTAGCCCTTCGATGAACGAGAGGTTCGAGATTCGAAGTCTTTTGTCTGCAAACAATTGAAAACCAGCCTTTTAGAGGCTGGTTTTTTTGCGTTTATGCCGGATTCGTGCTCAAAAACGCCATTGCGAAGTACGGAGCACCGGAGATTATAAACTCGGATCAGGGACGTCAGTTTGTCTGTCAGGATTGAAAGGAAGCGTGCGCCGAGCATCCTGAGATGAGGATCAGTATGGACGGCCGGGGCCGGGCAAAGGACAACATCTGGATTGAACGATTTTGGAGAACGAGAAAAATGTGGTTATATTTACATCCAGCCTGAGGAAAACAGTGCGGCGCTTTATCAATGAGTTGACACGTTATGGAAAAACAAAGAGAAATCTGGAAAGACTGGCTTAGGGTGATAGCCTGTTCGGGCACAAAGAAGCCTCTTTCCGTGCCCGGGAACTGGAAATAGCACGCCCGGGCACGCCAAGGCCGCAAAACGTGCCCGGCAGTATTGTGTCGTTTCGGGAAATGCGTATCTTTATACCGACAAATCGGAATTGGCAGAAGTGACGGTAACGTCCCAGAGAATGGGACGTTACCCGCAAAAAAGGCCGTATTTGACGGTAGTCTGCCAGATTTTGGGACGTTACTAACAATAAAGAAAATTCGAATTTACACGATTCAATGGCTCTTGATACTCCTCGTACTGCTATGATAATTACTATCATTATCACTGCTGTCACTTTCCTTGTCGTGGTGGGTGTAATGCTGGCCTATTGGCCAAAAGGCATCTCGGTCAACGAGAACAACCAAATCCAGTTGAGCACGTATATAGGCAAGCCGCGACTTATTCCTGCTGATGAAATATCTATCACTGAAATGCCAGAGGGCCTGTTGAACCATCTGATCAGGACCAACGGCATGAGCCTTGGCAAAATCAACTATGGCCACTTCAAGAACACAAAAACCGGGCAGAAGATGTTCCTCTATCTGACCGGTAAGGAAAGCAAAATCTGCTTTACCTATAAGGAGGAGTTATATGTTGTAGATGATTGGCGACAGTAACTGAATTGTCGTTTTTATATATATATTTGTATATTTGTATTTGGAAAAATAGATTTTCATTGTAACAATGGCCGTTAAAATTCTTAGCGTCGACGACGAAACCGATCTTGAGTTGTTGTTGACGCAATTCTTTCGTAGACAAATCAGAAAAGGCGATTATGAGTTCTTCTTTGCCCATAACGGGCTGGAGGCGCTGCAGATCCTGCTGAAACATCCGGATATCGCCATCATCCTTTCAGATATCAATATGCCGGAAATGGACGGATTGACGCTGTTGGCCAAGGTCAACGAAATGCGCATCCCGTCCCTGAAGTGCATCATGGTCAGTGCTTATGGCGACATGGACAACATCCGCCATGCCATGAACGGTGGCGCCTTTGATTTCGCTACAAAGCCGATAGACCTGGATGACCTGCAACTGACCATCGAAAAGGCGGTAGAGCAGATCGAATATATCAAAAGAGCACAGAAGGAACACGCCCAGCTGGTGGATATCCGGAGCGACCTGTCGGTGGCCCGGGAGATCCAGCAGGGCATCCTGCCCCGTTCGTTCACCTTGAATCTTGCCGACGCCGGAAGTGTCGATATCTACGCCAGCATGGTGGCAGCCAAGGATGTGGGCGGAGATTTCTACGATTTCTTCCCGATTGATGACCATCGTATCGGATTTGCCATCGCCGACGTGAGCGGCAAGGGTGTGCCCGCTGCCATCTTCATGGCGGTGAGCCATACGCTCATCAAGGCGACGGGGCAGCGTGACCTGAGTTCGTGCGAGTGCATGAGAACAGTCAACGACATCCTGTGCGGCGAGAGCGTGGGGTCTATGTTCGTGACGGTTTTCTATGGCATTTATGACTTGACGAGTGGTTCCATCGATTTTACCAATGCCGGACATAATCCGCCGTATATTCTTCATGCTGACGGAACGGTCGAGCGGCTGAAGTCTGCCTGTAACCTGGTGCTGGGTGCGATGGAAGGCATTCCTTACACCAGCGGAGCGCTTCAACTGGATCCTGGCGACGCCTTCGTGATGTACACGGACGGCGTGACGGAAGCGGAGGACAAGAATCACGCTCAATTCGGAGATGACCGGCTTGAGACGGAACTGGCCGGGCTGAAGGGGGCCAGCAGCCGGCAGATTGTCGATACGATCAATGCCAAGGTCCGGGACTTTGTGGCCGGCGCTCCCCAGAGTGATGATATTACCCAGTTAGTTATTCGTAGAAAGTGAATCGCCGTACAACCATAATCGTGTCCCTGTCGGCATTGGTAGTCCTTGCCGCTGTGGCTGTTGCCGCCTATTACATGGGCCGCAGGCAGTCCCGGAGTGAGCTTGCCGTGCTGCAGGAAGAGATGGATCGCCTGATGGCCGCCGAAAAGGATGCCGCCATCGTGAAGCGCGTCAGCCAGCAGATGGAAGACATCGCTTATCAGCAGAAAGCCATCTCCGACCAACAGCGCGACCGGGCTGAGGAACAGTCCATCCTGGCGACCCAAAGTGCCGAGCGTGCCGAAATGGAACGTCTCGCCGCCCGGGATGCTGAGCAAAAAGCGAATACAGCGGCAGAGGTGGCCCAAAAGGAACGCGCCAATGCCGAACGGCAGCAGGAGATAGCCAGCGAACAAAGGGACGAGGCAACTCATGCCAAGAATGTCGCGGATACCTTGAACCGGCGCACCCAAGCCAGAAGCATGGCGGTGAGTTCTCAGGTGAGGCGCGAGGCCAACGAACCCGATGTGGCCGATGCCCTGGCCTACGCCAGTTGGTATTTCCTCAAGAACAACCGCGGTAATCAGTATTTTGCGGAAACTTTCAAGTCCCTGGCCCTGGCTACGGGCGGAATCCCGCGCTATAGAGTCCAGGAGAACGGTGCTGTCAATGCCATTGCATCCGTACCCGGCAGCCCCGAGCAATGTGTGGTTGTCACCAACTACGGTGAGGTGGAATGGCTGCGCGCTATGATGAGCGACGGAAGCAAGCAAATTAGCTCGCAGCCTTTGTTGTTCAATCCTACGTATGATTTCAGGGATGTCAGGGTCATCGACGGGAACATCTATGCCCTGTCCCTGAAGGGGCCTCTGTGCATCTTGGACTTCACGGGAAAGATGGAGACCGTTGCTTTGCCTGAGGACGACTATTTCAAACTCGTTCCGTCGGGAGATCGCCTGCTCTTGGCGGGACGCAAAAGCCTGTGCTGGTATGCGGGCGGGACTGTTTCGGAGGGCGTGACTTTGGACAAAACCCTGTCGACCCTCGTCGATCGGGACGGGACCCTCTGCCTCTTCTATGCCGATGGCTCTTATGCCGAGATGAATGCGTCGGGGCAGATGGAAGAGAAGAAGCCCTTGGTGCCTTATGTAGTCACCGCTGCCTATTATGACCAGAACAGCGGATGCCTGCTGCTCGGCGTGGAGGATGGCACGGTCTATCCTGTCAATCGGTACAACCGCGTCATGGAGACGCTGGCCGCGCACAAGTCCAGGTGCATGAGCATCACCATGCTAGATCCTGTGGTCGTGACCGGTGGCTATGATAAGAAAGCCTTTATCTGGAATATGGATAACCTGTTGTATGACAGCGGATTGTCTTTCCGTCAGGAGTTGCAGACAAAGAGTGTCGGCAAGCGCGTATCGAATAGTAATGAGATTCCGACCGAGTGGCTGGTTCCCGTGGATTATGCTTTCGACGGTTGGACCCTGGCCGTGTGCGCTGATGACGACGGAAAATCCGTGTGGGTAGGGACCTCTGCCGGCAATGTCATGCTGCTGAATTCATCGGCCGATGACATGGCGCAGCAACTACACAAAAAACTCAACCGTAATCTGACCCAACAGGAATGGATACGCTACGTAGGCGTTTCCATCCCATATATGACGTTCAAATGAGAAGGTTTCCGTATCATATCAGTTTGACGGTTGCCGTGTTGCTTCTCACGGTGCAGGCGTTCGCACAGAACGACAGTGACGCCTATATGGGCATTCCTTTCTTCCGGAATTACCCGGCCGGCCAATACAATGCCCACAACCGTAACTTCGATGTCCTCTGTGACAGTGAGGGCCATACCTTCTTTGCCAATTTCGAGGGACTTCTTATCTACGACAATGTCGAGTGGCGGATTGTCCATACCCCCGACATCTCCCGCGTGGTGAGGCTGGACCGGAATGAGGACGGTGCCCTCGTTTTCGAGGGAATCAAATATACGGGACGGGTTCTGTCTGTTGACGGAGATTCCATCCGCGTTTCCTTCACCGAAGGAGACTTGCACAATGCCCGGGCGATTGCCAACGGTGAGGAGAACAGCAGGACCGTGGTGGACAGATGGAATGAAATCGAGGTCTATCAACGGCTAAAACTCAGCGATGACCGCACACTGCTGGCCACTGCGACCGAGGGTGTGATTGCGATCGATGCCCAGGGACGCGAGGTCTGGCGGATCAATGTGGACAACGGACTCTGCTCCAACAGTATCACGAAGCTGGCCTATGACGGCAAGGGAACGGTCTGGGGTGCCACCGACAACGGCGTTTTCAACATTTCTGTTTCCGAGATTTATACCCACTTTACCGAGAAGGAAGGCCTGCGAGGCCAGATTTCCTGCATCGCCAAGAGCGGGCCTACTTTGATGGTGGGAACGTTCCAGGGCCTGTATCGGCTGGAAGGCCAGCGTTTTGTCCCGATCGGTAGAGTCAATCACGCCTGTTGGCAGATGGCCCAGGGACCCGATGGGAGTCTTTACATCGCAACGTCGGACGGCGTATATCACTATGCCAATAAATCCGTCAGACAGTTGTCCACCCAGTTCGCCCTTTCCATCGCCGCCCTGGAAGACGGCTCCTATCTGGTTGGTGAACTGACGCGTGTCTGCCGTTTCCGCCCCGGTGAAAGCCTCAAGAGCATCAACGACATTCCTACGATCACCAGTTTCAAGAATGATGAAAACGGGGGCGTGTGGGCCTTGACGCTGGCCGGTGACTACTACTACATGGCGTCGGCCGGCGAAGCCTTCGAAAAGAAGGAAGATGGTCCGATTTCCAAGTTGTTCGAATATAGAGACAATGCCGTCAACCTGTGGCGGAGCCGTGAAAATGGATCCGGCCTCTACTATGACAACATGCCCGATGAGTTGAAGCCCTGGATTGAACCGTTTGCGGATTTCAATGTCATGGCCATGCTGATTGACAATGGGCTGGTTTGGATTGGCGACAATGACGAGCTGGTCCGCTTCAACTTGAACCAATGCCGTACGACCGACCGTTTCGAGCCGCAATTGTATGTCCGCCGTTTCCTTGAGAACGGCAGCGACCTGTCCATCAGTTTCGCCAATGACAAGCTTGATCCCATCGGACAGACGCTCTACAGTTACCGCCTGCACAACGACGACGCCTGGTCTTATTGGAGCGGGCAGCAGGCATACCTGTTCGCCAACCTTGGTTACGGCTCCTATCAGGTATCGGTCCGGTCCAAGGATGCCTTCGGCCAGATCAGTGAGTGTGGTCCGTTCGAGTTCAAGCGTCCCTATCCGGTGTTCATGCGCTGGTATGCGATCCTGGTTTACTTCTTGCTCATCGTTTATCTTGTCTATCAGCTGTTTAAATACCGTATGCGCCGCATGGCCGAGGAGCAGCAGCGCCTTGAAGCTATTGTGGACGAGCGGACCAAAGAACTGCGCATGGCGCAGGACAAGCTGCTGCGACAGGAGCGGGAGGCAGCCATTGGTAAGTTGACCAAGGGTTTGATCGACCGTATCCTCAATCCGATGAACTACATCAATAACTTCGCCCACCTGACCCTGGGCTTGTCGAAGGAGATGCGGGAAAACATTGAGGATGAGAAAGACAATATAACGCCCGATGTCTTCGAGGATTCCATGGATGTCATGGATATGATGAAGACCAACCTCGAGAAGATCGAGCAGCACGGAATCTCCACGACGCGAACCTTGAAAGCGATGGAGGAACTGCTGAAAGAGCGTTCCCAGAAGTTTGAATCCACCGATCTGGCCGCCTTGTGCCAGCAGTGCGTGGATAAATTCAAGAATTACTATGCCGACGACATCGCCAAGCTGGGTATCGAGGTGGAATGCATCCGACCCGATGCTCCTGTCATGCGGGATGTCGTAGCCGACCAGATCGGCAAGTCCGTCATGTCGATGCTGGCTAACAGCCTGTATGCCATCCGGAAAAAGGCAGAGAAGGGCGGGGAGTACCATCCGCTCCTTCGCGTATCTGTCATACAGGAATCGGATGGAGGCCATATCCTCATCAAGGTTTACGACAACGGTATCGGTATTGAACAAAGCATTATCAACAAGATATTCGATCCATTCTTCACCACCAAGCCGACGGCCGAAGCCCCTGGCGTGGGCCTCTACCTCAGCCAGCAGGTTCTGCATGACTGTGGCGGCACGATCACGGTTGATTCAGTGAAGGATGAATATACGGTATTCGTCATTAATTTGGCTTAAGATAACTGTCCTATGGATGCGGAATTAGAAAGCTTGAAACAGCAGGTGGAATACTTGCAGCAGCAGTTGCAGAAGCAGGAAAAGATGGCCTCTCTGGGGCTGCTCAGCGCCGGCATTGCCCATGAAATACAGAATCCGCTGAATTTTGTGATCAATTTCAGCAAGATGTCAGGCAAGTTGCTGGAAGACCTGCAGGACCTGGTGGATGACTGTGCCGAAAAACTGGGGGAGGAGGATGCCGCCGACATGAAGGACATATCGGCAGACCTCCAGGAGAATCTCTCCAAGATTCAGGAGCATGGTGAACGCGCCATCAGCATCATCCGTGGAATCCTGCTGCAAAGCCGCGGAAAGGCTGGCGAGAAGCTGCCTACCGACATCGGACAGCTGGTGCATGAATACGTGTGGCTCAGCTATCATGCCATGCGGGCCAATGACAAGAGTTTCAATATCACAATTCGCGAAGAGATCCAGGAGAATATGCCCAAAGTCATGGTCATCCCGCAGGATCTGAGCCGGGCCGTGCTTAACGTCATGAACAATGCCTGCTATACCGTCAAGGAGCGGGCTGACCTGGAGGGTGAGAGCTACACGCCCACCATCGATGTGAAGGTAAGCTTGAACCGTGGCGGCGCGGACGACGCGGAACTCCGCATTGATATCGCCGACAATGGCATGGGCATGACGCCCGAGATCAAGGAAAAGATCTTTGAGAATTTCTTTACCACCAAGCCCGCCGGTCAGGGTACAGGTCTGGGAATGTGCATCACCTATGATGTCATTACCAAGAACCACAACGGCAAGTTGCTCGTGGAAACCGAACCGAAGGTGGGTACCACGTTCACGTTTATCATTCCTGTAAAGATTGTAAAATGAGCATCAAGAGATATATACTCGCACTCTTCCTCTTTTGCTTCTCATGGGCCGCGCAAGCGCAGGACGCTACGCGGGTCTATGAGGCGGCCCAGGAAGCGTACGAGCTGGGTTTGTTTGAGAAAGCCGACACCCTCCTGACCCAATCGGTGAACAGCTTCCGCGGAGAGACCCGGATCGGTGTGTACAGGCTGCTGGCTCTGTGCAACCTGAACATGGACAAGCCCGACGTGGCGGAAGCATGGGTTTCCCGGCTGCTGGCCGTCGACCCGTACTACAGCGTGTACAATGACGTGCCGCGCTTCACTGAGTTGGTCAACCGGCTCAAGGCCGGCAAGACAGCTACGATTACCACCGCTTCCCAACAGGCGGAATCCATTGAAGAGGCGCCGGTTCCCGTGACGCTGATTACGGAAGACATGCTGCAACGCATCGGTGCCAGAACCCTGAAGGATGCTCTGATTGCGTATGTGCCCGGTATGACAGATATTGCCTGCAACGAGGAAATGAATGTGGCTATGCGTGGCATCTATTCTTCGGGACAGGAAAAGATCCTCATCATGTTGGACGGACACCGCCTGAACAGCTACTCCACCAACACGGCCAGCCCCGATTTCTCCATCAGCCTGGACAAGGTCAAGCAGATTGAGGTGCTGCGAGGCCCGGCTTCGTCCCTGTACGGTGGCGTCGCTCTGACAGGCGTGGTCAACATCATCACCAAGGAAGGGTCGGATGTGGACGGCTTCATGGCTAAGGCAAGCGGCGGCAACTACGGACAGCTTCGCGGAGACCTGCTCTTCGGCAAACGTTATCTTGCCCTGGACGTCTTGAGCTGGGCCAGCATCTATCGGGCTGACGGCCAGAAGGTCCATTATGGCGCCAACTGGGATGAGCAGCCCTATGCGGTCATGCCCATCGAAGGTGACATGATCATCGGCGGATACAACAAGACCCCGTCCTATGACCTCGGCCTGTCGTTGAAGTGGAATAAATTGCACATGCTTTACAACCGCCGTTTTGCCAAGACGGTGGCGCCTCTGTCGCTCAGTTATTTCTTTACGCCCTACGAGTACGACCAGTACAGGAAACTCAACGGCTATGGCCCCGGCTATGCGATCTCTTCGCAGCATGCCGAGCTGGGATATGCGGACAGCCGCGGGAATTTTGCCTGGCAGGTTTCCGCCAATTTCGATTCCCAGGATCAGCAGCGTTACCAGGTTGACGGTGACATCCCTGAAAGCGGGACCGGCGTAAACGACTTGTATCCCAATGGCGCTGACAGTGTCCTGATCAAGCTCTATGATAAAGTGTTCCAGAGCGTAAAATGGAGTGAATACACCTACGGCGTATCGGCACAGGGCAGTTACAACTATTCGTTCGGCAAGTCGCAGTCCGGCGTCGTCATGGTCGGCGGACAGGCCAACCGATTCAACCTGGCCGATGCCGCCTATCTGGAAGGCATCGACTACGATCTCATCCTGAAGACCTACAACGATGTCAAAGTCTTGAACACCGGCAAGGAGACCAGTGCCGACGCCTATGTACAGGTCAAGCATTCCTTTGGCTACGGGCTTGTCCTGAATGCCGGTCTGCGCTATGACTTCAAGTTGCGGTCGAGCGGCAAGAAGTTGCACGTGCTTTCGCCCCGTATCGCCCTCATCTACTCCCATCCCAAGTGGAGCGCCAAGCTGAGCTATTCCAAGGCCTTCGTGGACGCACCGTATTTTTATCGCAACAATACCCTGGACATCAACTTCGGCGATGACAACCTCTTCCCCGAGTACCTGAACTCCTGGCAGCTGTCTTTCTACAGCGACGGCAAGTTGGTTCCCAGGCTGAAAATGGAGGTGAACGGATTTATCAACAAGGCTGACAACTTCATCATCCAGAGCGAGTTGGGTAATACGAATGCCGGTAGCCTTACCAATGCCGGCGTGGAGATGGCCGCCAGCTATGCCATCTCCCGGTTCAGGGTCGACGGAAACTTTACCTGGCAGCGGGTGCTGGCTTCCCAGAACTTCAGTATCTTTGACCACAGTATCTATAACATCCCGGATTTCCAGGCCAACCTGGCGGCTTCCTATGAGATCGTCCGTGGTCTGAAGGTCAATGCACATGCCAATTTCCTTTCGAAGCAGAAATCGCTCTATGCCCTGCCTTTCGCGCCCGAGGTGGTCATCGACATCCCTTCCCGCGTCATTGTCGACCTGGGTGCCAGCTACGCCATCTGGAAAGTGGAGTTCGGGTTGAATGTATATAACATTGCCAACACGCCCTATCTGCAGGGAGGTTCCAGTGTCGCACCGATGCGGCAGGCGGGCCGATGGCTGTTGGGTCATGTGAGTTTCAAATTTTAATCAGTAACGCAGAATGGACTTGTATTGGGAGAAACTTGCCGGACAACTGACGGCAATCATTGAAGAAAAAAAGGACAAGGTCGCCTATGTCATGGGTGACAAGGAAGTCACATACACCCAGATGGATGAAATGGCATGCCATATCGCATCGGGAGTGGCCCGGTTGGTGGAAGGCAAGGATGCCGATCCCGCGGTTCCCGTCCGTATCGGCATTTGCCTGGGAAGACACGAGCATGTCGTGCCGTGCATCCTGGCAGCTGTCAAGCTGGGTTGTTCCTATGTCCCCATTGATGTGGAGACGCCCCGTGAGCGCCGGGATTTTATCTGCAAAGACGCCGGTTTGAGCGTACTGATCACCGCCGAGAATTTCAACAGCCTGGCAGCAAGCCCGCTCGTGGATCCCCTGCCGGTGCTGAGCCGTGGCGTTTCCGAGGCCTATATGATCTATACCTCGGGTACGACCGGCCAGCCCAAGGGCGTTTCGCAGCCCTACCGGACGCTGTACAGTTATATGCAGACGGTCTGCCTGCCGGACAATTTCAACATCAGCGACAAATCTGTCATCCTCCATTTCGCCAGCATCAGTTTCGACGTGTCTGTCTTGGAGATCTTTGCCGCGCTCTTTTATGGCGGTACGCTGGTTATCGCCCAGCAGGAGGATAAGCATAATCCCCTGCTGGTCTATAAGCTGATGAAGGAGAAAGGGATCACCTACACCTTCATGCCACCGTCTCTCCTGGCGGTCTTCCCCGATTATGATTTCCCCGCCATGGACACGCTGTCCGCCGGCGGCGAAGCCATTCCGCACAGCCTGACCAGCAAGATTGCCGGAAAATATCCCTATCGTTTCGTGAACGGATACGGACCGACGGAAAGCATCGTGACCACCACGCATGAGATAGAAGGACCGGATGACTGGCGGAACATCGGCAAACCGGTTCCGGGCGTCGTATGCTATGTGGCCGACGAAAACGGGAAGCTCGTCGCTCCGGGCGAGCAGGGCGAACTGTTGATCGGGGGCATGCAGCTGACCAACGGCTATTGGAACCGTCCAGAACTCAATGCCCGGATGTTCTTTGCCAACCCGTATGAAAAAGAACACGACGGGATCGATGTGTCCCGGCTCTATCACAGCGGCGACCTGGTGACGCTCAATGAGGACGGCAGCTTCAACTATATCGGCCGGAGGGATTCCCAGATCAAGCTCCACGGCTACCGTATCGAGTTGGGCGAAATCTGTACGCTGATCGAACAGCAGGAAGGTGTGCTGAGAGCCTTTGTCCGTCTGGAAGAGATTGGAAACGAGAAATACATCGTGGCGTATGTACGGACCGCCGAAGGCGTCGACAACCTGAACGAGATCCGGCAGAAAGTATCCAAACTGCTGCCTGCATACATGTTGCCGACCTTCTGGAACCAGGTCGAAGACTTCAAGCTGAACATCAACGGCAAGATTGACCAGTCCACGCTCGTCAACAAGGCAGTGGACCCGGTCACCACCAACGATACGCCCGTCACGCCCCAGGAGGAACTGCTGATGCAGGCAACCGCCAAGCTGCTCGGCCTGCCGAGCGTCAATGTCAATGCGGACCTGTTCAATGATGTCGGCATTACCTCCCTGCATATCCTGCAACTGATCGTCCAAATGGGTATGTCTGGCATTCATTTGAATGTGAATGACTTCTATTCGTTGCGTACCATCCGCAAGATCATGGCTGCCGAGAAACATCCCAATGCCTTCTGGTATGGCGACTCGGGCGACGACCCCACAAAGCCGGTCCTGATCGTCATCAGCGGCATGACCAGTTTCTCGTTCATCTTCGGGGAATGGGCCGAACGGGTTTCCAAGAAATTCGCCATCTTCGCCATTGAATCTTATCATGCTGTCATGGAAGACAGGCTGACCGACCTGGACTCGCTGGTAGATATCTATCTGGAGTATGTCAAGGATGTGGTCAATACCCGCCATATCGCGGCCATCGTCGGCTTCTGCGTGGGAGGCGAGCAGGGCCTTGTGATGGCCAGGAAACTTTACAACGATTCCGATTACAAACCCCGCGTCGTGGTGCTCGACGGAGAACTGGACCGGGACATGAGCCTGCAGCGGCTTACGATCAATTCCTATTTCTTCCCCTTCTTCAGCGAAGAGCGCAACAGGCGCCGTGCCGAGCTGGATATCTATCTGATGGAAACCATGCCGGTAGAAACCTACAACGGCCCGGTTTCGGCTCTCATCTCCGAGTCCTATACGGGCTTCAGCCCGGTTTCCGGAACGGAGAAAGATCCCGAAGTGATCCGGCGCGAACTGGCGGAGCACAATACCAGTGAAAGCCGTTGGAAATACCGCTACCCCGACTGCGAGGTGATTTATATTCCCGGAAACCACAATCAGTACCTGGTTACCAAAGAAAGCCTGGATCCCATCGTAGAGTACTGTCTCAACAATCTCTGATCGGCTTGCCGACTTCGATATTTTGCTTTTTCGCGGATGAATTTCCGCGAAGATGCACTATATTTGGCTTCGTTAACCGAAGGAACTATGAAGGAGGGGGAGAAGCAGTCGAAGGGCGTGGCGTCAGGCATGGTGGCGTTGGTATTTCTGGTCCTGGGATTTCAACTGGCCGTTTTCGTCATAAAAGTTGTCGAACGGCCGGAAAGACGGGTCGAGCCTGGCATGACCGCCACCACAGACGCTACTGTTACAACAGTTATTACTGATACTACGGTAGCGAGCGAAGCCGCGGGTGGTGTTCGTCGAAGCGACCTTTTTTCGGGAGCGAGCCGAACACCAGAGCGGCGAAGCGAGCGGAACGTCAAACCAGAGCGACGCAGCGAACGAAGCTATGAGTCGTTTCCCTTCGACCCCAATACCGTCAGCCTGGCCGACCTCCAGCGCCTGGGCCTGACCCTCCGCCAGGCAGAAACCATCGACCACTACCGCAGCAAAGGCGGCCGCTTCCGCACCAAAGACGACTTCCGGAAAATGTACGTCGTCACCGACAGCCTCTTCGCCCGGCTCGAACCCTTCATCAAGATCCCCAAGGTCGAACTCAACGCCGCCGACAGCGCCGCCCTCGTCTCCCTCCGCGGCATAGGCCCGTATTACGCGCGCAAGATCCTCGACTACCGCGAAAGACTCGGCGGATTCCTCAATAAAGCCCAGCTGCTCGAAATCGAAGGCCTAGACGAAGAACGCCTCGCCGGCTTTGCCGACGAAGTCGAGATCAACACGAGCCGCTGCCGCCGCCTCGACCTCTGGCACGCCAGCGACAGCGCCCTCGCCCGCCATCCCTACCTCGGCGAAAAGGGAGCCCGCAGCATCGCCCGCTATAAGAAACTCTACGACACCACCCGCTGGACCCTCGCCGACCTCGAACGCGAACGCGTCTTCCCCAAAGAAAATATTGAAAAATTGAAAAAATATATCGAAATTCAATAATTATTTTTATATTTGCAGAAAAAACGGAGAAACATTATCTTTGTAAGATAAGATGCCGGGTCAGGCCCGGCATGACGTAGGAGGGTAAGCCTGTATGACGAGAGCGAATGTAGTGGCGGGTGTTTTTTCGGAGCCGCGAGCTTTTTTTGGCGAGCGGGACGAAAAACAGAGCCACGGAGTGAGCGATAAACGGCTAAAAGACAATAACTATATCATTATATGTTAGAGTGTAAAAACATTACGAAGACCTTCGGCAATTTCAAGGCGCTCGACGACGTGTCGGTCGCCATCCCCGAAGGGAAAATCTTCGGTCTGCTGGGCCCCAATGGCGCCGGTAAGACCACACTGATCCGTATCATCAACCGGATCACCATCCCCACCGCGGGCGAGGTGATCCTCAACGGGAAACACGTGGACGACGAGGATGTCCGTGCCATCGGCTACCTGCCCGAGGAACGCGGCCTCTTCAAGAAAATGAAAGTCGGCGAGCAGTGCCTCTACCTGGCCCGCCTCAAGGGCATGAGCACCGCCGCCGCCACCGCCGAACTCAAGAAATGGTTCATCCGCTTCGGCATCCAGAGTTGGTGGGACAAGAAAGTGGAAGAACTCTCCAAAGGCATGGCCCAGAAGGTCCAGTTCATCACCACCGTCCTGCACAAACCCCAGCTGCTGATCCTCGACGAACCCTTCTCCGGCTTCGACCCCGTCAACGCCCAGATGATCCGCGACGAGATCCTGCGCCTGCGCGACGAAGGCACCACCATCATCCTCTCCACCCACAACATGGAATCCGTGGAAGAACTCTGCGACAACATCGCCCTGATCAACAAGTCGCACCTCGTGGTGACCGGCGGCACCGACGCCATCCGCCGCGAGTACGGCACCAACCAGGTGGAAGTGCTCTACCGCAGCGGCGAAGCCCTGCCGCAGGGCACGGCCTACGAGATCTTCTCCGACGAGGAACAGAAAGATGGCCGCCGCGCCGTCCTCAATGTCACGCCGGGCAGCAGCTCGCGCGACGTGCTGGGCGAACTCATCCGCGTCGCGGACGTGAGTTCCTACCGCGAGCTGATCCCGCGCATGAACGACATCTTCATCAAACTGGTAACCGGAAAATAGGAGGGAAGCGTTATGAACTGGAATAAAGTAGGCATTGTCATCAGCCACGAATATACCACCCGGGTCCGCAAGAAATCGTTTATCCTGACGACCCTGCTCACCCCGATCCTCATGGCCCTGCTCATCTGTGTCCCGGCCCTGATCATGGTCTTCACCGGCAATGAGGACCAGAAAGTCAAAGTGATCGATGAATCGGGCGTTGTCGCTCCGTATTTCGAGAACAGCGAACATACCACCTATGTCATGGGTGAACCCGGCGAGACCGTCGATGGCCTCAAAGATCGCTTCGATGAGCTGGACTATTATGCCATCGTGGGCATCTCGCCCCTCGATGAGAAAGGTGAAGTCTCGGTAATCTCGTATTCAAAGGAACCGCTCAGCATGGACATCAAGAATGCAGTGAACCGGACGGTCAACAAGGCCATCGAGACCCGCAAGCTCGCCCAGTACGACATCATCGACCTCGACAGTATCCTGGCCGACGTAAAGACCGATATCAAGCTCAATTCCATGACGCTCACCAACGATGGTAATGCCAAGGAAGACAGCGTGGAAGTCTACATGGTGCTCTCCTACCTGATGAGCTTCCTGATCTACATGTTCGTCTTCATGTTCGGCACGATGGTCATGCGCAGCGTCATACGAGAAGAGCAGCCGCGTGGTCGAAGTCATCGTCTCGTCGGTCAAGAGCGTCGAACTGATGATGGGCAAGATCATCGGCGTGGCGCTGGTGGCCCTCACGCAGTTCTTCATCTGGATTGCCCTGACCATTGCCATCGTGACGGCCGTGCAGACCATTGCCGGTCCGAAGGTCCTCCAGAGCATGGGCGGCATGGAACAGGTTATGGCCGAAGCGGGTGCCGACAGCCATATCGGTCCGGAAGACCTGGCCGCCATGGCAGAACAGGCTGGACAGGATTCGAATTCGCTGGGCATGCTCAAGATTGTCAACCAGATCCGCAGCCTGGACTGGGTGACCATCATCGGCTGCTTCCTGATCTACTTCCTACTGGGTTACCTGCTCTATGCCTCGATGTTCGCCGCCATCGGTGCGGCCGTCGACAACGAAGCGGACACCAGCCAGCTGCAGCTCCCGGTGACCATCCCGCTCATCATCGGCCTGTTCATCATGCTCCATACCTTCGAGCATCCGAGCAGCACCCTGTCGGTGTGGGCGTCCATCATCCCCTGGACCTCGCCCATGGTGATGCTGGCCCGCGTGCCCTTCGGCGTCGTGCCGGCCTGGCAGCTGATCCTCTCCATCGTCCTGCTGTTCCTGACCTTCCTGGCCACGGCCTGGCTCTCGGCCAAGGTCTACAAGATCGGCATTCTGACCTACGGCAAGAAATCCAGCTTCAAGGACCTGCTGAAATGGATGAAACTCAAAGATTGACAGATATGAAAAAATTGCTGATTCTGGCTGTTCTGCTGCTCTCCCTGCCCGGGGGAGCGGCAGCGCAGTTTACATACCGGTGGACGCCCGTCCCCATGGATTCCACCTGGGATGACATGAAAGACTTCCGGGCGACACAGACCATCGAGCGCTACAGCGCCCAGGTCGCGCCGTTGCAGGAGATCGTCGGTTACGCCGATGAGGAATACGATAGGCACCGTCCGGAAAGCCCGCTGTCCAACTTTGCGGCCGACGTGATCCGGGCTGTCGCCGAGAAGAAAACCGGCGAACACGTGGACGTGGGCCTGATGAACTTCGGCGGCATCCGCACCAGCATGCCCAAGGGCGCCGTGCGGGTCTACGACATCTACTCGATCTTCCCCTTCGACAACTACCTGGTGACCTTCGACATCAAGGGCTCCGACCTGCACCGCTTCCTCAACCGGATGATCGAACGGCGGCGCGTGGAGGCGCTTAGCGGCGTCGAGATGGTGATTACCGGCAACCAGGCCGACAAACTCCTGGTGGCCGGCGCCCCCATTGACGACGAGCGCATCTACAAGTTCGCCACCATCCATTTCCTGATGGACGGCGGCGACGGCGTGGTGCTCTCGGATGTGGCCTTCAACCGCAAGGATACGGGGATCTGGATCCGCGATGCGATCGTGGAATACCTGCAAGACCAGCTGGCGCGCGGCGAGAAGATATCGCTGCATACCGACGGTCGTGTACAATATACAGATTGGGAGGAACGGAGACGATGAAACGGACAATCATGATATTGGCGCTCGCCCTTTGCTGCGCAAGCGTCCTCCAGGCGCAGGACCTGGTGATCCTGCATACCAACGACACGCACAGCCAGATTGAACCGATCCGCGTGGGCTACAACAAAGGCCTGGGTGGCGTGGAACGCCGGCTGCAATACATCGACCAGGTGCGGGAGAAATACGGAAAGAAGAAAGTGCTGTTGCTCGATGCCGGCGACTTCAATCAGGGCACCCCGTATTATACGGTGGCGCACGGCGATCTGGAAGTGGAGTTGGTCAACCTGATGGGTTACGATGTGATGACCCTCGGTAACCACGAGTTCGACAACGGGCAGGAAGACTTGGCCCGCCGGCTCAAGAAATGCCGCCACCAAACGGTTACCTGCAATTACGACTTTTCGAACACCCCGCTCAGGAAACTGGTCAAGCCCTATGTGATCCTCCGCCGTGGCGGCATGAAGATCGGCATCATCGGCACGACTTCCTACCTGGAGAGTGTGGTGCTCAAGTCGCACCTCGACGGCATGGTGCGCCTCAATGCCATTGAAGAAGTGAACCGCTGGGCAGACTACCTGAAGAACAAGAAACACTGTGACCTGGTGATCCTGCTCTCGCACTTCGGCTACAACGGCGGCTCGCTCGACCGGCCCTCCGACGTAGTGATGGTGGAAAACTCGCGCAACCTCGACCTGGTTGTCGGCGGACACAGCCACACCTACCTCAAGGAACTGACGGAGGTGAAAGACCTGGACGGTCGCGTGGTGCCCATCTCGCAGTGCGGCGGGCAAGGGATTGTTGTGGGGACTTGGGAGATCACTCGCGCTCGACCTTGAGCTGCTCGATATGGCTTCCGGCGTCGGTGGTCTTGACGTAGAGGATTACCCGGAAACGTTCTCCACCGGCGCTCAGCGAGCCGACGGCATATTTCATCGGGGCTTTGCCGCTCTTGTGGATGATGGTGAACTTCTTGGGGGTGTAGTTGGAGAAGAAGTTCTTCATGATGAGCTTGGCCTGGTTGCGGGTGCAGTTGTTGACGGCCCCGAGCATATCGAGTTCCAGGTTGTCGGCAAACCAGGCGGAGAGCTTTTCATAGTCGCCGGCCTGCAGATACTTACCGATGGGCGTGAAAACATCCTGGGCATTCTCCTGTGCCGTTGAGGGACCTGCGGTCAGAAAAACAAACAACATCGAAGCGAGCCAGAAAAGTTTCTTCATCATTCCATTTTTTAAGACGAACAGCATTGTATACAAAAATTACGCCATGAAGGTCAAAGTGCTTTTTACCGGAAAAACCACGGATGCCTGGGTCCGCCAGGGCATCGCGCAGTATGTCGACCGCATCCGGCATTATGTGGCCTTCGAACTGGTGGAGCTGCCCGACCTGAAGCAGACGGCCTCCCTGAGCGAAGAGCAGATCAAGACGCGGGAAGGCGAACTGATCCTCAAGGCGTTGCGTCCCAGTGACCACCTGGTGCTGCTCGACGAGCACGGGGCCCGTTTTAGCTCGGTCGATTGGGCACGGAATTTGGAGCAAAAAGCCGCGCATCTCCCGAAAGATTGTGTGTTCGTCATCGGAGGTCCCTACGGTTTTTCGCCGGCGGTTCAGGCCCGGAGCAATGAGCTGCTTTCGCTGTCGCCGATGACCTTCTCGCACCAGCTGGTGCGGGTGGTATTCCTGGAACAACTCTACCGGGCATGGACCATCATCAAGGGAGAGCCCTATCACCACGAATGAGCGCAAGCAAGCCATCGGATTCCTCGGTACGCCGCTTTTGGATGCGGTACGGCAGCCAATTGCTGTTCGTACTGGCCATCGTGCTGCTGGCCCTGTCGAACATCCGGCCCGATTATCCCGCACGGCTTCGCCGGCAGGTCAACCGGGTGGAGCGCTCGCTCCACAAGCGCGAGCACCTGGCCGAGAAGTATGCGTACCGGGCCCTGCAGGCAGGACCGGATGAGTGGGTTGATTTTGACGATCTGCCCGAAGACATCGTCCTTTACTGCTACCAGGCCGATACGATGAAGAGCTGGACCCACCAGTTCCCCATCAATAACGACGAAGTGGACATCTATCCGTATTCGTACCGCCTGCAGTTCATGAGCAACCGGAACCTGTATGCCAATCCGCTGGCGTACATCGGCATCGAAGAGAAATACGTCAATCTGGGTTCCGCCTGGTATGTGGTGACCACGCAGTTCGACCGGGATCACAAGACCAAGGTGGTGACGGGTATCCTCATCAAGACGGAATATCCCGGAAGCGCCGTCCCCAACGTGGTCAACAAGCACCTGAACCTGCGGGACGGTTACACGACGGTCGCCATCAGTGACGACGACACGGCCATCGTCTATGGCATCGAGGAGGGCCCGCTCTTCTCCATCGTGCCCACAGTGCCGCCCGCACCGGAGCACGGCAATATGCCCATGCGCTGGATCGCCTTCGCGCTGATGCTGCTGGCTGTCTTTCCGTACCATTACCGCCACCATACCTGGCTGACGTTCTGGATTGCTATTGGCGTCCTGGTCCTGGTCCGGCTGATGGCCTTTTATTATGTGGGCAAGGGTTATGCGACAGGCGAGCTCTTTTCCCCGGTGCTGTATGCCGACACGGCGCTCTTCAATTCCCTGGGCAGCCTTCTGTTCAACAACATGGTGGTGGCCCTGGCCTTCTATGCCCTGTTCGTGATGCGCTACCGCATCCACAAGCGGGTGGAGAACTTTGCGCCGGTCCGCCGCTGGCTGGCCATCGGCCTGCATATGCTGGCCGCCCTGGCGCTGTTCGTGTATATCCATTTTGTGCTCCGTTCCCTGATCCTGAACTCCAGCATCACGATGGAGCCCTACCGCGTTGCCGACATCGGCATCTATGCCATCCTCTGTTACCTGACCTTCGCGATGCTGTTCCTGGCCCTGCTGTTCCAGATCTACCTCATCGTGATGCTGATCCGCAAAGATGCCCGCGTCAATCTCTTCTCCTGGCGCAACCTGCTGGCTTATACGATGATCATCGCCCTCTACAGCGTGGTGTCCATCAACTCTTATAGCCTCGACAAGGAGTATGAGAGCAACCGCGTCAACACGAGCAAGCTGGCGGTCGAGCGCGACCTGTCGCTGGAATTGTTCCTGCGGGATGTCGAGCCTTCCATCCAGACCGATCCTTTCTTCTCGGTGCTAACCTCGGTCCACGGCACGGAGATGATCAAAAACCGTATGCTGGAGCGCTATCTCTACAGCGATGTGGTCCGGAAATACAATATTACGCTGACCACCTGCTCCGCCAACGACCTGATCGCGTTGGGGCAGGGGATCGAGCCGGTCAATTGCTTCTCCTTCTACAAGAACATGGTCGACGAGTACGGCGTCCAGCTGGCGCCCGGCTCCCAGTTCTACTACCTGCACGACTACAACGGCCTGGCTTCCTATCTGGGCATCTTCTCTTATCCCGATCCGTCCACCTACCAGGTATCCTGGCTCTTCATGGAGCTTGAGTCGAAGTTCCGCAACGATGTGGTAACCAATCCTTTCGACGCGCTGACGACCCGGGCGGGAACGGCGGCGACCCTGCCGCGCCACTACTCGTATGCCCGTTATTCCGACGAGCGGCTGGTCTCGTATGGCGGCAATTACGATTATCCTGTGACGCCCCCGGAGGGTTATGAGTCCGGCTACCGGATGGTTACCAAGAACGGTTTCGTCCACTTTGTGAACCGCCTGTCCCCGGAGGACCTCACCGTGGTTTCCCGACCAAAACGGCCCTTCTTCCCGCACGTGGTGTCCTTCTCCTACCTGGTCATCTTCTACGGACTCTTCCTGCTGCTCTTCACGATGCGCTGGCGGCGCGAGAAACTTTTCAACCTGCCGAAGCATTCGCTCAAGCGCAAGATCACCCTGCTGATCACCCTGACCATGGTGGTGGCGCTGGGTACCATGGGTGTCGGCAGTGTCGTCTATGTGATGCGCCTGACCCGCGAAAACAACCGCGAGGCGATGAACGGACTGATGGAATCGGCGCAGGCGCTGCTGGCGGAGCCCTGCAAATACGCCATGCGCTACAACGACATCAACACACCGCAGCTCTTCGCCGCGATGGATGAGTTCAACAAGGTCACGCACAGCGACCTGCATCTCTACAACGTCCACGGCGAATTGATTCGTTCCACCAAGCCGGAGCTCTTCGACCAGTATCTGGTGGGCAAGCGCATGAGCAACAAGGCGTTCCGACGGATTGTCAAAGACCGGCAACTGCGGTATGCCGATCTGGAGAACATCGCCGGCGTGAGTTTCTACTCCATCTATGAGCCAGTGTTCAACGGCGACGGCGCCCTGGTGGCGATTGCCAACGTGCCGTATTTCACCCGCAGTCAGGATGTGACCGATGCGACGGCTTCGACCATGTCGGTCATCATCAACATCTACCTGATCCTGCTGATCGCGGCGGTCGTCATCGGCACCCTGATTTCCAATTCGCTGTCGCGCCCGCTGGTCGAGATCAAGGAGCGCATCGAGCGGCTCGCGCTGTCGGGCAACCGGCGCATCAAGTACCGCAACACGCGCGACGAGCTGGGCGTGCTGATCGAGTCGTACAACAAGATGGTGGAGGACCTGGAGGAGAGTACGCGGCAGCTGGCCCACAACGAGCGCGAGCAGGCCTGGAAAGAGATGGCCCGCCAGATCGCGCACGAGATCAAGAATCCGCTCACGCCCATGAAGCTCAGCATCCAGTACCTGATGAAGCTCAAGGAAGAAAATGTGCCGGGTTGGGAAGAGAAGCTCGAGAGTGTGAGCAAGTCGCTGCTGGAGCAGATCGACACGCTCTCGCAGACGGCCACGGAGTTCTCTTCGTTCGCGCGTTTCTACAGCGAGGAGGTGACGCGGATCGATCTGGACGCCCTGATCCGGGAACAGCGCGAGTTCTTCGACAACCGGGAGGACATTTCCTTCGAGCTGGTGCTTCCTGCAGAAGGCGCAGCCCTGGTGGACGCACGCCGCAGCCAACTGGCCCGCGTGCTGGTCAACCTGATCACCAATGCCATCCAGGCCATCGACAATGCGGGCGTCCAGGGCGGGAAGATCTGCATCTCGCTGACCGCCACACAGTTGGAGGGCGCTCCGGCCTGGCGGATCGACGTAGAGGACAATGGACCCGGCGTCAGCGACGAAGACATGGCGAAACTCTTCACGCCGAATTTCACGACGAAGAAGACGGGCACCGGCCTCGGCCTGGCCATCTGCCGCAGCATCATCGAACAGAGCCAGGGCACCATCGGCTACAGCCGCTCCGCCCTTGGCGGCGCACGCTTCACCATCCTGCTTCCCGCTGCATCCCGGGCTTGACACGCCTCATCCCGGACTTGATCCGGGATCTATTTCTGTCTCAAGAAAATCTGCAGAACACAGCCCGTGAAATCGAAGTGGCTGCGGAGCTTGTTTTCAAGGAAACGCTTGTAGGGGTCACGGATGTACTGCGGCAGGTTGCAGAAGAACGCGAACGACGGCGAGGCCGTGGGAAGTTGCGTGATGTACTTGATCTTGATGTATTTTCCTTTCCAGGCCGGCGGCGGATAGT
Organism: uncultured Bacteroidales bacterium; assembly: GCA_905233345.1. Taxonomy (GTDB): domain Bacteria; phylum Bacteroidota; class Bacteroidia; order Bacteroidales; family UBA932; genus Cacconaster. The sequence goes on from CAJODQ010000012.1 coordinate 54,167, forward strand.
TCTCGATCTCCGGTAGCATGACCTCGTTGAGCTGGGAAGTGGGGATGCGGCGCGAATAGTTGGCGTAGACCTTGTCGGCGGCGTCCAGCACGTCCATGATGCGCTGCTTCGTGATGGCGGAGGTGAAGATCACGGGCACGTCGCTCAGCGGGGCGATGCGCTTCTGGATGGCTTCCTTGAACTCTTTCATGGTGTTGGCCGTCTTGTCGGCGACCAGGTCCCACTTGTTGACCACGATGACGCAGCCCTTGCGGTTGCGGACGATCAGGTTGAAGATCGCCATGTCCTGGGCTTCCATGCCGCTGGTGGCGTCGATCATCAGGATGCAGACGTCGGAGTTTTCGATGGCGCGGATCGAACGCAGGACGGAGTAAAACTCCAGGTCTTCGGTGACCTTGGTCTTCTTGCGCAGGCCGGCCGTGTCGACGATCATGAATTCGTGGCCGAATTTGTTGTAGTGCGAGGAAATGGCATCGCGGGTGGTGCCGGCCACGGGCGTGACGATGTTGCGCTCCTCTCCCAGCAGGGCGTTGGTCAGGGACGATTTGCCCACGTTGGGCTTGCCCACAATGGTGAAGCGGGGAAGTCCCTCGTAGGGATCCGCCACATCTTTCGTCTCCTTGGGCAGCTTCGCCACCACCAGGTCGAGCAGGTCGCCCGTGCCGCTGCCGGTGGCGGCGGCGATGGGAATCGGGTCGCCGAGGCCCAGGCCGTAGAACTGGTAGCTGTCGTACATCTTGTCGCCGGTATCCACCTTGTTGACGGCCAGGATCACCGGTTTCTTGCAGCGGCGCAGGATGTCGGCGATCTCTTCGTCGAAGTCGGTGATGCCGGTCGCGGCCTCCACCATGAAGAGCACGAGGTCGCACTCGTCGATGGCGATGAGCACTTGCTTGCGGATCTCGCCCTCGAAGACGTCGTCGCTGCCCGAGGTGAAGCCGCCGGTGTCGACCACGGAAAACTCATGGCCGCACCACTCGCATTTGCCGTAGTGGCGGTCGCGGGTAACACCCGCCGTTTCATCGACAATGGCCTGGCGGATGCCCACCAGCCGGTTGAAAAGGGTCGATTTGCCCACGTTCGGGCGTCCGACGATAGCTACGAGGTTCATCGTTTTATCTATAATCAATTTCTTCGATCCAGCCACTCCACTGGTTGAAGTAGAGGTTGCCGCCGGCCCATTCTGCTTCGCCGCGCTGGAAATCCACCGTTTCGCTGCGGATGAATTTCTTGGCCGGGAAGAACTGGCCGGAGTAGTCGCTGTTGCAAATCAGGCGGTAAGCGTCGAGCCCTTTGGTGTAGAACCAGTACTCGTCGTCGTTGTCGCGCACAGCACCGCGGCCGCGGCCGAACGACACGTCGGTCGGCACCCAGCCGATGCCTTCATAGTACACCTCGCTCCAGTCGTGCATGTTGACGGCGCCCGGATGCAGCATCCAGCCGCTCTGCCAGCGGGCCGGGACGCCCGCACAACGGCACAGGGTCACCAGTAGTAGGCCCACCTGACCGCAGTCGCCGTGCTTGTTTTCCAGCACGTACATGGGGATATTCTCCAGCGTGGAGTATTCCCGGGCACTGGCCCAGGGGAAATGGTCCACGATCCAGCCGTAGATGGCCCGGACCTTCAGGTAGGGATTGTCGATGCCCGCCGTCAGCGAGTCGGCAAGGGCTTTGATCGGGTCGGTGAAGACGATGTGGGTCTTGCGCTCGGCCGTGAAGGTCTTGTAGAGCTCGGATTCCGTATCGTAAGGCAGGCAGTCTTCGGGCCGGAAGTCGTACCACTCGTTGAAACCGGTGAACGAGAAGACGTAGGAGAAGACGGTCGGCTCACCGGCCACCGCGGGTTTCTCCATGTAGAGGCTCTTGTGCTCCACATCGTCCGGCGCGATGATGTAGTCGGGCTGGGAGGTGGATATGAGCTTCACCTCGGAGATGCTGTTCTGGTCTTCGCGCGGATAGGGCATCCAGACGCGCACCAACTCTCCGGCCGGCACCACGTCGGGCTTGACGGTCATTTCGTACTTGATGGTGAAGTTGACCGGCTTGACCAGGTTCTCTCCGGTGCGCCGCACCGTGGCGATGACGTCGCGGTTGTAGTCGTCCAGGTAGATGTCCTCCACGTCGCGGGTCACACCGTGAACGGCCTCATAGACCTTGCGGGCCTCGGGATCGATGCGGAAAAGGTTGCGGCCGGCATTGCGGAAATAGCGTTTCTGTCCGTCGATGACACGGCCTTCCAGCGCTTTGCTTTCCTCCCAGGCTGCTACCTGTTCCTGCGTGAGTTCAGGGTAGTAGGGCTTCAGATACTCCACGATCCAGGCGCTGTCGCGCGGGAAATCGAGGGCAATGCGGGCGTCGCGCTCGGCATCGGTGATGTCGAGCGTGGGGTCGCCGGAAGCAGAATGTCCACACGCGCATACGACGAGTGTGGACATCAGGATCAGGAGGGCTCTGCGCATGGCGCTGCTTATTTGACGCGCTCGCCGTAGGAGCGGTCCGTGGTGTTGACGCGGATCTTGTCGCCCTGGTTGATGAAGAGCGGAACCATGATGATGGCGCCGGTCTCAAGGGTGGCTTCCTTGAGGGCGTTGGTCGAAGCGGTGTTGCCCTTGACAGCCGGTTCGGTGTAGGTCACTTCGAGTTCCACATAGGTAGGGAGCTCGCAGGTAAGGCAGCGCTCTTCTTCGCCTTCCACATGGAAGACCATGTTGACGATCTGGCCTTCCTTCATCAGGTCGGCATTCTCGACGATGTCTTTCTCGAGCTTGATCTGGTCGAAGGTTTCGTTGTTCATGAAGTTGAACCCGTCCTCTTCGGCATAGATGAATTGATATTCGCGGTGCTCGACCGTGATCACATCAATTTTCTCACCGGCGTTCCAGGTTTTCTCCAGGATGCGGCCGTTCTCGAGGTTGCGGAGTTTGGACTTGACGAAAGCGGGCCCCTTGCCCGGTTTGACATGCTGGAACCATACGATGGAGCAGGGTTTTCCTTCGAAATCGAGATAAAGTCCGTTCTTGAAATCAGCAGTTGTTGCCATATAACAGTGTATTTTATAGATTATTATTGTCGGTTTGTCCGCCGCCAAGGCGCTGCAAATATATAAAAATTTCCTCTAACTGCCATTTCGGGGTCGAGGTGGCTCCGCAAATACCCACAAAATCACCGTCCTGCAGCCAGTCCGGGTTGATCTGGGAAGCGTTTTCCACGCGGTAGGTGCGCGGGTTTTCGCCGCGGCACAGTTCGAAGAGCACCTTCCCGTTCGAGCTTTCCCGCCCGCTCACAAAGAGGATCACGGAGTGGTTGCGGGCGAATTCGACGAGCGACTGGTGGCGCTGCACCACCTGCCGGCAGATGGTGTCGTAGACTTCGGCGTCGGGGCGCTGGGCGCGGATGCGCGCGGCGATGGCCTGGAACTCGTCGGGGTCTTTGGTCGTCTGGGAGAAGAGGGCCACGGGACGGGAGAAGTCGATGCCCGCGAGGTCTTCGGGGCTGCTGATGACGATGGCCTCGCTGTCGGTCTGGCCCACCAGGCCGTTGACCTCGGCATGGCCTTTCTTGCCGAAGATCACCACCTGGCCGCCCTGTTCGCGGATCCGCTGCCATGTGCTGCGCACGCGCTCCTGGAGCTTCAGCACCACGGGGCAGGTGCAGTCGATTACCTGCAGGCGGTTGCGCCGGGCCAGCGCGTAGGTTTCCGGAGGCTCGCCGTGGGCGCGCACCAGGATCACGTCGTCGTGGAGCTGTTCCACCTCTTCGATGGACAGGATCTCCAGGCCCTTTTTCTTCAGGCGCTCAAGCTCCACCGAGTTGTGGACGATGGCCCCGAGCGAATAGAGCCGGGGGCTGTATTGGAGGTAGTTTTCCGCCTGCTCCACGGCACGGACCACGCCGTGGCAGAATCCGGAGCGGGGGTCGATTTCTACCCGGAGATTCATAAGATGCTGAGGTTGAAGCGTTCGCGCAGGATGCCGTCGAGCCATTGCATCTGCTCTTCGACGGTCATGTGGCTGTTGTCGAGGACCAGGGCGTCTTCGGCCTGGCGAAGCGGGTTCATGGCGCGGTGCGAGTCGATGTAGTCGCGCTCCTGCACGTTTTTGAGGATGGCATCGAAGTCGGGATGCTGCCCGGCTTCCTCCATCTGGCGGACGCGGCGCTCTGCGCGGATGCGCGCATCGGCGGTCATGAAGATCTTCAGATCGGCGTTGGGAAAGACCGCCGTGCCGATGTCCCGGCCATCCATCACGCAGCCCTTCGCCCCCAGCTTATGCAACTGCTCGTCTACGAAATTGCGCACGAAAGGGAGGGCGGCGATGGCGCTCACGTTGCGGGCCACCTCCAGCTCCCGGATCTGGGCGGACACGTCGTCGCTGCCCAGGAAAACGCGCATCGTGCCGTCGGCCTTGGGCATGACGGAAATGTCGATCTTGCCCAGGAGGATGTCTTCCTGCAGCTGCCGTTCGTCGATCCGTCCGTTCCATTCGATCCGTCCGCTGCGCAGTCCGTAAAGGGTGACGGTGCGGTAGAGGGCGCCGCTGTCGAGGTAGAGAATACCGAGGCGGCGGGCGATCTCCACGGCGAAGGTGCCCTTTCCGGTGGAGGAATATCCGTCGATGGCGATGATGAGCTTGTTCATAGGCTGATGTGCGAATCTATTCCTACAAATATATGAAATTTATCGCTATCTTTGCATTTTCTGGATATAAATAGCATTACCATGAAGGTCCTGATCATCGATGACGAACGGAGCATCCGCAATACGCTCAAGGAAATCCTGGAATTCGAAGGCCACGAGGTGACGACGGCCGAAGACGGGAAGCAGGGAGTCGACAAGGCTCTGGCGGAGAGTTACGACGCCATCTTCTGCGACATCAAGATGCCCGTGATGGACGGCAACGAGGTGCTCGACACGCTCGTGGCTGCCGGCTGCGAGGCCTCGATCATCATGATCTCGGGCCACGGCGACATCGACACGGCCGTCAAGTGCATCAAGAAAGGGGCCTACGACTTCATCCAGAAGCCGCTTGACCTGAACCGCATCCTGATCACCCTCAAGAACGCGACCGACAAGACCTCGCTGGTCAAGGAGACGGTCAGCCTCAAGAAGAAGATCCAGAGCAAATACGAGATCGTGGGCAACTCCCCGGCCATCGAGCACATCAAGGAGATCGTGGACCGCGTGGCGGCCACCGACGCCCGTGTGCTGATCATGGGCTCCAACGGCACCGGCAAGGAGCTGGTGGCCCGGCGCCTGCACGACAAGAGCCCGCGCGCCGCAGCCCCCTTCGTGGAGGTCAACTGCGCCGCCATCCCCAGCGAGCTGATCGAGAGCGAACTTTTCGGTCACGAGAAGGGTGCTTTCACCTCGGCCATCAAGCAGCACAAGGGCAAATTCGAGCAGGCAGAGGGCGGCACGCTCTTCCTCGACGAGATCGGCGACATGAGCCTCGCGGCGCAGGCCAAGGTGCTGCGCGTGCTGCAGGAGAAGAAGCTATCGCGTGTGGGCAGCGACAAGGACATCACGGTGAACGTGCGCGTGGTCGCGGCCACGAACAAGAATCTCACCGATGAGATTGCGAAGGGGACATTCCGCGAAGACCTCTATCATCGCCTGAGCGTGATTGTGATCCAGGTGCCGGCTTTGCGTGAACGGCTGGAGGACATTCCGTTGCTGATGGATTATTTCATCGATCAGATCTCGCAGGAGACGGGGATGCCGAAGAAGAAGGTGACGAAGGAGGCGGTGGCGGAGTTACAGAAGTTGCCTTGGACGGGCAACATCCGCGAGTTGCGCAATGTCGCTGAGCGCCTGATGATTCTCTGTGGTCCGGAGATTACGGCCGCTGATGTCGCGGCTTACGCGACACCGTCCATATAGGCGAGCGTGCCGGGGTGTTTGGGCTGGACGCCCTTTCCCTTGTAGTATTTCTGAATCTTTTTCAGGTCGGCCATGGCGTCGTCGCTGCATTCCATGCGCCAGCCGTAGGTGATTTCCTTTTTACCCCAGTCGAAATAGCCGACGTAGACCGGGACGCCGGCGGCTTTGGCGATGGTGTGGAAACCGGTCTTCCAACGCTTGACGGGCTTGCGGGTACCTTCGGGGGCGATACAGAGGGCGAACTGTTCGCTTTCTTCCATGGCTTCAATCACCTGTCGGGTGATGCTGACGGGGTTCTGGCGGTCCACCGGGATGGCGCCTACGCTGCGCAGGAGCGCGCCCAGGGGCCAGAAGAAGAATTCTTTTTTGATCATCACGCGCGGCTTGCCGCCCAGTGAACGGTAGAAGAACCAGGCCACGACGAAATCCCAAATCGAGGAGTGGGGCACGCCCAGCAGAATCAGCTTGGGCTCGGGCGGAAGTTCCGTATCGGGAGTGGTCCAGTGCATCCATTTGGTGAGGATGCGGCGGGCGGTGGCGGGTTTCATGGCAGCGGGTTGGCTTACTGGGCTTCTTCGGTGTTGTCGATGTCGCTCCGGAGGTTCGTGCGGATGAACTTCTGGCGGACGGGCGTATTGTCGCCCATATAGAACTGGATGATGTCGGCGATCTTGTCTTCGCCCGTCAGGTGCACCTGCTCGAGGCGGATATCGTCGCCGATGAATCCCTTGAATTCGTCGGGAGAGATCTCGCCCAGGCCTTTGAAGCGGGTGATCTCGGCGCCGCGGCCCATCTGCTTCAGGGCGGTATCCTTCTCGGCAGAGCTGTAGCAGTAGACGTTGGTTTTCTTGTCGCGGACGCGGAAGAGCGGGGTCTGCAGGATCGAAAGGTGGCCGGCGCGCACCACGTCGGGGTAGAACTTCAGGAAGAAGGTGAGCATCAGCAGGCGGATGTGCATGCCGTCCACATCGGCATCGGTCGCGATGACGATGTTGTTGTAGCGCAGGCCTTCCACGCCTTCCTCGATGCCCAGGGCGGACTGCAGCAGGCAGAGCTCCACGTTCTTTTCGGCGTAGAGATCTTTCTTCGAGGCCTTGGCGCAGTTGAAGGGTTTGCCCATGAGGCTGAACACGGCCTGCACGTTGGCGTCGCGGCTCTTGGTGATGGATCCGGATGCGGAGTCGCCCTCGGTGATGAAGAGGGTGCTCTTTTCGGCGAGCGGGTTGCGGTCCCCGTAGTGGATGTGGCAGTCGCGCAGCTTCTTGTTGTGGACGCTGGCTTTCTTGAGGCGCGTCTTGGTCTTCTTGCTGATGCTGGAGATGGCGTTGCGCTCCTTCTCGGAGTCCTGGATCTTGGCCAGGATGATGTCGGCCACGTCGAGGTTGCGGTGCAGGTAGTTGTCGAGTTCCGTGGAGAGGAAGTCGTACATGGTCTTGCTCAGGGTCGGGCCGTGGGTGCCGTCCTGCTTGTTCTGCCACATGTATTTCGAGCCGAGCTGCACCTTGGTCTGGCCTTCGAACTCGGGCTCCTGGATGCGGACGCTCACGGCGCCGATGATGGACTGGCGCACGTCGACGGGGTTGAAGTCTTTCTTGTAAAAGTCCTTGAGCACCTTGGCGAGGGCTTCCTTGAAGGCGGCCAGGTGGGTGCCGCCCAGGGTGGTGTTCTGGCCGTTGACGAAGGAATAGATGTTTTCGCCGTAGCCGCTGCCATGGGTGAAGGCCACCTCGATGTCCTGGGTCTTCAGGTGGATGGGGGCGTAGAGAGGCTCTTCGTCGATGCTTTCGTTGAGCAGGTCGAGCAGGCCGTTCTCCGACTTGTAGTCCACGCCGTTGAAGGTAAGTTTCAGGCCGACGTTGAGGTAGGCGTAGTTGCGGAGCATCGTGTCGATGTACTCCGTGTTGTATTCGTAGGGCTCGAAGAGGGTTTCGTCGGGGATGAAGCTGATGAGGGTGCCGTTGCGTTCGGTGGTGGGCTTCGGAGTGAAGTCCGGGGTCTGGAGGATGCCGCGTTCGTATTCGAGGGCGAGGGTTTCGCCGTTGCGGAACGACTGGACGGTGAAATGGCTAGAGAGGGCGTTGGCGGCCTTGAGGCCGACGCCGTTCATGCCCACGGATTTCTGGAAGGTCTTGTTGTCGAACTTGGCGCCGGTGTGGAGCTTGCTCACGGCGGCGTCGAGCAGGTTCTGGTTCTTGTCTTTCTCGCTGAAACCGAAGGGGATGCCGCGGCCGAAGTCTCGGATCGAGATCCGTTTGTCTTCGATCTTGATGATGATCTGTTTGCCGAAGCCCATCGCAAACTCGTCGATCGAGTTGTCGATGATCTCCTTCATCAACACGTACATGCCGTCGTTGGGCGCGGTACCGTCGCCCAGCCGGCCGATGTACATACCCGGCCGCAGTCGGATGTGTTCCAGGTCTTCCAGATGGACGATGCTCTCGTCGCCGTAGTCGTGCTCAGGGATATTCAGTGTCTCGTCAGCCATGCATTTCCGTCATTCCGGGCCTGACCCGGAATCTCATCTTGCAAAGATAATAAAAATCCCTTTTTGCAACAAAAACGTTATTGTTTCCCCGGTGCAAGTTGCGCGAGGACGACGGCGACGGCGATGAGGGCGGCGCCGAGGAGCTCGCGCGGCGTAAGGCGCTGGTGAAGGATGAGCCAGCCCGCGAGGACAGCGAAGAGCGATTCCGTACTCATGATGAGCGAGGCCAGTGTGGGATTGAGGCCTTTTTGGCCGACGATTTGGAGCGTGTAGCCCACGGCGCTGGAAAGAATGGCGGCATAGAGCAGCGGAATCCATGCATCCCAGGATGCGAAAGGCGCTGCCCAGGCCTTCAGGCCGACCGGTGCGATGTCACGGAACACCATCAGCACGGAAGCCAGCACGCCGCAGGTCAGGAACTGGATGGCAGCCAATTTCACCGCGTCATAACGGGGCGAGAAGCGGTCAACCGCCAGGATCTGAAAAGAGAAAGCCACGGCGCAAAGCAGCACCAGCAGGTCGCTGCGCTGGATGGTGAACGCCGAATCAATACAGAGAAACCAGAGCCCGACCAGGCCGATGGCCACGCCCAGCCAGAGCACCCAGCCGGTCCGGCGGTGGAACACCACCCAGTTGAGAATCGGGACCAGGACGATATAAGTGGCCGTGATGAAGCCGGCCTTCCCGGCGCCGGTGCCCTGCGCGATGCCCTCCTGCTGCACGAGGCTGGCGATGCAGAGCAGCACGCCGCAAATGATGCCTGCTTTCCACAGGCCGCGCGAAGCGCGAGATGCCGGGTCAAGCCCGGCATGACGGTCTGGATGACGGTCGGTCATCCAGATCACCGGCAACAGGGCTGCAGCGGCAATGAGGAACCGCAGCCCCGTGAAGGTGCAGGAGCCCATGTACTGGCTCCCTTCGCTCTGCGCTACGAACGCGACGCCCCAGATAGCAGCCGTCAGCGCCAGCAGCAGCGAATTGCGCAGTTGCCGGTTCTCCGCCACGTGCCGCTACTTCATGTAGGGGTATTTGTAGCCGCGAGCGGGGACCAGGGTCTCCTTGATGGCGCGCGGGATGGCCCAGCGGATGAGGTTGAACTCGCCGCCGGCCTTGTCGTTCGTACCCGACTTGCGGCTGCCGCCGAAAGGCTGAAGGCCGACCACGGCGCCCGTAGGCTTGTCGTTCACATAGAAGTTGCCGGCTGCATAGCGCAGCTTGTCGGCGACTTTCTGCACCAACAGGCGGTCCTGTCCGAACACGGCGCCGGTCAGGCCGTAAGGCGAGGTAGTGTCGCAGAGCTCGACCGCCTTGTCCATATCCTTGTCTTCATAGACATAGACCGTGAGCACGGGACCGAAGATCTCTTCTTCCATGGTCTTGAAGTGCGGATCGGTGGTCTCGATGACCGTCGGCTCCACGAAGTAGCCCTTGCTCTTGTCGCACTTGCCGCCGATGACGACTTTGGCCTTGCGCGATTTCTTCGCATACGCAATGTTGGCGGCGATGTTGTCGAAGGAGACCTCGTCGATCACGGCGTTGATGAAGTTGTCGGGATCGCAGACGTCACCCATCTTCGCCTCAGCGGCGAAGGCCTTCATGCCTTCCAGAATCTTCGGCCACAGCGACTTGGGTACGTACATGCGCGAAGCGGCGGAGCACTTCTGGCCCTGGAACTCGAACGCGCCGCAGAAGGCTGCGGTGGCCACGTCCTCGGCCACGGCGGTCGGCGTCACAAAGATGAAGTCCTTGCCACCCGTCTCGCCCACCAGACGCGGATAATTCACATAGGTGTCGATGTTCTCGCCCACCTGGCGCCAGAGCGTGTTGAAGGTGGCGCTGGAACCGGTGAAATGGACGCCGGCCAGGTGCTTCGACGCGAAGATCTCCTTGCCGATCACGGAACCCTGGCCCGGGATGAAGTTCACCACGCCGTCGGGCAGGCCGGCTTCCTTGTAGATCTGCATGAGGTAATAGTTCGAGAGGATGGCCGTGGTGGACGGCTTCCACACGGTGACGTTGCCCATGAGCACGGGCGACATGTTGAGGTTCGAAGCAATGGAAGTGAAGTTGAACGGCGTCAGCGCGAAGACGAAGCCTTCGAGGGCGCGGTACTCCACGGTGTTGATCTGGCCCTTCGCGCTCTTCGGCTGGAAGCCGTAGATCTCGGAGGCGAAGTGGGCGTTGTAGCGCAGGAAATCGATGAGCTCGCAGGTGGAGTCGATCTCGGCCTGGTAGAAGTTCTTGCTCTGGCCGAGCATCGTGGCGGCGTTCATCAGCGCGCGGTATTTCGTGGAAATGAGTTCAGCGGCCTTCATCAGGATGGCGGCGCGCACCGTCCAGTCGGTCATGGACCACTGCTTGTGGGCCTCCATGGCGGCATCGATGGCCATGCGGACCTCCTTCGGGCCGGCCTTGTGGTAGGTGGCCAGCACATGATGGTGGTCGTGCGGCATCACCACCTTGCCGGTATTGCCAGTGCGGACTTCCTTTCCGCCGATGATCAGCGGGATCTCGATTTCGATGGAGCTTTGGCGCTTGAGCTCTTTTTCGAGGGCTTCACGCTCGGGCGATCCTTTCAGATAGGTCTTCACCGGCTCGTTGGCCGGATCGGGGAATGCATAGATGGCGTCTCTCATTTCAGTATGTTTGATTTGTTGGTTTCACAATCTTCAAAATTACGAATTTTTTGTGTAACTTCGCAACCGTTCACTCCAAAATCAGGCAAAAATGCACATCGGCATTGCAGGCAACATCGGCAGCGGCAAGACCACCCTCACGCGCATGCTCGCGCAGCACTATGGCTGGACCCCGAAATACGAGGCCGTGACCCACAATCCGTTTCTGGAAGACTACTACAAGGACATCCAGCGCTGGTCGTTCAACCTCGAAGTGTATTTCCTGACGCAGCGTTTCAAGGATGTGATGGAGATCGCCCGGAGCAAGGAAACCATCATCCAGGACCGCACCATTTTCGAGGGTGTGTACGTGTTCGTGGCCAACAACGTGGCACAGGGAAACCTCTCCCAGCGCGACTTCGACGCGTACATGGACCTTTTCCACGTGATGATGCAGATGGTCAAGCTGCCCGACTTGCTGATTTACCTGCGCTGCTCGATTCCGCACCTGGTCGCCCAGATCCAGAAGCGCGGCCGCGACTACGAGCAGTCCATCAGCCTGGAATACCTGGGCGGCCTCAACAACCGGTATGAGGAATTTATCTACAAGGAGTACAAAGGCGACGTGCTGACCATCGACGCCGACCAGCTCGACTTCCAGAACAATCCGGAAGATTTCGCTTCCATTACCGACAAGATCGACGCCCGGCTGTTCGGCCTGTTCTGATTTTTCGTTCCATTATTCGCCGAAGAACGGCGCCTTGCTGTCTTTTTCCGAGAGGATGACTTCGTCGGGAGAGATGCCCCAGTCGATGCCGAAGGCGGGGTCGTTCCAGCGATAGGAACCTTCTGCCTCGGGGGCGTAGTAATTGTCGCATTTGTATTGGAAGATGGTGTTGTCTTCCAGCACCAGAAAGCCGTGGGCGAAGCCGCGCGGGATGAAGAACTGTAGCTTGTTTTCACCGCTCAGCACTACTTTCACGCTCTGGCCGAAAGTCGGCGAACCGGGACGGATGTCCACCGCCACGTCGAGCACGCTGCCCTGCACCACGCGCAGGAGCTTGGCCTGCGCCAAGTCACCTTTCTGAAAATGAAGGCCGCGCAGCACGCCCTTCTTCGCGGAGAGCGACTCATTGTCCTGCACGAAAGCAACGGGTCCCACGTGGGCCTCGAAGTCGCGCAGCGAAAAAGATTCGAAGAAATAACCGCGATTGTCGCCGAACACCCGCGGTTCGATGATCCACACGCCTTCAATTTCAGTTTTGATGTAATTCATCGGATTCTGCTTTTCAACTGTACAAAGGTAAGCTTATTTTTCGTAAATTTGTAGGATAAGTAACCAAACACCCATGTACAAGATCGAATCCCACCCGATATTGGAGATCCCGCAGGAGGATCTCCACGAGTTTCTCTTTGATGGACAGAAGGTCCGCGGCCAGAAAGGCCAGACCATCGCCGCCGCGCTGCACCAGGCCGGCTTTCCCATCCACCACCACAGCCTGAAGGACCGCAAACGCACCCTGGAGTGCGGCATCGGCAAATGCGGCGCCTGCGAGATGCTGGTCGACGGACATATCCGCCGCATCTGCATCACCAAGGTGGACGGCGTGCGCGACGTGCGCCGCGTCGGCAAGGAGAGCTTCAGCTCGGTCGACACCACGACCACCCGGGAAGATCCGGCCAAGAAGGTCTACCGCACGGCCGTGGCCATCATCGGTGCGGGACCGGCGGGCCTGGCGGTCCGCGAAGAGCTGAACAAGGCCGGCATCGACTGCCTCGTGCTCGACAACAACGACTCCATCGGCGGCCAGTTCCAGATGCAGACCCACCAGTTCTTCTTCTTCGAGAAGGAGCGGAAGTTCGGCGGCATGCGTGGTTTCGATATCGCCAAGACCCTGGCCGGGGATGCGCACGACGGCATCCTGCTCAACTGCGTGGTGTGGGATATCCTTGAGGGCAAACGCCTGGCCGTCAAGAACGTAGCTTCCCAGGAAATCTTCTACGTGGATGCGGAGCAGCTGGTGGTAGCCACCGGCGCCCTGCCCTTCATGCCCGCCTTCAAGAACGACGACCTGCCGGGTGTCTACACGGCGGCCGTGGTGCAGCGCATGATGAACAAGGAGCTGACGCTGCTGGGTAAGAACATCCTCACGGTGGGTGCCGGCAACATCGGCTACCTCACTTCCTATCAGGCCATGCAGGCGGGTGCGCGCGTGAAGGCCATCATCGAGGCCATGCCGCAGGAAGGCGGCTTTCCCGTGCAGGCCAACCGCCTCCGCCGCCTCGGCGTGCCCATCATGACGGGCTACACCCTGGTGGAGGCCATTCCCAACGAAGACTATAGCAGCGTGACGGGCGCCATCATCGCGCAGTGCGAAAACTTCAAGCCGATTCCCGGCACGGAGGTCCGCATCGACGGCATCGACTGCATCAACATCTGCACCGGCCTGTTGCCCGACAGCCAGCTGCTGCGTAAGGGCGCTGAGGTGTTCGGCCGCGCCTGCCACGGCGTGGGCGACGCGGTGCGCATCGGTGAAGGCACATCCGCCGTGCTCCGGGGCCGGCAGTGCGCCTACGAGATCCAGATGGAACTCGGCCGACGCATCGACTACAATGCCTATCTTGCTGTATCCAAGGAATATATCGACTCGCAGCAGCGCCCGGTGCGCCTGCTCGACGAACCGCGAAAACCGTCGCCGGAGCGGCAGCGCAAGGGCGGCTTCGTGATTGCCGACTGCCTCTACGGCTTCGCCTGCAACCCCTGTTCCTTCTCCTGCAAGCAGGGCGCCATCACCAAGAGTTCCACCTCCGTCACGCCGACCATCGACTACGACAAGTGCATCGGCTGCATGGACTGCGTGTCGCATTGCCCGGGCCTGGCCATCTTCGGCTACAAGCCCGATCGCAAGCAGCTCTACCTTCCCATCGAGTTCGCCGTGGAAAAGGGCGCCGAAGTGTTCCTGGTCGACGACAACGGAAAGAAAGTGGGCGAAGGCTTCGTGGAACGCATCCTCATCAAGCCCAACAAGACCAACGTAGCCGTGGTCAAGGCCGAAAAGCTGTACGATACGACCTCGGACGAAGCGCTGCTGGCCGCCCGCGGCTTCATCGTGAAAGAGAATTATCCCGCGCCGCTGGAGCTCGAACCCGCTTCGATCGACGATGATTTTACTTATATCTGCCACTGCGAAGACGTGCGTCTGCGCGACCTGCTCGCCCTGCTGAAGGGGCGCACCAGCATCACCGCACAGGAACTCAAGCATATCTCGCGCCTGGGCATGGGCCCGTGCCGCGGTTCCCGCTGTCTGCCGCGCGCCAAGCAGGCCCTGCGCCCCTATGGCATCGAGATCACGGGCGACTTCACGCCACGCGGCCCGATGTCGAACCTCGTGGAGATCGGTGGTGTGCGCAACGTCGACCGGAAGATGGAACTCATCACGAATCCCAAGTGTACTGATGTGGAAATCCACCGCGTGGGGGCCTTCGTCGCCGGTGGTGGCATGGCGGGCACCGCGCTGTTCCGCTATCTCGCGGAAGCGGGTATGAAGCCGGTGCTAGCCAACAACGAGCACGGCAGCTCCTGGCGCTGCATTGCGGGTGGCCGTCCGGCCTTCTCGCTCCCGGCCCTGGCCGACATCGCCACGCACAACCTGGAGATCTTCCGTGAAGTCCAGTCACTGCGCAACATCGACCTCAAGATGACGCGCTACGTGAACTTCGTCCACGACGACGCCACCTACCGCTCGCTCGACGCGTCCCGCGCCTGGTCGAACGCCTATATGGTTGACAAGAAAGATTTTGCGAAAGAAATTTCGCCGTATATCAACCCGTCCCTCAACCTCTACAGCCATGCACTGATCTCACTTGACTGCTGGCAGGCCACCCCGGGCAAGACCATCGACACGGTGCGCCAGTTGGGCATCCGGGCCGGCGGCCAGGTGTTCGAAGACACCGAAGTGATCCATGTCGAGAAGAACGGCGCACAGTACCGGGTGACCGTGCGCGACCGCAACGGGCGCTATGTCCGCTACGAGACGGAAGTCTTTGTCAACGCCATGGGCGCCGGTGCCGAGAAGTTCGCCCGGCAGCTGGGCATTGAGACGGGACTCTATCCGGTGCGGCACCAGGCCTTCATCACGAAGCGCCTGCCGCTCATCGGCAAGGACGGCGACTCGCTCGACATGCTCATCGACCGCCGCCACTACAAGGGCTTCTCGGCGGTCTACGGCCAGCAGCTGGCGGAGACCGGCCAGATCATCGGCTGCGCCTCCCCGGCGCAGGATGCGACCGACGCCGCCAAGAACCTGAAGGTCAACACGCAGGAATTCCTGGAGATTGCCTCGGAGGTGTTCACGGAATGGATCCCGCAGCTGAAGGGCATGAGTTTCCAGGCCACCTGGTGCGGCTACTACACGGAGCCGCGCTACATCATCGATCCGGCGCTGGGCCTCTTCGTGGGCATGCGCGGCCACGGCTTCATGCTGTCGCAGTACATCGCGAAGCTCTACGTCGACGCCCTCCTCGGCCGCGAAGTTCCGGACTACTTCCGCGACCTGGCCCTCGGCGGCCCGGGCCTCTCCGAGCAGGCGTTCAAATAAGCCGCTTCAAGCAGTCTTTCAGGGAATCTTCCCACGGCTTCAGCACGATGTTGAAGTCGCTGACAATCTTGGCTTTGGAGAGAGTGGAATGCGCGGGGCGGACAGCGGGGGAAGGGTATTCGGCGGTGGTGATGGGCTTCACCTGGCAGGGGAGGCCGGCGTCGCGCATGATGGCGGCAGCGAAGTCTGCCCAGGAGCAGACGCCGTCGTTGGTGAAATGATAGATTTCGCCATGGCGCTCGCCGATGCGGGGCAGGATGGCGAGGATGGCTTCGGCCAAGTCGCGGGCGTAGGTCGGGGAACCGACCTGATCGCCCACGACACCCACTTCAGAGCGCTCGGCGCCCAGCCGCAGCATGGTCTTCACGAAGTTGTTTCCGAACGGAGAATAGAGCCAGGAGGTGCGGATGATGAGGCCGCGGCAGCCGCTGTTGCGCACAGCGTCCTCGCCGTCGCGCTTGCTCCGGCCGTAGGCCGAGAGCGGATGCCGCCGGTCGGTCTCACGATAGCCGCTGGCTTTGCGCCCGTCGAACACATACTCCGTGGAAATGTGGATCACGGCAGCATTGTGGCGGAGGGCGGTGCGGGCCAGGACACCGGGGCCGGTAGCGTTGATGAGCTGGCAGAGCGCGGTCTCGGTCTCGGCGGCGTTCACATTCGTGTAGGCGGCGCAGTTGACGATGACGCCGACCCCTTCGTCGACGATCAGCTTTTCGACGGCTTTCCGGTCGCAGATGTCGAGCCGGCGCACCTGCTCGTCCGAGCGGATGTCGGTGAAAATGAAATCCTGCCGACCTTCCGTCAACAGGCGGAGTTCCGTGCCGAGCTGCCCGAATGCGCCCGTAACCAGTACTTTCTTCATCGCTTCGTGAAAAATTTGTGCAAAGATAAAAATTAAGTAAGTATCTTTGTAAGTTAAATTAAGGTAAAACCGCTATTATGGATTACAATACGCAGCGCGAGAAACTGATCCTGCCCGAATACGGACGGAACGTGCAGAAGATGATCGAACAGGTGAAGGCCATCGAAGACAAGGAGAAACGCAGCGAACAAATGCGGGCCGTGGTGCAGGTGATGGGCATCCTGAACCCCCAGATCCGCGAGCTGAACGACTATAAGCACAAACTGTGGGACCACGCCCATATTATCGGCGGCTTCGATCTCGACATCGACGCCCCGTATCCCGCCCCGACGCCCCAGCAGTTCGCGGAGCGTCCCGACGTGATCAAGCTCCCCGGCAAACCCGTCAAGGCCGCCTGCTACGGTCGCAACATTGAGAGCATGATCGATCTGATCGCTGACTGCGACAATGAGGAGGTCAAGAAAGAGATGATCCGCTCCCTGGCCCTGTACATGCGCCAGCAGTACCTCATCTGGAACAAGGACAACGTGGCCGAAGAGACCATCTTCGCCGACATCGAGCGCCTCTCCGAGGGACGGCTCAAAGTGCCCGAAGACATCCACCTGGGCGCCATCTCCCAGAACGCCAACTTCGCCCGCCCGGGCATCAGCGTGGGCAGCCAGAACGGCGGCAACTACGGTGGCAACAAGAAGAATCGCAACTGGAAACGGAAGAAATAAACATGGCAGACAAGAAGGCAGACAAGAAGTCCACCAAGGCCGCGAAGTCCGGGAAGAAGGCCGCGACTGCCCGCAAGGCAGCCCCTTCGCGCCCGAAACGCGCAGCGAAAGCGCCCATCCTGACCGACAACCGGCGTAGGATGATCCGTATTTCGCTGGGCGTGCTGTTCAGTATCCTGGCACTCTATACGCTGGTGGCCCTGCTTTCCTATATCTTCACCTGGACGTCCGACCAGAGCCTGGCCTTCGACAGCCGCATGTTCACCACCGAGGTGACGGCCGAGAACGCCGGAGGAAAGATCGGCTTCCTCTGGGCCGACCTCCTGATATCCAAGCTGTTCGGCCTGGGCGCGCTGGCCCTGCCCATTTTCCTGGGCGCCATCGCGGTCTACTGCTTCCGGCTGCGCGACGTCAATCTGCTGCGCGTGTTTCTGCTCTGTGCCTTCGGCGCGGTCATCTTCTCCGTGGTGCTGGCCTATGTGTTCAGCTTCACGCCCTACGAGGCCATGCTGGGCAGTGGGGCGGGGGGCTCCTACGGGCACTACGCGAGCCGCTGGCTCTGCTCCATGCTGGGCAAGGCTGGTGCTGCGGGCGTACTGGTGTTGGTGCTTTTCCTCTATGCCTGCATGCTGACCCCCAAGGTTGCCTATTGGTTCGACGACCTGCTCTACGGTATTTCTCACCGCGAAAAGCCCGAACCGGAGTCTGGAGAAGGGGAGGAGACCGATGAACTGGACGAGGATGGTGAGCCTGGCCTGGTGGTGGAGGGCGCCGAAGAAGCCGACACCGACCCGACCGACGACTGGCTGGACGCTGCCGACACGGACGATCCCGAACCCGATGACCCTGAAGATACCGAAGAAACCGAAGCAACTGATGCGCCCGACGACACGCCGGACGACACGGAAGTTGTGGAGGAACCCCAGCCGGACGATACCGGCAGCAACGCGGAAGACGTGCCCCTGACCATCGAGAAGAGCGAGAATGAGATCGTGGACGGCCTGTCCGACGAGCAGTGGCGCGAGCGCTACGATCCGCGGCTCGACCTGCCCAAGTACAAGCTCCCGCCCATGTCGCTGCTCAACGACTACAAGGACATGTGGTACGAGGTCTCGCGCGAAGAACTTGAAAACAACAAGCAGCGCATCGTCAATGCGCTCAACAGCTATAAGATCCGGGTCAAGGGCATCACGGCCAAGATGGGCCCGACCGTTACCCTCTACAAGATCCAGCTCGACGACGGCATCAAGGTCGCCCAGGTGCGCAACCTCGAGGAGGATATCGCCATCTCGCTGGGTGCCAAGGGTGTGCGTGTCGTGACCCTGCTCGATTCCGTGGGTATCGAGGTGGCCAATGTCAAGCCCAGCGTAGTGGCCCTCAAGTCCGTGCTGGGATGCCAGCAGTACCAGGAAGCCTCCCAGAAGATGGAACTCCCCATGGCCATCGGCATTACCGTCACCAACGAGCCCTTCTTCCTCGACCTGGCCAAGATGCCGCACCTGCTGGTGGCCGGTGCCACGGGCCAGGGCAAATCCGTGGGCCTCAATGCGATGATCACCTCGCTCCTTTATGCCAAGCATCCCGCGGAGATGAAGCTCGTGATGGTGGACCCGAAGAAGGTGGAGTTCTCGCTCTACGAGAAGCTCGACAAGCACTACCTGGCCATGCTGCCCGACGCCGACGAGGCCATCATCACCGATACCAAGAAGGTGGCCAACACGCTGAACTCCCTCTGCATCGAGATGGACGACCGCTATGAGCTGCTCAAGAAGGCCGACGTGCGCCAGCTCAAGGAATACAACGCCAAGTTCCTGAACCGGCAGCTCAACCCGCTCAAGGGCCACAAGTTCCTGCCCTATATCGTGGTGATCATCGACGAGTTCGGCGACTTGCTGATGACAGCGGGCCGCGAGATCGAGAACCCGATCGCCCGCCTGGCGCAGAAAGCCCGTGCCGTGGGTATCCACCTGATCATCGCTACGCAGCGACCGACCGTCAACATCATCACCGGCTCCATCAAGGCCAACTTCAACTCGCGTGTGGCCTTCAAGGTCAACACTGGCACCGACTCCAAGGTTATCATCGACGCGCCGGGCGCCAACCGCCTGATCGGCCGCGGCGACATGCTGGTGGTCTATCCGGGCCACGACCTGACCCGCGTGCAGTGTGCCCTGGTCGACACGCCCGAGATTCTCAATATCGTGCGCTTCATCAGCAACCAGCGCGGTTACCCCGGGCCGTTTGAACTGCCCGAGTACGTGGATCCCAACGACGAGGAGGGCGGCATGAGCGACATCGACCTCCACAAGCGCGACCAGCTCTTCGAGGAGTGCGCCCGCATGGTGGTCCAGTACCAGCAGGGTTCCACCTCGATGCTGCAGCGCAAGCTGAACGTGGGCTATGCCCGCGCGGGCCGCATCATGGACCAGCTGGAGGCCGCCGGCATCGTAGGCCCGCAGGAAGGCAGCAAGGCCCGCGCCGTTTTGGTCACCGATCTGGACACTTTGGACCGAATTTTGGAATCCCTCAATCATATTTAACGATTGAGCGCCATGAAACGTCTACTTTTCCTCACCGCACTGTTGCTTTGCACCCTCGCGGGGGCTCAGCAGCGCTTCTCCTGCCGCTTCACCATGGTCGACAACGCCACGGGCAAGACCCTGGCTTCGGGGACGGGTTACGTGCAGGACGACTGCTACCGGTTGGAGACCGACTGGCTGCAGGTGTGGTGCAACGGCAAGGACCGCTGGATCTTCTCTTCGCGCAGCGATGAGCTGGTGATCGAGAAAAACGACGTCTCTTTCCTGCAGGAAATCGACATTACGCGCCAGGCCGGCGGCAAGGCGGTGGTCAAATACGAAAACTACACGATCACGCTGACAGACATCCAGGAGAAGGCCGAACCCTGGTCGGGGACCTTCTTCATCATCGATCCCGAACTCTTCGGGGACGACACCATCATAACAGACCTGCGCTGACGAAGACCTCTACAATCGAGGGATAAGTGCCTTCCAGATATTCCGGAAGGCGCTCTTTTTCTACCCATTCCGCCCGGGAGATGTCTTCTTCGACCTGGGGAAGGAGGGGCTCCTCGCGGTCATCGGTCATGGCATACCAGTAGGTGTGCTTGAGGATCTTCTGGCCGAAGAGCTGGTAGGTGTGGTGGGTGATGCAGATCCGTTCGCCGAGCTGGAGATTGTGGAGGCCGGTCTCTTCCTCGACTTCGCGCAGGGCGCAGGTCTCGATGTCCTCGCCGGGCTCCTGTTTGCCCTTAGGCAGGTCCCAAAGGCCGTGCCGGTAGATGAGCAGGTATTTGCCCTCCCGGTTCCGGACCAGGCCGCCGCCGGCGGGCACTTCCGTGAAGTGGGAACAGAATTCCGCGAAACTGGCGTCGTCGACGCAGATGCGGTCGCGCTCGAAATAGACGTTCTGCATTATTTTGCTACCTTTGTATGGATGAAACGACGGCAAAAGTAATGTTTCCTGCGGACTTTATCAACGATTTGCACGATTCTCTGGGCACGGAGCGGGCCGACCGCATCGTGGCGGCGCTGTTCGCCGAGCCGGAGGTGTCGGTGCGGGTCAATCCCTTCAAGCTGTCGCTGAAGGCCTTGCGGGAGCATTTCGGCCCGCTGGCCGGCGATCCGGTGCCCTGGGCAGCGGACGAGGCTTTCTACCTGACGGAGCGCCCGTCGTTCACGCTCGACCCGTTGTTTCATGCGGGGGCTTATTATGTGCAAGAGGCCTCTTCGATGTACGTAGGGGCATTGTTTGAGCGGGTGAAAGCGGCGCTGGCGGAGGCTTCGGCTTCCGGTGGGGCCGCAGGCCTGCGGGTGCTTGACCTCTGCGCGGCACCGGGCGGCAAGACGACGCAGTTGCTGTCGCACCTGGATGCCGCCTCGCTGCTGGTTGCCAACGAGATCGTACCGACACGCGCTACAGTCTTGGCCGAGAACGTGGCCCGCTGGGGCTGCTCGAACGTTGCGGTCACGTCGTCCGACCCGGCCGCTTTTGGCGCCTTACGCGGCTTTTTCGACGTGGCGGTGGTCGATGCGCCCTGCTCGGGCGAGGGCATGTTCCGGAAAGACGAGCGGGCGGTGGCTGAATGGTCGCGCGACAATGTGCGCCTGTGCGCGGCGCGGCAGCGCCGCATCCTGGCGGATGCCTGGCCCGCACTCACACCTGGCGGCTACCTCATCTACTCGACCTGTACTTTCAACCGTTTTGAGGACGAAGAAAACGTGGATTGGATCGCCCGCGAGCTGGGTGCGGAATGCCTCGACCAGCGGCATTTCTATCCCGGCGAAGATCGGGGCGAAGGTTTTTTTGCGGCGCTGTTGCGCAAGGAGGATGGCCGATGAAACAATTGGAGCGAAAAGATCTGGTGAAGCAGCTGAGCGAGCCGTTGGCGGCAGCGCTGCCGCAGCTCGAGAAGGCGATGCGGGTCATTGCATCCGGTACGGCCGTCGCCACGCGCAAGGGCCGCGACCTCGTGCCTGAGGCCGACTATGCCATGGCGGTTGAGCGCCTCCCGTTGGAAGGCCTGCACTATGAAATCGTTGAAGTCTCGCGCGAAGACGCGCTGAAGTTTCTGTCGAAGGAGGCCCTCGTCCTGCCGGAAGCCCCCCGCGGCTATCTCCTTTTGACCTACAAAGGTCTCGGGCTGGGCTTTGTCAAAAATCTGGGCAACCGGACGAATTCCCTCCTTCCTTCTTGCCGCCGTATCCGACAGCGTGTATAAATCCGCTTTCCGCGTGTATAACTGCGCTCTCCGTCGTTGATGTCCCCATAAGTGGGACATCAGCAGCATATTCGGCTTAAAATGCTTTCGATGTCCCATCTTTTGGGACATCCGCGACAGTCCCCGTGGTCTGAAATTTCGGAGGGCGTGCTCCTGCCGGAAACACGCCCTCTTACTAACCTAAACTTAAACTTAAACTATGAAAAACTTCGACCGAATATATTGCAAATCGTATGCCGTTTTTCGGTCGTGTCATAGGCTAGACTATGCGAAGTTTAGCAAATTTCAGCAGTAGTGTTTTTTGGCCGCCGTTGTCGAAAGCCACGACAGCCTTCCTGTTGGGGCCGTCGCCTTCCATCGACAGGATTTTTCCGTAGCCGAAACGGTCGTGTTCGACGCGCTGTCCGACCTGCAGGGCGGCGACGGGCGAGGGGGCGAATCCGGGCGACGGCGTGTGAGCTGGCGCAGCGGGTGCCGCGGGGATGGGCCGGGCCGGCCGGGGCTGGACCGGGGTCTGCCGCGGCGCCTGCTGCGAAGGCCGCGGGTAGCTCTCGCGGGGCTGCCGGTAGGTCTGGAAATCGGAAGGCTTGAAGCGCGTCTGCGGGAAGGGATCGTAGCGGTCCTGCCAAGAATCGGGTTCCACGGCGTAGTACTTCCGGTCGATTTCTTTCAGGAAGCGCGACGGGCGGTTCGAGGTCTCGCTGCCCCACTTGCGGCGATTCTGGGCATAGGACACCGTGACCACCTTGGCGGCGCGGGTGAGCGCCACGTAGAAGAGGCGTCGCTCCTCCTCGAGTTCCTTCAGCGAGCCGTTCATGTTCTCGGACGGGAAGAGGTTCTCCTCCATGCCGGCCACGTATACGTAGGGGAACTCCAGGCCCTTGGCAGAATGGACCGTCATGAGCGTGATCTTGTTGGTCTGGTCACGCTCAGGGTCCTGGCTGTCGTCTTTTTCCACCTCGCTCATCAGGTAGATGTTCTCGAGGTAGTCGCTCAGGCGGACCGTGGTGTCGACGGGCTCCTCGCCATCTTCCGACAGGACGTTCCGCATCTCGGTCTCTTCCTCGCTGTACTCCTTGATGCTGTTGAAAAGCTCTTCGACATTCTCGAAACGGCCCAGGCCCTCGGGCGAGGTGTCGGCCTTGAGGGCGGCCAGGTAGCCGCTCTTGTTGCCGATCTCCACGGCCAGGTCGTAGCAGTCGGCCGTCTCGGCCTTCTCGATCAGGCTTTCCAGCAGAGCGACGAACTCGCGCAGCTTGCGGATGGCGGCGTCCTTGAGTCCGACAGCGTAGAGCTTTTCGTTTTCGAGCAGGGGGGCGTTGTAGAGCGTGCAGCCGGCGGCGGCCGCCGCTGCAGCGAGCCGGTCGATGGTGGTGTCGCCGATGCCGCGTCCCGGCACGTTGATGATGCGCCGGAACGATTCGTTGTCCTGCGGGTTGACCACCAGTTTGAAGTAGGCCAACATGTCCTTGATCTCGGCGCGCTCGTAGAACGAATGCCCTCCATAGATGCGGAAGGGCAGGTTGCGCTTGCGCAGGGCCTCCTCCAGCGCGCGGCTCTGGGCGTTGGTGCGGTAGAGAATGGCGAAAGAATCGTAGGTGGCCTTGTCGCTGTAGATGCGCTCGACGATCGACGAGGCGATCAGGTGGGCCTCTTCGCTTTCGGTGTAGGCCTTGATGACGCCGATCTTCTCGCCGGCGCCGGCGGTGGAAAAGCACTCCTTGCGGAGCCGCTGTTCGTTGTGGGCGATCAGGCTGTTGGCCGCGGCCACGATGGTTTGCGTGGAGCGGTAGTTCTGCTCAAGTTTGAACTCCTTGGCCTCCGGATAGTCTTTCTTGAAGCGGAGGATGTTCTCGATGCGGGCGCCGCGGAAGCCGTAGATGCTTTGCGCGTCGTCGCCCACCACGCAGATGTTGTGGTGCGGCTCGGCAAGCTGGCGCAGGATCGAGTACTGCGCGTGGTTCGTGTCCTGGTACTCGTCGACGAGGATGTAGCGGAAGCGTGCAGCAATGCTTTCGCGGGCCTCGGGGAAGTGTTTGAGCAGGATGTTCATGTTGAGCAGGATGTCGTCGAAATCCATGGCGCCGGCGGCCAGGCATTTCTGCTGGTAGCGCTCGTAAATGTCGGCGGTGCGGGGTCGGCGGGCGGCGCGGTCGCGCTCTGACGCGTCAGGGTCACGCCGGTAGGCCGCCACGGTGATCAGGCTGTTCTTCGCCATGGAGATCACGCTCTGCAGCACGGCGGGCTTGTAGATCTTGTCGTCCAGCTCCAACTCCTTGATGCACTGCTTGATGACGCTGCGGGAATCGGTCTGGTCGTAGATGGTGAAATTCTGGGGGTAGTGGAGCAATTCGGCGTATTCCCGCAGGAAACGGATGAAAATCGAATGGAACGTGCCCATCGGGATCCAGCGGGCCTTCCGCTCGCCGACCAGCAGGGCCACGCGCTCCTTCATCTCCCCGGCCGCTTTCTTGGTAAACGTGAGGGCCAGCACCTCACCAGGCCTGCAATCCCCCTCCAGTATGTGTGCGACCCGGCAGGTCAGCACCCTCGTCTTCCCGGAACCGGCGCCCGCGATGATGAGCGAGGGCCCTTCCGTGCACAGCACAGCCGCTTTCTGCGCGCTGTTCAACCCTTCAAACAGGTCTGTTTTCGAATTGTCCATCATAGTGCAAAAATATACTTTTTTTAGTGACAATTTATAGGTAACTTTGCCGGACTATTGTAAACTATTTACTATTAACCAGATAATTTCATGTCAGATCAAATCAGATTGAAAAAGGGCCTGAACCTCCCCATCGCGGGGGCGGCCCTTTGTGAGGTGACTGCACGCGTCGCTCCGGATCTGGTGGCTGTCAAACCGACCGATTTCCGCGGGCTGGTGCCCCGGTTGCTGGTCAAAGAGGGTGACAGCGTCAAGGCCGGCACGCCGCTCTTCGCCGACAAGAAGTACACCTCCATGGTGTTCTGCTCGCCGGTCAGCGGTACGGTCGATGCCGTGATTCGCGGCGACAAGCGCAAGCTCCTCGAAGTCCGGGTCAAAGCCGACGGAAAGAACGAAGCCGTTCAGTTCGACGTGCCGAAAGCCGCCTCGCTCGACAAGAAAGGCATGACCGAGCTGCTGCTGCAATGCGGTCTGTGGCCCTGCCTCAAACAGCGCCCGTTCGGCACCATTGCCGATCCGGAAGCGGAACCCAAAGCCATCTTCATCTCCGGTATGAACACGGCGCCGCTTGGAGCCGACTATGAATTCACCCTGAAAGACGACGTCGCCGACATCCAGGCCGGCATTGAGGCCCTGGGTCGCCTGACCAAGGGCGGCGTCCATCTCTCGCTCTGCGCCGACAGCTTCTCAGGCAGTGCATTCAGCAAACTGACCGGTGTCACGTTCCACCAGTTCTCGGGTCCGCACCCGGCTGGCAACGTCGGTGTGCAGATCAACCACATCAGCCCCATCAACAAGGGCGAGGTGGTGTGGACGGTGGCGCTTCCGCTGGTGGCTGTCATTGGCCGCTTCATGCGCAAGGGCGTCTATGACACCCGCCGCATCATCGCTGTGACCGGTCCTGCAGCCGTCAAACCCGCTTATGCCGAGGTTCCGGCCGGTGTGAGCATGAAACAGCTCGCCCCGTTCTTCGGCAGCGCCGACGAGCTCCGCGTCATCAGCGGCAACGTGCTCACCGGCGAGGCCGTGGGCCGCGAAGGCTTCCTGGGCTTCTACGACGACCAAGTGAGCGTGCTCAAGGAAGGCAACTACTACGAGATGTTCGGCTGGATCAAGCCGCTTCGCAGCAAGAAGTTCTCCGTGTCGTACGCCTATCCGGCCTTCCTGCGCCGCAAGAAATACCGCATGGACACCAACGAGAACGGCGGCGAACGCCCGTTCCTGATGAACGACGTCTATGGCAAGATGCTCCCGATGGACATCTACCCGCTCTACCTGTTCAAGGCCTGCCTGGCCGGCGACCTCGACAAGATGGAGCAGCTCGGCATCTA
Source organism: uncultured Bacteroidales bacterium (assembly GCA_905233345.1). Classification (GTDB taxonomy): domain Bacteria; phylum Bacteroidota; class Bacteroidia; order Bacteroidales; family UBA932; genus Cacconaster. Next base: position 80,061 of record CAJODQ010000012.1, read on the forward strand.
CGAGGTCATCGAGGAAGACGTCGCGCTCTGCGAGTATGTGTGCCCTTCGAAGATCGAAATCCAGAACATCATCCGTCAGGGCATTGAACTGATGATGAAAGAAATGTAAGGAGGAACCCGTATGGCAAAGAATTTTTTCGATAAAGTAAGGCCGACCTTCTCCAAAGGCGGGAAGCTGGCCTGGCTCCATTCTTCCTTCGACGCGTTCGAGACCTTCTTCTACGTGCCGAACCGCGTCACCCGCAAGGGCTGCACGCACGTGAAGGACTGCATCGACCTGAAGCGCCTCCTGATCATCGTGGTGATCGCCCTGATGCCGGCCCTGCTGTTTGGCATCTGGAACCTCGGTTACCAGCACAGCCAGGTCTTCGGCCTGGGCTGGGGCTTCTGGCAGATGGTGTGGTATGGCTTTGTGAAGATCATCCCGCTCTATCTGGTTTCCTATATCGTGGGTCTGGGCATCGAGTTCGCATCGGCCCAGATGAAAGGCCATGAGGTGAGTGAAGGCTATCTGGTGAGCGGTTTCATCATTCCGCTTATCGTGCCGGTCGACGTTCCCTGGTGGATGCTCGCCCTCGCCGTGGCGTTTGCCGTGATCATCGGCAAGGAAGTTTTCGGCGGAACGGGCATGAACATCTGGAACCCTGCGCTCCTGGCGCGTGCCTTCCTGTTCTTCTCCTACCCGAGCAAGATGTCGGGTGATACGATCTGGGTGGGCGGCCTGAGCAAGGCCCTCGCCGGCGGAACGCCCTGGAAGGGCGGGGCTGTGGTTGACGCCGTCTCGGGCGCCACGCCGCTGTCCCACGCTTCGCTCGACGGCCTTTCCGCAGCTGGCACCAGCGCCTGGAACCTCTTCCTGGGTGACATCCCGGGTGCCGTGGGTGAGACCAGCGTCATCGCCATCCTCATCGGCGCGCTGCTCCTCATCGGTACGGGCGTGGCCAGCTGGAAGATCATGTGCTCGTCCGTGCTCGGTGCCCTGTTCGTGGGCTGGCTCGGCACGGTGGGCGGTGTGACCGACATCCCGTGCTGGGAGCAGCTGCTCATGGGCGGCTTCGCTTTCGGTACCGTCTTCATGGCCACCGACCCGGTGACCTCGGCACAGACCGAGACCGGCAAGTGGATCTATGGCTTCCTGATCGGCGCCCTCTGCATCACGGTGCGCCTGTTCAACCCGGGCTATCCCGAGGGCATGATGCTCGCCATCCTGCTGATGAACACCTTCGCACCGCTGATCGACCACTATGTGGTGAACGCCAATGTCAAACGTCGCCTCAAGCGAGCTAAAACCGTCTAAGCGATGAATACCAACAGCAACGTATATACTGTCGTCTACACGACCATCATCGTCGTGATAGCGGCTGCCATCCTGGCCATCGCCGCGATGGCGCTCAAGCCGAAGCAGGACGCCAACATCAAGGCCGAGACCATCAGCCAGATGCTGACGGCCGCCGGCTTCTCGAGCAAGGAAGACCTGGCCAAGCTCGGCAACGACCAGATCCTCAAAATGTACAGCGACAACATCAAGACCGCTTTCCTGATCGACGCCCAGGGCAACAAGACTGGCGAACTGGAGACGGCCGTGAATGATATTGAACTCCAGGACAACCTGAAGGTCGAGAACAAGAACATCGCCGCCGGCGATCCTTCGCTGCCCGTGTATGTCTTTGTCAAGGACGGGGCTGAGATCAATGTGATCCCGGTGTACGGCGCCGGCCTCTGGGGCCCGATCTGGGGCTACATCGCCTTCGACGCCGACTGCGCGAAAATCGTGGGTGCCTACTTCGACCATGAGAGCGAGACGCCCGGCCTGGGTGCCAAGATCAAGGACGAGGCCTGGTTCCGCGAACAGTTCCAGGGCAAGAGCGTCAACTACGGCAATCCCGAGCGCTCGTTCCGCATCGTCAAGGGCGGCGCGCCCAAGGACGACAATGCGGCTGTCGACGCCATCACCGGCGCAACGATGACCTGCAACGGCCTGGACGCCGCGCTGAACACCTGGTTCCGTGCCTACATGCCGTTCCTGCAGAAGAAAGCCGGTGCAGCCGCTACGGAAGTGGACGACTGCTGCGGCGGCGACTGCTGCAGCGGCGACGGCGAATGCAGCGACTGCAATCATGAACACAACCACAATCATCAGGAGGGTTAAGCCATGAATGAAGATCTGAAGAAAACACTGTTGAACCCGATTTTCAAGGGCAACCCGATCACGGTCCTCGTGCTCGGTATCTGCTCCACGGTCCAGCTCAAGGGCGCCCTGGTGATGGCCCTCTCGGTGATCATCGTCACAGGCCTCTCGAGCTTCGTGGTCTCGCTGCTCCGCAACTCGATTCCGAACCGCGTGCGCATCATCGTGCAGCTGGTCGTGGTCGCCATGATGGTGATCCTGGTCGACCAGGTGCTCCGCGCCTACGCGTACTCCATTGACAAGCAGCTGTCGGTCTATATCGGCCTGATCATCACCAATTGTATCGTGATGGGCCGCATTGAGGCCTTCGCGCTCGGCAACAAGCCGATCCCCTCGCTCCTCGACGGTCTGGCCAACGGCGCGGGCTACGGCATGATCCTCGTGATCGTGGCCTTCTTCCGCGAACTGCTCGGCAGCGGCACGCTGCTGGGCTTCCGCGTGCTTCCCGCCAGCTACGTTCCCAACAACCTCGTGATCCTTCCGCCGATGGCGCTGATCATCCTGGGCTGCATCGTCTGGGTCCAGCGCTCCATCCAGAAGGATCTGCAGGAGAAATAACACCTTAACTCAAATCGATTATGGAATACATCAGCTTGTTCGTAAAGTCAATTTTCGTTGACAACATGATCTTCGCCTACTTCCTGGGTATGTGCTCATACCTGGCGGTGTCGAAGAACGTGAAGACAGCAAATGGTTTGGGTATTGCTGTTATCTTCGTGCTCCTGTGCACGCTCCCGCTGAACTACCTGCTCAACAAGTTCGTGCTGCAGCCCGGGGCGCTGGCCTGGCTGGGCGACAGCTTCAAGGACGTGGACCTGAGCTTCCTGAGTTTCATCCTCTTCATCGCCGTGATCGCCGCTTTCGTGCAGATCGTGGAGATGGTGGTCGAGAAGTTCCTGCCGGCGCTCTATTCGTCGCTGGGTATCTTCCTGCCGCTGATCGCCGTGAACTGCGCCATCCTGGGCGGTTCGCTGTTCATGCAGCAGCGCGAGTTCCTGAATGTCGGCGAGGCCGCGACCTACGCCCTCGGTTCGGGCATCGGCTGGTGGCTGGCCATCGTGGCCCTGGCCGCCATCCGCGAGAAGATGACTTATTCGAAGGTTCCAGCTCCGCTCAAGGGCCTGGGCATCACCTTCATGGTGGTGGGCCTCATGGGCATGGCCTTCATGACATTCATGGGTATTTCCCTGTAAAGAAGGAGGAATGAATTATGAGTAATACGATTCTTGCAGCGATCCTCGTGATTGTCGTGGTCACCCTCATCCTGGTGGCCCTGCTCCTCTTCATCAAGATCAAACTCACCCCGTCCGGAACGGTCAAGATCGATATCAACAACGGCAAGAAGGTGCTCGACGTCCCGCAGGGCGGCTCGCTCCTCAATACGCTCGCCGAGCAGAAGATCTTCCTCCCCTCGGCCTGCGGCGGCAAGGGCAACTGCGGCCAGTGCAAGTGCCAGGTGCTCGAGGGCGGCGGAAGCATCCTCCCCACGGAGGTCGGCTTCTTCACCCGCAAGCAGATCGCAGACAACTGGCGCCTCGGCTGCCAGGTGAAGGTCAAGGACAACCTCAAGATCCAGGTGCCCGACTCCGCGCTCAGCGTCAAGAAGCTCGAGTGCGAGGTCATCTCCAACAAGAACGTGGCCACCTTCATCAAGGAGTTCACGGTCAAGTTGCCGGAAGGCGAGAACATCGAGTTCAAGAGCGGTGAATACATCCAGATCGACATCCCGGTCTACGACGTCAATTTCGCCGACATGGACGTGGATCCGATCTACCGCGCCGACTGGGAGAAGTACGGTTTCTTCGACCTCAAGTACAAGAACACCGTGCCGACGATCCGTGCCTACTCCATGGCTTCGTATCCGGCCGAGAAGAACGTCATCAAGCTCAACGTCCGTATCGCGACGCCGCCGTTCGACCGCAGTCAGCCGAAGGGTGTCTTCAAGATGCTGCCGGTGCCTCCGGGCATCGCGTCAACCTACGTGTTCTCGCGCAAGCCGGGCGACAAGGTGTGGATCAGCGGCCCTTACGGTGAGTTCCTGCTCCCGGAAGATCCGGACAGCCAGGAGTACATCTTCGTGGGTGGCGGCGCCGGCATGGCCCCGCTCCGCAGCCACATCATGCACCTGTTCAAGACGCTCAAGACCAAGAAGGAAGTCCACTTCTTCTACGGTGCCCGCGCGCTCGTCGAGGCGTTCTACCTCGAGGATTTCGCGGAGATCGAGAAGGAATTCCCGAACTTCCACTTCCACCTGGCGCTCGACCGTCCCGATCCGGCTGCCGATGCCGCTGGCGTGAAATACACGCCGGGCTTCGTGCACAACGTGATGTACGAGACCTACCTCAAGGACCACGAGGCACCCGAAGACATCAAGTATTTCATGTGCGGTCCGCCGATGATGGTGTCGTCCGTCGTGAATCTGTTGGATTCGCTGGGTGTCGCACCGGAGAGTATTTTGTACGACAACTTTGGTGCTTAAAGCGGTTTTGGTTTTCCGTCCTGCAGGCAGAAAGAATGCCCGCAGGACGGAACAACCACCCGCCAGTTTCGCGCCAACAAAAAAAGCGGCTTTTCAGCCGCTTATTCTGTGACCCGCTTGGGGCTCGAACCCAAGACCCCAGCATTAAAAGTGCTGTGCTCTACCAACTGAGCTAGCGAGTCTTCCCTCAAAAGGGACTGCAAAGGTATGCAATAATTTATAAATTGCAAAAATTTGAACGTTAAATCGATTCTGAAATATGTCCTTTCGGTGGCGTTGGCCGGGGTGTTGCTCTGGCTGGCGCTGCGGAGCGTGGACTGGACGGCCTTTCTCGAGGGCCTGAAAGTGACGAAGTGGCTCTGGCTGGTGCCTTTCTTCGCCGCTTCGATCGGGGCGCTGGTGTTCCGGGCGTTCCGCTGGCGGTTGCTCCTGCGCTCTTCGGGGCTCAAGACGCGCTGGCTGGAGGCGTGGGATGCCAACAACGTGGGCAACCTCGCGAACCTGGGCTTGCCCGGGGCGGGCGAGGTGCTGCGCTGCGGCTATGTGAGCGGCAAGTCCACTTTCGGCAACGTGTTCGGCACGGTGCTGATGGAGCGGCTCTGGGACATCGTGGCCATCTTCCTCATGCTGACGCTTTCGCTGGTGCTCGACCGCGACAAGTTCGGGCCTTTCTTCCTGGAGCAGGTGTGGGAGCCCATGACGAGCCGCTTCCAGTTCTCCCTCTGGTGGGTGCTCGTGGCTGTTGTCGTGCTGGTCGCGCTCTTTTTCTGGGCGGTGTACCACTTCCGCGCGAAGAGCCGTCTCTGCGCGAAAATTGCCGGGGCGCTGTCCTCCGTGGGTCAGGGTTTCAGCAGCTTCGGCCGCATGGAGCACAAGGGCGCGTTCCTGCTCTTCACGGTGGGCATCTGGTTCATGTACCTGCTCATGGCGTTCAGCGTCATGAAGTCCATGCCCGACCTGGCGGAGCTCGACCTGAAAGACGCGCTCTTCTTCACCGTGGTTGGTAACTGCGCCTCCATCATCCCGGTGCCGGGCGGCATCGGAGCCTACCATTATCTGATGGCCCTGGCCGTATCCGGCATCTACGGGAAAACGTGGGAAGCGGGCATCCTTTATGCCACGCTGCAACATGAGCTGCACGCCGTGCTGGTGTTGATCCTGGGCGTGATCTCGTACCTGCGCATTTCGGTGGCGCGGCGTCACTCCAGCTTGTAGTTGCACAGGTTCGTCAGGGAACGGAAGCCCTTGTGTGTGGACACCTTGCCCTGCGCGTAGATTTCTTTGTGGTAGATTTTGTCCCGGACGGTCGCCTGGTCGAGGCCCAGCGCCTCCTTGTGCGCCTTCTTGGTCAGGTGCAGGACCATGCACGCGTCTTCGTCGTCGCAGTCCGCGTCGTCGGCCAGCACCACGGCGGTGCCTAAGACATCGTCTTCGCAACTGAAATCGACCGAGCCGTCGCTCAGCAGCCCGCCGACCACCAGGCCCTTGACCCAGACCGTGTCGCCGGCAAAGTCGCCCGCAAGCAGTTCCTCCACGCTCAGGACCTCGTCCAGCGGGATCTCGGGCTCTTTTTCCTGGTCCTTGCTGGCGTTGTACGTCGCCCACACTTCATCCATCCACGTACAGGACGTGCACACCGCGGCCACGGCCGCATACATCATGGCGGAGATTATCACCGCCATCACAATTCTTTTCATATAACCTCCTTTGTTAATGTATGTCAAGGACGGGAGACCATCCCCCGCCACCACAAAGGAAGGTAT
>CAJODQ010000013.1 GCA_905233345.1 uncultured Bacteroidales bacterium
TCAACTTTGGCGCTATGAGCAGCTGGTTGAGCGAAAGGCGTAACGGTTAGGTGTTATTGGATTGAGTGCCAGGCAGTTAGGAGGGATTGGAATATATCCCATTAGTATTGTCTTCATTCAGCACAATAAAGGTATTCACTGGAGAGCGTTTATCAGGAACAGCGCCTATAATTTTAAATTTACTACTCTTCAGAAGAATTGGACGATTAAAATGATTAACATAACTAATTGACTCTTGACCATCATTAATAATCTCGATATTCAAAATAGAAATGGCCCCATCGTATTTTTCCCCTTTGAATTTCACATCTACAGTAATACCATCCCGAACTGTACTAGCAAAAGTTATTTCCTCTCCATTTTTATATAACGACAAATGATACTTCTTTTTTGCGGGCCGGAACAAATAAAAGATAGACTTTGCCAACCATGGGATAACAGCCCCAAGCACTGCACCAATGATAAGTGACCACCAATCAAGATATTGAATTATGTCTTTCATGTCAAAAGTAATGTCAATAGATTATCTCTTGTTTAGTGTAGAGAAGTTGCGCAACTAGTGACCGGAAAAAAAACGATAGATTTTAATATATTATTTTAAGAAAATACCGCTTTCATTAGTTCCTTCAGCGCATCATTCTTCAAATCATTCTCAACCCTCACTCCCTCAGCCCCCACAGCGTTTATCATCTCAACAAGACGCTGCGCATATTCCCTTTCCTCCGGAGTGATCCCCACTCTACCCCGCAGATATGTCGCATACTGATATGCCATCTGATTCAGCCTATTCCACTGCCCCCTCAGATAACCCAACCACGCCACCTTATCCATCTTTGAGTACTCGGAATGGAACTGATCTATGGATTGAAATAATTGAGAATCTTGACTCATATTTGGTTGCAGATATAATTAGTTATTTTTATAGTCTGAACGAACTTTTCAATTCGCTTGATATCATCCGCAGAATATGGATTAAAATGCCAAATAGCTTCACTTGACACAGATCCCTTTATCTTCCTATAATACGGGTAATCAATCTCCCCTAAAGAATGCCCGAAAATGATAATATCTTTAGTAAACCCTAATCTTTTGAAGAAAGAATCACACTTCTCAATAATTTCAAACACAGGCTTGCACAAGTCATTCATATCCGTAAGCCGTTGCATCCGCTCATTATTCTCCCTCATATCAAAGTCATCGTCCCAATACTTAGCAGGATCTATCTTTCTGTTATGTCCAACAATTAGTTTCTCCCCTTTAGCCACTCTTCCGTGAATATGCAGAACTTGCTGTTCAGGGATCTGATACAACCGTTCTAAGGTGTCGGTATAATTGAAGGACAGGTATAACGCGTCTCTACTAAGAGTATTGTATTTTGCTCTCAACGGTATTTGGATACTGCGTACCCACTTTGTGAAAGCTTCATCTATAATATCAGGCAGTTGGACATCTATTAAACCATTAAATAACTGATTTCCTAATGAAATCTCAGTCAGGAAGAGATTCTCCCAACTCCAGTTAATCACTGTATCCAAATCATACTCACCCAGTGCTTTCTCAAATTCACACCATAGCAGATAGTCTTCGTTAATCTTAGCTGGATATGCACTTTGGAGCTCATATAATACATCAAACCTATTGTTCTCAATCAACCAACGCCTAAAATCTCCGTAACCAGTTGCCATCCCGTGCGCCAGATCAAAACCGTTGCCGATGATGAAGAGGTTAGAAGCACCCATATTATTCTAAATCAGAAAGTCTCAAATCATCCTCACCATAAACAACCAGGGCTTCTCTATTGTCTAACAAAGCTGCCGCCAAAAACAACATATTTGGGAATTGCTCTTCTAATTCAAAAATGTCATTATTATATTGTGCAATCATTACCTCCTTAGCCTCCCGGACAGTTTTACCATTCATAAGACTCTTTATTCCAGCCATACAACAACGGGCATATTGAGGATAACCATACCAAACACTAAGTTTATTATTGTAACCCCAGAAAGATCGCAAGCCATCAATAACAAGTTTATCCTTCAACTCTTTTGCGCAAGTACAGGACACTGCATATAACAACTTACCGGAAAACAATGCATTGTCTGTATCAACTGATACAAAGTCACCATCGTTTCCGGCAATGCTTCTTGCGTCTCCATGGTTAGCTATGAAACAAATATGGCATTCGGATAAACTATGAAGCAAATGCACATTCGTTAATAAGGGCGGTGTCAAGACTATGCTCTCAAAGCCGTGTTCCTCCATTTCTAGTTCCATTTCTTCCCCACAAAAAGAAAAATGGCCACCAGCTTCATCCAATGTATCATTATTATATGCTATAAGAAACTTCATATTACTGCTCCAACTTAAATTTTGCGATACAATACTGATTCATAATCCTTTCGAAATCCTTCCCCACCTCAGTTTGCAAACGAACTTCACTTAACAGTTGTCCCCATGTATACGCTTTGTTATTCTGACTGTAAACAACTTTGTCTTTATCTTCCTGATGACGGATCAACCACTGCTCTAAAACGCAGTCGAAGCGAGAGTCCCATAGTACAGCAATTTTGTCAATCAACGTACAAGCATCTTGTACAGTACTGTTGTTTCTATCAAAAAACCAAATGTAATCTTGATTAATCATCTCAACAAGGTCTATACCCGTAATCTGGTTCAGATTATTAGCAGACATCATCACTATATATAGTAAAGACGTTTTTTCACGAATTTGTTTAAGTAGGTTGATTCCTTGCAAACCGTATCCGTCAAAACGGTAGTCGACAAAGACAATCATTCTGCTATTCATATTATCTAGCACGTATTGCAGACCCTGTGCTGGGTCCACAAAAACCGAGGCATCTATCTGAGGTCTAAATTTCTTGATTGACAACACAAATGGCTCTTTAAGCCCCTTTTTCAAATTGTCATCTATAAATACCACTTTAAACGACATAGTTGTTTATTTTTTAAATGGTAACACAATCTTGATAGTAGTTCCTACTTCCCCAAACTCGCTATCCTCAACAGTAACAGCGCCCTTTAATGACTCAACACGCGTCTTCACTACATATAATCCAATGCCAGCACCGCCTTGATCTTCTGTTGTGGTATTATATAAGCCAAACACCCATTCTCTTTTCTCCCTTGGAATTCCATACCCTGTATCTGACATCAATATCACTAAATCATCGTCTTCTGCATATGCAGTACACTTGATAATCTTGATTTCACTATTCTTAACTGCCTTGATTGAATTGTCCATCAGATTTTGGAGGATATCCCTAAAAAACTGCCTGTTGGTATTCTTCAATTCCAGTTTTTGGGGCAAACTCGTATCAAGGGTAATACCTGATGATTGCAACAAATCAGAATATCCTGCGAGAACTTCAGTCAACGTTATACTCAAATTGATGTCTTCAGGTTGAATATTGGACTGTGAATAGCTCAACATATAGTCAATTACACGATTCAATATCATAAACTCATCATACATCTCCCTTGCATATTCAAGAAAAAGATCGTCTTCTTCTGGATTAGGAAAAAAGTTTTGGAAATATTCTACACGGTCGCGAATCTTATTAAGTGTTGTCCTAACAGCATGAGTGATATGAATGGCATACTCCTGCAAGGACATTATGCTCATGTAAATATTTTCTTTCCTAGAAAACTCTTCCTCAGCTTCTTTTCTTTCTTTGATAACACTTTTGACTGCTCTGTCGGTTTTCTTAGCTTGCTGAATAACTGGTTCAAAGCTTTTCTTGAATTCTGGCTTCTCCTTGGTTATCGTCTCAACAGAAGAAATGAATTCCTGGATAATCTCGCCAGTGGCATCCAAAGTGTCTTGCGTCTTTTTTTTCTTTTGTGTCCGGGCGAACTTCTTAAAATTTTCAAAAGCATCAAGTTGAGTAATGATAAATCGCTTTAATTCACGATACTCCTCATTGTCAACAAAATCCTGTCTATTTGTAGCATCAATTATTTCAGGATTGTCTTTCTTAGATATCTCTACAATACCTATTATTTCTCGCGAACTGACACGGTCGAATATATTTTCCCACAAGCGTTTGTCAATACCAAGAACATCTCGCTTCTCATCATCTTTTGTCTTGCTTTCAGCAAAAGGCGTTGTGATAATACCGTCTCGATATATTTTGATACCGTCAATCTCGTTATTGGGGAATTCCTTTCTATATCTCTTACGAGCAGCCTCATCAAAATAATACACCGTCATTTTTATCCCACCGAACGACTTCAACGGAACAGGAGTCAACATAAAGGTATTGCTCTTTTCGTCAAAGAATACCGCATCTTGGGTTCTTGATTCATTGTCATATCCCAAGGAAAAACTGACTGTGGCAATACTAATATCATTTTGGCTTCTTATGGCTACGGCATCAATGTCATAAGAAGGAGCCTTTATCTTTACCTGGAAAGGGTAACTAAGATTAGCATAAGGCGAGACTATTTTTGAAACTTCAGAAATAAATCTTTCAATATCAGTCTTTGACCAGACTTCCCGTACATCACTTATGATTAATTTCGTTCCAGAAAGAGAGTAATCATCGCAGGGTAAAAACCTATATTGATTCTCTATGTCGGTGAAAAGAATAATGCCTTCGCTATTCTGTCTTCTATAATAAGTAGTCCAGTCTATCTCAACATTTAGCCACTCCTTTGCTCCGGCTTTTTTTGTAATGATTGTTACCTTGTCTCCCAATTTGTCTACCGCAAAGCGTCCGATACCTTTTTCTCCCACGCATTTTCGAACAAATGGTTCAGGGGTGTATGGTTCCTTGCGCTTACTTGCAGTTCCAATAACCATCCACTTGTCACGAATATCCTCAAAGGACATTCCAAATCCATCGTCCTCTATGATAATAGCTGCATTATTTTCGCCTGCTGACACATTTTTAAAGATCACGTTCACATTCTGTGCGTTGGCGTCATAGCAATTTTTTACTAATTCAAACAAAGCCGTTATCCTGTCAGTAATCAAGTCTCGGCCTATCAGCCGAAAAGTACTAACATCAAATCTCCATTTCAGAGAACCCTGCGCGTCCATTGTAAATTAATGTGTCCTAATATGTTGAACGATACTATCGGCAATTATCTCCCCTAAACGCGGGGGTACAGCATTGCCTATATAACGAGATGCCTTGGTTATGGAAACTTCTTTCTCGTCTGCGAAGAATCTGTAATCCATCGGGAAAGTCTGAAGTAAAGCGGCCTCGCGTAAAGAAATGGCACGATCCTGAACTGGATGACCAAATCGTCCGTTACCTATTCCTGTACACTGTGTAGTGATCGTTGGGCTTGGCTGATCCCAAACCATCCGTCCATAAACACTACCAAAACTCTTTCCTCCTTTTTTCTTATGACATTCAAGCAGGAGTTCCTCAGGCCAGTCCTTCCAACTGCCGCCATACGGGGTGGCCCTAATACGGCGCAAATTTAGATCACCCAGTGCCGCACATTTATGCAAGGCGTCTTCTCTACTGGATTGTCCAGCGCATAACTCAGGTAAGAAGCCGATTGTACTCCTTACCGTTTCATACTGAATCTTATCATGAGTCTTGGGAATGAGCGATATGTAACCTAGCCTTGACGCAAGCAATACAAGCCTCTTACGGGTTTGGGGCACACCGTAGTCTGGGCAATACACCACGTGAAAATCCACCTTGTATTGCCCGTTTTCCAATGTGCGGACGAAGTCGCCAAGCACGTCTTTCAACTTAAAAGAAGCAATAGCCGGGACATTTTCCATTGTCACCACATCTGGTTTTACCTCGTTGACAAGACGGCCAAACTCATATAGTAAGTCATATTTGTTGGGATCTTTCTCCTTGTTCTTAAATGCGTAAGACGAAAAAGGTTGGCATGGTGCGCATCCAGCAAGTACCTTAATACTATTCTTATTATAGAGTTCAATAATATCCGCTCCCGTAACGCTTCGAATATCGCGACATATAAAAGGAGCCTGAACATTTGTCTCATAGGCATATTGGCACGTTTGGTCTATATCAAAACCAGCAAGGACATGTAGACCCTTGCTGTGAAGGCCATAGCTTAATCCCCCTATTCCGCAAAATAGATCTACTACTTCAATTCGTGGTAATCTTCCACGACGTCTCCTAACTTTTTCTGGCACCTTTCTTCCCGCCTCTAAAGACATCATAACAAATCCTTTTGAATTCAAATAGTTTTCCTTTTATATTGAAAAATCAATAAAGAGCAAAGAATCATACATTTATCTCTTCCCTTGCTCAAAAGAAGATAAACTCATTAATAAAAGAGACGTGATATCTAAAACAGACAGTATTGTATGTTTTATCATTTCTTGTCGGTACTGTTCTTCTAGAGCTTGACGTTGAAGAACTTCTGCCTGCACAAGGCCATATTTAACTAAATTCTGCTCAATACAGTATGCATAACGATAATGCGCCATCTGCGCAATATTGTATGTTGCCGAGAGGCCGTGAACTACGAGGCTCGCAGCTTTATTATCTTTGGCCGCCAATTTTGCCGCCATTAATGATATATCAACGCTTTCATTCATAATAATCTATATCTAAAAACACAGCGAAAATATAGCAAAAAAAGCTAAATATCAAAATTGTTACAAAATAATCGTATCGATCAATATATCAACTTGTTAGTATTAATAAAATGTACACAACCTTTTTACGTATATTGATTATCTCCCTTCCTTAAAAATGCTTACTCATTTATCCCTTTGCAATTCATAACTCTCCACAAACTTTAACGCCGCTATTACTCGCGGAGTATGAAAAGAGAGCTGATCGTATGTCTTGTAGGCCTTCAGTTGTGCAATAGCGGCACGAGCATCCAAGACTCCGCTTTCATATAGGTTCACCACGGTAAATACGCGGTCGTTGGCAACAGGGCCGAAGACCAGGTCGTAGTCGTGCTTGACGCCCTTGCGACTATCGACAACGAAGTTCAACCAGGCTTCGTCAACGCCGTTAAACTTCCGAATCTTCAGATCCGGATTCGAAAGCAAGGCATCGTCAATTTCAAAAACGGAGACAACACGTCTGTCAACTTTTGCCCTATCCTTTTTAATCTGCGTCCAATGCTCGGCTTGCTCTTTATGCGTCGTGGTATAGAAACCTTTGCCAAAATCGGTTTTCTTCCGGCAAGAGCGCAGGTTCGGTTTGCGAACCTCGACGACGGAACCGTGATACAATCTCATCGCTTCTTCCTCCTATTAATATATCGTTGCACTTCATCTATTACATAGCCGGTCCCCTGCGTATGCAGCAGGTCGTAATGCTTGAGCAGGAACTCGTCAGCATCATATTCCTTGAAAAGCGCCAATGCCTGCATACCGCTGATTCCCTTGCTAATCGCATACTTCTCGAGCGTGTACACATAAAACTCAAAAGCTTCGCGAGACACTTCAATAATTTGCGCTTTGCGTCTGGCTTCGAACTCATCATACAAAGCCTCCGAGCTCAAATACCACCACCTTGCTCCTTCGTTGTACAACTCTTTGTACATCGGATTGGAATAGATGTACACCAAGGCTTCATCCAGCGAGATTCTTTTTCTCTCGGCAATGTACTCTGCTAAACTGGCTATCTTGACCGGTACTATGTTATCTTCGTATACTCCCATATTATTTCAATATCTATCGTGGCTCCTCACGACCATCTTGTCTTTCATCGTTGTTAAGTTACCTCGGTTGAGGGATTGAGGGAATAATTATAGCTCGTCTCTTTCCGGCAGTGCCTCCACATCCTCTGCAGGCGGCAAGTAGTCTGCGGCTTTGGAGGGCGAGATGACGGAGTGGCCACCTGCGCCATCCACTGCTTAAAGGGCTCTGCCTTCTTGGACGTGATGGACTGAATGAGACGGAAGAGCTGCTCGGTGTCGGCCACGTCGGTGAGGCGCATCTTGCCGTCGGGAGCAAGCATCTTCAAAGCGTGACAATTTGTCACGGTTTCATTGCCTTCGTCCTTCATCCCACGCGGTCCGCACCTTCTTATCCTCGAACAGTTGTATCTTCTGCCGTTGTGTCATTGTCTATTTGTTTCTTCGTTGTGAGTGGTTACCCGTAATATTCCTTGTACCACTCCGCAAACTTCCTGAGCCCTTCGCGGAGCGGGGTGCGGGGCGTGAAGCCAAAGTCGCGCTCGAGGGCGGAAGTGTCGGCATAGGTCGCCGGCACGTCGCCGGGCTGCATGGGGACGAGTTGTTTGTGGGCTTCGAAGTCGTAGTCGGGCGGGAGCACGCCGGCGCGCACGAGTTCTTCCTGGAGGATGGTGACGAAGTCGAGCAGGTTTTCGGGCTGGCCGCCGCCGATGTTGTAGATCGCGTAGGGCACCTCCTCCGCCGGGGCTTTCCACATGACGCGGACGATGCCTTCGACGATGTCGTCGATATAGGTGAAGTCGCGGCGGCAGTTGCCGTAGTTGTAGATCTGGATGGTCTGGCCCTTGAGCAGCTTGTTAGTGAACCCGAAGTAGGCCATATCCGGACGTCCGGCGGGACCATACACGGTGAAGAAGCGCAGACCGGTGCTGGGAATGTTGTACAGCTTGCTGTAGCAATGGGCCATGAGCTCGTTACTCTTCTTGGTGGCGGCATACAGGCTGACGGGATTGTCCACCCGGTCATCCGTTGAGAACGGCACCTTCTTGTTGCCGCCATACACAGAGCTACTACTGGCGTACACCAGGTGCTGCACGGGATTGTGACGGCACGCCTCCAGGATGTTGTAGAAGCCCAGGATGTTGCTCTGGATGTAGGCGTCGGGGTTGTCGATGCTGTAGCGGACGCCGGCCTGGGCGGCGAGGTTGACGACGATGTCGAAGTGGTATTTCTCGAACAGGCTATCTACCAGGGATTTATCGGAGATATCGCCTTGGACGAAGTCGTATTGGAGATTCCGGGTCAAGCCCGGAATGAGGGGAGAGGTCAAGCCCGGAATGAGGGCTTTGTATGCCTTGTCGAGTTCTCGTAGGCGGTATTGCTTCAAAGAAGGGTCGTAGTAGTCGTTCAGGTTGTCTACGCCCACAATCTTCCCGTCCGGCATCTCCGTCAAGAGCCGTTTCACCAAATTGGCACCGATAAACCCGGCGGAGCCGGTGATGAGGATGGTTTTCATCTAGTCGCGTTTGAAAATGTCGCGGGTGTAAACCTTGTCGGCGACGTCGTCGAGGCAAGGGTCGTAGCGGTTGGCGATGATGGCGTCGGACTGGGCTTTGAAGGAGGCGAGATCGTTGACGACCATGCTGCCGAAGAAGGTGGTGCCGTCTTCGAGGGCCGGCTCGTAAACGATGACCTTCGCGCCTTTGGCTTTGATGCGCTTCATAATGCCCTGGATGGCGCTCTGGCGGAAGTTGTCGGAATTCGACTTCATGGTGAGGCGGTACACACCCACCACGACCTCATGCTCCTTGGTCGTGTCGTAGGCGCTGGAAGCCGTGTAGTAACCCGCCTTTTCCAGCACGCGGTCCGCGATGTAATCCTTGCGCGTGCGGTTGCTCTCCACGATGGCCTGAATCAGGTTTTCCGGCACGTCGTTGAAGTTCGCGAGCAGTTGCTTCGTGTCTTTCGGCAGGCAGTAGCCACCGTAACCGAAGCTCGGGTTGTTGTAGTGCGCACCGATGCGCGGGTCGAGGCAGATGCCGTCGATGATGGACTGCGTGTCGAGCCCCTTCATCTCCGCGTAGGTATCCAGCTCGTTGAAGTAGCTCACGCGCAGCGCCAGGTACGTGTTGGCGAAGAGCTTCACCGCCTCAGCCTCTTTCATGCCCATGAACAGCGTCGGGATGTCCTGCTTGATGGCACCTTCCTGCAGGAGCCGGGCAAAAGTGCGGGCGCGCTCCTCCAGGTCGTTCGTCACCACCTTCCGGATGGCGGCGTTTTCCTCCTCGTAGCCTGCCATCATCTTGGGGTAGCCCACGATAATGCGGCTGGGATACAAGTTGTCGTACAAGGCCATGCTCTCGCGCAGGAACTCCGGCGAGAAGAGCAGGTTGAACTTCTGCACGCCGCGCGCGGCGTATTTCACGTAGAGGTTGCGGGTGTAACCCACGGGGATGGTGCTTTTAATGACCATCGTGGCGTCGGGGTTCACCGCCAGCACGAGGTCGATGACTTCTTCCACGTGGGAGGTGTCGAAGAAGTTTTTCTGCGGGTCGTAGTTGGTCGGTGCGGCGATGATGACGAACTCGGCGTCTCTATACGCCTCGGTGCCGTCGAGCGTTGCCCGGAGCTGCAAAGGTTTTTCGGCCAGGTATTTTTCAATGTATTCGTCCTGGATGGGGCTCTGTCGGCGGTTGATTTTTTCAACTTTTTCGGGGATGACGTCGACGGCCACCACGTCGTTGTGCTGTGCCAGCAGCGTCGCCATGCTCATGCCGACGTAGCCCGTTCCTGCTACTGCGATTTTCATGATTCTATCTTTTCCAAAAATTGAGGTTCAATGTTCGATAAGGCCACCACCGCGACACCCTTGATGGCGACGAGGACTTTGCGGGCGTGACGGATGCGCTTCACATAGCCCTCCATGCCCTTGTAGATGCCGTCCGTCACGCAGACACGGTCGCCCGTGCAGAGCTTCTCCGTGTCGCTGCCCAGATAGATGGCATCCGGGTCGCTCTCGGCCAGCGAGGTGGCGACACGGAAATTGTCCATCTCCCGGTCGGGGATGCGGCCCGGACGGCGCCGGTCTTCCGACGCGGGGTCGGTGTAGTACAGCAGGCCGCCTTCGTGCCGGCGCTTGTAGTCCAGCAGCTCCTGCTCCGCGCAGTGCACAAAAAGCAGCGAGGCGATGAGCTTGGGCAGGTAACTGTCGTGCCCCGCCTTCCGGAAATCTTCCTGTACCTGCGGAGCCCGGTTGTAGAAAACCTTCAAGGCAAACCAATAATGTTCAGATGATGGCATAACTTTCACTCCTCGGCCCCACGGAGCGAAAAAAAAGCCCTGACGCAGCGTGAAACCGGGTTATCAAGCAGCGGTTCCATGCTCTGTTCAAGTCACTTTCCCGCCACTTACGCTACCAGTCAGGGCGCAATACGCCCAAATCTAGTAACGCAATTACAAATGTAGTCTTTAAAAGTGATAAATACAAATAATAACGCGTGCGCGCAAGAAAAGTTTCAATTTTTAACGGGAGGCCACCACGGAACCTACAGCCTGCAGATTCAGGACAGGTCGTCCCTGCCTCAGTGCGCGCCCCTGCGCGTCAACGCGGACGCCGAAAGTCATGAAGGGCTGCTGCGCAAAGAAATCGGGCCGGACCCAGTCCGCATGCTTGCCTTCGTAGTCTACATCGAGGCCGAAGACCGGTTCCCAGATGTGTACTGGATCGGCCAACAAACCGCCGCTGTAGAAGCTGCCAGTGGCCAGGATAAACTGGTCGGCAACGAAGAATTTTTCGCCACTGTTTTCGGTAAAAACGTGCAGCAATAGATCGCCTTCATTAGCACTTTTGAGCACACCTTTGATCACGCGATCGTCGAGCCAGACACCGCCCAAGTCTTCGAAGCGATGCCGCTCGATGGCCTGCGACCATTCGGGATCGCGCAGCGGGCGCGAACTTTCTCCCGCGCTGATAATCAGACATTGTTGACCGTTTCGCTGGAGCGCAATGCCCTGCTGCAGGCCGCTGTGGCCGCCACCGATGATGAGGGTATCGAAATTCATACTCATGGCTACTGAGAAGCGTTTTCGGACTTATTGTACATCCATTGGGCGAGCTGCGCTTCGCGCATCGCCTCGCCCCAGGCGACGGGATAAATGCCTTTCCAGCGCTCGCCGATGAAGCTGTGGACGTCGGGATCGGGCAGCATCTGGGCGGCACGCAAAGCGCAGAGTTGGCCCTGGCAGGAACCCATGCCGACGCGGGTGCGGCGACGCAGGTCGAGCAGCGTGCGGGCACCCAGCTGATCAATGGCGTAACGGATCTCGTCTTCGCGCACGTTCTCGCACTCGCAGATCACGGCACCGCCGAAGCGTTCGGGACGCGCGATAGCCTCGGGCAGCGGCGTCTCGGCCGTGGTGCAGGCCACTTCCCTCCCCAGCTTCCGGCACACCAGGTCGACGGTGCGCTCAGCCATGAGGCGGTAGGTCATCATTTTGCCGCCGGCGATCGTAATGAAGCCCGGCACGTCGTCCCGCGTCTCGTGGTCGAAGAGCACGAAGCTGCGGCTGATGTTGCGGCCGCCCTCTTCTGCTCCGTCGAGGGCAATGAGCGGACGGATGCCGCTATAGGCGCGCAGGATGGGCGTCTGGAGGAGTTTCGGGGCGAGCTTGGTGCCTTCAGACATCAGCAGGTCGACCTCTTCGGGCGTGGGCCGCGCGCCGGGAATCTCCTTGGGTTCGAGGCGCTGGGAAGTCGTGCCGAGGATGGTCGTCACGCCGCTGGGCACCAGGATATCGGCATCGGACGAAGGCCGGCAGCGGTTGAGCACCAACCGGTTGACGCGTTCGCCAAACACCAGCAGCGTGCCCTTGTCGGGATACATGGTGATACGGGCGCCGGCCATGGCGGCTACTTGTCCAGCCCAAGTTCCGGCCGCATTGACCACGACGGGCGCCTCGAGGTGTTTCTCCTGCTTGCCACGCACGTCCCACACGTCGATGCCGACGATGCGGCGGCCGTCCTTGCGCAGGCCGCGGACTTCGTGATAGCTGAGGATCTCGGCGCCGCGCGCGGCAGCGTCCATCGCGTTGGCGAAAACCAGGCGGAACGGATCGACGGCGGCGTCGGGCACCAGCACGGCACCCACAAGGTCCGGGTTAACGGAAGGTTCGATCTGGCGGGCTTCCGCCGGGTCGAGGGCTTCGGCGTCGATGCCGGCGGCCCGACAGGCGGCGATAAACTGCCGCTGGTAGTCCCTGTCGTCTTCCGGCAGGGTGATGAACAGGCCGTCACAGGGGTCGATGCAGTGCGGGGCGATCTGCTTGAGGATGCGGTTCTCCCCAATGCACTCGCGGGCCGATTCCGCATCGCCCATGGCGTAGCGGGCGCCGCTGTGAAGCAGGCCGTGGTTGCGGCCGCTCGCCCCGACCGTGAGGTCGTCGCGCTCCACCAGCACGGCCTTCAGGCCGCGGAGGGCGCAGTCGCGCGCCACGCCCACCCCGGTGATGCCGCCCCCGATGATGATCACGTCGTAGTGCAGGATACGGCGGGCGCGGATCTCGGTGGAGGAAATGGCGTTCTGGGGCGCGTCGGCGAAGAGCGTGATGCCCTTCGTGCCGGGCCGGGCGTTGAGCGCGTCCACATAGGGGCGCGCATCGGTGCCAGGCCGGGGATACACCCACACTTCGAATTCGTGCAGGAGTTCGTCGGCCAGGTGCCAGTTTTCGAGTGCGGTGATATTGTCGCCGCCCATCACCAGCACGAACGTATTGTCGGGCTCAGTGCGCTGGAGATGGCGCAGGGTATCAATCGTATAGCGGGGTTCCGGGAGCTCGAATTCCACGTCGGAAACCACCACGGGCAGGCCGGTCTGCGCGACGGCGGCGCGGGCGGCTTCGAGGCGCTCGCGGGCGTTGTCGAGCAGGCCCTGCCCCTGCTTGAAGGGGCTCTGGGGCGAGACCACCAGGCGCAGTTCGTCGGCCAGGCGGTGCTCCGCCAGGTAGCGCAAAATGGCCAGGTGGCCTTCGTGGATCGGATTGAACGATCCGAAGAGCAGCGCAACTTTCATCTACTTCTGGAGAAATTCCCCGACCACGCGCTCGGCCTCGGCCAGACAGGTGGCCAGGTCGTCGTTGACGAGCACATAGTCGAATTTGGGCTGGTAAAGCATCTCGATGCGGGCTTTCTTCACGCGTTCGTCGATGAATTCGGGCGAATCGGTGGCACGCAGCTCGAGCCGGCGGCGCAACTCCTTGATGGAAGGCGCTTTGACAAAGACCGACAGGGCGTCGTCGCCGAAGACGCGCTTGAGGCTCACGCCGCCCTTGACGTCGACGTCGAACAGGATCACCTTGCCCTGCGCCCAGATGCGCTCCACCTCCGACTTGAGCGTGCCGTAGAACACGCCGTTGTACACTTCTTCGTATTCCACGAAGTCGCCAGCGGCGATGCGGCGACGGAATTCGTCGGACGAGATGAAGTAATAGGCCTGGCCGTCCTGCTCCGTGCCGCGCGGGGCCCGCGAGGTGGCGGACACCGAGAAGGCGAAGCAGTCGAAGTGACTGAGCAGGTGGTTGACCACCGTGGTCTTGCCCGAACCGGACGGCGCCGAGAATATCACAACTTTACCCATTTATGATGATTTTCGTTTTTCCGTCCGCAAAAATAGTCAATTCTTATTGAAATTCCATTATCTTTGTGGCCAGATCCCTTTGAATCTGTTTTAATTTAACACAATATGGTATCTTACAAAGAAATAGGCCTCGTCAACACCCGCGCGATGTTTGCCAAGGCCGTCAAAGGCGGTTACGCCATCCCCGCATTCAACTTCAACAATATGGAGCAGCTGCAGGCCATCATCCAGGCTTGCGCCGAGACCAAGTCACCTGTCATCCTTCAGGTTTCCAAAGGAGCCCGCAACTATGCCAACCAGACCCTCCTCCGCTACATGGCGGAAGGTGCCGTGCAGTATGCCAAGGAACTGGGTTGGAAACGTCCCCAGATTGTCCTGCACCTCGACCACGGTGACAGCTACGAACTCTGCAAGAGCTGCGTCCAGACCGGCTTCTCGTCCGTGATGATCGATGGCAGCGCCCTGCCCTACGACGAGAACGTGGCCCTCACGAAGAAGGTGGTGCGCTACGCCCACCGCTTCGGCGTGACCGTCGAGGCTGAGCTCGGCGTGCTCGCCGGCGTGGAAGACGAAGTGGCCGCCGAGGAAAGCCACTACACCAAGCCCGAAGAGGTCGTCGACTTCGTCACCAAGACGGGCTGCGACTCCCTGGCCATCTCCATCGGTACCTCCCACGGCGCCTATAAGTTCAAACCCGAGCAGTGCACCCGCGATCCCAAGACGGGCAAGCTCGTTCCGCCGCCGTTGGCTTTCGACGTGCTGAAGCAGATCGAGAAGAAGCTCCCTGGCTTCCCCATCGTGCTCCACGGCTCTTCCAGCGTTCCGCAGGAATATGTCGACATCATCAACACCCACGGTGGCAAGCTCCCCGATGCAGTGGGCATTCCGGAGGAACAGCTCCGCAAGGCCGCCAAGAGCGCCGTTTGCAAGATCAACATCGACAGCGACTCCCGTCTGGCCATGACCGCTGCCGTCCGCAAGGTGTTCGTGGAAAAACCGGGTGAATTCGACCCGCGCAAATACCTGGGTCCGGCCCGCGACGAGATGGTAAAGCTCTACAAGCACAAGATCATCAACGTGCTGGGTTCCGACGGCAAAGCCAAATAATTGAAGCGTGTAGCCGCTATCGACCTTTTCCGCGCCTGGACGATGTTCACGATGATCGTCGTGAACGACTACGCCGGGATGGAAGGGTTGCCCCACTGGCTGCATCACGCAGCGACCGAAGAAGATATGCTGGGATTTTCCGATCTGGTATTCCCAGCATTTCTTTTTTGCGTGGGGCTGTCCATTCCCTTCGCCATCGGGGCGCGCCGCAGCCGGGGCGACAGTCCCTGGCAGATGCTGGGGCACATCGCCTGGCGCACGCTCTCGCTGCTGGTCATGGGGTTGTTCGCGATGAATAGCGCCGGCGTTCCCGGCGGTCTCTCCCACCCGGTCTTTACCCTGCTCTACATCACGGGGTTTTTCCTTGTCTGGAATGAATACCCGAGATTCCGGATCAAGTCCGGAATGACGATGAGAATTGCCGGCATTTTATTGCTGGCCGGACTGGTGGCTTACAAAACCCTGCACGGCATGCCCTTCCGGCACGGCTGGTGGGGCATCCTGGGCCTCATCGGCTGGGCCTACCTGCCCTGTGCACTGGCCTGCGTGGGCTTCAAGGGCGACTTCCGCCTGCTCACGGGCTTCTGGCTCCTGACAATGCTGCTTTGCGTGCTGATTCCGGGCACCTGGCCCGGCAGCTGGACGCACGTGGCCATTTGCGCCACGGGCGTATTTACATCGCTGCTGCTCCAGCGCTATGGCGCGACGCCCAAGAAACTCATCGCGCCCTTCGTGGCACTGGCCCTGGCGATGTTCCTGCTCGGCCTGCTGTGCCACCGCTTCTGGATCATCTCGAAGAACCTGGCCACCCCCACCTGGGCCTGCTTCAGCCTGGCCATCTGCGTCGCATTCTTCGCGCTGCTCTACGCGCTCTCCCACCCCCTCACCCCGGGCTTGACCCGGGGCCTCCTCGCTCCCGCAGCAACAGCTACGCTTACCTGCTACATGATGCCGGCGATCTGGTATGCCGCGCAACAGCTAATCGGCTGGCACTGGCCCGCAGCCTTGTGCTACGGCCTGCCAGGCCTGCTGAAGGCCGTGGTCTTCGCGCTCCTGATGATCGCGCTGACCGGCCTCTTCAACAAACTACACCTGAAACTCAAACTCTGATTCCCGCGGCGATCAGAACACGACCGTCGCCTGGAAAAGTGCCTGGTGGTACGGGCTCACGCCCGGATCCATGTTGTAGGAATAGTTCACCTGCAGCTTGAAGAAAGTCCAGGGCCGCCAGGTGAAGCCACCCGTGAAATGGTGGTAGGTCGTCGCCATCGCATTGTGCACGTTCGTCACAAAATAGTCGTAGCGACCGCCGATGTCCCAGTGCTGATTGATGTTATAGCCCAATGTGCCGTAGGCGCCGTGCGACAGCCATCCGTGCGTGTGGCCGCGCATGTACTCCGCGCGGAACCAGCCGTACTTGCTCTTGTAGTAGAGACCGCCGCCATAGCGGTCGTACACATACCAGTTGTAGTCGTTGTACTCCGGCGCGATGGCGGGATGCGGTCCCATGGCACGCACGTACGAACCCGAGACGCACAACTCCTTGATCGGGAAGATCATAACCCGGCCCATGTATTCCTTCCGCTGGTCGTCGTCGCGCTTGTTGATGCCGGCGCCGTTGAATACGCCCGCGTTGTAGGCGATCAGGTGATGCCCCTCCGCGATCGGGAACAGCTTGCCGAAGAGCTGGATGCCGATGTCACGGCCCGAAGCGCTGATCCCGGCCAGGTCGAGGGAGCCGAAGTGGCAGAAGCGCTGCGTCACCAGGGAATAGTCGATCATCTCGACGGTCGTGGAGGAAACCTCCGTATTTTCGAGCAGGATCGGCGTACGGTATTGTCCGACCTGGACGCCGATGATATCGCGGTACGAGTACTTGAAATAGCCATCCAACAGACCCGGCGTGCCGACCAGATTGGCACGGAGCAGGTACTCGAACTTGCCGTAGCGCTCGTCATTGAGCAGCGTGCCGGAAACGGCGACGCGGGCGCGGCGGACATAGAGCGAATACGCAAAATCCTGTTCCAGTGTGGCGCCGAACTGGAAGGATCCGGACGGCTTCACATACTGCATCCACTTGGGCTGATCAGCCCGCAAAGGAGTCGCCATAAAGGCGAAAAGAATCACAAAAAGAGAAATAGTTATCTTTTTCATAGTCAGTTATATTCTTTATCTTATCTACATTTCTTCTTGAGCCACCGTGCCACCTCCGGAGCGAGGCGGTTTTTCAGCATGCGGTACACCACGCGGTTGTACGCGCGGAGCCAGTCGCGCTCCACTTCGTTGAGCAGTTTCCGGCGGACAATGGACAGGTCGATGTGGCAGCAGGTCAGGGTCTCGAAGCCGAAGAAACGCCCGAATTCGGTCTTGTCCTGCTCGCGGCAAAGCACCACGTTTTCGTGCCGGATGCCGTACTTGCCTTCGCGGTAGATGCCCGGTTCGATGGAACTCACCATGCCCGGCAGCAGGGGCTGCGGGTTGAAGTTCTGGCGGATGGCCTGCGGGCCTTCGTGGACCCCGGAATAGAAGCCGATGCCGTGGCCCGTGCCGTGGCCGAAATTGCGGCCTGCAGCCCAGAGGGCGCGGCGGGCGAGCGCGTCGATCTGGCAGCCAGCCGTCCCTTCGGGGAAGACCGCCAGCGTGAGGTCGACCATGCCCTTGAGCACCAGCGTGTAGTCTTCTTTCTCCTGGCGCGTGCAGCGGCCCATGGGCATCATGCGCGTGGTGTCGGTGGTGCCGTAGAGGAAGTGGGCGCCGGCGTCGACCAGGTAGAGGCCGCGCGACTTAATCAGGGCCGAGCCTTCGCGGGGCGTGACGTAGTGCGGCAGTGCGGCATTCGGGCCATAGGCTGAGATCGTGGCAAAGCTCTCGCCGCGGTAGCCTTCGATGTCCCGGCGCAGCGACGCGAGTTTCTGCGCGGCATCCCACTCAGTGATCTGGGCACCGCCCTTGACGGAAGTCTCGAGCCAGTAGAGGAAGCTTTCCATGGCCACGCCGTCCTCGATGAAGGCGCGGCGGAAGCCTTCCTGTTCTTTCTTGTTTTTCAGCGCCTTACGCAGGATCACAGGCGAGGGCCCAAAGCAGAGCTGCGACTCGGCGAAGTATTTCTCAATGAGTTGGCAGGTATGGTAATTGAGGGTGGCCGGGTCGATAAAGAGGCGGCCGCACTCGTCCTTGCGGTCTTCGAGGGCGTCTTCCAGCACACCGTAGTCAGCCAGGACCACGTCGTCGACATCAGGCACTTCGCTGACGTTGCGCACGAACCAGATGGCTTTTTCGGGCGTGACGAGCAGGTAGGAGATGACGTAGGGATTATAGTCGATATCCTGGCCACGGACGTTGAGCAGCCAGGCGATTTCATCGAGGGCGGTCAAGAACATGGCGCCGCAGCCTTTTTGCTGCATCTCGCCGCGCAGCCAGGCGAGTTTTTCCTTGCGGGTCTCCCCCATCAGTTTCTCGTCGAGCCATTCGACGGGCGAATGCGGGATGGCGGGGCGTTTGGTCCACAGCGTGTCTAGCATATCGGGCACATCGATCAGTTCGTACCCGCCGAGGCCGTAGCTGTTGCGGAGGGCTTTCTCGAGGGTCTGGATGCTGCCGACGCTCTGGCAGAGGCCGTCGAAGGCGATGCGGACGGGCTTTTGCTGGAAATGGCCGGCGAGCCAGTCGGGGATGGTCACTTCGTCGGGGACGCGGGTCGGATGGAGTTCAATGCCGGTGCCGGCGAGCTGCTGGCCGGCCTGGATGAAGAAGCGGCTGTCGGTCCAGAGGCCGGCGTGGTCCTTGGTGATGACGAGGTCGCCGGCTTCTCCGGTGAAGCCGCTCACCCATTCGACTTGTTTCCAGCGTGGTGCGACGTATTCACTGCCGTGGGGATCCGTTCCTGATATGATGACGGCGTCGTATCCGAGTCTTCGGATCTCCTCGACGCGCTCCGCATAAACATTACTATTCTCTGCCATAATCCGCAAAGATAGCAATTTTATTGATTACTACTTAAGTTGGACCCAGTCGACGGGAGCTTCGAGGGTGAGGGGCTCGCGGCGGACGGGATGGAGGAAGGTGATGCGGCGGGCGTGGAGGGAGATGCCACCGTCGGGGTTGGAGCGCGGAGCGCCGTATTTGAGGTCCCCTTTGATCGGGCAGCCGATCGTTGAAAGCTGGCAGCGGATCTGGTGATGCCGTCCCGTAAGCAGTTCTACTTCAACGAGATGGTAGCGGTCGGTATCGCGCAGCACCTGGTAGCGCAAGCGCGCCAACTTCGTCCCGTTCTTTTCATGGTCATACGCATAACTCTTGTTCTGCTTCTCGTTGCGGTAGAGCCAATGCTGCAACTCCCCCTCCGCCGGCTCCGGCCGCGCGCAGGTCAGCGCCCAGTAATACTTATGGACTTCACCATCGCGGAACATTGCGTTGAGCCGTTCCAGACACTTCGACGTCTTCGCAAAGACCGCCAAACCACTCACCGGCCGGTCCAGTCGGTGCGGTACGCCCATGAAGACATGCCCCGGCTTCCCATCCCGCTGTGCGATGAACGCCTTCAGCGTCTCGCTCAGCGGCTCGTCGCCGGTCTTGTCTCCCTGCACAATCTCCCCCACCCGCTTGTTCAGCACCAGCAGATGATTGTCTTCATACAGGATACGACTTTGCAAGTCGTTGAATTCAGCCTCAGATAATTCGCGATAGATCATAATGTCGCAAAGATACGACTTTTTTCGCTGCAACGGACACAACTGATTGTCAACCTATTACAAACATACGCCCCCTCTATTTTGGAGGGGGCGTACATTCATAAAACGCTGATTATCTGCTGCGTACATTGCAGCGCAAAAGTTATTTCACTTCCTCGTAGTCGACATCCTCCGGACCATTGTTGTCGGAAGAGCCGCCACCCTGAGGACCCTGCTGGCCGCTGAAGCCGGCACCCGGATCCTGCGGACCCTGCTGCTGCGCAGCCCGGGCCATATCTTCGCTGGCCGCATGCCAAGCGTTGTTCAGGGCTTCCGTGGCACGCTCGATATCAGCGAGATTCTGATTCTTGTGCGCCTCCTTCAGCATGCCGAGCGCATTCTCGATCGCACCCTTCTTGTCAGCCGGGATCTTGTCGCCATACTCCTTCAGGTTCTTCTCCGTCTGGAAGATCATGGCGTCAGCACCGTTGATCTTGTCGATGCGCTCCTTCTCCGCCTTGTCGGCAGCCTCGTTGGCCTTCGCCTCGTCGCGCATGCGCTTGATCTCGTCTTCGGACAGGCCGGAAGAAGCCTCGATGCGGATCTTCTGCTCCTTGCCCGTGGCCTTGTCGCGGGCCGACACATTCAGGATACCGTTGGCATCGATGTCGAAGGACACTTCGATCTGCGGCACGCCACGCGGGGCCGGGGTGATGCCGTCGAGGTTGAAGCGGCCGATGGTCTTGTTGTCGCGGGCCATCGAACGCTCGCCCTGCAGCACGTGGATCTCCACGCTCGGCTGGTTGTCGGCCGCCGTCGAGAACACCTCGCTCTTGCGGGTCGGGATGGTGGTGTTCGCGTCAATGAGCTTGGTCATCACGCCACCCAGCGTCTCGATACCGAGGGACAGCGGAGTGACATCGAGCAGCAGCACGTCTTTCACGTCACCGGCGAGGACACCGCCCTGGATGGAGGCACCCACAGCCACCACTTCGTCGGGGTTCACTCCCTTGCTCGGGGCTTTGCCAAAGAACTTCTCCACGATCTGCTGCACGGCAGGGATACGGGTCGAACCGCCCACGAGCAGGACTTCGTCGATGTCGGAGGTCTGGAGACCAGCGTCCTTGAGGGCCTTGCGGCACGGCTCGACAGTGGCCTGGATCAGGCTGTCGCAGAGCTGCTCGAACTTCGCGCGGGTCAGCGTCTTGACGAGGTGCTTGGGCACGCCGCCGACAGCGGTGATGTACGGCAGGTTGATCTCGCTGGAGGTCTGGCTCGACAGCTCGATCTTGGCTTTCTCAGCAGCCTCCTTCAGGCGCTGCAGGGCCATCGGATCCTGGCGCAGGTCAATGCCGTTCTCGGCCTTGAATTCGTCGGCCAGCCAGTCGATGATCTTGTGGTCGAAGTCGTCGCCGCCCAGGTGCGTGTCACCGTTGGTGGACTTCACTTCGAAGACACCGTCGCCAAGTTCCAGGATGGATATATCGAAGGTACCGCCACCGAGGTCGAACACAGCGACCTTCATGTCTTTGTTCTTCTTGTCGAGGCCGTAGGCCAGTGCGGCGGCCGTCGGCTCGTTGATGATTCGTTTCACGTTGAGACCGGCGATTTCACCTGCCTCCTTGGTGGCCTGGCGCTGCGAGTCGCTGAAGTAAGCGGGCACCGTGATGACGGCTTCCTTCACTTCCTGGCCGAGGTAGTCTTCTGCGGTCTTCTTCATCTTCTGCAGGACCATGGCGCTGATTTCCTGCGGACTGTAGAGCTTGCCATCGATGTCCACGCGGGGCGTGTTGTTGTCGCCGCGGACCACCTTGTAGCTCACGCGCTCGGCCTCTTTCGTCACGCGATCGTAGGTCTCACCCATGAAGCGCTTGATCGAGTAGATGGTCTTGAGCGGGTTGGTGACAGCCTGACGTTTGGCCGGGTCACCGATCTTTCTCTCTCCGTTTTCAGCAAAAGCCACGACAGAGGGCGTGGTACGCTTGCCTTCGCTGTTGATGATGACGGTAGGCTCGTTGCCTTCCATGACGGCTACGCAAGAGTTCGTAGTACCGAGGTCAATTCCAATGATTTTTCCCATGTTTGTATTCTCCTATTTTTTGTTTTTTTCGTTTTTGGTTCGCTCGACACGGTGGTTCCGCGCCGACGTCCCCTTCTTTATCGAAGATTGTGCCAGCGGATTTTTGCTGACAATGTGACATAAAAAGCGTAACTTTGTGACAGAATGACGACAGAAGAACAGCAAGTACAGGCACTGGCCATCGCATCTGAGGCAGGACACATCCTCCTCGAGAACGGTGCGGAGATCTCGCGCGTCGAGGAGACCATGGAGCGCATCGCCACGCACTACGGCGTGGAATCCAAGAGTTTCTTCGTGCTGAGCAACGGCATCTTCACCACCAGCAGTACCAACAAATACGCGAACGTGGAGTTCATCCCCTTCAAGGGCACGCAGCTCGACAAGGTGGTGGCAGTCAACCAGCTGTCACGTGACATTGTGGCCGGCAAGTACACGCTCGATGCGGCGCAGGCGCGGCTCCGGGAGATCAGGGCCATGAAACCCCATCCCTACTGTGAGCAGGTCCTGGCCTCGGCGCTGGGCAGCGCTGGCTTCTGCATCGTGTTCGGCGGCGGCATGCTCGACTGCGCGGCCTCATTCGTCTGCGGCATCCTGCTCTGGCTGTTCGTGCTCTATGTCTCGGCACCCTACCTGTCGAAGATTGTGGGCAACATTGCGGGCGGCCTCTTCGTCACGGGCCTCTGCATCTTCTTCCACCGCATCGGCTTCGGCCACAGCCTGCCCAACATGATCATCGGCGCCATCATCCCGCTGATCCCGGGGGTGCCGTTCGTCAATGGTGTGCGCGACCTGGCCAATGAAGATTATATTGCCGGCGCCACGCGCCTGCTCGACGCGCTGCTGGTGTTCTTCTGCATCGCGGCGGGCGTGATGCTGGCCTTCCTGGGCGACAGCCTCATCTCCGGCTCGATGATCATCCTGCAGGGCATGACGGTCGATCCCTTCACTTTCAAAATGCCGGTGCAGATCGTCGCGTCGTTCATCGGCACGGCGGCCTTCGCGGTGCTTTTCGGCGTGCCGCGCAAATACTATGTGCTTTGTGGTGTCAGTGGTGTGCTGGGCTGGATCCTCTATATGATCCTTGCGCGTTACGCGGGCTTTACGCCCCCGGCTGCCACGCTGTTTGCCACGATGCTCGTGATCCTGTCGGCCCGCTGGTTTTCCGTGCTGGACCGCTGCCCGGCCATCGTGTTCCTGCTCTGCGGCATCTTCCCGCTCGTGCCGGGCGCCGGCGTGTTCTGGACCTCCTACTACGTGGTGTCCGACCAGCTCCGCCTCGCCCTGGGCAGCGGCTTCATGGCCGTCAAGGTGACCATCGCCATCGTCCTGGGCATCATTCTCATCAGCGAAATCCCGAACCGCTTCTTTACATCGATCCGCCGCCGATAAACGCACGCAGCAGCGACGTGGCGGGAACCTCCTTGTCGGAGACTGGCGTGAAATAACGGATGAATTTCAGCAGTCGGTGCGCCTCGCTGTATTCCGGGCAGTTCTTCGGCACCGTGGTCAGAATCAGCTCCGCGTGCTGGCGCAGCACCGCGAATTCCACCAGGTAGGCAGAGTTGAACATCACATCCGCGTTCTCCTGGTAGGGATAGATCCATTGCTCTTCGGCGCGCCGTACATTGGGCCACTGGTTGATGGTCTCGCGGGCCGAGAAGGCGCCCTTGTTGTAGTCGCGGATGATGCGGCGCAGCAGGCGGTTGTCGCTGGTCGGCACCCAGTTGTGGTCGTCCAGTGCGATGCTGGTGAGGGTCGAGATAAAGATCTTGAAGGTGCTCTCCGCCGGGACTTGCGGAATCAGTTGCGGGTTGAGCGCGTGGATACCCTCGATGAGCAGCACGCGGCCCGGGGCCATCTGCAGGTGCTTGCCGTTGTACTCGCGGCGCCCCGTCACGAAATTGAATTCCGGCACGTCCACCACCTCGCCGCGCAGGAGCTTGAGCACGTCCTGCTCCAGGGCACGATGGTCCACGGTCTCGAAATTGTCGAAGTCGTAGCTGCCGTCGGGCAGTTTCGGGGTCTCGATGCGGTTGACGAAATAGTCGTCGGTCGAGAAAGAGATGGGGCGCAGTCCGCAGGCCTTGAGCTGCACGCTGAGGCGGCGCGTGACGGTGGTCTTGCCGCTGCTCGACGGGCCGGTGATCAGCACGATGCGCACGGGGTTGACCGGGTCGTTGTAGCGCCGCTCGATCTCCTCGGCCATCTGCACGAGTTTCTTCTCCTGCAGGGCCTCCGAGATCTGGATCAGGTCGGATGCCCCACCCTCCAGGCAGATGCGGTTCACGTCGCCTGCGTTCCGCAGGTTCATGATCGTGTTCCACTTGAAGTCTTCCGTAAACACCTCGAAGGTCTTGGGCTGGTCGATGAACGCGGCCAGGCGCTCGGGATGGAAGCGGTCGGGCACGCGCAGCAGAATGCCGCCGTGGTACGGGATGACGTCCCACACCGTGATGTAGCTGGCGGAGGGCAGCAGGCGGCCGTAATAATAGTCCACCGTGTCACCCAGCATGTAGTAGTCCACATAGGGCTGGCCGCTGGTCTCCAGCAGGCGCACCTTGTCTTCATAGCCATTCTCCCGGAAGATATCGATGGCCTCTTCCAGGCGCACCTCGCGGCGGTGGAAGGGCAGGTTCTGGTCGATGATCTCCTGCATCCGTGCCTTGATCTTCTGGATCTCAGCCTCCTGAATCTCACCGCCTTCAGGTTTGTGGAGCTCGCAGAAATAGCCGTTGGAGATGGGGTGCTTGATTTCCATCTGGGCCTTCGGGCAGACGTCCTGGGTGGCCTTGCAGAGCAGGAAGCAGAGGGAGCGGCAGTACACGCGGCGGGCGCTGGGATCGCGCAGGTCGAGGAATTCGATGTCGCGGTTGTTGTAGACGCGAAAGCGCAGGCCCTGCGACACGTTGTTGACCTTGGCCGAGACGATGGGATACGGGCGCTCGAACTCGAAGGCCGGGAGCATTTCTTCCAGGGTGGTCCCTTCGCTGAATTGCTGGTAGCTGCGGGTGTTTTTACAGTAGATCTTAAGCATATCGGTTAGCAGTTTTCATCGAGGTAAGCGAGCAGGTCGTCCCACACTTCCCGGCGCCGGGTCTCATTGAGGACCTCGTGGCGCATGCCGGGATAGAGTTTGGCGCTGACGTGCGTGTAGCCGGCTTTTTTCATCTTTTCGACGGCCTGTTGAAACTGGCGGTCGTCGCCGCGGCAGGGATCTTCGGCGCCGGAGATGAAACGGACGGGCAGCTGGGGCCGGTGCAGGGCCCAGCCTTGGCCGGCGTAGCAGTCCTGCATGAGGCCGAGCAGGTTATAGAAGCCGTTGGCGGTGAAGACGTACTGGCAGAGGGGGTCGGCGTGGTAATCCTTCAGGGTTTTGGGGTCGGAGCAGACCCATGCGGCGGGCCAGCCTTCTTTTTCGAAGGGTTTATTGTAGGCGCCGAAGGAGAGCTTCTGCAGGAGTTTCGAGCGGAAGTGCCAGCCGCGCAGCTGGCCGAGCAGCCAGGCCAGGCTTTTGCCGGGGCCTTTGGCGGGGTTGTCGGCAGGCGTGCCACAGACAACCAGGGCGTCGATGCTGTCGTCGTGGCGTTTGACGTAGGAGCGGACGGCCATGGAGCCCATGCTGTGGCCGAAGAGGATGATTTTGCGCGCGGGGAAGCGCCGGTGGATCCAGTCGTTGACCACGCGGATGTCGTCGACGAGGGTCCGCCAGCCGCCTTTGTACAGGTAGCCGAGGTCTTCGGCGGTCTTGACGGAAGCGCCGTGGCCGCGGTGGTCGTGGATGACGCAGGCGTAGCCGTGCTCGGCCAGATACTGCATGGTCGGTTCGTAGCGTTCTTTGTGTTCACACATGCCATGTACGAACTGTACGATCGCTTTCGGCTGCGCCGCCGCCCGGCCCGCTTCGCCGGCCTCGCTGGCGGCTCCACCTTCCGGCAGCACCAGCAACGCCGCCAATTGCAGCCCATCCCCCGCCGCCTCCAGCGTAAATTGCTCCGTCTTCATCGAAATTGCATTGATTCTACAAATTTACGAAATATTTTGCGAATGTCAACCCTCCTTTCGCTGCAATGTACACATCTTATTATCAAGAATTTATGCAATATCCTCCCCTCTCCGTAAAAGGGGAGGACATTTCTCAACTCGTTGACAGTCAGCTGCGTACATTGCAGCGAAAGAAGGGCTTGAACACCCCGTCATGCCCGGCGTTTCCCTCATCCCGAGCGCAGTCGAGGGATCTATAAGGTCCGGCGGATGGCGTCGGCCCAGGCGGCCTTGGCAGCAGCGACAGCGTCGGCAGATAGGGACGGCGTGAAGCGGCGTTCAGCTTGCCAGACGGCTTTGATTTCGTCGATGTCAGACCAGAAGCCGGTGGCCAGACCGGCAAGGAAAGCGGCACCCAGCGCCGTGGTCTCCGTCGTGTTCGGCCGGATCACGTCGACACCAAGCAGGTCGGCCTGGAACTGCATGAGCAGGTTGTTGCGGGCGGCGCCCCCATCGACTTTCAGGTTCTGGAGCGGGACGCCGGCGTCTTTTTCCATGGCGGCAACGATGTCCATCGTCTGGAAGGCGATGCCGTCCAGAGCTGCCCGGGCGATGTGCGCAGCCGTTGTTCCGCGCGTGATGCCATAGAGACTGCCGCGTGCGTCCGCGTTCCACCAGGGCGCACCAAGGCCGGTCAGCGCCGGCACGAACACCACGCCGCCGGAATCCGGCACGCGCGCCGCCAGCGCTTCGATCTCATCCGACGAGCGGATGATGCCCAGTCCGTCGCGCAGCCACTGCACGACGCTGCCCGCCACGAAGATGCTGCCCTCGAGGGCATAATCAACGCGCTCGCCGATCTTCCACGCCACGGTGGTCAGCAGGTTGTTCTGCGAAGCCATCGGCTTCAGGCCGCTGTTCATCAGCAGGAAGCTGCCGGTGCCGTAGGTGCATTTTACGGAGCCGGGCTCCAGGCACATCTGCCCGAAGAGGGCTGCCTGCTGGTCGCCCGCGATGCCGGCGATCGGCACTTGCGCCGGGGTATAGCCGTAGATTTCGCTCGACGACGCCACGCGTGGCAGCATGGAAGCCGGGATGTCGAAGAGCTTCAGCAGTTCCGGATCCCAGTCGAGCGTATGGATATTGAACAGCAGGGTGCGCGACGCGTTGCTCACGTCCGTCACGTGCACCATGCCTTTCGTGAAATTCCAGATCAGCCAGCTGTCCACCGTCCCGAAGCGCAGCATCCCTTTTCGGGCCCGCTCCCTGGCGCCCGGTACATGGTCGAGTATCCATTTGATCTTGGTGGCGCTGAAGTAGGAATCGATCAGCAGGCCCGTCTTCTCGCGGATCATGTCGGAAAGCCCGTGGCGCTTGAGTTCGTCGCAGAGGGGCGTGGTGCGGCGGTCCTGCCAGACGATGGCGTTGTAGACCGGCTTGCCCGTGGCGGCGTCCCAGACGATGGTGGTCTCGCGCTGGTTGCTGATGCCGATGCCGCTGATCTTGTAATCGGAATCCCAGAGCGATGCGACCGCCTCGGCCATCACAGAGCGCTGCGAAGACCAGATCTCGACGGGTTTCTGCTCCACCCAGCCGGGCTTCGGGAAGTATTGCGGAAACTCTTTCTGGCTGGTTACCACGATTTTGCCTTCATGGTCGAAGACGATGGCGCGGGAACTGGTGGTGCCCTGGTCGAGGGCGAGGATGTAGGCTTTTTCGTTCATGTTCATACAAATGTACGGAATTTGCCGTGAAGCCGCGAATTAATTTGTATTTTTGAGACGATGATTGCCACGTTGGATTTTCTCATTAAACGTTTCGAAACGTTTAACCACGCCTATTTCGGCGGCCAGCTGCCCCCGGTTCCCATCAAGTTGGGGCGGGCGGTACGCAGTCTCGGGTCGTGTACCTACAAGAAGCGGCGCAGGTTGTTCGGCAAAATGGAATACTACGATTTCTGCCTGCACATCAGTCGACGCTATGATCTGCCTGAAGAAGAACTCGAGGACATCCTTCTGCACGAGATGATCCATTACGAAATATTGGTCAACCAACGCCAGGATACTTCGGCCCATGGCCGCCTTTTCCGGGCACGGATGCAGGAGATCAATCAGACCGGCCGGCATATCGCCGTCTCACACCGTCATGCCCTGCCGCCGGTGGCAGCCCCTAAAAATGCGAAGCCGCAGACTGTGGCATTGATACGCATGAAAGACGGCCGGACGGGTGTCAAGCGGCTGCCAGATGATCCGCGACGGATCAGGGCCTATCGCCGCGGCCTCCTGCTGAGCGGCGAAGTCGCCTCCGTGAACTTTTACCAGACCGCCGATCCCTACTTCCTGCGCTTCCCGAAATCTTCCGCGTTGAACATCTTCTTCCCCAACGACCCCGACCTGCTTTCCCACTTCTCATAACTGGCGGGCCGAGCGTTGGCCCGCCTACTAGAAGTCTTTCTGCTGAGAATCGATGATGATGGTGACGGGGCCGTCGTTGATGAGGGATACGGCCATTTCGGCGCCGAATTCACCCGTGCCGACGGGACGGCCGATCGCGTCCGAGAGGGTCGCACAGAAGGCCTCGTAAAGCGGGATGGCCAGCTCGTGGCCGGCAGCACGAACATACGACGGCCGGTTCCCTTTCTTCGTCGAAGCCATCAATGTGAACTGGCTCACCACCAGCACCTCCCCGCCGATATCCACCACCGAACGGTTCATCACCCCCTCCTCATCGTCAAAGATCCGCAACGCCGCCACTTTCTTCACCAGATAATCCAGATCCTCCTGCCCATCCGCAGGACCAACCCCGAGCAAGACTAGCAGCCCCTGCCCGATCGCCGACTTGACCACGCCCCCGATCGTCACCGACGCCGAAGACACCCGCTGAACCACGACACGCATACGCCTAGAGATTGACCGGTTTCAGGACAAAGTGGAAACTATACTCCCCGAAAGGCATCCGATGCTCCGGCAACGGCAGCGCGCCCCAGCTGTCCTCACAGCCCAGACCCGCCTGCCGGTAGTCCAGCAGCAGGTTCGTCACATCGTCTTCGCGCAACGTCTCGCTGTGCCGGTTCCGCTTGAAATCCCCTTCGTCCAGTGACTCGATGGTATAGTGCAGCGCCGACGCCGAGAAAGGCTCCTCCGCCGTCACCAGCAGGCCCCGGCCCATCGAATCCGTGAGCTGCAGCCAGCGGATGTCGGTCTTCGTGCCCGTCTCCTGCGGCCGGATGTAGGGATAGAACTGCTCCGTCACCGTCTGGCGCCACCAACCCAGGAACGAGGCATTGTTGCGATCCACATAGTTTTCGAAAGGCCCGCGGCCATAATATTCCAGATTTTCAAAAGATTTCGGCAACTGCAACTGCACGCCGAAACGGAGCAGGTCGGGCAGGTTCTTCTCCGAGCCCGGAATCAGCGTCTCGACGATCTCCATGGCCCCCTCGTCGTTGATGCGGTATTCCATCCGCAGCCGCAGGTCCGTGCCCCCCACCAGATACTCGATCACGATGACCTGGAGCCGGTTCTTGTCGTACTGCGAGAGACTGTAGAACGAGAGCTTCGGCTTGCGCCAGAACTTCAGCTTCTCCTGCAGGCCTGCGCCGTAGTCATTGTCGGTCGGCGCCCGCCAGAAATTCGGCCGGATGACCGTCCCCTGCTTCAGCAGGTCGACACCGCCCACGCGGTAGCGCAGCACCGATCCGTCGTCCACCGAGAAATCGATGGCAAAACGCGCGCCTGATACCGTGAACTGGTGCGGCGCACTGTTGTTGATCTTCGGGCGGGCCGCACTCCGCAGCGGCTGCATCGCCCAGACAAAATCGTTGAGCTTCAGCTGCTGCCGCGCCACCACGTGCCCGGCCTCCAGCATACCCTCCCCTTCTTTCAGCACGTAGGCCAGATTGAGCAGCCACTCACCCGACGAATCGATGTCGCCGTACGGAATGTCGATCACGCGACAGCTCTGCGGCCCCACGTTCACATCCGCCACTTCCCCGGAACTCTGCTTCTCGCCGTTGCGGAGCAGCTCCCACTGCAGCTTGTAGGCCGACAAGTCCCGGAAGAAATATTCATTGTACACCTCCACCTGCTGCGGCGCAGCGAGCTTCGACCAGATGTCCTGGTAGACATAGCTCACCTCATACATGTGCGGGTTCGGCACCCGGTCGGGGCTCAGCAGGCCGTTGTCGCAGAAATTCTGGTCCGAAGGGTCCGACATGTTGAAATCGCCGCCATAAGCATAGATGCGCTTGCCGGACTTGTTTTTCCAATGGATGGACTGATCCACGAAGTCCCAGATGAAACCGCCCTGCAGCTTCGGCGAGCTGCGGTAGATGTCCCAGTACTCCTTGAATCCACCCTCCGAATTGCCCATCGCGTGCGCGTACTCGCACTGGATCAGCGGCTTGGTCCGCTCCGGATTGGCCGCATAACGCTTCAGGTAGTCGTGGCTGGCGTACATGGGGCAGAAGATGTCGGTCTGGCCGTCGTAAAGTGCGCGCTCGTACTGGATGGGACGGCTCGGATCGATGGCCCGCACGGCGTCGTACGCTGCATCGAAGTTCGGGCCGTAGCCGCCCTCGTTGCCCAGCGACCAGACGATGATGGACGGATGGTTGAAATTGCGCCGCACATTGCGCTCGTTGCGCTCGATGTGCGCCTGCCGGAAGGCCGTGTCGCGGGCCAGAGTGCGCTCGCCATAGCCCATGCCGTGCGACTCGACGTTCGCCTCAGCCACCATGTAGATGCCGTAACGATCGCAGAGCTCGTACCAGTACGGATCGTCAGGATAGTGGCAGGTGCGCACCGCATTGATATTGAACTGCTTCATCAGCCGGATGTCCTGTTCCATGCGCTCGCGGGACACCACGTAGCCGCCGTCCGGATCGAGCTCGTGGCGGTTGGCGCCCTTGATGAGCACGCGCTGGCCGTTGACCAGCAGGTCGGAGCCCTTGATCTCGACTTTGCGGAAGCCCACGTCGAAGTGCAGGGTCTGGAGCACTTTCTTCCCTTCGAGCAACCGCACCTCCAGCTGGTAGAGGTAGGGATCCTCGGCGCTCCACTTGCGCGGGTTCTCCACGTAGAAACGCCCGCTCACAAAAGCGCCGGCAGCCTGCACGGGCGTGCCCACCTCATGCCCCGCGGCGTCGTAGAGCCGCATCTCCACGCTGGTGCGGGCGTAGTTCCCCACCGTCGCGTTGACGCTGAGCGTGCCGTCGCGGTACTGCGCGTCGAGGTCGGGCGTAAAGTTGACGTCGTCAATATGTTTCATGGGGCGCGTGTAGAGGTAGCAGTCGCGCGCCACGCCGGCGAAGCGGAAGAAATCCTGGTCTTCGAGATAGGTGCCGTCGCACCAGCGGAACACCTGAAAGGCGATGAGGTTGCGCTTGCCAGACTGCAGGAAGTCCGTGATGTCGAACTCGCACTCCAGCTTGCTGTCCTCGCTGTAACCCACGAACTTGCCGTTGACCCAGAGATAGAGGTTCGAGGTCACCGAGCCGAAATGGATGATCACCTGCTCCCCTTTCCACTCCTGGGGGATCTGGATAAAGCGCCGGTAGCTGCCCACATGGTTGTTTTCGGTGGGCGGCACGGGCGGTGCGCTCTTGTAGCGGCCGCGCCAGGCGTAGCCCATGTTGAGATAGACGGGATCGCCGTAGCCGTGCATTTCCCACACAGCCGGGAGAGTCATCTTGGTCCAACCGATCTCCTGGAATTTGAGGCTCCAGAAATCCACGGGACGCTGGTCGGCGCTCCGCACCCAGCGGAAGCTCCACTCGCCGGACAGCGGGATGAGCTGCGACTCAGCGGCCAGGAAGCTGCTGTGCATGGGAAGACGGTTGATGGAATTGACGCGGGGATCCTGCCATTCGTCGAAACGCTGGGCACCCAGCTGGGCGCAGATCAGCAGCAGGAAGCAGAGAAGGAACGATTTCTTCATAGGTCGGGTTTCTGCAGACAAATTTAGCATATTTTTCAGATTATTCCTATCTTTACCGATTAACTGAACGAAACTGTGAAAAACGCATGTCCGAAGAACTGAACCTGGTCAAGGACCTGGCCCTGATCCTGATCGCCGCCGGTATCTTCACCATCATCTCGAAAGCGCTGAAGCAGCCCCTCATCCTGGGTTACATCGTGGCCGGCTTCATCGTCGGGCCGCACCTGGGCCTGTTCGGCATCACGAGCGCCGAGTCGGTGGAGCAATGGTCGGAGATCGGCATCATCTTCCTGCTCTTCGCACTGGGCTTGGAGTTCAGTTTCAAGAAGTTGCTGAAGGTGGGCAGCAGCGCGCTGATCACGGCGGGCTGCGTGTGCGTGGGCATGTTCGTCACGGGCAACGTGGTGGGCCACGCCCTGGGCTGGAGCGCCATGGAGGGCATCTTCCTGGGCGGCCTGATGTCCATGTCCTCGACCACGATCATCATCAAGGCGTTCACGGACCTGGGGCTCAAGAACAAGACCTACGCCACGCTGGTCTTCGGCACGCTGGTGGTGGAAGACCTCATCGCAGTGGTGCTCATGGTGCTGCTGACGACCATCGCCACGGCCAACCAGTTCGCGGGCGGCGAGATGCTCATGGGCCTGGCCAAGCTGCTGTTCTTCCTGATCCTGTGGTTCCTGGTGGGCATCTATGTCATCCCCTCTTTCCTGAAATGGGCGCGCAAATACCTGAACGACGAGATCCTGCTGCTGGTGGCGATCGGCCTGTGCTTCGGCATGGTGTCGCTGGCCGTCTACGCCGGCTTCTCAGCGGCGCTCGGCGCCTTCGTTATGGGTTCGATCCTGTCGGAAACCCTTGAGGGCGAGCACATCAGCAAGCTGGTGGTGAACATCAAGGACCTCTTCGGCGCCATCTTCTTCGTGTCGGTGGGCATGATGGTCGATCCGGCCGTGATCGCGGCACACTGGCTCCCCATCCTCATCCTGACCCTGGTGACCATCATCGGCATGACGATCTTTGGCTCGCTGGGCGCTTTGGTGTCGGGCCGCGGCCTGAACACGGCGGTCCACACGGGCTTCAGCCTGGCGCAGCTCGGCGAGTTTTCCTTCATCATCGCCGGCCTGGGCGTGAGCCTGGGCGTGATGCGGGGCTTCATCTATCCGGTCATCATTGCGGTGTCGGTCATCACGACCTTCACCACCCCCTATATGATCAAGGCGGCCACGCCGGTCTGCAACTTCCTCTACAAGAAGCTGCCGGTCGGGATCCTGGCCAAGCTTGACCCCTCGCCCGATTCGGGTCATGCGAGCGCGGAGGAGCAGAACGAATGGAAGGAACTGCTGAAGAACTATTTCCTGCGCGTGTTGCTCTACAGCGTGATCCTGCTGGCCATCTTCCTGGGCTCGAAGCTCTATCTCGACAAGCTGCTTGTGAAGCTGCTGCCCGACCTGTCCGAGGCCTGGCGCAGCGCGATCAGCCTGGCCACGACGCTCGTGGTCATGGCGCCCTTCCTCTACGGCCTGGCCGTCAACGGGCACAACATCAAGCACACGGCCGTGCAGCTGCTGAAGAAGAAAGACAGCAACAAATGGCCCATCCTGGCGCTGGTGTTCCTGCGCATCTTCATCGCCATCGCGTTCGTGATCGCCACCCTCCTGCTGCACTACAAACTCTCCTACTGGAGCCTGCTGCTCATCGTGCTGGCGGGCGTGGCCTTCTTCATCCTGGCGCGGCGGTCCGTCCACCAGTTCACCGGCCTGGAGGAGCGCTTCATCACCAACCTGAACCAGAAAGAGGAATATGAGCGCATGCGGACGCCCATTGCGTCGGGCGTGCGCTCGAAGATGAAGGGACACGACGTGGCGGCGGAAAACGTGATCATCTCGCCGGACTCGCCCTACGCGGGTAAGAAGCTGAAAGACATCCCCATCCGCCAGCAGTACGGCGTCAACATCGCCAAGGTCGTGCGTGGCAGCCGCCGTATCCTCGTCCCATCACCCGAAGAATACATCTATCCCTACGACGAGGTGCTGGCCATCGGCACCACCAACGAAGTCCGGCACTTCGTGGAAGACATGAACGCGGTGCAGGAACGCCCTGTCTCGCACGAGCCCGATGATTTCGTGCTGGACGCGTTCGAGCTCCAGAAAGGCTGCTACCTCGACGGCAAAGTGCTGCGCGACACCAACATGCGCCAGCACGGCTGCATGGTGGTGGGCGTCGAACGCGACGGCATGTCGCTAATGAGCCCGAAGCCCGATTTCCAGTTCCAGGCGGGCGATTTCGTGTGGCTGGCGGGCGAACGGATAGAATGTGAAAAAATGGTATTGGTCAATGGAAATACGGAATCTTAATCACCGGGTCGGCTGGCTGGTGGCCGACTTTCTGAACGAATCGCCCCGTGCGGTGTCGCCGCAACTGATGGCGGAACTCGTGCCGGAGGGCGCGGATGCCGCGACGGAAGAGTTTGTCTACGGGGCTCTGCTGACCGGTTTCTGGGGACTTCATCCGGAATCCTCGGAAGAAGACCGTTTCATCGAGGAACGCTACATGCGGCCTGGCCTGCGCCGGCTGGATCCGGAGGTCTACCGGAAAAATCCGTATTACCAGACGGTTCGGATCCTGGATATCAAAGTCGGCGAGTGGCAGTTGACGCACCAGTCGTATGCGCCCTACGAGCTCTTCCTGCGCGACGACCTGATCCTGACGGACGACTTGCTGCAGATTCCGGCCATCGGCTTTTTCTCCAAGGAATTCTCCTACCCTTCGGTGCTCCAGAACGGCCGCGAATGGATGTCCATCAAGCCCAGCGAAATCGAGAGTTCGCAGGCTGCCATCGACGCGGCATCCGGCCGCGTGGTGACTTTCGGGCTGGGGCTCGGCTATTTCGCCTTCATGGCCACGCGGAAGCCGGAAGTCACGTCGCTGACCATCGTCGAGCGTGACCCGGCGGTCATCCAGCTCTTCCAGGAGCAGCTGTTTCCGCAGTTTCCGTACAATTACAAGATCTCTGTTGTTCAGGAAGATGCATTTGATTATCTCGAGAAGGACATGAAGTCCGTTTCGCCCGACTTTGTCTTCATGGACATCTGGCACGACATCAGCGACGGCATCGATCTTTTCGTCCGCGCCCGCCAGTACGAAGCCCAGTTCCCGAACACCCGCTTCATGTACTGGATCGAGCGTTCCCTGAAGTGTGCGCTGGTCGACGAACTAGAGCACGGAGAGATGCTCAAGCAGGATCTTCACACCGATTAGGATCAGGATCACGCCTCCCAGAATCTCGGCACCAGCATGGAAGCGGGTGCCGACTTTTTTTCCGATGAGCAGGCCGACCACGGAGAAGGCGAAGGTCGTCAAGCCGATGACGAGGATGGCCCGCCAGAGATTCGTGCCCAGGAAAGCGAAGGAAATGCCCAGCGCCAGCGCGTCGATGCTCGTGGCGATGGCAAGCACCAGCATCGTCCGGAAGCCGAACGAACTGTCCGCCGGCTTGTCCTCCTCTTTCGACAGGGCCTCGCGGATCATGTTGCCGCCGATCAGCACCAGCAGGCCGAAGGCAATCCAGTGGTCCACTTTCGTCACCAGGTCGGCGAAGCTGATGCCCAGGTAATAGCCGATCACCGGCATCAAGGCCTGGAAGCCGCCGAACCAAAGGCCGACCGTCAGCGCCTCGCGCCAGGTGACGCGCTTCGCCGAAAGTCCTTTGCCGATCGACACCGCAAAGGCATCCATCGAGACACCGATGGCCAGCAAGAGTATTTCCCAGAAAGACATCCTATTTCATGATGAAGAGATAGGCGAAATAGATGACCTGCAGCAGCACCAGCACCACGCCTTCCATCCGGTCGATCTTGTTGCGCTGTCCCGTCCACGAGAAGATCACGAGGC
Organism: uncultured Bacteroidales bacterium; assembly: GCA_905233345.1. Classification (GTDB taxonomy): domain Bacteria; phylum Bacteroidota; class Bacteroidia; order Bacteroidales; family UBA932; genus Cacconaster. Next base: position 35,916 of record CAJODQ010000013.1, read on the forward strand.
TCATGGCGCACATGAACACGGCCGTGTAGTCGTAGATCGTGATGTTGTTCATGCTCAGCGGGTGGATGACCGCCGCGCCGCCCAGGATCAGCAGGATGTTGAAGGTGTTCGAACCCAGCACGTTGCCCAGCGCCAGCTGGCCCTTGCCCTTCGCTGCGGCGATGCAACTGGTGGCCAGTTCCGGCAGCGAAGTGCCGGCGGCCAGAACCGTGATGGCGATGAACTTGTCGCTCAGGCCGGCGATACGGGCGATGCTCTGCGCATGGTTCACGAAGAGGCGTCCACCGAAGATCAGTGCTGCCAGGCCAACGATGAGAAAGAGCAGATCGCGGAAAAGGGGCTTCGGCTGGGCCGTATTCTCGGCGGGATCTTCCGCCTCGAGCCGGTTTTCCTTGTCATGTACGAACGATGAGACCATGTACCAGACGAACAGCACGAGGAAGAGAATGCCTTCCCAGCGGCTGAGGCCGTTTTCGCCGATACCGAAGAGCGACTTCTTGCAGCCCAGCAGGATGAGCAGCGCGGTGATGCCGATGTTGACCGGGATGTCGCGCCGCAGGTTTCCGCGGGTGATGGCGACGGGCGCGATGATGGCCGACAGGCCGAGGATCAGCGCCGTATTGAAGATGTTGGAACCGATGATGTTGCCGACGGCCATGTCGGAGTTCTTTTCGACGGCCGAAATGAAGCTGACCACCATCTCCGGCGCCGAAGTGCCGATGGCCACGATGGTCAGGCCGATGACAAATTCGCTGATGCCCCAGCGCCGCGCCAGTCCGGACGCGCCGTCGACGATGCCTTCGGCTCCGATGAGCACGAGCGCCAGTCCGGCCACCAACAAGAGGATTTCAATCGCCATGTCTCTGCGTATTTCGTTTTGCGCCGCGAAGTTACAAAATCGATTCGAATTCCAAGCTAACGTTTTTTGAGCCGTCCTCCCCTCCTTCCGCTGCAATATACACAATTGATTTCCAGACATTTAAATAATATCCTCCCCTCTGAAACGAAGGGGAGGATATTTCACAAATCACTGACTATCAGCTGCGTACATTGCAGCGGAAGGGGCAGGATGGATGTCAGCGCAAGACCAACTGGCCGTCTTCGAAGGTGGCGGTGATGGCCTGGTCGCGGGAGAGGGAGCCGTCGAGGAGCTTTTTGGCGAGTTCGTCGATGAGTTCCTTCTGCAGGACCCGTTTCACCGGGCGCGCACCGTAGGCCGGGTCGTAGCCCTTCTCGCTCAGGTAGTCGATGAAGTCTTCGGTGAAGTTGAGCGTGATGCCCATCGAAGCCATCTTCTCCTTCAGCTGGCCGATCTGCAGCTGCACGATCTGCCGGATGTCGGACGGCGTGAGTTCGTGGAAGACGATGATCTCGTCAATTCGGTTGATGAACTCCGGCCGGAAGCTTTCCTTGACCAGTTCAGGCTTCAGGTTCGAGGTCATGATCAGGATGGTGTTCTTGAAGTCGACCGTCCGGCCCTTGTTGTCGGTCAGACGCCCGTCGTCGAGCACCTGCAGCAGCACGTTGAACACGTCGGGATGTGCCTTCTCGATCTCGTCGAGCAGGATCACCGAATAAGGCTTGCGCCGCACGGCTTCGGTCAGCTGGCCGCCCTCGTCGTAACCGACATATCCCGGAGGCGCGCCCACGAGCCGCGACACGGTATGCCGCTCCTGGTATTCGCTCATGTCGATACGCGTGATCATGTTCTCATCGTTGAACAGGTATTCCGCCAGGGCCTTCGCCAGTTCGGTCTTGCCCACGCCCGTTGAGCCCAGGAAGAGGAAGCTGCCGATCGGCCGCTTCTCGTTCTGCAGGCCCGCCCGGCTGCGCCGGACGGCGTTCGACACGGCCTCGATGGCTTCGTTCTGGCCAATGACGCGCTGGTGCAGCACCTCTTCGATGTGCAGCAGTTTCTCGCGCTCGCTCTGCAGCATCTTGTTGACCGGAATGCCTGTCCACTTGGCCACGACTTCGGCGATGTCCTCGTCAGTGACGGCCTCGTTCATGATCGGGTCGGGATTGGCGGCTTTCTGCTTCTCGAGTTCCTCGATCTGCTTCTGCGCCTCGGCCATTTTGCCGTAGCGCAGCTCAGCCACCCGGCCGTAATCGCCGCTACGTTCCGCCGCGTCGGCCTCGATGCGGTAGTCCTCCATGGCCTGCCGGTTCTCCTGGATGGCTTTCAGCAGGCCTTTCTCGCTGTCCCACTGTTCGCCCAGGCGACGACGCTCGATGCGCGCTTTCGCGAGTTCCTCTTCGATGGTCTTGAGCTTCGGCGACTCCCCTTCCCGCTTCACGGCCTCGCGCTCGATCTGCAGCTGCTTGATGCGGCGGTCGAGTTCGTCGATGCACTCCGGCACAGAGTTCATCTCGAGCCGCAGCTTCGAAGCCGCCTCGTCGACCAGGTCGATGGCCTTGTCGGGAAGGAAACGGTTGGTGATGTAGCGGTGCGAGAGTTCGACGGCCGCGATGATGGCGTCGTCTTCGATCCGCACTTTGTGGTGGTTCTCATATTTCTCTTTGAGGCCGCGCAGGATGGAGATGGACTCGGCCACGGTGGGCTCGTCGACCATGACCATCTGGAAACGGCGTTCCAGTGCCTTGTCGGTCTCGAAGTATTTCTGGTATTCGTCGAGCGTGGTGGAGCCGATAGCCCGCAGTTCGCCGCGGGCCAGGGCGGGTTTCAGGATGTTGGCCGCGTCCATCGCGCCGCTCGAGCGGCCGGCGCCCACGAGGGTATGGATCTCGTCGATGAAGAGGATGATCTGGCCGTCGCTTTCGGTCACGGCCTTGACCACGCCTTTCAGTCGCTCTTCGAATTCACCCTGGTATTTGGCACCCGCGATGAGTGCGCCCATGTCCAGGGAGTAGATTTCCTTGGTTTTCAGGTTTTCCGGCACGTCGCCGTTGACGATGCGCTGGGCGATGCCTTCGGAGATGGCGGTCTTGCCGACGCCCGGTTCGCCGACCAGGATCGGGTTGTTCTTGGTGCGGCGGCTGAGGATCTGCAGCACCCGGCGGATCTCCTCGTCGCGCCCGATGACCGGGTCGAGCTTGCCGCTCCGCGCCCGTTCATTCAAGTTAATGGCATATTTGCCAAGCAATTCCAAATTTTCTTTATTCATATCTATTCTTAACCTCCTAATTTTTCGTGATTTATGTTAAGGGCGTCGCTGCGGGTGGTTTTTGGAGCCGCGAGCATTTTTTCGCGAGCGGGACAAAAACCAGAGCAGCAAAGCCCGCAGAAGGATATTTCAAAAAGGTTACCAATCGCCAAAATGTGACAAAATGTCAGTGTTGGAAATCCGGTTACGAATGACTATATTTGTAAGTTGTAAGAAGACAATTATCAATAACTACTTCAAAATAAGCAATTATGAAGAAAATCCTGCTTTTCGCCCTGGCGCTCATCAGCATCACCGCCACGGCACAGCCCCCCATGGGCCCCATGCCGCCCAAACCGGAAGACGGCTTCAAATTCACCGTCGTGAAAGAGAACCCCATCACCTCCGTGAAGAACCAGGCCAGCACCGGGACCTGCTGGTGCTTCTCCTCCCTCTCGTTCATTGAGTCCGAAGCCATCCGCATCAACAAGCTGAAAGAAGCGGATTATCCCGACCTCTCCGAGATGTTCGTCGTCTCCCACGCCTACGCTGACAAGGCAGTCAAGTATATCCGCGTTGACGGCGCACTGAACTTCGCCCAGGGCAGTTCCTTCGGCGACCTGGTGACCGTGCTGAAGAAATACGGCATCGTCCCCAACGAAGTGATGCCCGGCCTGAACTACGGCACCGACCGCCACATGCACGGCGAACTCCTCGCCGGTCTCAAGGGCTACATGGACGGTATTCTGAAGAACCCCAACCGCAAGCTCTCCACTGCCTGGTACCCGGGCCTCCAGGGCATCCTGGCCGCCTACCTCGGCCCCATCCCCGAGACCTTCAAGTACAAAGGCAAGGAATACACCCCGAAGAGCTATTTCGCCAGCCTGAACGTCAACATGGAGGATTACTACGATTTCACCTCCTGGACCCACCTCTCCTACTATGAGAAACACCCCGTGGAAGTGGCCGACAACTGGCGCTGGGAAGAAGCCTACAACGTGCCCATGGACGAAATGATGGCCATCATCGACAACGCCGTCATGAACGGCTACACCGTGGCCTGGGCCTCCGACGTGAGCGAGACCGGCTTCACCCGCGACGGCATCGGCATTGTGCCCGACATGGCCGCCATCCAGAAACAGGCCGAGCAGGCCGGCAGCGACCAGGCCCGCTGGGTCGGCGCCGGTGCACAGGGCCAGCGCCCCACCTTCAACAAACCCGTCCCCGAACTGACCATCACTCCGGAACTCCGCCAGCAGGGCTACGAAGAGAAGACCACTACCGACGACCACGGCATGCAGATCTACGGCATTGCCAAGGACCAGAACGGCAACAAGTACTACATGGTGAAGAACTCCTGGGGCGAGACCGGCAAATACAAGGGTCTCTGGTATGTCTCCGAAGCCTATGTGAAATACAAGACCATGGACTTCATGGTCCACAAGGACGCCATCCCGAAAGATATCCGGAAGAAACTTGGCCTCTAATCAGTTATGAAGCGACTTATTATCATTACGTTAGCAGCGGTCCTCAGCACCGCTGCTTTCGCACAGACCCAGACCATCTACCAGTTCACCCCGCTGCGGGACATCCCCGTCACGCCGGTGAAGGACCAGGCCAGCACCGGAACCTGCTGGTGCTTCGCCACGGTCTCCTTCCTGGAAGCGGAGCTCATCCGCCAGGGCAAGGGCGAGTATGACCTCTCCGAGATGTTCGTGGTCCGCAACAACTACAAGGACCGCATTTTCGACAACTACCTGCGCCGCGGCAACGGCAACATCAACCCCGGTTCCATCGCCCACATGGCCACCAAGGCCATCGAGAAATACGGCATCGTGCCGGAAAGCGTCTATACGGGCATCAACTACGATTCCCCGCGCCACAACCACAACGAATTGTCCGCCTACCTGAAAGGCATTGCCGACGTATCGGTCAACCTGAAAAAACTCAGCCCGGAGTACGACAAGCTGATCAAGAGTCTCTTCGACATCTACCTGGGTGAAGAGCCCGAGACCTTCCAGTACAAAGGCAAGGAGTACACGCCGAAGAGTTTCGCCCAGATGCTCGGCTTCGACGACATGAGCGACTACATCGAGCTCACAAGCTTCAGCCATCACCCGTTCTATCAGCAGGTTCCGCTGGAGATTCCCGACAACTGGGACCATGAGAAGCTGTGGAACGTGCCGCTCGACGACTTCATGGCCATCATCGACAACGCGCTGCAGAACGGCTACACCGTGGCCTGGGACGGCGACCTGACGGCCGGAGAGTTCCAGCACAACCGCGGCATCGCCATCTGCCCGGAGCCGAAAGACTTCGCGGAAGCCGTCAAGCTCGAGAAGGTCTTCCCGGACCGCGTAGTGACGCAGGAGATTCGGCAGAAGGATTTTGAGACCTTCCGCACCGTGGATGACCACCTGATGCACCTGACCGGCTTGTTCCGCGACCAGAACGGCAACCTGTTCTACAAAACCAAGAACTCGTGGGGCGAAGGCCGCAACGAGGATATGAAGGGCTACCTGTACATGTCGCGGGCCTACGTGCAGATGCGCGTGGTCAGCATCATGGTCCACAAGGACGCCATTCCGAAGGACATTCGCAAGAAGCTGGGCCTCTGATGAAAAAACACATTCCCAACCTGATGACCCTGTGCAACCTGCTTTCAGGTTGCACGGGGGTTGTCTTTGCCATGCGGGGCAATTTCCAGGCAGTGCTGGTAACCCTGATGGTTTCTGAATTATTCGATTTTTTCGACGGCTTTGCCGCCCGGGCGCTGGGCGCCTATTCCGCGATCGGCAAGGAGCTCGACTCGCTGGCCGACCTGATCAGTTTCGGGCTTTGCCCCGCCGTGTGCCTGTTCTCCTGGTATGGCATCGCGCAGCCCGACGTTCCGTTCCTGCGCTGGTTCCCCTTCGTGCTGACCGCCGCCTCGGCGCTGCGGCTGGCCAAATTCAATCTCGACACGCGCCAGAGCACGAGTTTCCTGGGCCTGGCCACTTCCGGCTGCGCCCTCCTCATCACGCCGCTCGCTGTCTACAGTTTCTACACGGACGGCTTCCTGCACACGCTCATGGGCACGGTCTGGTTCATCCCCGTGCTGACAGTGGTGTTTTCGTTCCTGCTGGTGTGTGAGCTGCCGATGTTCTCGCTCAAGAAGATGACAGGCCAACTCAAGGCCTTCATCATCGGCAGTGTCGTGCTGGTGATCGCCTGCGTGATCCGCGAAATCAAAGGCCCCTGGTACGTCACCGTCAGCCTCTGCATCTTCCTGATTCTGACTTATTATCTGGTCTTGAACCTCGCCACGCTAAAGAAGCGGTGAGAAGAGCCGCGCCAGCGATTCCTTGAGCTTTTCCCAACGCGGCCGCGCCAGCCAGGCGTCCAGATCGACCGCGACCGACTGCGCCATATCCTGCTCAAAGATGGCCTTTTGCTGCACGGCGACGGCCGGATCGTAGCAGTAAGCGTCGATCTCGAAGTCGAGCGTGAAGCTGCGCACATCCAGATTGGTCGAACCAACCGACGCGAACGCGTCGTCCGAGACAATGGTCTTGGCGTGGAGGAAGCCCCCTTGATAGAGATAGATCTTCACGCCCGCGGCGAGCGCTTCCTTGATATACGATTTGGAGGCCAGCCCCGTCAGCAGGCTGTCGCTGCGTTCCGGCAGCATCACCCGCACGTCGAGCCCCGACAGCGCCGCATTCTTGAGCGCCAGCATCATCGTGGACGTAGGGATGAAATACGGCGTCTGCAGATACACATACTTGCGCGCCGTACCCAGCAACTGGATCAGGCCCTGCATGGCGGCGTGCCAGGCGTCCGTGGGATTGGTCACCACCACCTGCACCGGCGTCTCCCCCACCGTCGTGCTGGCCGGAAAATAACGCGGCTCCGCGATCAACTCGCCCGAAGAGAAGCGCCAGTCCGAGAGAAAAGCCACCTGCAACTGCGCCACAGCCGGACCTTCGATACGCAGGTGCGTATCCCGCCAAGAGCCCCACGAGAGCCCTTCACCGTAGCGCTCGGCGATGTTCATGCCACCCAAATAGCCCACACGCCCGTCCACCACGACAATCTTGCGGTGGTTGCGGAAGTTCGCATCGGGCGAAATAAAGGGGAAATTGATGGCCAGGAAGGGCTTGACTTCGATGCCGGCACCCTTGAGCTCCCGGTAGAATTCCTTCCGAAAGATATTGGCGAAATCGTCGTACTGCACGCGCACCCGCACCCCTTCGCGGGCCTTGCGGATCAACAGCTCCGCCACGCGGCGGCCCACCTTGTCGTCCTCAAACTTGAAGAATTCGAAGTGGATGTGGTCGCGGGCCTGCTCCATGTCTGCAAGCAGGTCGTCGAGCATGCTGTAGAATTGCGTGTAGATGCGCGTGGCGTTGCCCGCCAGGGGTGTCCCCTGCCCGAGCTTCCGCTGCAAGCTGTCCAGTTTAGCGTATGGATCGGGCGCTGGAGCAATATACTGCGCCTGGGATTCAGTCACGCGCTGCTGGAGCAGCAACCGCTCCGCTTCCGGCAGGAGCTGCTTCCGGACGGGCCGGTGGCCCACCAGAAAATAGAGAATCAAACCGACGACCGGTAAAAAAACGATCACCAGCACCCACGCCAGGGTCTGGGTGGGATGCTGGTTCTCGGCGATGATGTAGATCAGGATTCCAATCAGCGCCAGCACGAGAACGATGTTGAAAAACAAGCTCATGCGGCCGGATCGGTGCTAGCGGGCCACGCGAGTGAAGACAGGAGCCTGGCCCTCGGCGGCGAGGACGTAGACCTTCATTCCGTCGGCGGTGAATACGTATTCCATGCCGCCCGGAACGGGACGAGAAGCCATTTCTTCAGCCTTGGCGCGGATCATCGGATAGCCACCGACCGCTTCGTCGAACAGGGCGGAATCTTCCTCCGTAACGGCTTTGAACGTGGAGAATTCGGGGAGGGTTTCGACCTCACCGGGCAGGAAGCCCCGCTGAACCAGGAAACGCTCGATTTCAGCCGGAGCGGCTTCCAAACGGGCGGCACGCACGCCATAGCCCGGTTCCACCTCCGCTTCGGAGAGCGTCTCGCGGATATTCTTTTCACTGCTTTCCAGGCCACCGCTTCCGAAGGTGCAGAACGGGACCACGCGCTTGCCCGTGAAATCGCAGTTGGCCAGCACGGTTGCTACCGGCTGGGCGAAGGTGCCGAACCACACGGGGAAACCCAGGAAGATGACGTCATAGTCCTGGGGATTCGCCTTGATAGGCTGAAGCTCCGGCAGGATGTCTTCGTCAAGTTCCCGCTTGCCGCGTTCGATCGTGGCCTGGAAGTCGCCGTCATACGGCACAACGGGCACGATGGCCTCGATATCCGCACCCAGCTTGGCCTGGATCGCCTCGGCGACGGCTTGGGTATTACCAGTCTGGGAATAATAGAGCACCAGCACCTTGGGAGCCTCGGGCGCCTTGTTCTTGCCGCAGGAAACGGCCATCAGCAGCACAGCTGCCAGCAGAAGAATTCTTTTCATAGGGATCGTTCTGATTGTCAATACACAAAGTTACAATTTTTCGCGTGTCAATGGTGCATCCTTCGTATATTTGCACCTGCAACTTGATCCATTGACCATGCGCTTTGTCAAACGTTGGCTGCCGATCCTGCTGGTGGCGCTGCTCTGCGCCGCCATGCTCGTTTTCTGTGTACACAAGAAGCCGACAGTCCGGCGCATCCAGGAGCGGGGCACGCTGCTGGTGGGCACTACGGGTGACTACCGCCCTTTGACTTACCGCGATTCCACCGGCGCCTACCACGGATTCTGCATCGAATTGGCCGGACTGATTGCCGAACGGCTGGGCGTGGACCTGACCTTCGTCCCGACCTCCTGGCCCACCTTGACCCAGGATGTCCTGGCCGAGCCGCAAGCCTTCGACCTGGCGATGGGCGGCATCTCCATCACTGACGCCCGCTGCGAGATCATGGCCATGAGCGAAGGTTACCTGTCCAACGGCAAGACCATCCTCTGCCGCAGCGAAGACGCAGGCCGCTTCACCTCTTTGGCGGCCATTGACCAACCCGGCGTGCGCGTCATGGTCAACCCGGGCGGGCTGAACGAGCAGTTCGCGCAGCAGAATCTCTCGCAGGCCACGATCCTGGTCCATCCCAACAACGAGGAGATCCCCGCGCTGGTGGCCGCCGGCGAAGCCGACGTGATGATCACCGAGATCACCGAAGCCCCCTGGTATGTGCAGCACGAACCGTACCTCGCCGCCCCGCTCCTCGACCAGCCCTTCACCCACGGCGAGATCGGCGTCCTGATGCGCCAAGTCCAGGACGACCTCCTGGACTTGGTCAACCGCGTCATCCGCACCGCCCGATCCGACGGCACCCTCCGCCGCCTCAGCGAGAAATACGGCTTAAGAATTTGATGATATTCTCAAAAAAATCAATACCTTTGCAAACCCAATCCGGGATGGTTCCGTAGCTCAGCTGGATAGAGCAACAGCCTTCTAAGCTGTGGGTCTCGGGTTCGAATCCCGACGGAATCACGAGACGGTGAAAATCAGGAACTTGGAAAGTTCCTGATTTTTTGTATGGGAGCAGCAGGACGAGAGCTAGCTTTCGCCCTGCTGCTCCCATACAAAAAACCGGGAGTCCTGCGCGCAGGACTCCCGATTTTCACCGTCTCGCCCCAAGAAAGATTCCAATCGGAGAATGCGCAGGCGGCTCCGCCGCCGAGCACAATCCCGACGGCAACGTGCTGGCACGATGTATCCCAGCGCGTCAGTGCCAGGTCGCGGCTGACGCCGGATAATTTACAAAATAACAATTGAAGAATTCTTGTTAACTTTGTAGATAACACTTTCTCCTGAAACATGAAACGATTCCTGATGATCCTGGCCATCCTCCTTTCCCTGATCGGCTGCAAGAAAAACGACAATCAAGACACGAAAGATATGAATACCAACGAACCCTTCAAGGAAGTCGCGGGCCGCACGAACTTCGGCCCCAAGCACGCACTGATGACCACGCCGCAGCCCTGCGTGATGATTGCCACCTGGGACAAGAACCACACCCCCGACGTGATGATGGCGGCGTGGGCTGGCCAGTATGACTACAATCAGATCGTCATCAGCCTGTCCAAGCACAAAACGACGGACAACCTGGAACTGACCGGCGCTTTCACCGTGAGCTTCGCCGACATCAACACCGTGGCCGAATCCGATTACTTCGGCCTCGTGAGCGGCAACGACGTTCCCGACAAGGTGGCTAGGGCCGGTTTCACGGTTACGCCCAGCCCGAACGTGGACGCGCCCATCATCAACGAATACCCGCTTACGCTGGAGTCAAGGTGGTGAGCTGGGGCGACGGCGTCCTGGTGGGCGAGGTCGTGAACATGAGCGCAGACGAACGCATCCTCACGGACGGCAAAGTAGACCTCGGAAAGCTCCAGCCTATCGTCTTCGACGCTGCCTCGATGTCTTACCGTTCTATCGGTGACATCGTCGGCATCGTCGGCAAGGCCTGGGGTGACGGGAAAAAGTTCACGGAATAAAGCATGATGAACAACCAACCGCCATTTACCATCCGTCCGGCGCGCCCGGACGAGGCCGGGGTCATCCTTGATTTCATCAGGAGACTGGCTGACTATGAGCAGTGTTCAGATGAGGTCGTTGCCGACGAGGCGACGCTCTATCATTCCCTGTTCGTGGAGCGCTCCGCTGAGGTCATCTTCGGCGAGGAAGACGGCGAAGTGGTCGGCTTCGCCTTGTTCTTCCACAACTTCTCCACCTTCCTGGGACGAAAGGGGCTATACCTGGAGGACCTCTTCATCCTTCCGGAAAAACGTGGACGTGGCTACGGCAAGGCGATGCTGAAATATCTGGGCGAGCTCGCCCTGGAACGCCACTGCGGCCGCATGGAATGGATCTGCCTCGACTGGAACAAGTCGGCCTTGTCGGTCTACCGCGCCATCGGTGCCGTTCCACTGGATGAGTGGACGGTGCAGCGGCTGACGGAGCCGGCGCTGAGAGAATTCGTGAAGACGAAGTGAATAGGTAGTTCATTGCAGGAAGATGACCAATTATCACACCCACAGCAGTTACTGCGACGGCAGTGCGTCGCCGCACGAGATGGTGGAGTTCGCGCTGTCTCACGGCTTCACGTCCCTTGGCTTTTCCGGTCATAGCCCGCTGCCATTCGAGAATACGTTTTCCATCAAGGACTATGACGGGTATTGTCGTGAGATACGTTCCCTGAGTGCTGAATACGCCGGCCGCCTCGACATCCGCCTCGGTTTGGAGTTCGACTATGTCCCGGGGATGCTGGAGGACTTCGCCCCGCTGACGGAGCAGGGCCGGTTGGAATATACCATCGGCAGCGTGCACTTAATTCCAGTTCCGGGCACAGTACCGACCTGCGCACAGGACCTCTGGTTCATCGATGGCCCCCGCTGGGAACGCTATGACGAAGGGCTCGTCCGTCTCTTCGGCGGTGACATCCGACGTGGTGTCCGCGCATACTTCGATCAGCAGAACGAGATGCTTGTCCGCAACAGACCGACGGTCGTTGGCCATCCCGATAAGATTGTGATGCACAACAGGAACCGCTACTTTTCAGAGGATGAAAACTGGTACCGCGACCTGGCCCTGGAAAGCATCCACCTCATCAAGGAACTCAATCTGGTTTGCGAAATCAACACCCGCGGCATTTACAAAGGTCGCCATGCTGACTACTACCCCGGCAAATGGCTGATCCGGGAAATGAAACAACTCTGTATTCCTGTCATCGTCAGCACAGATGCACACGCCCCGGAAGACCTTCTGCGCACGGAAGGGGCGTATGAATACCTTCAGGAAATTGGTTACAAGGATGTTTTGGATACGATATGAAAAAGGCCACTAAGGTAGAATAACGTAATGACTGCTACGACCTGCATCGTCGGAGATTCATATATCGCTTTGCGTTTCGGTGTCATCGGAATCGTTATTTCGGCCTAAATATACAACATAATTGCGTTCAAAGTGTCCAAATGCGTTCAAAATCCGGAACGGCGGAAATCCATCGTTTCGTTTTTTGCCATTCAGGTCCGAAAAACGAGCGTTTCCCGAACAAAATCAAAAGGTTATGGGATTGTCCTTATTATTGTTTATATTTGTTCGGAAACCGTTCCGTATATCAATGTCCGCGAAATAAGGTTTTTCGGATTGACCAGCAATGCATGATGAAAAAACGCGTAGCCTGGGTTGGCTGTTTTGGACAGAGTGTTTCTAGTTGCGGCTAATAATCCGCAAATTTTGCGGTTTATAATCCGCAAATGATTATCTTTGCTGAGAATAAATTATTACGGACATGTATATTCATCAGGCGGAGGGTTGGCCTCACTTTATTTGGGATAACGGCAGGATTGATTCGCAGCTGGCGGTGGTGAACAAGGCGGCTGGGTTTCTGGAGGGCCGGTTGTCGGCGATTGGTTTCGATGTGCAGCAGCGGGCTGCTGTGGAGGCGCTGACCCACGATATCGTGGCTTCGTCGGAAATCGAAGGGGTGATCCTCAATTCAGACCAGGTGCGTTCGTCCGTGGCCCGGAGAATGGGTGTGCAGATCACGGGCGAGACGGAGCCCTCTCATTATATTGAAGGTGTGGTGGAGATGATGCTCGATGCTACTTCCGGATTCAAGGAGCCGCTGACGGAGAATCGCCTGTTCGGATGGCACAACTGCCTCTTCCCTACGGGGCGAAGCGGCATGTCCGTCATTGACGTGGCAAAGTATCGCAGTGCCGAGATGAAGGTCGTGTCGGGTATGTTTGGCCGCGAGAAGGTTCACTACGAGGCTCCGGAAGCGGACCAGGTGCCTGGAGAGATGAAAGCCTTTCTGGACTGGTTCAATAGTGCTGACACGAAGGCGGACTATATCAAGTCGGCCATTGCTCATCTTTGGTTCGTGTGCATCCACCCGTTTGATGACGGCAACGGCCGCATTGGAAGGGCCATCGCCGATATGGCGCTTGCGCAGGCCGATGGAAGCCCGTTGCGGTTCTTCAGCATGTCGCGGCAGATCAACAAGGACAAGGAATCGTACTATGACGAGCTGGAGAGAACGTCGAAGGGCACGTGTGATATCACGAACTGGATAGACTGGTACCTGGCGTGTATGCTCCGCGCCATAAAAGGAGCTGACGAGATGTTGTCTTCGATTCTTGACAAGGCTGTATTCTGGCAGACCTACTCGCAGGCGGATATCAATGAGCGCCAGAAGAAGGTGCTGAATATCTATTTGGATGGCTATATCGGCAAATTGACGGCTAAGAATTGGGCGAAGCATGCCGACGTTTCACCGGATACTGCAGTCCGCGACGTCCTGCATCTGACCGAAATCGGGGTGCTCGTTCCCCAGGAAGGCAGGGTTCGGAATATTGCTTACGGCATCAAAATTTCCGAAAACAAGACGCTTGTTCCCGGGCCGAAGGAAGGGGAGGAATAGCTTTGTCGGATTCGGCGAGTAAGTGAAGTTTGGGGTTGTGATCTCAGCGTTTTATCTTGTTTTGGCATGTCGGGAAAATTTTCAAAATTTTCCCGACAGATTTGCGGTTGACTGTTGCCGAGGTGTTGCCGAGTGTTGTTGAAGACAAAAGTCAAACAAAATGACAATTCTTCACAAAATACTGATTATTAATTGTTTATTTAAATTTGATTCGCATTGTTTCGCCTGCAATCAGCCGCAACTCAACTACAGTCAGCAACGCCTTTTTAATCCCGACGGAATCACGAAGTGTTGAAAGCCAGAAACTCAGTGAGTTTCTGGCTTTTATCATGTCGCAGATCCCTGTGGGCATGATTTCCTAGAAGTAAGTTTGCACAGCAAAAGCGAACTGGTCGATGAAGATCTTCTTGAAAGCTGAAATGTTGTTCTGCTCGTAGAAGATGAGCATCGCTTTCTTGTAGTCCACGGAGTCCACAGTACGGAAGGATATCGGGCAGTATCGATTGGCAATGAGGATGGCGTTGCTGGTGATGCGCGCCGTACGCTTGTTTCCATCTACGAACGCCTGGATATAAGACAGTAGCACCAGCGCCAGGAGGGCTCTCTCGAAAACATTATCCTTGCCATTTATGAGACGGCAGGTATCATCCAGCGCCTCACGGATCTGGTGTTCATTGTCCAGCGGCCGGTAGTTCGTGCCGGTTACACCTACGCGGCGATGACGGATGCCCATGTCAACATCCATATCCTTGACCAACAAGTCATGGAGTTCCTCGATGCGGCGAACCGAGATTTCCTTCATATATTCGGGCTCTGCAAGGATGAAGTCCAGGGCATCTTTGTGGTTCAGCAGCATCACGGCTTCCTCCTTGGTCTTGCCAGCGGCGGTCTGCTTCTCCTTCAAAAGCTTTTCGGTCTCAAGAAGGGAATACGTATTTCCTTCGATCTGGGAGGATTTCCAGCTGAGATCAATGCCCAGCCGCTCCATCTCCTTGCGGTATTCCGTAGGCGTGATACCTTGCAGGTTGTGGGCAAACTGCATCTGCAGGGCATCCAGACGTAGCTTCTCCTCTTCACTGAAGAGCTCGACCTGCGGAAGGATGTCGTTGATCAGCGCAAAGTTGAAACTGGTTTGCACCTCACGTTCATCGGTCTCCTTCTGGAAGTAGGTGTCGATGTTCAAATCCATCGTCACCTGCGCCTGCGGCGACACGCTATAGCGCGTGGCGCGGCCCTGACCGGACACGATGATGTCCCGGCCCTCAGCCAGCGCTGCGAGCATGCGCTTGACGGTAGCAGGGCTTTCCGTGAGACCCATACCTGCCTCAATCTCACTCCGGGACGATCCTGGATGGTAGTGCAGGTACTGCAAGATTTCATTTTCTCGAGTCATAAACTTCGAATTTACGGCTCAAATATACAAAAAATACGTCCATCCTTGAGCCGTATTTATGAAAGATTTCGTGCGATATGAGCCGAATTTGTTATGCATTTAATATATCTTTGCACTATGGAAACACTCCCCCGCTTCGACTGCCACTGCCATATTCTACCCGGCCTGGACGACGGTGCCGCGGACCTCGCGGAATCGCTGCTCCTGTGCCGCTGGCTGGCAGCGCATGGGTACGAAGAGGCGGTGTGCACGTCGCACAGCTCTTTCCTCTACCGCAATACGGCTGAAATCGTGGAACAGGCTGTCCAAGCACTGCAACAGGAACTGGATCGCCAGGGTATCGCCTTGCGCCTGCACCCTTCCCTGGAGTATCGCCTCATCCCGCAGACCTGGCGGCCGCAGCGACTTCTGCCCTGGCAAGGAAACCATATCCTCGTCGAACTGCCACTGCGCAGTCCCGAGAAGATGGCGCCCATCATGCCGGAAGAAGAAATCAGCAAGCTGGTGAAAGACGGGTACCAGCCCGTCCTGGCGCACCCGGAGCGCTATCTCTGGGCCACGCTCGACGATTATGAGCGCTGGCATGATGCCGGCGCACTATTCCAGCGCAATCTCGGCGCCGTCGATGGCTTCTATGGCAGCCCCGCCATGCAACGCGCCAAGTGGCTTCTCGAAAAGGATTACTATTCTTTTCTGGGAACGGACCTGCACAACAGGAAGTATATGGCGTTCTTCAACACCATTCTTTCCTGAGCATTCGCAAGCTACATCTTGTAGCCGCCCTTGGTGACGATGGGTTTTCCGTCGGAGTCCAGCAGCGGCGTGAGACCACCGCCGTAACCGCGGCAGACATAGAGATAGTTCACGCCGGTTTCCTTGTCGATGATGACGATGGCATCGGTGAACAAGGTGACGCCTTCCTTTTCTTTGATATCGAAACGATCTTTTGCCATATAGCTGATGATTGGACAGCCAAATTTACGAATTTTCCTTCGTTCTGTATCATCGGCCGTTTCGACAATGAAAAACGGCAACTGACAGGCGATGCCTGAAAGTTGCCGTTGGTTTTATATCACCGGCAAATTACTTTACCTCGTGAACAAGACGGACGGATGAGCCCAAATATACATTTTGTGCGCCATTCCAATAGATATTATAACCCGTAGTACTTTTGAACCTCATTACATACCAACCCCAATCACCGTTCAAATTATTTACTGCGTAGAAGGAATAATCCCAGGAGACTGATTTTCCATTGCGTTTCCCGGCAGCTGGGAGGAAAACACAACCGGCAGATTCAAGTGCACTCCAACCTTCGGGCGTACACCATGTCCCTCCCCAACCGGATACGTCTTTATGGGCGTTGATTGTACCCCAATGCACGCCATTGGGCGTAGCGTCATCATAATAATCCGGGAATAGAATAATACCATTGACACCACCATTTCCTTCATTGTCAGTATTGATTCTGGCCAGGGCATACCTTGCATTGGACACACCATTTACGGTTGCTCCCGAAGTACGGTATTGCATAATTCTGGACCATTGGTTACTGGCGTTCTTGGTGTCATTGTATCCCGTCAAAGTAAACCAATAACCTGCAGGATATGTAGTACTGACCCCTTTATGGGAAAAGGTTCTAATCGTACCCCAATCCCGGAAGGTTCCGTTATAATCTGTTTTGACAGTAGAATTGGAGATACCATAGTTATTGTTATAGTTATTGTCAGCCACGCTCCTGCCGAAAAGATCGACTGTCCCATTTTCTGAGACTGTTCCATTTCCGTTTATTTTGGTATTAGCCCCGGTCGTGCCGATAAAGTCATACTGATGATCGGCAAAAGCCCAAGTCCAATGTGCGCTACTATCCGTAGTCGTCGCCTGAAGGTTGCCGGGAGCAAAGATTACGCGCCGGGTTTGGGAAGAAACCGGAGGATGATCCTCATAAGAACCATTGATCGAAAATACCGGGAAAGAAGCCGTTCGCTTGGTACCACGTGAACAAGTGGCTGTATAAGCAAGCGGGCGGGTCATGGTAAGAGTGGTGTCACCACCCGTAAGCGCATTGAAAGCTGTGATCTTGATATTTGTATAAGTACCCGTAGGAAGCGGAATGTTCAGCGTCAGTCCGTCCAGCCAGGCGCCTTTATTAAGCGTCACATCCGTTCCATCCTTGGTGATCGAGATGACGTCATGTGCTTCGTCGGCCTCAGTAGCAATCGCATAAGTGCCCGGCGTGACATCTACTGCGACGGAGAAGTCTCCCCACACTTTCTGGCCATCGA
The DNA here is from genome assembly GCA_905233345.1 of uncultured Bacteroidales bacterium. Lineage (GTDB taxonomy): Bacteria > Bacteroidota > Bacteroidia > Bacteroidales > UBA932 > Cacconaster. The sequence goes on from CAJODQ010000013.1 coordinate 53,159, forward strand.
AATCGATTTCCAGACGTTTGGTGCTCGGCGGGATGCTGTTGACCTTCAGGCGCAGCAGGCCGCAGAGCTGGTGGAAGGTCCAGCCGGAGCCGGTATTGTCGGCAATCATCGGGCAAGGGGTGGTCGTGCCACTCACCTGGGCCAGCGTGTAGCTGGAAGGAAGCGTCAGATCCAAGGTATGTCCCTCCTGGCCATAATTGGCGGCATTGGCGGAAACGATATTGCTCGGATACACGGCAAAGGCGTCGCGGGAATAGCCTTCTTCATACGCGACCGTGAACGATGCGGAATGCGCTGCGACAGAAGCGCCGGAAGCACCATGTTCCGAATCAGAAGTGAACACATACAGATGGGACGAACCGTTCGAAACGTGAACGGCGATATTGTCGTCCTTCGACCAGGCGAAAGAACCGTCATTGGCAATCGTCGCCTTGGTGGACGTCTCACGGGTACCGGAAACGGTTTCGACAATCATTTTAGCCACGGGTGCCGGCTCTTCGCCGCCCTGGGCAGGATCGAGTTCTGCGATGTTGCAAGCCACGGCCATCATAGCCAAAGCGGCGATATGGAAAAACTTTTTCATCGTGTCTTCTTCCTTTAATTCCAAGTAAAATTATCGGCCGTTGCGTCCGAATCACTTTCGCTGGTACAAACAATTCCTCCGAGTTTGACCTCCACGACCAGCATGGCGGGGGCCACGTACGTTTCTTTTGCGATGTCCATTTTTTTCATCTTATCTTGTGTATTTAGATTCTTCCGGGAAGCGGCGGGATGTGCCGTCATTTTTCAGGCGGCAAAAGTAAACATCTCAAGCCAAGCACCTGTCCACCTCCGTTCGCGCTTTGTCCATCTCTGTTTGCGGCCGTCCATCTCCGTTCGCGACCTGTCCATTTCCGTTCAAACCGCAAAAAAAGGGGCCTGCCGCAAGGCAGACCCCTTCCCCATTCTACAGGATCAGGCTCCTAGCTGGGCAGTTCCTTCGATTGTTTGAACAGTTCGTACATGGCGTTGAAGTCAGCGGCGTTGGGATCTTCCGCCAACTTGGAAGGATCTTCCGCCATGAGGTAGTCGAAGATGGCCTGGTAGAGTTCGACCATGTGAACGGCCAGGTCGAGGGCGTCTTCGGTAGAGAGGCCGAGGGTGCGCAGATCTTCGCCGTCCTGGGCATACTGCTCCTTGATCTGGCGATAGAGACTGCGCATCCGCTCGACATCGGCCGGCGCCCTTCCCTCTTTCTCGTCCTGGTCGAGGACCCAAAGGAAATCGTCGATGTCCTCACCCGCATAGGTGAGGCAGACCGACAGCCGGTCGAACACTTTCTTCAGGAAATCGTCCATCAATATTTGTCTTCGATGCGATCTTCCTCGTCCTCGATGTAATTGCGGAATTCCTTGTAAACGCTTTCGGGGACATTCGGGTCGGCCTTCACCTTCTTGCAGATTTCGTAGAGCTCGTCCTCGATCTCCTTGGCTTTCTTCTTCTCCCTGTTGGACAAGGCCTTGTCGTACTGCGCGAGTCGGCCGTAAACGCCATACTTCGACATCAGCGACTTGAAGGTAACCGGTTCGGGTTTCTTTTCGGGAGCCTTGGGCTGCACGGCCGGGGCGGGCTCAACGGCCGGTTCGGCGACGGTGTCCACAGCAGCCGCGACGACGGCTTCAGGCTGCGCAGCCGCCTCAGGGGCATTCACTTCGGCTTGCTTTTTCGAACAGCCCGCGAGAAGTACGAGGGCCATCAGGAGTAACAAAATTTTCTTCATAGGTATACAGGTTTTGGGATGATGACTTATTCGATGCCCTTGAAGGCATAGTCGGCATAGCGGTAGCCGCGCTGCTGATAGATGGGTAGCAGGCCCGCTTCGACGCGCTCCACGAAAGGCTCGTACTCCGTGCGGTTGTCGAGGCTCCAGCCCACCTCGGCCAGGGCGGCGAAGCGCGGCAGAACCATGTGCTGCACGTGGTCGAAGGTCGGGATGTATTCGGTCCAGACGTTGGCCTGAACGCCCTTGATGTGGGCTTTCTCTTCGGCGGTAAGCTGGTCGTACGGATCGTAGGCATAGCACTTGCGCAGCGGCAGGTAGCCGCCGATGGCCATGGGCTCACCGTTCTCCTGGCGGTCCTTCGTCTGGTAATAGTCGAAATAGAAGTGGCTGTTGGGGGTCATCACCACGTCGTTGCCCATCTTTGCCGCCGCGATGCCGCCCTTGGCGCCGCGCCACGACATGACCGTCGCGCTCGGGGAAACGCCACCGTCGAGGATCTCGTCCCAACCGATGATCTTGCGGCCCTTGCCGGCCAGATAGTGCTCGATCTCGTTGTTGATATAGCTCTGAAGCTCCGCCTCGCGCGTGAAGCCCTTCTCCTTCATCAGGGCCTGGCACTTCGGGCATTTCTCCCACTCTTCGCGCGGCGCTTCGTCACCGCCAATGTGGATGTATTCCGAAGGGAAGATGTCGCAGATCTCGTCGAGCACGTTCTCCAGGAAGGTGAGGGTCTCAGGGTTGCCGGCGCAGAAAACTTCGGGGAAGATGCCCCAGGTCGTCTGGACTTTGTAGGGATAATCCTTGCCCCGGCAGCCGAGTTCCGGATAGCTGGCCAGCGCAGCGGAAGCGTGGCCCGGCATCTCGATCTCCGGAATGACGGTGATCCCGCGCTCGGCAGCGTATTTCACCACGTCGCGCATCTCGTCCTGCGTATAGAAGCCGCCGTAAGGCGTGCCGTCGTACTCCGTGGAGCCATAGTGGCCCACCAGCGTCTCAGCGCGCCGGGAACCCACTTCCGTCAGTTTGGGATACTGCTTGATCTCAGCACGCCAGCCCTGGTCTTCGGTCAGGTGCCAGTGGAACACGTTGAGTTTATGGAGCGCCATCATGTCGAGGTAGGTCTTGACCTCGTCGACCGTGAAGAAGTGGCGGCAGCAGTCGAGGTGCGCACCGCGATAGGCGAAGGCGGGCTTGTCTTCAATGACCACGCCGGGAAGCTGCTTTCCGCACTGGGCCTGGATCTGGGCGAGCGTCTGCTTGCCCCAGACAAGGCCGGCTTCGGAGCCAGCGGCGAGCTGGATCTTTCCGTTCTGGATCTGGAGGATATATTCTTCGGGAGCCAGGTTCGGATCGATCCGTGTCTGGACTTTCGCACTGGTTTTGGCGCCGCGCCCTCCCAGCTCCATGCTTACAGGATTGGGAACGACGGACAGGTGGTCGGGTACTTCTGAAGAACCGCCACAGGAGGCCAGCAGCGTCAATGCGGCGAATGCCAGCAGGACAAAGGAGAATTTCTTCATGGTTTCAGTCGATTGATCTTCAAAGATACAAATATTCAAGATATCTGCATTAAACTCCAAGGGCTTTTTTATATCTAATATATCGTTAATCGTCATAAAATGAACCGACCGACCCCCGCTGGCATCCTGCTCGCCGTCCTCCTCTGCCTCTGCGCCCTTCCGTTGCGCGCACAGGACACGAAAGCCTGGACTCTCCGCGACTGCATCGACTACGCCCAGCAACACAACATCCAGATCAAGACCAAGGAAATCACCCATGAGACCGCCGAGGTCTCGCTCGAACAGGCAAAGGGTGCGCAGCTGCCAACACTCAGCTTTTCGAGTAATTTCGGCGCCAATTTCCAGAACGTCACCACGTACAACGAATATATGGAGAAGAGCGGCAACACGACGCTCAGCAATTCCTTCGGCCTGAACTCCGGCCTGACGCTCTATCAGGGCGGCCGGCTCCGCAACACGGTCAAGCAGCAGCAGTACCAGGCCGAAGCAGCCGGCTATGATGTCGAACAGCAGCGCATCGACCTGGAGATCAGCATCGCCCAGGCCTATATCCAGCTGCTCTACGACAAGGAGTCGCTCGATGTCAAGCGGCAGGCCGCCGAACTGTCGGACCATCAGGTGGCGCGTGGCGAGGAACTTTTCCGCGCAGGCTCCATCTCCAAGGTGGACCTGTCGCAGCTCCGCAGCCAGCAGGCCAACGACCGCTACCAGATTGTGGTGGCTGAAAATACCTTTGAAAACGACCGGCTGAAACTCAAGCAGCTGCTGGAGCTCGGCCTCACGGACGAGTTTGAACCCGCGATCCCTGAAATCGGCGACGAGCTGGTGGGCACGCCCCTGCCCTCGCTGGCCGACATCTATGAGGAAGCACTCGCCACGCTGCCGTCGATGCGGAGCGCCGCCCTCGGCGTGGACGCCTCGGAAATGGCCGTCAAGGTCGCAAAGGGCGCCTACGCGCCGTCCATCAACCTGAGCGCCGGCATCTCGACCGGCTGGAACTCCGCCACGGGCACACGCTACTTCGACCAGCTCGGCAACAAGCTGGGTGAAACCGTGGGCCTGAGCCTGAGCCTGCCCATCTTCAACGGCCGGCAGACCCGCACCAGCGTCAAACGCGCGGAACTTCAGTACAGTGCCCAGCAGCTCCAGTTCGAGAGCAGCAAGAAGCAGCTCCTGTCCACCCTGGAGACGCTCCGCAACGATGCGCTCTCCGCCCAGCAGCGCTATTTCGCAGCGCAGGAACAGCTGAAGGCAGCCGAAGAAAGCTATCGGCTGGTTTCCGAACAGTTCGACGCGGGCATCAAGAACACCGTGGAACTGCTGACCGAGAAGAACAATCTCACCAGTGCCCTCTCCCAAAAGCTGCAGGCTAAATACCAGGCCGTCCTGGACGCCAAAGTGCTCGGCCGCTACATGGAACAACCCATTGATTTATAAAATATTACATACATGAAGAAGTCAACGAAAACCATCCTTTGGGTCGTCGCGGCCGTCCTCGTCCTGCTCATTGCCTTCCGGCTTTTCCACCACCGGGACGTCAAGCAGGTGCTGGTCTACCAGACCACCACGGTTGAACCGACCACCATCTCCAGCAGCGTCACCGCCACCGGTACCGTAGAACCCGTGAAACAGGTCGAAGTCGGTACGCAGGTATCCGGCATCATCTCCAAGATCTACGTGGACTACAACTCCGTCGTCAAGGAAGGCCAGCTCATCGCCGAACTCGACATGAGCGTGCTCCAGACAGAGCTCGAGTCGTCGCGGGCCAACCTTAATTCCTCCAAGGTCGAATACGACTACCAGACCCGCAACTACGAGCGCATCAAAGGGCTCTACGAGAAGGAGTTGGTGAGCGCCACGGAATTCGAGCAGGCCCAGTACAGCTACGACAAGGCCAAGTTCTCCTATTCGCAGGCCCAGTCCAATTACAGCAAGTCGCAGAAGAACATCGGCTACGCGAAGATCTACTCGCCCATCGACGGCGTGGTGCTGTCGCGCGCCGTGGATGAGGGCCAGACCGTGGCCTCCGGCTTCAGCACCCCGACCCTCTTCACCATCGCCAACGACCTGACGCAGATGCGCGTGATCGCCAACGTCGACGAGGCTGACATCGGCGCCGTCAAGGAGGGCCAGCGGGTGGAGTTCGAGGTGGACGCCTATCCCGAAGACACCTTCCACGGCACCGTGACGCAGGTCCGCCTGCAGGCCACCACCACCTCCAACGTGGTGACCTACCAGGTGGTGATTGACGCACCGAACCCCGACCAGAAGCTGATGCCGGGCCTGACGGCCAACATCACCATTTTCACGCTCGACAAGAGCGGCGTGCTGGCCGTGCCCGTCCGGGCCCTGCGCTTCACGCCGGAGGGCGAGAAATATCAGGAGAACACGGTCTGGAAGCAGCTGCCGGACGGCAAGCTCGAATCCGCCAATGTGAAGACGGGCGTGAGCGACGGCGTGCAGACCGAAATCCTCGAAGGCCTCGTGGTCGGTGACCGCGTCGTGACGGGCACCAAACTGGTGACCCCTGGCGCCTCGGCTCCCGATCCGAAGAAGATGCAGCAGCCCGGCGGCAACAACCCGTTCATGCCGCGTCCGCCGCAGCAGGGTGACAACAAACGCACCGAGTAGGCCATGGACGAGATCATCCGGATCGAAAATATCAAGCGCGAGTTCCTCGTCGGTGACGAGGTGGTGAAGGCGCTGCGCGGCGTTTCCTTCACCATTGGCCAGGGCGAATTCGTGACCATCATGGGTACCAGCGGCTCCGGCAAGTCCACGCTGCTCAACATCCTGGGCTGCCTCGACGTGCCGACCTCCGGCGAGTACTACCTCGACGGGATCTCCGTCCGCCAGATGAGCAAGAACGACCGCGCCACGCTGCGCAATCGCAAGATCGGCTTCATCTTCCAGAACTACAACCTGTTACCCAAGACCACCTCGATTGAAAATGTGGAGCTGCCGCTGATGTACAACCGCGACGTCAGCCATGCCGAACGGCGGGAACGCGCCATCGCTGCCCTGCAGGAAGTGGGCCTGGGCGACCGCCTCACCCACAAGTCCAACCAGCTCTCCGGCGGCCAGATGCAGCGCGTGGCCATCGCCCGCGCCCTGGTCAACAACCCGGTCATCATCCTGGCCGACGAGGCCACGGGCAACCTGGACACCCGCACGTCCTACGAAGTGCTGGCGCTCTTCCAGCGCCTGCACCGCGACGGACGCACCATCATCTTCGTCACCCACAACCCCGAGCTGGCGGCCTTCAGCAGCCGCACCATCACGCTGCGCGACGGCCGCATCGTCAGCGACCAGCGCAACGCGCACCTGGAATCGGCGGAAAAAGTACTGGCCTCGATGCCGAAAGAGGAGGATTAAGCCATGGATATCAGCAATTTGTTCAAGATTTGCATCAAGGCACTGCTCAACAACAAGATGCGCTGCTTCCTGACGATGCTCGGCATCATCATCGGCGTGGCTTCGGTCATTGCCATGCTGGCCATCGGCAACGGCTCCAAACAGAGCATCCGCTCCGAGATCGGGCAGATGGGATCCAACATGATCATGGTCAGCCCGGGCAACGGCCGCTTCGGCGGCGTCCGGCAGAGCGGATCAAGCATGCAGACCCTCAAGCTGGAGGACTACGAATCGATCGTCCTGCAGAGCAGCTACGTCGACAAGATCACCCCGACGGTCCAGGCCAGCGGCCAGGCCATCAAAGGCTCGAACAACACGCCGACCACCATCTACGGCGTCAACGACCAGTATCTCGACATCCGCGGCTATGAAATCGCCAGCGGCACCTGCTTCACGGAAAGCGACATCCTGCACGCCGCCAAGGTCTGCGTCGTGGGCCAGACCGTCGTCGACGAGCTCTTCTCCGACGGCACCGACCCGTTGGGACAGACCATCCGCTTCAACCAGATTCCGATGAAGATCATCGGCGTGCTGGAGCCCAAGGGCTACAACTCCATGGGCATGGACCAGGACGACCTGCTGATTGCCCCCTACACCACCGTCCAGAAACGCATCCTGGCCATCAATTACATCCAGGGCATCACCTGCTCGGCACTCTCTGAAGAATACACCGACCAGGCGATCGACGAGATCACGAAGATCCTGCAGACCAACCACAACATTCGCATCGGCCAGGAGAACGACTTCAACGTGCGTTCCCAGCAGGAGATGATGGAGACCCTCAGTTCCGTGATGGACATGCTCACGATGCTGCTGGCCGCCGTGGCCGGCATTTCGCTGGTCGTGGGCGGCATCGGCATCATGAACATCATGTATGTATCGGTAACGGAGCGCACGCGGGAAATCGGCCTGCGCATGTCGATCGGTGCCAAGGGACGGCAGATCCTGCTGCAGTTCCTCATCGAGTCGATCATCATCAGTGTGGCCGGCGGCGTGATCGGCGTGCTGCTAGGAGTCGCGGCCTCCAAGGTCATCAGCCTTTTCGGCACAAACACCGCCGTGTCGACCTTCTCGATCGTGCTGTCGTTCCTCGTCTGCGTGTTTACCGGCGTGTTCTTCGGCTGGTATCCGGCCCGGAAGGCCTCGAACCTCAATCCGATTGACGCGCTGAGATACGAGTAGCGATCCACTCGGCGCCGAGCACCACAACGACGCCCAGCAAAGCCCAGAGCGCTGCCGCCCCGTACTGGGGATCGGGCAGCGCTTGTACTTCGGGATTGGACCACGGCCAGATCTTGACCAATGAGCCCACGACGAAGCCCAGCAGCACCAGCATCGTCTCTTTTTCGAAGCGGGCCAGCAGCCAGTGCAGGAAGTGCGAGAAGAGGAGGATGCCCACCACGCAGCCCAGGCCGAAAACGATGAGCACGGGCCAGTCGAGATTCGCCAACGCCTCCATGATTTCGTCGTATTTACCCAGAAGCACCAGCACGAAACTGCCAGACACGCCAGGCAGGATCATGGTGCAGACGGCAATGGCACCGCACAGGAAGAAGACAGGCCAGGTATTGGGGGTTTCGGTGGGCGTCAGATGACCCAGCAGCAGGCCCAGCCCTACACCGAACAGCACGAAGAGTACGTCCTTGACACCCCAGCCCCGGATGCCCTTGAACATGATGATGGCCGAGGCTACGATCAGGCCGAAGAAAAAGGCCCATGTCTGCACAGGATAGTTATCCAGGACATAGTCCATCAGCTTGGACAGGGTCAGCACGCTGAGCACAACGCCTATGGCCAGCCAGACCAGGAAGGTTCCGTGTACATCTTTCCAGAAGCCCTTGAAATCACCCCGGAAGAGCACTTTCCAGGTCTCTTTGCTGGTGAGGCTGCCCAGTGCGTCAATGATCTCCTTGTAGATGCCCGTGATCAGGGCGATGGTGCCACCGGACACGCCCGGCACCACGTTGGCCGCGCCCATGAAGAAACCTTTGAGCGCGACGACGATTCGTTGTATCAGATTCATATCACAAAAAAAGCCCTCCCGTTCGCACGGAAGGGCTCCGGGTAGTGCAGGTTTATTTCTCGTCTTCGATGGCAGCCTGCGCGGCGGCAAGGCGTGCGATCGGCACGCGGAACGGCGAGCAGGACACATAGTTCAGGCCGATCTTGTGGCAGAACTTCACGGAAGCCGGGTCACCGCCGTGCTCACCGCAGATACCGCATTTGAGGTTCGCGCGGGTGGAGCGGCCGCTCTTGACAGCCATCTCGACCAGTTTGCCGACAGCCTTGGTGTCGAGCGTCTTGAACGGGTCGCTGTCGAGGATCTTGTTGCCCAGGTAGTCGCCCATGAAGGTGCTCACGTCGTCGCGGCTGAAGCCGAAGGTCATCTGCGTCAAGTCGTTGGTACCGAAGGAGAAGAACTCGGCGGTGCGGGCCATGCGGTCGGCCGTCAGGGCTGCGCGCGGGATCTCGATCATCGTACCGAACTTGTAGTCGACGTGCTCGTTGAGACGGGCCTCGACCTCGGCGCGGACGCGCTCGCAGATGGCTTTCTGGAAGCGGAGCTCACGCTCGGAGATCGTGACCGGGATCATGATCTCGGGCATCGGGTTATGGCCCTCCTTCTTCAACTCGATGGCGGCAGTGAAGATGGCGCGGAACTGGGTCTCGGAGATCATCGGATAGGTGATGTGGAGACGGACACCACGGTGGCCCATCATCGGGTTGACCTCGTGGAGGCTCTCGCCGCGTTTCTCGATGTCGCGCTTCGAGATGTGGAGCTCTTCGGCCAGCTCGGCCTTCTTGTCTTCGGTCTGCGGCACGAACTCATGCAACGGCGGGTCGAGGAGACGGAAGGTCACGGGCTTGCCGTCCATGACTTTCATGGTACCCTTGACAGAAGCCTTGATGTACGGCTCGAGTTCGTTCAGGGCGGCGACGCGCTCCTCGTCGGTCTTGGAGAGGATCATCTTGCGGAGCTTGCCCAGCGGGGTCTCGGAGTTTCGGCCGTAGAACATGTGCTCGATGCGGAACAGGCCGATGCCTTCTGCACCGAAGCTCAGGGCACGCTGGGTATCTTCCGGGTTGTCGGCATTTGTGCGGACGCCCATCTTGCGGAACTTGTCGGCAATGGCCATGAACTTCACGAAACGCGGGTTGTCGGAAGCATCCATGGTTTCGATCTTCTCGGCGTAGACAGCGCCCTTGGCACCGTTGAGCGAGAAGTATTCACCTTCGTGATAGACTTTGTCGGAGCCGGTGAACCAGACTTCCTTCTTGTCGAGGTTGATCTTCATGTCTTCGCAACCTACGATGCAGCACTTGCCCCAGCCACGGGCCACGAGGGCGGCGTGCGAAGTCATACCACCTTTCTGGGTGAGGATACCCACAGCGGCGCGCATGCCTTCCACATCTTCCGGAGAGGTCTCTTCGCGGACCAGGATCACTTTGCGCTTCTCGGCGGCAGCCTTCACGGCATCGGCGTTGGAGAAGACGATGGTACCGACGGCACCGCCCGGGGAGGCCGGAAGGCCGTGGGCCACGACCGTGGCTTTCTTCTCGGAAGCCGGGTCGAGGATGGGGTGCAGGATCTCGTCGAGCTGGGCCGGCGACACGCGGGTGACAGCGGTCTTCTCGTCGATCATGCCCTCTTCGAGCATATCCATGGCCATGTTCAGGGCCGCCAGGCCGGTGCGCTTGCCGATACGGCACTGCAACATCCAGAGCTTGCCTTCCTGGATCGTGAATTCGATGTCCTGCATGTCGTTGAAGTGTTTCTCGAGCAGCATGCGGATGTCGTCGAGTTCCTTGTACACGTCGGGCATGGCGTCCTCGAGGGACTTCAGGTGCGCGTTCTGCGGGCTCTTGGTCGCGTTGTTGAGCGGGTTCGGGGTACGGATACCGGCCACCACATCTTCGCCCTGGGCGTTGATGAGCCACTCACCATAGAATTTATTGTCGCCGTTGGCCGGGTTGCGGGAGAAGGCCACGCCGGTAGCGGAAGTCTCACCCATGTTGCCGAAGACCATGGACTGGACGTTCACGGCCGTGCCCCAGTCATCGGGAATGCCTTCGATCTGGCGGTACTTGATGGCGCGCTTGCCGTTCCAGGATTTGAACACGCCGCCGATGGAGCCCCAGAGCTGGGCTTCCGCGGTGTCGGGGAATTCGACGCCGAGAACTTCCTTGATGCGGACTTTGAAGCGCTCGGCCAGGTCCTTGAGTTCCTCTGCGGTGATCTCGGTGTCGGACTTGTAGCCTTTGGCTTCCTTGAGGTCTTCCATCATCTTGTCAAGCTGCTGGCGGATGGCCTTGCCGTCTTCCGGCTCGATGCCTTCGGCTTTCTCCATCACGACGTCGGAATACATCATGATGAGGCGGCGGTAGGCATCATACACGAAGCGCGGGTTCTGGGTCTTTTCGATCATGCCGGGGATCGTGGCGGAGCACAGGCCGATGTTCAGGATGGTATCCATCATGCCGGGCATGGAACTGCGGGCGCCGGAACGGCAGCTGACGAGCAGCGGGTTCTTCGGATCGCCGAATTTCTTGCCCATGATAGCTTCCGTCGCCTTCAGGGCCTCGGCTACATCGTGTTTGAGCTCAGCGGTATAACCGCCGCCCAGTGCATAATATTCCGTGCAGCACTCGGTCGTGATGGTGAAACCGGCCGGGACGGGAATACCCAGCGTACACATTTCAGCGAGATTGGCACCCTTGCCTCCGAGGAGATTGCGCATCTGGCCATTGCCTTCCGCTTCCTTTCCTCCGAATCGATAAACTCTTTTCATATAGTCTGTATTGGTTTGATTGATTAAATAATTCTCATTTCATCTTACAAATATATAATATATCTCCCGAAATTCCTAACTTTGTGCAATGAAACTCACAATTTTGATGATTCTCGTAGCCAAGGTGGCCTTCGCAACTCCCGAGCCCTCCATCGAAGCGGTTCAGGCCAAATTCGACGAAGCCGGCATCGCCTGGCACGCCATCGACCAGGTCAACTGGCCCGCCTTCCCCTACCGTCCCCTGGCGGAATTCCGCATCATGCACTCCGAGACGGAGATCTATCTCCAGTTCCACGTGCGCGAGCAGGGTGCGCGCGCAACATACGATTATGATGCAGGTTCCTCCCCCTACAAAGACGACTGCGTAGAATTCTTCATGATCCCGTCGGACCGTGACCCGAGCTACTTCAACCTCGAGATGAACTGCATCGGCCACGGCACCTTCCACTACGGCCCCACCCGCACCGAGCGCCACTATTGCGGCGACGAGATCATCCACCAGATCCGCCGCCACTCGACCCTCGGCAACGAAGCCTTCGGCACCCGCACGGACGAGCAAGAGTGGACGCTGACCCTGGCCATTCCCAAGCGCCTCTACGCCCAGGCCGACCTCGACCTGACGCAGTTCAGCGGCCGGACCGTCCGCGCCAATTTCTACAAATGTGGTGACGACACGGCAGTCCCCCACTTCCTCAGCTGGAACCCCGTCACCACCCTTTCGCCCAATTTCCACGTGCCTGAATGCTTCGGCGAACTGCGTTTTGAATAAATTTTTGCAAAAAAAGTTGCACGTACCAAAATAATTTGTACTTTTGCAGTCCCGAAAATGAAGCAACCTCTTGCGAAAGAGATCAGAGACAATCCAGCAACGTTGCACTGAAGATTTTTCGGCAATTAAAAAGTAAAGAAAATGGATTTGATGAAAGTTGCCTGCGAGGCAATGGCACAAGAAAAAAAGAATTTCCCCGACTTCAAGGCCGGTGACACCATCACCGTCGCCTACAAGATCAAAGAGGATTCCGCAAAGGGCGAAAGCAAGGAACGTATCCAGAAATTCCGCGGCATCGTGCTCCAGAAACGTGGATTCGGCCACACCAAGACCTTTACGGTACGCAAGATGTCGAGTGGTATCGGCGTGGAACGTATCTTCCCGTTCGACTCCCCCTTCATCGACTCGATTGAACTCAACAAGGTTGGTAAGGTGCGTCGCGCACGTATCTTCTACCTCAGAGGCCTGACCGGTAAGAAAGCCCGGATCAAGGAGAAAAAGAGAGCTGCCCTCGCCACCCCGGCAGAGTAGTAGCACTCGCACCTGGCTCCCTAGCTCAACTGAATAGAGCATCTGACTACGGATCAGAAGGTTATGGGTTTGAATCCCGTGGGAGTCACGAATTTAGGAACGCAACTCAATGATTTTCAATGAGTTGCGTTTTTCTTTTGATAGAATTATACCACGAAAATACCA